>JBDUEJ010000009.1:0-143075 GCA_040002475.1 bacterium | reverse complement strand
CGGCGAACGAAATCGGCGAACGAAATCGGCGAACGAGTGGCGAGGCGCAACGCCTCGACGGGACGCTCCGTATACCTAAATTGGAGCCAGCTCCCACCAGCCGTATCTCGAAGCCCATTCCGTGGAGTTCGCAATGACCCGCTTTTTCCCACCGAGGCGCGTTGCGACGCGTCTTTTGATCGGCGCTGCCGGTCTCGCTGTCGTCGCACTGCCGCTCGGCGCGCAGAACGTCGTCCAGCAGGGGTGGAATCCGAAGGAAGTCCTGGCGAAGGAGACGTACGTCAAACCGCCAGAAGCAGTCGAGCGGATCGTGACCGCCCCGCGGAACAACGTCGCGTTCTCGAATCCCAGCCCTGACAGGCACTATTTCCTCAAGACGGAGAGCGAAGGTCTTCCGTCGATCGACGCGTTCGGCAAGCCGCACTATCGGCTGGGCGGCGTCGAGATCGACTTCAAGGCGAATCGCGCTCGGGCGCTCACGACGCGCGGTAGTGTTGGACTCACGCTGATCGATCCGACCACGGGCGCGACGCGCACCATTGAGACGCCCAAGGGCGCTCTAGTCAGCGGGGCCACGTGGTCTCCTGACGGCAAGAGCATCGGATACCTTGCCAACTTCGACGCTGCGACGCACCTGTTCGTGGCCGACCTCACGAGCGGCAAGTCCGTTCAGATCACAAAGACGCCGTTGCTCGCCACGCGGGTCTCCACGTTCGATTGGACGACGGACGGAAAGAACATCGTCGTCGTGCTTTTGCCCGATGCGCGCCCAGCCGAGCCGAAGCGTCCGCCGGTTGAAACGGGCCCGCTCGTCCGCACGAGCGAGGAAGGCAAGATGCAGCAGAACCGCAACTATGCGAGCCTGCTGCGCGATCCGTACGACAAAGATCTGCTCGACTACTACACCATGGGTCAGCTCGCATTGATCGACGTGAAGACCCATGCCGTGAAAAAGATTGGCGGGCCGGCGTTGATCACGAACGTCGATGCCTCGCCGGACGGCCAGTTTTTCCGCGTTACGCTGCAGGTCCGGCCGTACTCGTACCTCGTGCCGGTGTCGAACTTCGGCACGGTGGAGCAGCTGTGGGACGCGAACGGAAAGATGTTGACCGAGATCACCAAGCGTGCGCTGACTGAAGGCTCTGGCGGCCCTGCCGATACGACGAATGGCGGCGGCGGTGGTGGCGGACGCGGTGGTGCGCAGACGGATACCGGCAAGCGCAACCTGCAGTGGAGCTCGAACGCCCCTGGCCTCACGTATCTGCAGGCGGAAGCCGGTCCGGCTGGTGCCGCGGGCGGCGCGCGCGGTGGGCGCGGCGGCGCGCGTGGTGGTGGCGCCGCCGGCGGCGGCCAGGGTGGCGGCGCCGGTCCGGCGCGGAAGGATCGTCTCTACTCGTGGGTGCCGCCCTTCGGCGCCGCGGATCAAAAGGTGATCTTCGAGTCGAGCTCGCGGATGACCTCCGCCGAGTTCAGCGCTGATGGCAAGACGCTCTTCGTGAACGAGGGCAATGATCTCTACGCGGTTCGGCTTGCCGATCCGAGCAAGCATTATGAGATCGCCAAGGGTGCGACGATCGCCGCAGGTGGTCGTGGTGGGCGTGGCGGCGGCGGCGGCGCCGGCGGACGTGGCGGCGCCGGCAGTGATTCGGCGTTCTACAATGCGCCGGGCGCTCTGCAGACCAAGCGTGGGCCGAATGGCCAGGTCGTATTGGTCGGCGCGGACAACAAGACGGTTTACCTCGAGGGAACGAAGTACTTCCCCGATTGGACAAAGCAGGCGCCGCACAACTTCGTGGACAAAGTGGACTTCGAGTCCGGTCAGAAGACTCGGTTGTTCGAAGGCACGGGAACGGTCGCCGAAGATGTGGTTGCGCCGCTCGACGACGACTACAGCAAAGTGATCGTTTCGCGCCAATCGCCCACGATGGTTCCGGATTCGTATCTGCGCGACATGAAGACGGGTACGGAGACGAAGCTCACCAAGAACGTGGACTTCGCGCCTGAAGTATCGCAGGCCATTCGCAAGCGGTTGCTCGTCACACGTCCGCGCGACAATTACAAGTTCTATATCGACGTCACGCTCCCGAAGGATTATCGCGAAGGCACGCGTCTTCCGGGCATCATCTGGTTCTATCCAACGGAGTTCTCGACGCAGGTTGAATACGATCAGCGTCGTCGCACCACGAACATCAATCAGTTCGCCAACGTGGCGGCGCGGAGCCCGGAGATCTGGGTGACGCAGGGCTACGTGGTCATTCAGCCCGTGGACATCCCGATCGTTGGACCGCAGGGTCGCATGAACGATCATTACGTGGATGAGCTTCGCGAAGATCTCGATCTCACGATCGAGACCGTGGAGCGAGCCGGATACCTGGACCGCGATCGCCTCGGCATTGGTGGTCACAGCTACGGCGCGTTCAGCACGGTGAACGCCATGACGCACACGCCGTACTTCAAGGCGGGCATTGCCGGCGACGGCATGTACAACCGCACGCTCACGCCGTGGAACTTCCAGAACGAGCGGCGCAACTTCTGGGAAGCGAAAGACACCTACCTCGAGATGTCACCGTTCCTCTATGCCGACCGGTTGAGTGGCGCGCTGTTGATGTACCACTCGCTCGAGGATCAGAACGTCGGCACCGATCCGATCAGCTCGATCCGCATGATGCAGGCGTTGCAAGGGCAGGGAAAACAGGCAGCCCTGTTCATGTATCCGTACGAGGATCATGGTCCGGCAACGCGTGAGTCGGATCTCGATCAGTGGGCTCGCTGGGTGGCGTGGTTCGACATCTACGTCAAGAATCCGCAGAAGAAGGAAACGAAGGCGGCATTGGTTCCGTGAGTTGATGGGTAGGTGAACAAAGCGCGCCGGCGATTCTGCCGGCGCGTTTTGTTCTCTCGGGCATTCCTGAATCAATTGCGCCGGGCCCGGTTGGCGCGGACAGGGCCGAGTTAGACGGGCGGAGCGACCGTGAGCGTGAAGTTGGCAACCGCGTCGGCGACGCCCGAGCCCGAGGCGTGCACGACGATGATATACGTACCGAGCACCGCGGTTGGGCTCACAGCCACCGTCACGGTTGCTGTGGTGACGCCGCCCGATGTCTGCGTGTTGGTAATCGTGGCCGTGGTACCCGCGGGCACGTCCGTCGTTGACAGGCTGACCGCGCCGGTGAATCCACCGAAGCCAGTCACGGTCGCAGTCGTCGGCGCACTGACGCCCTGACGAATGGATGCGCCCGTTAAGCTCAGCGTGAGCCCAATCGCTGGAGAGGGCGCAGGGGGTGCGCCGCCGTCATTGGCCGACGTGCATCCCTGGACGACCGCAATTTGAACCAAAGCAGCGACGATCAACGAAAAATGTCGACGATTCATGTGTCCTCGAAAAGCACCCGTTCGCTTTCTCCAGGACCGACACTATGCATTCACCGTGCTCGCGACGACGTTGCGGAGTCTCCCGGACTGGCCAGCGACCTACTCGTAGAGTTTTGGCGGAGACAGTTCGTCGTCGCAAATCGCGGCAATGGTTTCGGCGTCGCGCCAGGCGTTTTCAAGCACGGCGAGCTCGCCCTCCATCGCCCGGCGCTCCGACTCCTCGTGCACGGACATTTCCAGCGCCAGGCGTTCGGTTGCCGAGAGGTGCATGGCGCCCAACCCGCGATAGTGGTTGAGTAGCGAGAAGACTTTGCCACCGCGCCAGCCATTGCGTGTCGACGCGGCCGACAGGAACGCACTCGCGTCTCCGGCGCCCTCGATCTGCTTCACGGCGTCCTGCACACTGGCGCGAGCGGCGCCGTAGCGATTCGCGCCGGCGATCAGCACGCTCGTCGCATGGATGGCGGCGGTCCCCGTGAATTCTGTCCAGCCACGGTCGTGCGGCACGGCGAGCGCCGCCGGACCGTCGTGCCCGTGCACGCTCAGCTCAATGTTGTTGAGGTGTTTGGCGCGGACGGTCACCACGCGGCGGTCGTTGGCCAACCGTGCGACGACGCGATCGTGTTGGATGTAGTCCCGCGCGGCGAGCATTCCGACGATGGGTATGACGCCCATGATCGTGGTGATGCCGGGGATGACGATGATCGACAGCGCGCCAAGCGTGAGCGCCGGGGCGAGTGTGGGGCCCAGGGCGATCCCGGCCACGGCGGCCGCGGCTACTCCGCTTCCGGCAATGAGTTGCGTGCGCCGCCGGCGTTTGCCGAAGTGTCGCCCGTATCTCCACGCCGCGAACTCTGGACGCAGCGGCGCCCCGATTCTGATGAGCTCGAGCCCCTCGGACATTCGCGCGAGGCCGATGTTGTCCGTGGAAACCCGCACGGTGGTTGCGCGGAACGCCTTCTCGCACGCTTCGATCGCCTCCCATCGCTCTTCGAGCGGAGAGAGATTCCAGCGCGAGCAGTGGTGACAGACGACCCACAGCCGACCTTTCGCTGCGTCGTAGGCCAGGCGCCGACCCACGGGGAAATCCTCGACCGTCTCGTTCGCTCCGAGGCTCTCGTTGCAGAACAGGCACGTGGAGTACATGCGACTAAGTTGTGCGGAAAGTGGGTGCGCGGCCAGTGGTCGCGCCAAAGCGGGCCCCATACAATTCAGCCATGATCTCCCTCTTTCTCGGTACGATCGGACTGCTCCAGCAGGCGGCGTTTCAAGGCGCAACCACGCCGCCGTCAGGCGACACAGTCGGATATTGGCAACAGCGCGTCAGTTACACCATCGTCGCGACGCTGGATGAGGCGAAAGCGAACCTCCACGCGCGCGGCACCCTCGTCTATGTCAACAACTCGCCGGATACGCTCCGGGAGATATTCGTACACCAGTATCTGAACGCGTTCCGGCCCGACTCAAAATGGAGCGCGGTAGACGACCATGAAAATCGGGTTCGCTTCCAGAATCTTCGCGACCCGGACTTCGGCTATGAACGTTTCACCTCGCCTCCGGTCGTGAATGGCACACCGGTCTTCGTGGACTATCCGGGGTCGCCCGACAGTACGGTGGCGCACTTCAAGCTCGCCGCCGGCCTAGCGCCGCACGATTCGATCCGCGTCACGTTCGAGTGGGACGCGCGGCCGTCGACCGTTCCTCGCCGGCAGGGCCGCAGCGGCCGAACGTATGACTTTGCTCAATGGTTTCCGAAAGTGGCGGTGTACGATCGCGGGGGATGGGAGCCGAACGCGCTCGTGCCCGCGGGCGAGCTGTACGGCGAGTACGGTACGTATGACGTAACCATGGTCGTGCGCGACGACCAGGTACTCGCCTCGAGCGGCGTTCCCGTGAGCGGTGATCCGGGCTGGGCGCGCGTCTCCCGAAACGGCGCGCCGTATCTGGGAAGCAACGCGTACCAGACCGTGCCGCCCGCGCCGCCCGTCACGGTTCCCGACGGCTATCGTGCGGTGCGCTTCTTTGCCGAGAACGTGCATCACTTCGCGTGGAGCGCGTCGCCGGACTACCGCTACGAGGGCGGCGTCTACGTTCGTTCCGCGCCGGCTCGTGCGCACTTTCAAACGTGGGACACGGTCGGCGTCCACGTGCTGTTCAAGCCGGGCGACGACACCACATGGGCCGGCGGCCGCGCCGTTGACCGAACGATCTACGCGCTCCAGTGGCTGGAATCGATCTGGGGACCGTACGCGTATCCACAACTCTCCAACGTGCATCGCATCGACCCCGGCGGCACCGAGTTTCCCATGATGATCATGGACGGCTCGGCGTCGCAGGGTCTGATCCTCCACGAGGCGGGCCATGTCTTCACGTATGGAATCCTCGGCAACAACGAATGGCGGTCGGGGTGGATGGACGAAGGGCTGACGTCGTATCAGACGGACTGGGCGCAGAAGTTGACACCGCAGGAGCTGGTGGGACACGCGCCGGTTCCGCCGCGGTTGCCCGAGGGACACCGGGCGAATGCCGTGGTGATTCCCCCGGCCGACAGCGCGTATCTCGCGCAGGTGCGGCTCGAGCTTCTCGGCCGGGCGCAGCCGATCGGCACGAGCGGCGCTGAGTTCAGCGAGTTCGGGATCTACAACGACATGATCTACGATCGGGCAGAGTTGATGTACGGACACCTGCGCGACGTCATGGGCGACACCGCCTTCCGTGCCTTCATGCACGACTACTACAACCGGTGGGCGCTCAAACACGTCGACGAACGCGCGATGCGCATGTCGGGCGAGCGAACGTATGGGCATGGACTCACATGGTTCTTCGACCAATGGGTGCGTGGCACCGGTTTGATGGACTATTCGCTCGGCAGCGTCAACATCAGGACCGACGGCGCGCGCTTCGAGACGACCGCGCGCGTCACTCGGCGCGGCGAGCTTCGGCATCCGATGCCAGTGGGCGTGCAGACCGCCTCGGGTTGGACATTCGGGCGCGCGGATCCGCTGGTGGATGACCAGACGGTGAGCATCGTGACCACCGAACGTCCAACGTTGGTCGAGCTCGACCCGAATCATTTGACGTGGGACTGGGATCGCCGGAACAACATTCAGAGTGCGTTCCTGATCAGCGTTCGCGAACCGCGCGTGATGTACAACTGGCCGTACCTCGACCAGAACGATCGTACGCACACGATCGTCGCGCTGTCGCCGGCAGCGTGGTACAGTGAACCGCAGGGACCGGTGTTCGGCATACGCGCGAAGACCAACTATCTGTCGATGGTCGACATCCACGACGGCGGCATCGGCTTCTCGTCGCGCGGTCCGCGCGGCCCAACAGGCCGGCAGCCGAACTTCCTCACACGAGCGCAACTCTGGGCGCGCGCCGAGAACCTGTATCTGCCGGGGTTCGACCGGCCGCTGATGGGCTACGGCGGGGCGTTCAATTTTCTTGATGGAATGCTCGATGTGAGCGCGTTCAAGAAGTGGGACCTCAGTCCGTTCATTCACACGCCCGGGCCGGCGATCAATGCCAAGCTGTACGTCACCGCGGCACTGCCAACCGACTCGCTGCTGCTTCCGGAGCAGTGGTCGAACTCCAGCTTGGTGGAGGCCGGCGCGACGGGATCGTACAAGACGGCGATCGATGCGGACAGCGAGTCGACGACGCTTCGCGGCGCGCTGGCCGGCGGTGCGACGTCGAGCAATCGAATTGGCGGCTCTGAGAATCAACGGGCCTATCTTCGTGCCGAGGGCTCGATCGCTGTGGTGCGGTCGATCATCGGAACGGCGTCGCAGGTTCACGTGCGCATCTACGGCGGCGTCGCGCATAACGCGCCCAGGCAGCGGGCGATCTTCGCGTCGTCCGAGGATCCGCTGGAGACGTTCAACAATGATCTGTTCCGGCCGCGCGGGGCGCTCTTGAAGCAAACGGGGATCAACTATCTACCGCTCGGTGGCGCGGGCTTTCGGGGGTTTGGCTACAATGTGCCACTCGACGGCGTGGTGTCGGGGAACGCCGAGTTGGTGCAGCGACTGTTCACCGTCCGTGGCGACTGGGGGGTGGCGTCGCTGTCGTTCAGTGCGTTTGGCGACGGTGGCTACGGTTCATCGAAGCTGGTGAACCTTACGAATTCTCTGATGAGCGACGCGGGGACGGGGTTGATCGTCCGCGGCAAACTGTACGATCGTGAGATGTACGTTCGCCTCGACGCGCCCGTGTTCGTCAATCAATCAGGATTGGCGGGCGGGAAGGGGCTCGGCGGCAACGGGTCGGTTGCGCCGCGGTGGGTGATCACGGTGGGAGATCTATGGCGATAAACGGCGGTGAACGAAAGAACAGCAATGCGGCCAGCTTGCAGCAGCTAAGGCAATGGCTGTGTGCTGCACGGCGACGTGACAGATCTCGGGCATTGACGGCAGAGCCGGGCAATTAAACGCGGCAGGTCCGACCGATTTGCCCGAGCTTGATTTACGCGGGTCCAACCTCGACCAATGGTTCTCGAAACGCGACCGCCGGTTCTGCTGTGTCAGCCGACGCTTCGTCGCATCGCGGCGCGAGGATCATGGGTCGGTGGGAGAGGCAGTAACTGTGTCCTGTGCCCGACTATCCGACTGCCCTCGTTTCGCGTTTATTCCCCGGAGGCTTGCGCGTCCCGCGCCAATGCGTGCGTTATCTCCCCAAACTCCATTCAACCGACATGCCTGCAATGAATTCCTTGATCGGCGACGGCCGATGAGCGGTCGCGCGACCATCACGCATGTTCCGAAGCCGTGGGGACACGAGACGATCTGGGCTCACACCGACGAGTACGTCGGAAAGATTCTGCACATCACGGCGGGGCACGCATTGTCCGTGCAGTACCACAACGTCAAGGACGAAACGATCTACCTGCTCTCGGGCGAACTCATCTATCGCATTTGGGAGAATGATCAGCCGCGCGACGTTGGGCTCCGGCTTGGCGACGCATATCGGATCACCCCGGGCACTATTCATCAAATGGAAGCCGTCACCGATTGCCAGATTCTGGAAGTGTCCACGCCGCATCTCGACGATGTCGTGCGCCTGAAGGATCTCTACGGGCGCGAGGGGACGAGCGCGCCATGAAAGTCATCATTCCTCTGGCGGGGAAAGGAACGCGCCTCCGCCCGCACACGCACATCACGCCGAAGCCAATGCTCAAGATCGCGGGCAAACCCGTGATCGACTACGTGATGGACGACCTGCAGCGACTCGGCGACGTCGAGCAAGTCATCTACATCACCGGGCATCTCAAGGACAAAGTCGAGGCGTACGCTCGCGCCAAGTATCCGTTCGACTCGGTGTTCATCGAGCAGCAGGTGCAGGACGGGACCGCGGGCGCCGTAGCGCTGGCACGCCCGTACGTCGACCAGCCGGTGTTCATCATTTTCGTGGACACCATCTTCGACGCCGATCTGTCGGTGGTAAAAACCAGCACCGCCGACGGTATCATCTGGGTGAAGACCGTGGACGACTATCAACGATTCGGCGTGGTCGTCACTGACGCCGACGGCAACATGACGAAAATCGTCGAGAAGCCGACGACGCCGATCTCGAAGCGGGCGAACATTGGACTGTACTATATCAAGAACTGGAAACTCCTGTACGAGGGCATCCAGCACGTGCTGACGCAGCCGAAGAACAAGGGCGAGTTCTATCTGACGGACGCGTTCCAGTACATGATCGACCACGGTGCCAAGATCCAGGTTATCGACGTCGAGGGCTGGTACGACGCCGGCGAGCAGGGCACTCTGCTGGAGACGAATCGCACGATCCTCGAGCGCGGATCGGCCCGGCGTCCGGCGACGATTCCTGCGGGCGTGACGATCGTTGATCCGGTCTACATCGAAGACGACGTGACCCTCGTCCACTCTACGATTGGGCCGAACGTGTCGATCAGCAGCGGCAGCCGAGTCGAGGGATCGACGTTGACGGATACGATCATCGGCAACGGAAGCACCGTGACCAACTCGACCCTCGCTGGATCGATGATCGGAGACTCCGCGATCGTGGATGGCGCACGCGGGCATCTGAATGTGAGCGATCATTCGGTCGTCAAGGTCTCGACATGACCGCATGATCGTCGTCCGCGAGCTCACGAAGCTGTACGGAGACTTCACCGCCGTTCGCGGTTTGTCGTTCGACGTCGGAACAGGTGAGGTGCTTGGTCTCGTCGGTCCGAACGGCGCCGGAAAGACGACGACGCTTCGCTGTTTGGCCGGCATCATCGCGCCGACGCGCGGGACGGTGGCCATCTCGGGGCATGACATGCGCTCCGATCCAATCCCCGCCAAACGGGCGCTGGCGTTCATTCCGGATGAGCCGCATCTGTTCGAGTATCTGTCGGTCGAGGAGCATCTGCGGTTCATCGCGCGTCTCTACGGCGTTGCCGACGTCGAGTCTCGCATTCCCGTTTTGCTCGACGAGCTCGAGCTGGTCGAGAAAAGAACGGCGCTTCCTGGTGAGCTATCGCGCGGCATGCGACAGAAGCTGGCCATTGCCTGCGGACTGTTGCATTCACCCACGGCTTTGATTCTCGACGAACCGCTGACAGGACTCGATCCAGCCGGCATTCGTCGGATGCGCGAGACGATCACCGCCCGCGCCGCGGCCGGCGCGGCAGTGATCTTGAGCTCGCACCTCCTCAACCTGGTCGAGGAGCTCTGCACCAAGCTTCTCGTCGTGCGCCGCGGCGAGTGCATTGCCTACGGAACGATCGACGACATCATTGGCGCGCATCCTCACCTTGCCGGTAGGTCATTGGAAGACGTGTTCCTCGCGCTGACGGCCGACCGGAGCCCCACGCCGGTCGTGTGAGCCCGTTTCTCTATCTCTCACTCACGAGCGCGCGCAATCGCATCGTCGCGATGGCGCGCCGCGCGCGTCGCCCGCGCTACGCCGTTGCGCTCGTTGTGGGCGGGCTGTACGTCTGGGGCTTTCTTGTTCGCCCGCTGAGTCGCGGCACCGGTGAGGGCACAGCGTTTTTCCTGGGGCAGCCCACGGAAATGATCGTGACGCTGCTCATTGTCATAACGCTCATGGGCTCGTGGGTGTTCGGGTCCGACGCCACCGCGCTCGCGTTCACGCAGGCCGAGGTGTCGATGTTGTTCTCGGCGCCGGTGACGCGGCGGCAATTGATCAAGTACAAGCTGCTGCGGGCCCAATTCGCCGTGGTCATCAACGCGCTCATTTGGGTGTTCGTGCTGCGCCGCGGTGGAACCGCGCTTCCGTCGCCGCTGCGCGCGATCGGCCTCTGGGTCCTCTTCTCGACGCTCAACTCTCATCGGCTTGGCGCCGCGCTCGTGCGGTCGTCGTGGCGTGAGCACGGCGCCGCCGGAGTGCGCAGACATCGCGCGTCGATCGCCGTATTCGTCGCGATTTGCGCGACGATCGTCGCCGGGGTGATCATGGCCCGTCACGAGCTCTGGACCGGTGAAGGCGCGGGCGCATTTTTCGCCGCGTTAGGGAAAGTATTGGCCAATCCGCCGGCCTATTGGGGGCTGTATCCGTTTCACCTCGTCGTCGCGCCGACGTTCGCCAAATCCGCGACCGCATGGAGCTACGCCATTGTCCCGGCGCTCGGCGTGATGTTTGCCCACGCGCTCTGGGTCACGCGAACGGACGCCGCGTTCGAGGACGCGGCGATCAAGGCGTCGGCCGATCGTGCGCGGCGGCTCGAGGCCACGCGCTCGCGTCGCACCATGGCGATTGCGGCCACACCAAAGTCACCAACATCAACGCTCAAACTCGCGGCGGTGGGGCACCCGGCGCTCGCCATCGTGTGGAAGAACATCCTCTGCCTGCGCCGCACGTCGCAGTGGCGGGTCTTCATCGGCCCGGCCGTGATGGCGATCGCGCTTGGCACGGCCATGGGAAGCGGCGAAACCGACATGGCGGCGCGCGTTGCGTCGGGCTCAATGGCGTTCGCGGCCATGCTGCTGCTGTTCGGCGGACGCCTGATCCGAAACGATCTCCGTCACGACATGCAGCATCTTCCGTTGCTCAAAACCCTGCCCATGGCGCCGGAGCAAATCGTCATCGCGGAAATCGCCTCGTCCGCGGTGCCAATGGCCTTGCTGCAGATCGGTCTCGTCATCGTGGCGTATCTCGCCATGCTCGTTTCCACGGTGCAGATACTTCCGGCCGACGCGCGGCTAGCGCTCTTCGTGGCCGCGCCATTCGCGATCCTGTCGCTCAACGCGGCGCTGGCGACGATTCAAAACGGAGCTGCCGTTTTGTTTCCGGGTTGGGTTCGGCTGGGGCCCACCGTGAGCACGGGGGTTGAGGCACTCGGCCAAAATGTGTTGGCGACCGTTGCGAACTTTTTCTCGCTTGGTATCGCGCTCGTCATCCCGCTTGGTATCGGCTGGATTGTCGTCGCGTGGTTGCGACAATCACAGCCGGTTTCGCTGGCGTTGGTCGTGATCGCGGCCGCCATCATTCTCGGCGCCGAGACGTATGGGGTGATTCGTGTCATTGGACGCGCGTTGGCGCGGGCGGAGCCATCGCAAACGGAATGATGGTCGTTCCGGTGCTTTAGGCCAACTCCGCCGCCGTCATCACGATCGTAAGGGCGCGCGCCACGCCGACCGTCCCGTGAATGTTGTCGAACCATTCGGCGCGTGTGTGTGCGTCCCCGCCGCGTCCGCCGGCGCCGATGGCAATCGCCGGAATGCCCTGGCTGATCGGCACGTTGGCGTCGGTCGACGCAAGGGCGAGGTCGGGGTGTCGACCCACCAGACGCGTTGCCTCCACGGCCGCGCGCACGAGTGCGTGGTCGACCGACGTCTCCCCACAGGGGCGCGAGCCGATCGATTCGATACGAAGCGAGAGCGCCCGCGTCCCGAGCGCGCGCTTTCCATTTTCCTCATCTGCGGCAACCTGGGCGATCCGGTGGATGGTGCGCTCGGTCTCATCCAACTGCGTGGTCGACGTCGATCGGAGATCGATCTCCAACCAGGCCGCGTCGGGAATTGAATTGACGGAGAGCCCGCCGCCGATGCGACCCACGGAGAGCGTCGTGCGCGGGTTGGTCGGCAGCGGCAGGCTGGCGAGACGCGCGGCCGCGCCCGCGGCGGCATGCACGGCGTTGGGAACGCCGAATGCCGCCCATGAGTGTCCCCCCGGGCCCGCATACGACACGCGAAAGCGTCGTGACCCAAGCGCGCGGTGGATGATTCGTTCGTCGCCGGCACCGTCGAGCGCGACCATCGCGAAGGCGTCGCGTCCACGATCACCGAAATAATGTTTCGCGCCGCGGAGATCGCCCGCGCCTTCCTCGCCCGTTGTCGCGACAAACTCGATTGGGCGGCGCGGTCGGATCCGCGCGCCATCAATCTCGCTGGCGAGGGCGAGCATCACGGCCAGGCCGCGGCCGTTGTCGTTGATCCCGGGGCCGATCAGTCGCTCGCCGTCGCGACGAACGGACAGGTTGGTTTCGCGGGGAAACACCGTGTCGAGGTGCGCGCACAGCACTACGGCCGGACCTTCCTCGACGCCGGCTCGCCGCCCGATGACGTTGCCCACCGCGTCGGTATGAATGTCCGCCAGCCCGCTATCGCCGAAGCGGCGCGCCACCCAGCCGCCGCGCTCATGCTCTTCGCCTGTGGGCGCCGGGATCTGGGCGATCGTGATTTGCGCGCGAATGATGGCGTCGTCGCGGGCGGCCAAGCGCGCATGCGCGGCGGCGAGGCCGCGGTGCGTGAACGCTGTGTCGCGAACTGGATGTGAGGGCGCCGCTGAGCGCATCGTCATGCCTATCAATAGCGACCCCTTGTGGGCTCCACGCAAGTGGTAGATTCGAACCGATGAGCGCTCCTTCGAACGCCACCCGGAAGGACGAGCCGGCTGGCAATCCCCGACTGGGACGAAACGTCTACGTGCTCGGCGCGTTGAGTTTCTTCAACGACGTCTCGAGCGAGATGATCTATCCGCTGTTGCCGGTGTTTCTCTCGACCGTGTTGGGCGCGAACGCGGGATTCATCGGGGCGATCGAAGGCGCGGCAGAATCCGTCGCGGCGCTGCTCAAGCTCGCGAGCGGGTGGTGGTCCGACCGTGTGCGACGCCGAAAGCCGCTCGTCGTCGCCGGCTATGTGTTGGCGTCGGCCGTGCGACCGCTGGTCGCTATCGCGCAATCGGCGACACAGGTGCTGTTGATTCGTGTCAGCGATCGGGTGGGAAAGGGCATTCGCAATTCGCCTCGCGACGCACTCATCGCGGACTCGGTCGATCCATCGCTGCGCGGTCGAGCCTTTGGTGTGCGCAGCGCGGCGGACAACGCCGGTGCGCTTCTCGGTCCGCTGATCGCCTTCGCGATTCTTCGGTGGTCGCACGCGTCCCTTCGCACGGTGTTTTGGCTCGCGGCGTTTCCCGGCGTCATCGCGATCGGCATCGCCGTGTTTGGAATCCGCGAGGTGGAGCGGCAGCGTGCGGCAGCGCAAACCAAGGCCGAGTTGGGTGCGGGAATGGGTGGACGATTCTGGGCGTTCCTCGTGGTGATCTTCGTCTTTACGCTCGGCAACTCGACCGACGCATTTCTCCTGCTGCGTGCGAAAGAGCTTGGCGTTTCGGTGGTGTTTGCCCCTATCCTGTGGGCGTTGTTGAACGGCGTGAAGAGCGTTTCCAATGTCCCGGGGGGTGCGCTGTCCGATCGCGTGGGCCGGCGGCCGGTGCTCGTCGCAGGCTGGCTGGCGTACGCCGCCGTGTACTTCCTGTTCGCGCGGGCGAGTCAGGCCTGGCACGCGTGGGCGTTGTTCGCCAGCTATGGGATTTACTTCGGTCTCACCGAGGGAACGGAATTGGCGCTCGTGGCCGACGTGGTGCCCAAGGAGCGGAGAGGCGCGGCGTACGGCTGGTACTATCTCGCCGTGGGCATTGGCGCGTTGCCGGCGTCGCTCATGTTCGGCGTCATCTGGGATCGATTCGGGTCGCCGACAGCGTTCGCGGTCGGCGCGGGTCTCGCCGTGATCGCCGCCGCCGGCATGGCGTTTCTGCCGGCAAGTCCGGCCCGGGCGAGCGAGCCGTCCCGCTGAACCAACGGATTTCCGGTGGCCGGTGTCTATCTCCTTGTGCGTTGATACATCAATGGCTGATGTACTGAACGTTGAGTGAGGAGATACACATGGACCTGGTGCTGGGAACCCTCGACATTCTCGTGCTCCGCGGGCTCAACTGGGGGCCGAAGCACGGATACGCGGTCGCCCGCTGGATCGAGCACTCGTCGGGCGGAACCCTCACGGTGCTGGACGGCGCGCTCTATACCGCGTTGCATCGCATGGAGCAGCGCGGCTGGATCGCCGCCGAGTGGGGCGTTTCCAGTCTCGGGCGCCGCGCAAAGTTCTATCGCCTCACCCCCGTTGGCCGAAAACAGCTGCTCGCCGAAACCAAAGGATGGACCGACTACGTCGCGGCCGTGGGCAAGGTGCTCCGCACGACGACACAGCCAGCCTGACCGGAGAGAAACAATGACCGATTCACTCTGGCGCCGCTCACGGCGCATCTTCCGCCGCACCGTGCAGGACGACGTCGACGACGAAGTGGCGTTTCACTTTCAGATGCGCGCCGAGCAGTTCATGGCCGCCGGCATGACGCGGCCTGACGCCGAACGTGCGGCGCGCGACCAATTCGGCGACGAGACGGAAGTGCGGTCCACGCTCGTTGACATCGGCACACGCGGTCGGCGCCAGCACGACCTGCGTGAGCGATTCGATTCGGTGCGACAGGACGTCTCTGTCTCCCTTCGTTCGCTCACGCGTGAGCCGCTGTTCACCGCCGGCGTCGTCATGACGCTTGGGTTGGGCATCGGAGCCAACGCGACGATGTTCGGTATCATCGACCGGCTGATGCTGCGCGGACCTGAGCACGTGGTCGACGCGCGAAATGTCGATCGACTGTACCTCAGTTGGAACAGCGGCGGAAATGGAATCAGGACGGAATCGGTTGTCGGCTACGTGACGTATGCGACGCTCCGAGACCACGCGACGTCGTTCGCCGGAATTGCGGCGTACACGATTGCCGGCACGACACTGTTGAATAGCGGAGCGCAGGCGCGCGAGATTCGCACCGGCCGCGTCACCTGGGATCTGTTTCCCACCCTCGGCGTGAAGCCGGTGATTGGTCGATTCTTCGATTCCACTGAGGATCACCCGCCCAAAGGCGAGAATGTCGTAGTTCTCGGCGAAGACTTCTGGCAAGCGGAATTTGGCGGCGATGAGCACATCGTCGGGCGCCGCGTGACGTTCAGCGAGACTCCGTACACGGTTGTTGGCGTTGCGCCAAGCGGGTTCACCGGACCGGAGCGAGCGCGTGCCGACGCCTGGTTTCCACTCAGCCTCACAGCGGTGACGAAAGACTGGCCGACGACGTACCGAGCCCAATGGCTCCGCGTCGTGACGCGACGCAAGCCGGGTGTGACGCCGGAGAAAGCAGGCGCGGAAGCCACGACGATTTTACGCGCGGCGTATACCGGGGACAAGCCAGCTATGCGTCAGCTTGTCGCATCGGTGCGCCCACTCTGGTACGACGGCAGCGGCGCGCCATCGGCGGTCGCGAACGTCTCGCGCTGGTTGATGGGCGTTGCCGTTGTGGTTTTGTTGATCACCTGCGCCAACGTGGCGAATCTGCTCGTCGCTCGAACGCGCCGCCGTCGGCGCGAAATTGCGGTGCGGTTGGCGCTCGGCGTTGGCCGCGCGAGGCTCATTCGACTTCTCTTAACAGAAACGATGCTGGTCTCGCTCGGCGGCGCGTTGGCTGCCGTGCTCGTTGCCGGATTCGGCGGACGACTGATGCGCGCCACGCTGTTGTCGAGCGTTGCGTGGTCAGGCGACGTGATCGACGGCCGAGTCTTCCTGTTCACGCTCTTGCTGGCGATCGTGGTGGGGCTGGTGACCGGACTGGCCCCCGCACTCGAGGCAACCCGTCTCAACCTCACGGGTTCGCTCAAGTCGGGGGATCGCGACGGCGGCGGGCGTCGGGGTGCTGGGCGGGCCATTCTGTCGAGCGTGCAGGCGGCCATGTCCGTAATTCTACTGGTCGGAGCGGCGCTCTTCGTTCAGAGCCTGTGGCGCGTCCGCGCGCTCGATCTCGGATTCCAGCCGGCGCGCGTGATCCGCGCGGATCCTCTGTTCGCTCGTGCCGCTACCCAGGGCAAGAATGCGGCAGTCGTTCGCACGCAGGCGTACGCCGAAGCGCTCGCGCGACTGCAGGCACTTCCGTGGGTGGAGCGCGCGGCGATCGCTGTTGGTAGCCCGTATGGCTACGGCTTTTCCGTGGATGTGACGGTGCCGGGACAAGATTCGCTCCCGCGAGTGGCAGGAGAACAGGCGTCCGTGAGCGCGGTGAGTAGCGACTACTTCAGCACCATGGGCATGTCGCTTCGCCGTGGTCGCAGCTTCAGCGCCGGTGATCGCGCCGGAACGGCGCTTGTCGCCATCGTTGGCGAAACGATGGCGACGGTGGTGTGGCCGGGCGAGAACCCGATCGGCAAATGCCTCATCGTCGGAGGCTCGGCGCCGGGCGCGCCGCCGCGGCCGTGTTCGACCGTCGTCGGTGTGGTCGCCGACGTCCATCGCAAGAGCGTGCGCGAACCGGCGACGATGCAGTACTACATCCCGCTCGGGCAGGAGGACGGGTTTGGCGGTTCGATCCTGTTGGTCCGTCCGCGCGGACCAATGCCTGAGGCGATGATACTCTTGCATGCGGCGATGGCGCGCATGCCGGAATTCTCATACACGCGCCTGGAGACGATTCAGCAGTCGGTCGATCCGGAGTTTCGCCCCTGGCAACTCGGCGCGGCCATGTTCGGCGTGTTCGGCGTTCTGGCGCTCGTGATCGCCTCGGTGGGGCTGTACAGCGTGATCGCCTATCTCGTGGCTGATCGAACGCGTGAGTTGGGCATTCGCCTCGCGCTTGGCGCGACGAGTGGGCGGATCGTGCGAAACGTGGTCGGGCAGGGAATGGCGACGACGGGCGGCGGCGTTGCGGCCGGAACAATCATCGCGATCGTGGGCGCCCGGTACATTCAACCGTTGTTATTCGACGTCTCGGCGACGAGTCCGGCGATTCTTGGCGGCGTTGGGTCGATTGTGATCGCGATTGGAATTGTGGCGTCGTGGGCGCCGGCGCGGCGGGCGAGTCGTGTGGATCCGGTGATTGCGTTGCGGGCCGAGTAATGGCCATTGCTGCGCCGCGCCAAGCAGTCCAGTCCTCAACAGCAGCGCGAACCCGGCTTGCTGTAACGGTCGACCAGTCGCTCCTGCGTGAATTCCTCGCGTGTCATGGGCTGCGCATTCGGATGCGCGACGCGCACGTGCGCGAGATAGCGGTCGTAGTCCGGGACACCAATGATCCGCCGCACGATGCACGCGGCGCGCTCGAGCCTCGATCCTGTTGCACGAACGAATTCGCTTGCCGTCATTTTGTCCCTCCAATGGCCGCGGCGCTTTGCGTCGCCGATTTGCCGCGCCGTATCGTCGTCTCGAACAAGGTGAAGATTCTCGAATACTCGTCGGTCCATGAATCGGGCCGCAGGAAGCCGTGGTCCTCAACCGGGTAGGGAACCAGCCACCAGCCCTTCTTGCCGAGCTCGATGAGCCGCTGCGTAAGGCGCACGCTGTCCTCGAAATGCACGTTCGTGTCCACCATGCCGTGCAAGATGAGCAGCGGATCTTCGAGCCCCTCGGCCAAGAAAATCGGCGACGAGCGGCGATACGAGAGTGTGTCCGATTCGGGGAAGTTGAGGATACGCGCGGTATAGCCGTGGTTGTAGTGCGCCCAGTCGGTGACGGGGCGGAGTGCCGCGCCGGCGCCGAAATACTTTGGCTCGGTGAAGAGCGCCATCAGCGTCATGAATCCGCCGTAGCTACCGCCGTACATGCCAATCCGCTCGGGATCGACGCCGAATTCCTTCTTCAGGTATTTGGAGCCGTCTACTTCGTCCTGCAGGTCGCGTCCGCCCATGAAGCGGTAGATCGCGGTGCGCCAATCGCGCCCGTAGCCGGCGGATCCGCGGTAGTCCATGTCGAGCACGACGTAGCCCTTCGACGCGAGGTACTGGTTGAACATGTACTCGCGTGAATAGCTCGACCAATAGTTATGGACGTTGTGCAAATACCCGGCGCCATGGACGAAGAGCACGGCGGCGCCATTCGCCGATGCGTGCATGTCCTTGGGACGATAGATGCGTGCCGGAACTTTGATTCCGTCCGACGCCGGCACCATGACGATCTCGGGCACGACCCAGTTGAACGCGAGCCAGTCTTTCGTCGGCGATACCGTGAGTTGCGACGTCTCTGCACCGACGCGATTCTGTTGGACGAACAGTTCGGGTGGACGGTTGCCCGCCGAATAGACGTCGGCGATCATTGTCTCGTCGGGCGACAGCACGCCGGTGTGTCCGCCGACGCGCGTCGTGAGCTTTTCCCGCGGGCCGCCGTCGACCGGCATCCGATACACGTGCTGCTCGAATGGCGACGCCTCGCTGGTCGTGAGGTAGAACGACTTCCCATCGCGCGACAGCGAGACGGCGTTCACTTCCCACGCGCCCTTGGTGAGCTGGCGACGATCGCTGCCGTCGGTATTCATCGTGTAGAGATGCGCGTAGCCGTCGGCCTCCGAGACAAACCAGAAGCGCTTTCCGCCGTCGTACCAGCCGCCGCAGCCAAAGCATGGACCGGCGACCCACGCGCTGTCGTGGAGCGTGTCCACGAGCTTCACACTGCCCGAGTCGGCGGTAACGGTGTTGATCCAGCGATTCTTGAAGTCGGAGCTCGTCGAGAAGACGAGTGCACGCGAGCCGTCGTCGGTCCAGCCGAGGACTTGGGCAGACGACGACGTGCGGGAGTCGGCGCTCATGCTCAGGAAGCGCGCCGTGCCCGACGGCAGCGTCATGAACGCGACCCGTCCGCCATTCTGATAGTCGCCGACCTTCGTGCGCCCGGTGATGTCTTCGGTATAGCCGCTCTCGGTGACATAGTTCGGCACGCGCGTCGCGAGCGCTCGGTCGTCGGGAATCACGGTCGTGATCAACAGCGCGCGCCCGTTCGGCGACATGGCCAGCGAGCCGATGCGTTCGCCGGCCATCAGGTTCAACGGATGCACGCGAAGCGCCGCACGCGCGTCCTGCTCGGCGCGACGCACGCTGTCGTCGTGCACGCGATCTCGAATGACGTTGAACAATTCGCGCTGCTGGCGTCCGAGACTGCCGCGCTGCGACGTGTCGACTTGCGCGGCCGTTCCGGTCGCTCCGCCTCGGCCTTCACCTACTGCGCCGCGTCCGCCGCCGCGGCCGCCCCCACGACCACCGGCGCCCGCGATCGCCACCGTTGGCGCGGCGCCGCCCGCTGGGCGAATGTCGGTCAGTTGGCGCATGAGCCCACCGTCGAGCGCGATGGAGTAGACGTTGTTGTCATGCGTGAAAAACACTTCGCGCCCGTCCGCGCTGAACACCGGGTTGGTCTCCGCCTCGAGCGTCTGCGTCAACCGCCGGACCGCCGCCGCGCCGACATCGATGAGAAACAGGTCGCCACCGCTGCTCACAACCTTCAACCGGCCGTCGGGCGACAGGCGTCCGTTGTCGAGCATGGGCGCCACCGAATCCATCTGCGTGTCGGTGACGCGCTCTGGTTTCGAGCCGGCTGTGGCGCGAACCCGGAACGGGCGCGACGGCAACCGCCAATCAGATCCCGCCTCGAGCCAATTGAAGTAGATCCATTTGCCGTCGGCGCTCCAGCGGACGTTCTGCGGTTCGCGTCCGTACACCTCCGGTCCGCGCATCATACTCTTGATGCTGAAGTCGAACGCGCCGCTCTGCTGCGCTGCCATCGGCGCAAAAGGCAAGGCCGTGACCGTCGTAACGAGGATGAAGGCGCGTGCGCGCATGTGAGCCACGAGAGAAGTGTGAAGAGGGTCGTCAGTCGCCGGCCACGGGCAGCGCTTGGAACGGCACTTCCGACGACACGGCCGGTTTTCTGCCACCGATCACGGCGGACCACTCGCGAATACTGTCGGCGAGGATCACGACCACCGACACCATGAAGAACGCCGCGATGCCGGCGTCGAGGTAATCGTTGAAGATCATCCGGTGCGCATCGATGGCGCTCTTGATCGCCGCCGGCAACGCACCGCTTGCGAGCTGTCCTTCAACCAGCTTTGCGTGGGACAGGAATCCGAGCTTGGGATCGGGCGAGAAGATCTTGGCCCAGCCCGCGCTCATCGTCACGATCGTGAGCCAGGCGAGCGGCAGCATCGTCACGAACGAATACCGCGCCTTCCCCATCTTCACGATCACCGTCGTTCCAACGCACAGCGCGACTGTCGCGAGGAGTTGATTCGAGATCCCAAAGAGCGGCCAGAGCGAATTGATTCCGCCGAGCGGATCGATGACGCCCTGATAGAGGAAGTATCCCCACGCCGAGACCATCATCGCGCTCGACATCACCACCGCCGGATACCACGAGACGCGGCCGAACGGTTCCCACACCTGGCGACCGAGATCCTGCAGCATGAAGCGACCCACGCGCGTTCCGGCGTCCAGCGTGGTGAGAATGAACAGCGCTTCAAACATGATGGCGAAATGGTACCACAACGCCATCGCGCCACCGCCTCCCAGCACGTTGGCGAACAGCTTTGCCATTCCGAGCGCGAGACTTGGCGCGCCGCCCGTCCGCGACAGCAGCGAGCTCTCACCAACCTGCTTCGCCAACTCCTGCATCTCCGTCGGGTTCAGTGAGAAGCCCCACTGACGCACGGCTTCCGCCGCGCTCGCCGCCGTTGTGCCGATCGCGCTGGCCGGAGCGTTGATCGCGAAGTAGACGCCGGGGGTGAGGGCGCACGCGGCGATCAATGCCATGACGGCGACGAACGACTCCATGATCATCGCGCCGTACCCGATCATTCGGGCGTCGGCTTCGCTCTCGAGCAACTTCGGAGTGGTCCCCGATGCAACCAACGCGTGAAATCCAGAGATCGCGCCGCACGCGATCGTGATGAACGCGAAGGGAAAGACCTTGCCCGCGAACACCGGACCCGAGCCGTCGGTGAATTGTGTAAGCGCCGGCATTTGCAGCGGCGGCAGCGAGATGATAATGCCGACCGCCAGCGCGATCACGACACCGATCTTCACGAAGGCGGAGAGGTAGTCGCGCGGCGCGAGCAGCAGCCACACGGGCATCACCGACGCCGCGAAGGCGTAGACCATGATGATGAGCGCCAGCGTCGTTCCGCTGAACGTGAACGCCGCCGCCAGCGACGGTTGTTCGGAAATCCATCGTCCGAAGAACAGCGACGCGACAATCAGCACCAGTCCGAACGCGGTTGCCTCGAGTACGCGGCCCGGTCGAACCCAGCGGAGATACACGCCCATCAGCATGGCGATCGGAATCGTCAACCCGATTGTGACCGTTCCCCACGGGCTCGACTTGAGCGCATTCACGACGACCAGCGCCAGCACCGCCAGCAACACGATCATGATGCCGATAACCGCCACCAACGCGGTCAACCCGGCGACGGGTCCGATCTCCTCTCGGGCCATCTGACCGAGCGATTTGCCGTTCCGACGGACAGACGAGGCGAGAATCACGAAGTCCTGCACCGCGCCACCAAGCGCGACACCAACGATGATCCAGATGACGCCGGGCAGGTAACCGAACTGCGCCGCTAGCGTTGGACCCACGAGCGGGCCCGGACCGGCGATCGCGGCAAAATGGTGACCGAACACTACCCATCGATTCGTTGGAACGAAGTCGCGCCCGTCGTCGAGCCGGACGGCCGGCGTCGTTCGCTTGGGATCGAGCGCGAAGATCTTCGACGCGATCATCTTGCTGTAGAAGCGATAGGCCACAGCGTAGCTACAGACCGCGGCCGTGAGCAGCCAGGCGGCGTTGATCGTCTCGCCGTGATTGAACGCGAGTTTTGCAAACGCGCCTGCGCCCAGGAGGGCGATGACCGCGAATATGCTCGCGCGGAACAGCTTCGACATAGGTAGTGGGCTCCGGTGAGAGGCGAACCAGGCGCCAAATTGCCGAGAGGAACCGGCGACTACAAGGGTGGACCACAACACTGAACCGCGGGTGAACCGGCAGAGCCGTCACCAGTTAGCTTTGATCCATGCCGATGCCGTCCCGCCTGTATGTCCTCTACGCGTTGGGAATCGCCGCCGCTGGCTGCGGGAAGGCGGGTTTGCCCGCGCCGCCACCCCAACCGGCGGAGCATTCGCTGTCTGGACTTGCGGCGCAGCACATCGCGGTTCTACCGACCTATTCCGTTCGCATCATGCCCGGGCTCGATTGGGGCAGCTCGGTGGGCCGCCTCACTGACGCGCAGCGCACGCTCGACGCCGACATTCTCTCAGCGTTCGACGAGCGGGCGATGCGAAAGAATTGGATTTTTCCGAGCGACCTTCAGGCGGCCTACAAGCGAAACTCGACGTACGCCGCCGACCCATACGAATTGGCCGAGGAGCCGCTCCGCTCGCCGTCGCTCGGGGTGGACTCCAAGCTCCCCGATCCGCTGGCGTCGCAGCTCCGCACGCTCATCGCGTTCCATCAGGACGCGCGCTATGTCCTGGCGCCCGTCGAGCTCCGCTTCGAGAAGGCGGGCACCGGCGGGCGCGGCGTGCTCCGATTGGTGCTGATCGATCCGCGTCTCTCCAACGTTCGTTGGATCGGCGAGATTTCGAGCGATAGCTTCCCGCAATTCGGCCCAGCCATTTCGGCGGGCCTCGCCGCGAAGCTGGCGAACGTGGTTGCCACTCCATAAACGATAAATTTCCAGAATGCCCGCTTCACGACAGGTCACGCTGATTCCCGGCGACGGCATTGGTCCGTCGATCGCCACGGCAACGGTTCGAATCCTCGAGGCGGCGGGTGCCGACATCGAGTGGGATACTCAAGTGGCCGGGCTGGCCGGCGTCGCCCGCTTCGGCGATCCCATCCCTGACGCGACGCTCGATTCGATCAAGCGCACCAAGCTCGCGCTCAAAGGACCACTCGAGACACCCGTCGGCGAAGGCTATCGCTCGATCAACGTCGCGCTTCGCAAGACGTTCGACCTGTATGCCAACGTGCGACCCGCGTACTCGATCGTGCCCGGCGGCCGCTACGAGAATCTCGATCTCGTGATGATTCGCGAGAACACCGAAGGCCTGTACGTGGGCGTGGAGCACTACATCAAGATTGGCGACGACCCCCGCGCCGCCGCCGAGTCGATTGCCATCATCACACGGCAGGGCTCGGAACGCATCGTGCGCTACGCGTTCGAGTATGCCGTGAAGCACGGCCGAAAAAAGGTGACGCTCGTCCACAAGGCGAACATTCTCAAGTTCTCGCAGGGGCTCTTCCTCGACACGGGCCGCATGGTCGCGCGCGACTTTGCCGGCCGCGTGGAATTCGAGGAGCGCATTGTGGACGCGATGGCGATGAATCTCGTGCTGCATCCCGAGCGGTTCGACGTCATCGTCACGACGAACTTGTTCGGCGACATTCTCTCCGATCAGATCTCGGGACTGGTCGGCGGCCTCGGCCTCGCGCCCGGCGCGAACATCGGCATCAACGGCGCAATCTTCGAGGCGGTGCACGGCACGGCGCCGGACATCGCCGGCAAAGGCGTCGCGAACCCGGGCGCATTGGTCCTGGCGGCGTGCATGTTGCTCGAGCACGTCGGCGATCTGGAGCGGGCGAAGCGAATTCGCGTCGCGCTCGAGGGCACGATTCGCGAGGGCAAGGCCGTAACGCACGACTTGGGCGGCACGGCGACCACCGACCAATTCACCGACGCCGTCATCGCCAAACTGTGAGCGTCACGACCCTCTTTCACTGCTCCGATCTTCATTTTGGGCACCCCGCGGTGCCCGAGCAGTACGAGGCGATCGAAGCGCTGATCCAGGAGCGGAAGTACGACGTCGTCGCCATCTCGGGCGACGTGTCACAACGAGCGCGCGCCGGCGAATTTCAACGCGCCCGCGAGTTCATCCGGCAAGCCGAGAAGGTTGCGCAGACGATCGTTGTTCCCGGCAACCACGACGTTGCCTGGTGGTTCGCCCCGCTCGGCTTGGGTGACGCCGATCGCATGTTCGCCAAGTATCGCTCGTACATCAGTCGCGACTTGGAGCCCGTGCTTCGCGTTGCGGGCGCGACGTTCGTGGGGCTCAACACGTCGCAAGGCGTGAACCGTCATACGCTCACCTGGAACGTGCGGGACATTTCCATCCTTGGGAATCTCACCCGAGCGCAGATCGAACATGCACGAGCGGAGTTCGAGCTGTCGCGCGGCAGCGACGCGCGCGTGGTGGTGATGCACCACAATCCGGTGAAGGGCGAGCTGTCGCAGCGCCACGGGCTCAAGAACACGCAGCGCATTCTGGGAGCGTTCGCCGAAATGAGCGTTGACCTCGTGCTCTGCGGACACGATCATCAGGAGGCGGTGCACTACATCGAGCACACGAAGCGCGGCACGATCATCTCGACGTCGGGAACGATCAGCAGTCGCTCGCGCGGCGGGCGGCCGTCGTCGGTGAACAGCATTCGCATCAGTGAGAAAGAGATTGAAGTGTCGACGCTCCTCTGGTCCAATGACATGCGGGACTTCACCGCCGGACCGGTGAAATGCTTCGCGCGCTGAAATCGGTGTTTCGCCGCGGTCACCACGCGGCCCAGCTGACGCTGGACTTGGACGCCATGCCGCGCAACGCCGACGAATTGCTCGCGCATCTCCGCGTGCTCGGGCTCAAGCGCATTGAACACTGCCGGCTCACGCGCAATCGCAACGTCATGGTGAGCTTCCGCGGACCCGATCTGCGTATCCACCATGCCTACCTCGGCGCTCCGCGCGAGGTGCTCGAAGCGATCGTCGCGTTCGTCGAAGGTCGCACGCGGGCCGACCGGCGCTCGGCGCAGACGCGAATTGTCGAATTCAAGGTCGAGACGCCGCGCGAGCCATCGCGTCGCGAACGCACGCGCCCGGAAGACGAGCCGCTTGCCGCGACCTTTGGCGAATGGCACGCCCGATTCAACGTGGAGCACTTCGGCGGAAGTCTGAAAGTGGTGCCGGTTCGCGTGTCGCGCCGCATGAAGAGCCGGCTCGGTCACTACTCGGCGGCCGGACAAGACGCGTCCGGCGAGATCGCGATTAGTTGGCGGCATCTTCGGCGCCATGGTTGGGACGACGCCTTGCACACACTGCTACACGAGATGGTGCATCAGTGGCAGGACGAAACCGGCCGCACCATCGATCACGGGCGAGGGTTCCGCGTCAAGGCGCGCGAAGTGGGCATTGCCGCCGCCGCTCGGCGGGCGCCCGGCGCCGGGGTCACGGCTCGCCGAGCTCCGGCGCCCTCCTGATCCGATTGCCCACCACCAGCAACGGTATATCCTTGCTGTGTGCTGGCTCAGGCCGCTCGGCTGATTAGGTTTTGAGCCATGCTCGACTTCTTCAATATCGATTCGGTGCTCTCCGAGGACGAACGCGCTGTACGCGACAGCGTTCGTCGTTTCGTCGATGAGCGGGTTCTCCCCATCATCGGCCAGGCTTATGTCGACGGCCGGTTTCCGCGCGAAATCCTCCCCGACCTCGCCGAGCTCGGCGTGTTCGGCGCGAATCTGCCGGAGGAGTACGGCTGCGCGGGGCTGAACAACGTCGCGTACGGTCTGATCATGCAGGAGCTCGAGCGCGGTGATTCCGGCGTGCGGTCGTTCGCGTCAGTGCAGGGCGCGCTGGCCATGTATCCCATCTATGCGTTCGGAAGCGAGGAGCAGAAGAAGCGGCTGCTTCCGCGCATGGCGAAGGGTGAAGTGATTGGCTGTTTCGGTCTGACGGAGCCCGATTACGGATCCAATCCGTCAGGAATGATCACGATGGCGCGCGAGCAGAAGGACGGCACGTGGATCTTGAACGGCGCCAAGATGTGGATCACGAACGGGTCCACGGCGCAAATCGCGGTGGTGTGGGCGAAGACGAATGACGACAAGAGCGATTCGTCGATCCGCGGCTTTGTGGTCCCGACAGACACCAAGGGCTTCACGTCGAAAGACCAGAAGGGAAAGCTCTCACTCCGCGCGAGCGACACCAGTGAGTTGGTATTCTCGGATGTGGTGTTGCCCGCCGACGCGATTCTGCCGACGTCGGGTGGTCTCAAGAGCCCGTTGATGTGTTTGACGCAGGCGCGCTACGGGATTTCGTGGGGAGCGATTGGCGCCGCGATGGCGTGCCTGGAAGAGGCGCTCGAGTATTCGAAGACGCGAATCATGTTCGATCGTCCGATTGGCGGATTCCAGATCCAGCAGGAACGCTTGGCCGAAATGCTCACGGAGATCGTGAAGGCGCAGCTGGTGTCGCTGCATCTTGGTCGTCTCAAGGACGCGGGAACGTTCACGCCGCAGCAAGTGTCGCTGGCCAAGCGGAACAACGTGAGCATCGCGACGGATATCGCGCGCGAGGCGCGCCGGTTGTTGGGCGCGAACGGCATTCTGGCGGAGTATTCGGCGATGCGGCACATGGCGAATCTCGAGAGCGTGTATACGTACGAAGGCACGCACGACGTCCATTCGCTGATTCTTGGCCAGGCACTCACGGGCTTGAACGCGTTCAAGTGAGCCGAGGGCGCGCCGGGGTGCCATGGGTCTATTCCCCACGAGCCCGGACGAACTCTTCTCTTTGGGAAGCCGCTCAGGATGCCATTTCGAGGCGTTCCGGGCGGCTTTCTCCAAAAAAGAGTTCGTCCGGGCTTGGTCCGGGCTGATGGAGCGGCACGCCGTCGCTGCTGGACACGCCCCCCGCGCTTTCCTCCGCGTTTCGCCCGGTGGTGTCCGCGCTAAAGCTTTTCTGGCCCCGGCGCACCGCGAGCCGAAACGTGAGCCACGATCCGCCGCATACAAGCAACTGACAAAGACACCTCGCTCGGCTAACTTCCGCGAGCATTCCAACCCGAGCGAGGTCCGGCGGTGAAAATTGCCGTCTGTATCAAGCGCACTCCCGATTCGGAGTCGCGTTTCAGAATAGCCCCTTCGGCGACGACCATCGACGAGGCGGGTCTCAAATTCGACATCGACGACTTCGCCAGCTACGCGGTGGAAGTCGCGCTGCAGCTGAACGAGAAGCAGGGGCCAGGCGAGACAGTCGTCTACGCCGTGGGACCTGATTCCGTCCAAGAGACATTGCGCAAAGCGATGAGCATGGGCGCCGATCGCGCCGTGCAGCTCAAGACGGATGCGATTCCTTACGACGGACTCGCAGTCGCCAAAGCGCTCGCCTCGGAATTGAAGGCCGGCGGGTACGATCTGATTCTGTTCGGCAAGCATGCGTTCGACACATCGGCCGGCGTGGTCGGTACGGCGACGGCCGAACTGCTCGGCATTGCGTGCGTCACCGCGGCAACGAAGCTCGAGATCGCGAACGGGCGCGGGGTCGCGCGCCGCGAGCTCGAAGGTGCGGCGGAGTCGGTCGAGTTCGCGCTCCCGGCCGCCGTGACGATCGACGAAGGTATCGCGCGTCCGCGATATCCGTCGCTCAAGGGAATCATGGCGGCGAAGAAAAAGCCGCTCGAGTCGAAGCCGGCGCAGCTCGGCGCCTCGCGCGTCTCGGTGAAAGGGATGGAGCTACCGCCCGATCGCCCGGCCGGCCGGATCATTGGTGAAGGTGCGGCTGCGGTGCCCGAGCTCATCCGCCTGTTGCAAACCGAAGCGAAGGTCTTATAGCCATGGCGAACGTATTAGTATTTGCTGAAACGCGCGGCGCCGCGCTGCGCAAGGTCGCGCTCGAAGCCGTGACGGCCGCCCGTGCGCTCGCCGACGCGACCGGCGGGGGCGAAGTGCACGCCATGGTCGCCGGCCCGAGTGGCGTGAGCGGGGCGGCCGAGCAGCTTGGCAAATTCGGCGCGGACGTCGTCATCGTTGTGGAGCACGCAGCATTGGCGAACTTTGATCGCGAAGTCGTTGCCGCAACGCTTTCCGCCCGCGCCAAGGCGGGCGCGTATCGCGCCGTGGTGCTCGGCTTTTCGGCGCAGGGGCGCGACGTCGGTCCGAGAGTGGCGGTGCAACTCGACGCGCCGATCGTCACCGATGTGACGGCCGTGCACGTGTCGGGTGATTCGCTTGTCGTCAAGCATCCGGCGTACGCGAACAAAGTGATCATCACGCTTCAGATCACGGGACCGATGGCTGTGGTGGCGGTCCGACCGAGCGCGTTCACGGCGGTCGAGCAACCGCGGGCGGGCAAAGCGGAGACGATGGCGCCGGCGTCCGATCCGGCCGCATCCCGCGTGGTGGTCAAAGAAGTAATCGAGGGCGGAAAGGGCTCGATCGATCTCGGTGACGCGCCGGTGATCGTATCTGGCGGACGCGGACTCAAGGCGGCGGAGAACTTCAAGTTGATCGAGGAGTTGGCGGCTGCGTTCGGGAACGCCGCGGTGGGAGCAACTCGAGCGGTGACCGACGACGGATGGCGTCCGCACAGCGATCAGATCGGTCAGACCGGCCGCCAGGTCAGTCCGCAATTGTACGTCGCCGTTGGAATTTCGGGCGCGATTCAACATCTCGCGGGCATGCGCACGTCCAGGACGATCGTGGCGATCAACAAGGACAAGGAAGCTCCGATCTTCAAGGTGGCCGACTACGGGATTGTCGGTGACGCGCTCGAGATCGTGCCGGCGTTGACGAAAGCGGTGCGCGAGGCGAAGGCCGGACATTGATGTCCGCCGCGAACGTGGTTTTCCTGTTCATCCTCACGCTCAGCGTCGGATTCTTCGCGCTGAACGTTCAGCGTCTCGTCGGCTACATGCGGCTTGGCAAGGCCGACGACCGGACGGGCCACCCATTGGAGCGGCTCAAGAACCTGCTGACGATTGGTGTCGCGCAGACCAAGATCTTCCGCGATCCGATCGCCGGCGCAATGCACGCGACGATCTTCTGGGGATTCATGGTGCTCACGGCGGGCACTGTCGAGATCCTCATCCAGGGCGTCTTTCCAAAATTCTCATTCGAGCTGTTCCTGCCGCATCCGGTGTTCCAGCTGTACGCGATGTCGCAAGATGTGTTCGCGTTGCTGGTCATCGGCGCAATTGGCTTCGCGTTCTATCGCCGGCTGGTGTTGCATCCTCGTCGGCTCGACGGCGACAATCTCGAGCACGCCGACGCGCTGATCATTCTCAGCATGATCGGCGGCCTGATGGTGACGCTCTTGTTCGCCGGCGCGTGCAAGTACTTGGTCGATCCGTCGGCAATCGGCCCCGAGAAGTTCATCTCGCGCGCGTTGTCGATCCTGATCTTCCCGGTGGATCCGCAGCCGGTTGCGCTCGCGTCGTTGTTCATGTGGATGCACTCGCTGCTCATTCTCGTCTTTCTGAACTATCTGCCGTACTCGAAGCATCTCCATGTCGTGACGTCGCTGATCAACGTGTATTTGTCGAACACCAGCGGGCCGGGGCAGAAGGGCGTCATGCGCCCTATGGACCTCGAGGCCGACGTCGAACAGTTCGGCGCGTCCGACGTCGAGCAGCTCACGTGGAAGAATCTGCTCGACGGCTATTCGTGCACGGAGTGCGGCCGCTGTACGTCGGTCTGTCCGGCCAACCTGACCGGAAAAACGCTCAGCCCGCGAAAGATCGTCATCAACACACGTCAGCGGCTGATGGAGAAGGCGCCCGTGGTGACCGGCGATCGCATGGACTTTCTCAGTGCGTCAACGGCGTTTGGCGACGGCCCAGGTGCGGCGGCAGCGCTCCTCGAGCATCGCCTTCTCGACTCGTTCATCACCGAGGAAGAGCTCTGGGCATGCACGAGCTGTCGCGCCTGCGTGCAGGAGTGTCCGGTGTCGATCGATCAACTCGACATCATCAACGAGATGCGGCGCAATCTCGTGCTCACCGAGTCGCGCTTTCCAGAGGAAATCCAGCCGGCGTTCGAGTCGCTCGAGCGTAACGGCTCACCGTGGGCCTTCAATCCCGGCGATCGGGCGAAATGGGCCGACGGATTGGACATCGCGACGATGGCCGAGTTGATGGAGCGCGGCGAGCGCCCGGATGTGTTGTTCTGGGTGGGATGCATGGGCTCGTTCGACGATCGCGCGAAGAAGGTGACCGTCGCGTTCGCGAAAATCCTCAAGGCGTGCGACATCAACTTCGCCATTCTGGGACAGGAAGAGCACTGTCACGGTGATCCAGCCCGGCGCATGGGCAATGAGTATCTCTATCAGATGCTCGCGAAAGACACAATCAGCACGCTCGATCGCTACGAGGTGAAGACGATCGTCACGAGCTGCCCGCATTGCTTCCACCAGATGGGGAACGAATTTCCGCAGCTCGGTGGAAACTACGAAGTAATTCACCACTCCACGTACATCGAACGGCTGCTCGAAGAGAATCGCGTTCCGCTGCGGTCAGAGGAAGGACAGCGCCTCACCGTTGCGTACCACGATTCCTGCTATCTTGGCCGCTACAACGACGTCTACGACGCGCCGCGCGAGACGCTCCGCCGCGCGTTGCCGGTGATCAATCTCGTCGAGCCGCCGCGCACCAAGGATCGCGGCCTCTGCTGCGGCGCCGGCGGTGGACGCATGTTCATGGAAGAACGCCAGGGCAAGCGCATCAACATTGAGCGTACCGAAGAACTGCTCGGCACGGGCGCCGAGACGATTGCCGTCGCGTGCCCATTCTGCATGACGATGATCAGCGACGGCGTAACCGCGGCGCACTCCGACGTGCCGGTGCTCGACATCGCCGAGGTGGTGGCGGGTCAACTCGAGCGACAGCCCGCGACGGTCTGATCTCAGCGCCGTCGGACTTCGAAGATCGAGATCGTCTGCCGAATCGCTCCGTCCTCGAACGGAAGATCCTGCCGATTGGCGACGATCAGGCCAAGCGGCACGATCGCCCGAAGGAAATCGTCGCGACCCACGCGGCCGGGGTCGGCCAGAAAGGCGACGCCATCGTCACCGAGCGACGCGTCGATCGCACCGGCCACCAATTGACCGTACGGCCGCTCGTATAGTACGTCCGACGCAATCACGACGTCGAAGCGCTCGAGGTCGGAAGGAACGTGCCGCCAATCGAGCAAAAGACTTCGCGGCACCGGCGCTTTGTTTCGCCACGAATTCACCTCGGCAAATCGCAGCGCGTCCTCGTAGTAGTCCGACGCCACGACCGCGAATCCGGCGATGGAGGCACACGTCGACACGAGGCCGGATCCACACCCAAGCTCGAGCAGCGACCGTCCCTCTCCATGCCTGGCGAGCACTTGCTCGGCCAAGGTCCGCGACGACGGCCACAGCTCGGCCCAGTAGGGCAGACGCTCGTCGCGGTCAAAGTCGATCTCATTGATCAAGTCTTCGGCGCTCGCGGGATGCAGGATCGAGAGCGAGCGATGCGCGACTTGCACCGTCGTTTCGACGACGCGAAATCGCCGCTGTAACGACGCCTCGAGCGATGCGAGCCTGTTGCCGCGGCTCACACGTCGAGCACGTTCGACGCGAGCGCGCTCTCGCCGAGCATCAGCGCGCGGACGGTCTCGCCGGCATGGACGACGGGTCGCTCCGGCGGAACGATGACGAGCGCGTTCGCTCGGCTCATCGAGGTGAGTAGTCCGGAGCCCTGCGGACCCGTGAGCGTGGCCCACGGCCCGCCCTCGGTCCAGTCCACGATCGCCCGGAGAAAGTGTGTGAGCGGCGCGCCGATCGTGAAATCCTCCCGCGCGCGAACGTCGACGGTGCGTCGAAAGACGTCGCGCTCGCCGCGTTGCGTGCGAATGAGCGGCCGCGCGAACAGTTCGAAGGTCACCATCGCTGAAACTGGATTCCCAGGCAGTCCAAGCCAGGGCATGCCGTCGAGCACTCCGAATCCAACGGGAGCACCCGGGCGCATGAGTACGCGCCACATCTGCAATTCTGCGCCGAGCGATTGCAGAACGTCTTTCGTAAAGTCGAATGCTCCCACCGACACGCCGCCCGACGTGATCAACAGATCGCATCCCTTGGCGTCGGCAAGACGTTCCTTGTAGGCGGCGGGATCATCGGGCACGATGCCGAGCCCCACGACCTCTGCGCCGGCCGCGCGAATGGATGCGCCGAGCGTGTATGTGTTGGACGAGACGATGCGGTCGCCGCGGACGACAGAAGCAAATTGGTCGACGTCGACCAGTTCGTCGCCGGACGCGAGGAGCGCGACGCGCGGTCTGCGGTGCACCGCGACCACGCCATGGCCGACCGACGCGAGCACACCGATCTGCGCCGGGCCGAGCGTAGTGCCGCGCGTCGCCACCAGGTCTCCAATCCGCATGTCTTCGCCGCGCGGCCGAACGTTACGCCGCGCGTCGCGCGCGTCGCGGATGACGACCTGTGTCTCCCCGGCGTCGGTGTCTTCAACGCGAATGACCGAGTCGGCGCCGTTGGGCACCGGCGCGCCGGTCATGATGCGAACGGCGGATCCGGGGGACAGTGAACGCGTCGGCCGCTGCCCCGCGCGAACGGTTTCGGTGACCGGAAGCGTAACGGGCGCCGCCTCGCTCGCCGCCATCACGTCGGTGGCGCGCACGGCATAGCCGTCCATCGACGAATTGTCCCACGGCGGGTGCTCGATCGGCGATCGAACATCTTCGGCAAGCACGCGGCCGAGTGCGTCGCGCAACGCGACGGACTCGGTGGACAGCGGTCGTATGCCGGCCAGGATTCGGTCGCTGGCCTCCTTGACGCTAAAGGCCATTAGCGCAGTTGCATCGCGGCGAGGCGGGCGGCGATCGCATCCTGCACGCGTTCGACCGAACGGACCGGTACCGTCCAGTTGTTGCAGAGAAAGCTGAAAATGAGCATATGATGATCGGCGGTGGTCACGTAACCGGACAACGATCGGGCGAGCGCCACGGAGCCGGTCTTGGCGTGAACGTTTCCTTCGGCGGGCGTGCCCTTCATGCGCCCGCGGATCGTCCCGTCCACCCCGCCGATGGGGAGCGCATCGTAGTACACCTGGAAGTCCGGCGATTGGCGCATGGCGTCGAGAATGCGCACGACGGTGCGAGGGGAAATGTAGTCGTACCGCGCGAGCCCGCTGCCGTCGCGCACGACGGCTTCGGACGGGACGACGTTCCACTTCGCGATCTGTCGCAGCACCACGTCGCGCGCGCTGTCGGCGCGCCCCACACCAACGGCGTTCAACGCCACGGTCCGAAACAGCATCTCGGCGATCTGGTTCTGCGACGGCTTCATGAGCGCTTTGAGAATCTCACGCAGCGGGGGAGACGACAGCGTGGCCAGCGTGTCGAGGGGTGTGGCCGAAGTGCCGCCGGTGCCGTCGTCCACCGTGATGCCTTTGTCATTGAGCGCTTCGCGGACCGCGGCGACGTATGCGGCATCGGGATCGTGGTGGGTGACTTCGATCGTCGCGGTGTCGCGCACGGCAATCTGCCCCTCGATCGTCACATCCCACGTCGTGCTGTCTTTTCGCGCGCGCAGCGTGTTCGCCCGGCGGCGCCCCGTGTCCGAGCTCACGGCGGACGACGTCGTCGCTGCGACGTGAACGCGTGTCACCGTTCGTGCGGGCCCGACGACCGCTTGCACCGGGTCGCCTGGACGGTCGCCGCCACGCACATGGATCTCGCTGAACCCTTCGTTGAACAGCAGCTCGTCGATCGGAGCGGAATAGGAGTCTTCGAAGTCGTCGTAGCTCCAGCCGTAGCCGAGGACGGCGTCGGGGAACGCGTTGCCCCAGGGGATGACTCGTCCGGTTATGTGCCGGATGCCGCGCGCGGCGATCGAGTCGGCGATCACACGCAACGGAATCATCGCGTCGTGCAGCATGTGGTCGCTCACCGATGGGTCGCCGCGTCCAATGACCAAGAGATCGCCGGTGAGCGTTCCGTTCGCCACCGGGCCGCGGGCGACGAAGGCCGTACGATACCGATAGTCCGGGCCCAGCTGCGCCAACGCCGTGGCACTAGTCAGGATCTTCATGTTCGACGCCGGCATGAACAGCTTGCCGGCGTTGCGCGAGTAGAGCGTGTCGCGCGTCTCCGGATCAACGATCAGTATTCCCCAATGAGCGTTCGAGAATTCCGGCGCGTCGGCCATGGAGTCGATCGCCTGGCGGAGCGTCGCCACAGACCCTGTCGAGCCAACACCGGGGCGCGATGGCGTGACGGCGGCCGAATGGCACGCCAGGCCGAGGGCGACGGTGGCTATGATCGCAATTGCGCGGACGCGCGGCATGGCATCTCCGTGAGGATGGTTCGCGTCGGGAAGGTAGCGCGCAACCGGACGCGGTGGCGAGCGGAGCAACCTACGCCTGTGCCGCCATTCGCTCCGCCGCGGCCAGGTCGGTGGGCGTGTTGACGTTGAAAAAGAGGCGCTCCGGCGCGCCCACCGCCGAGACGTCGGACAGGCCGATGCGCTCGAGCGAGGGAAGGGCAGCGACCATGTGCATCAAGCGGAGGTTGCCTGCGTCGACAGCCGCCGTCACGATCGACAACGCGTTCGACGTGTACAGCGCGCACATGGGTTCCAGCCCCGTTAAACTCTCCGGCACCGCGGCAAACATCGCATGACGCCCGCGATCGCGAACGAGCTGCAGCAGTTCGCCGGTGACAAATGGCATGTCCCACGCGACCACCAGAACATCATCCGCCGCGCGGGTCAGCGCCGTGTGAATACCCACCAGGCTTCCGCGCTCCGAACGCACATCGCCAACGACGGGCACGCCGGGGAGCCAGCTCCCGGCGTCGTTGGCGTTGCTCACGACGATGAGATCGTGGGTCACCGCTCGCAACGCTTCAGCGACGCGATCAATGATTCGTCTCCCCGCGACGGACTCGAGACCCTTGGGGCGGCCGTCGAAGCGCGAGCTCGCGCCGCCGGCGATGATGGCTCCAATCAGGTGCGCAGCCCTCGCTGCTGTGCCGCTTCGTCGAGCCCGGCCACAAAAGTGCGCTCGACGAGCAAGTCGTACGTGAGCGGTCCGCGTCGCTCTTTGAGATACCGGCCGCACGCGTTGCAGATCGCAAGCTCGTATCCGAGGTACGGCGACGACACTCGGACGATGGCGGGCGCCTCGGTTGCGCCGCACCCCAAGCAACCGCGCAACTCCGTCTCCCACTGCGTGTCGCACCGCCAGCAAATGAGCGTGCGGCCGGTGTCCGTGCTCACCGCCAGATCGGGGGACGCGCGGCAGCACGGGCAATACGGCCATTTCCATCCAGACGGTGAGAAGTCCGTCATGATGTCCGCCGCCGCCCGGCCCAATACCGCGTTGCCCACGATCCCGGCGAGATGTCGCGCGAGTTTGAGCGTTGGGTCGGACGGCGGCGATTCGTGGTTGACCCAGGCGAGAACCTGCTCGTCCGCGTCGACGTTCAACGCCTGCAGCGCGTTGATCTGCGGTGTCGCCGCGATGCCGGTTCGCTCGAACGCCGCCGCGACCAGCGAAAAAGGCATCGAGAGATCGGCGGTGTCGCTCAGCGCCGACTCGGCGTCGAAACCGGCACGCCCCGCCAGAACTCTGGCGCGCGCGTCCGCGACGTCGACCCGCGCGTGTTCGCCGGCGCGAATGTCGGCGTGCACGCGCACGATCGGTTGTAGCTGGTCGGCCAGACTCTGGCTGGCAGCGCTCGGACGCGGCGTGGTCGACAACGGAGTTGCGGAGTTGCGGAAGTGCGATGAAAAAACTGTGACCTAGTCGGGCCGATAGATCGCGCGAAGTGTCGCGTCCTCGGCGACCGTTACCTCAACGACACGCGCCGCCGCGCCAATACCGCGCTGCACGCGATCCAGAATGAAGCGAGCGAGCTCTTCGCCCGTTGGGATGAGCTTCCCGTCGAAGAATTCGGCGACGTCGAGGTTGATGTTTCGGTGGTCGAACCGGTCGCGAACCTCGACAGCCAGCACACGATCCAATATCGCGAGATCGATCACCATTCCCGTGATCGGATCGATGTCACCGGAGACAGTGACGTCGCACGTGTAGCTGTGGCCATGAAAGCGCTCGCGGGAGCATGCGCCGAAAACCTCTTCGTTGCGCTCGGTCGACCACTCGGGACGTCTGTAGCGATGCGCCGCGGCGAAATTGACGCGGCGGGTGAGAAATGCCGGCACGGCGAACGGGGTTCGGGTCGGAATTGAGCGGAAATGCGCAGCGTCCAGCAAAGCTACCACCCCAATGTCCCGACTCGTACCGGTCCGGCCTTAGCGCCCTTCGCCGATCTCGCCGCTCTCGTTCATCCCCTCGGCCGTGGGGCTGTCGGGCGGATTCCAGGGCGTTCCGTCTTCGATGGCGGTTTGAACATCGGTTGTTCCAAAGAGCGAACTATCGAGGTCATCCTCGACGCGCTCGGAGTCGGAACTTCCCACTTCGTCGCCGGTTGCGATGCCGACCTCGCGGTCGGTGGACGTGTCCTCATCGGCGGCGTCCGGACTCATGGCGCGATAGTTCGGATCGACCACGATCTCGTTCCGGCAATCGATGGCGCCAAGCTGATCCGTGACGACGTGCTCGGCGATCAACCGCTCGGATTCCGTCCCGACACGTCCGCCGAGAACGACCGCCCCGTGCTCGACGCGAATTGTTAAAGCGTCGATGTCGAGCGATTCGTGCGCGGAAAGCAACTCCCGCACGACATCGCGAAGCTCGTCGCCGTTCAGATCATCAATATCGTGAATGTCCTCGAAATCTCGCGCCATGGGTCACCCGTTGTCTTCAGGAGTTTTCCCGGCGCCGCCGCGTTCCGCGCGTCTGCCGCTAGAACAAGCGTGAGAGGCCGAGGGTGAATGCCGGATTGCTCGTCCAGAACGACTTTGCCTGATTGGGTCCAACCAGCGCCGTTCCCCCCGCTGGCGCGGTGTAGAACGCCTCCGGGTACCCGATCGTGTACATGCGATTTTTCACGTCGGCCCGGACCTGCCATCTACCGCCTGGCACAATCCGGATTCCTGCGCCGTAGCTGATTGCAAAGCGGGTGCCGAACTTGAACCCGCCAGAGTCGGCTTGCGATTTGAGATCCGAAATGAAGCCCATGCCCCCGGCGACCTCCGGCACGAGGTGATGCCAACTCTTCCCGCCGGTGAGACTGAGGCCGAGGTTGAAGTCCGCGCTGTACAACGGTCGGCTTTCGACGCCGAGCTCTCGCGCCGCGCCGACCTTGAACGGATTCACCACACGCCGGTCAGAAGAAATCCTGGCGAACTCGCCGACCAGATGCGCCGGTCCCCCGGCGCGCCACTCATAGTGCGCGCCGATGAGCGTGCCGTTCTGCGGCCCTACGCCGGCAGGATCCTTCTGTGAGTGATACGGGCCCGCGATGAGCGTGAGCTCTTGCGAATGCTCGAGATCGAGGTACGGGCTGGTGGACGGCGTGTATCCCACCTGAGCGCCCGCAACCCTCGCAACACCGCTCGCAAGCACCAGCACTCCAAACATCAGCGGCGCGATCGATCGCTTCACGCGCGTTCTCCGGTATGTGTATTTCGTAAGTCTACCCCGGTCATTTCGCGGGGTTGCTCGAGACCGAGCATCGTCAACAGGGTGGGACCGACGTCGCAGAGCGCCCCACCGGAACGTAACGGTTTGTTGGCGTCTCCATCGACCACGATGAACGGCACCGGATTCGTGGTGTGCGCCGTGTGCGGGCCGCCGGTCGCCGGGTCGATCATCATTTCACAGTTTCCGTGATCAGCCGTCACCAGCAGCCGCGCACCTGTACGCTCCGCGGACTTCATGACGCGGGCCAAACACCTGTCGACGGTTTCGACGGCGGCGATCGTCGCCGGTATGGAACCGGTGTGACCGACCATATCGCCGTTGGCGTAGTTGCAGAGAATGAATTCGTGCTCGCCCTGGTCGATCGCGTTGCAAAGGACGTCCGTCACTCCGGGCGCGCTCATCTCCGGCATCAAGTCGTACGTAGCGACCTGTTGGCTCGGCACCAGTAATCGGTCTTCGCAGGGAAACGGCGTCTCGACGCCGCCGTTGAAGAAATACGTGACGTGAGCGTACTTCTCGGTTTCGGCGGTCCGAAGCATTCGCATCCCTGCTTCTGACACCACTTCGCCCACGATGTTCGCCATGGACTGAGGCGCGAAAGCCACGGGCATCCGCACCCGGCGGTCGTAGGCGGTCATCGTCGCGATGGCCAGGGCTGGGCGGTTGCTCACGTCGAACCCGGAGAAGTCGGCCTGCGTGAGCGTGGCGATGATCTGCCGCATGCGGTCCGCCCGGTAATTGAAGCAAATGAGCGAATCACCGGAGCGCATTGGCGCGACGGCGTTTCCGTCTTTCACGATCACGGTGGGAATGATGAACTCATCGGTCACGCCCCGGTCGTACGCGGAGCGAATGACCTCTAGCGCGTCGGTCCCTTGTGGTCCCGTGCCGTCTACGGCCACCCGATACCATTTTTCGGTGCGATCCCATCGTTTGTCGCGGTCCATTCCGAAGTAGCGTCCGCCGAGGCTCCCGATCACCGCGCGTCCGGCGGCGTAGCTGATGAGCGCTTGCATGTAAGCCAGACCGGATCGGGGCATCGTATCACGCCCGTCGAGCAGCGCGTGAATGGCGATGCGGGGCACGCCCAGCTCCGCACAAAGATCAATCAGGGCGAAGGCATGCTTGTCGATCGCGTGGACACCGCCGTTGCCGATCAGCCCCACCAGGTGGACCGTGCCGCCTGACTTCTTTGCCGACTCGCAGGCGTCCACGAACACCGGATTGGTGAAAAACGACCGGTCGCGAATCGCATCGTCGATGCGCACCAAGTCCTGCACCACGACGCGCCCGGCGCCGAGATTCAGATGCCCCACCTCGCTGTTGCCCATCTGCCCGTCCGGGAGACCGACGGCCCGGCCCGACGCATTGAGCAGCGTTCGCGGGTATTTCGCGACCAACGCGTCCCACGTGGGAACGTTCGCGAGGGCGATCGCGTTTCCTTCACGCTCGGGCCGATAACCCCAGCCGTCGAGGACCACCAGAACTACGGGAGAGGGTCGCGTGGGCACGATCAAAGTTTGGTAGGTGACGGCTGCGTTCGCGAGCGCCAAATGGCAGCGGCGGGAAATCTAAGTCTGCGCGCCGTGGAGTGTCGGAGCCGGTCGATTGGCGGGCCCGGAAACGTCCGCACAAAATTCGTCCATACACTCGTAAATTCGGTTGCTCATGGGGTTTGCGATTCGTCAATCTACGCTTATCATGGCATCGTGAGGCCGCCCCCGTTGTCTGGGCCCACGATGCTTCCGCCCGCCCAATCGAAAATGCGACATCGGTCCCGCCGCCAAACGATGGGGCACGCGGTTGCGCTTGGCGATGTTCTAACTCATGATCAGGCGGCCGTTTCGCCGAAGTACCTGGCTCTGCGCGAAGATCTGATCGACAAGCTCGAGTTGGTGATCGCCGAGCTTCAGCACAGCGGCATACCCGTGCGTCACCTGACAGTGATGAGCGGGTTCCGGACACCGGAATACAACGCCCGTGATGGCAACACCGGCGGGCGCGTCGAATTGAGTCGCCACATGTACGGCGACGCGTCTGACGTCTTCGTGGACAACAACAGTGATGGACGGATGGACGATTTGAATCACGACGGACGCGTCGACTCTCGTGACGCACGGTTGGTTGCCGCGGCGTCGGACCGCGTCGAATTGGCGTACCCCGATCTCGTGGGCGGCGCCGGGGCCTATGAGGCGACCGACGCGTATGGTCCGTTCGCGCACATCGATGGGCGCGGAAAGCGCGCGCACTGGGGCGTGGCTCAGTGATCCAGCGAATTCAGTTGCTGCGGCAGCGCGCTCAGTCGTTGCGAGTAGAGTCGAACCGCGCCGTGGAGCGGGCGTGGAAGCACACCATGATTCAGGCATCGACCTGGATCGCGGAACACCCATCCATTCAGCGCTTGCAGCAGCGTTTGATTGGAGAATTGAGTGCGCGGCTCCCTCAGGGTGCCGCCGTGGCGCGTGCCGGCTCGGTGTTCGTCCTCGCGATCGCGGCGCTGGGCGCTATTCAGTTCTCTCATTCGGTTCGGTCGGCTCCATTGGCGCCGTTCGCCGCCATCACCGGGCGACTCAACGCCGGACCATCATTGAACGCCTTCGGGCCGAGTCGCGAAGTGCGGCTGCGGTTCACGCTGCCGGCAAGCGACGTCGAATTCCCGCTCGAGGTGACCGGCGACCCCACCGCACTAACCTACGAGTGGGTGACGTCGCGCGACTCGAGCACCATCGAGGCTCCGCGGCCGATCAACGGCTCGTCGTTCGTCGCGCCAACAAAACCCGGATTCTATCATCTGGCGATCGTGCGCGGTCTCGAGCGTCAGATCATCGGCGAGCCCACGTTGGCCGTTCTCGTTCCCTTCGAAGAGAAGGTTGGCGGAAAGCTGAACGGATATCGAATCGGCACATACCTGGCCGAGCGTCTCGGACACCACGACCATCCAGAGGGATTTCTCGAAGTGGGTCTGGGAGATTTGGGCCTCAAGGTGAGCACACATCTGCGATTGGGGGATTTCATCACCCACGATTCGCAGGCCGACGTGTGGCCCAAGTACGTTGCGCTCAATCCGCGTCTTCTCGACAAGCTCGAGCTCGTTCTGGCCACGATTGGCGCGCGCGCGCGCGTTTCGGTGTCCAACGGCGCACCGCAGGAAGTGGCATTTGACGTGCACAGCGGTTTCAGGACGCCGGCTCACAACAGTGGCGTGTGGCGCGCGGCCACCGACAGCCGGCACCAATACGGCGATGCGGCTGACCTGGCCATTGACGCAGATGGCGACGGCCGCGTGACGGTGAAGGACGAAATGTTGGTGGTGCGTGCTGTCGATCAGGTCGAGGACCAGTTTCCGGACCTCGTCGGCGGCCTTGGGCTCTACACGAGTGGGTACTACAGTACGCCGTACGTGCACATCGACACGCGCGGCACACGCTCGCGCTGGAAGGGCTGACATAGAACGGAGAACCAGATGAACGAGCACCTGCGCGACCGCATTCTCAGAAAGCTGGAGACTCTGTCGGATGATCGCGGATACCAGGTGCTCGATTACGCGGAGTTTATCGAGTCGCGATACGCCGAGCGGGAGTCGCCGTCGGCCAACACGTTTACTCGATTCACCGAGGCGATCGAAGACAAGCTTCGCGCCGGGAAAGTGTCGGCGAGTGCGATCGCCGAGACGGTCGGCTTCATGAACCGCGCGGCGAACGTGCTGAACAGCGCGCTCGAGACGGGCAAGAACATGGCGAACGATCTGGTCAACACGACGCGCCCTTCAACACCTGCTACACCGCCAGCAACCACGCCGACACCACCGCCAGCGTCATCACCGCCCGACAACAAGGATCCCGGCACCGTGGAGAAGCTCTGATGGCGACACGCACACGCCAGGGAACGGCGCGAGCGGAGCGCAGCAAGCCGGCGCAACCGCTCGAAGGCGCCCCCGCTCCGCGCACCGGCGCCAAGCGCACGGTGATGTATTACATCCGACAGCTGCCGCAATATCTGCGACTGCTCAGCGGATTGATGACCGATCGTCGCGTGGGCATCGTGGACAAACTGCTGGTCGTTGGCGCGATGGCGTACATCGTCATGCCCATCGATCTCATCCCCGATTTCATTCCGTTTTTCGGCGAGATCGACGACCTCTATCTGCTCGTGCTCGCCCTGCAGCGACTGATCGCCAACGCGGGCCGTACCGCGGTGCTCGAGCACTGGACCGGTTCGCCGACGGATCTCGCGGATCTCAACCTCCGTGGTGCGCTGACCGCCGCGGCGTTCTTTCTTCCCCGAAGCATTCGCCGGCGTCTGCGGGTGATCGGGAAGGCATAACGGAGCGTAACGGTGTCGGGTGTCTGGACTTGATTTGCGGTCCAGTCTATCTTTCACCATGGCGACCAGAACTCGACTTTCATCTCGGCCCGCGACCTCGGAATCCTCGGGGAGCGGGCTTTCGCGTCTACAGGACCAGCCGACGAGCGCGCGCGTGCGCGACGAGCTTGCGCTCACGTTCGACGACGTCCTTCTCGTTCCGCGGCATTCGCTCACACATCCCAAAGACGTGAGCGTGGTATCGCGGCTCTCGCGCGGCATCGAGCTGCGCATTCCGCTCGTGTCTGCCGCGATGGACACGGTCACTGAAACGGAAATGGCGATCGCCATGGCCCGCGCCGGCGGAATCGGCGTGCTTCACAAGAACATGTCGATCGATCGGCAGGCGGCCGAGGTGGACCGCGTGAAGCGGTCCGAAAGCGGAATGATCCTCAAGCCGATTACACTGCGGCCCACCGACACGGTGCGTGAAGCCACGGCGCTCATGCACCGTTTTCGCATATCCGGCGTGCCAATCGTGGACGACGACGAACGTCTCGTGGGCATCATCACCAATCGCGATCTGCAGTTCGAGCGCCACCTCGATCGTCCGCTGCACGAAGCGATGACGAAAAAGGGTCTCATCACAGCACGTGAGGGGACGACGCTCGACGAAGCCGAGCGAATTCTCGCCGAGCATCGCATCGAAAAGCTGCCGGTGGTGGATGCGTCCGGTGTTCTGAAAGGTCTTATCACGATCAAAGACATTCACAAGCGTCGTCAGTATCCCGACGCGAACAAGGACAAATTCGGCCGTCTGCGTGTTGCGGCAGCGATCGGCGCCGCGGGTGATTTCATCACGCGCGCACAGGCATTGATCGACGCCGGCGTGGACGCGATCGTCATCGACACCGCGCACGGCCATAGTGACGGCGTGCTCAAGGCAACGGGCCAGGTGCGCGAAGCCTTTCCCGACATTCAACTCATCGCCGGAAACATCGGCACGCGCGAAGGCGCCGCGGCGCTCGTTGAGCGCGGCGTCGACGCGGTGAAAGTCGGCGTCGGACCGGGCTCGATCTGCACCACGCGCGTCGTCACCGGCGTCGGCGTTCCGCAGCTCACCGCAGTGCTCGAAGCTGTCGAGGGCGCAGGCGATGTGCCAGTGATCGCTGACGGTGGCATTAAGTACTCTGGCGACGCCGTGAAGGCACTCGCGGCCGGCGCATCGAGCGTCATGATGGGATCGATGCTCGCCGGCACCGAAGAGAGTCCAGGCGAAACGTTCCTGCTCGAGGGCCGTCGCTTCAAGATGGTGCGCGGCATGGGAAGTCTGTCGGCGATGCAGGACGGCAGCGCCGACCGGTATTTCCAGGAGGGTGAGCTCTCACCGAAGAAGCTCGTGCCCGAGGGCATCGAAGGGCGCGTTCCGTACCGTGGTCCGGTTTCGGACGTGTTGTTCCAAATGGTCGGCGGTCTGCGCAGCGGAATGGGCTACGTTGGTTGTGGTACCGTGGACGAGTTGAGAACCGAGACACAATTTGTTCGCATCACCACGGCCGGATTGCGCGAGTCACATCCGCACGACGTGACGATCACGCGCGAGGCGCCGAACTACTCGGTGTAGCTCGGCCGTAAGGGTCGCGCGTCCGAGTCGTGTCAGGAAAGCGGTCCACTTCCTTGACAAGGCATCAAGCGCGGCTCAACTTCCGCCGCGAATACTGTATACAGTAAAGGCGCAATTCACCGCGTCTTTTCGCGTGCGAAAGCGCGCGCAGTCGCAAACAGCTTTCAACAGTTCCCGCCACACGGCGGCGCGCCAAGTGCCGCCGTCTTTTACGTCCGACCCTGGAGACTCCTGCTATGGGCGTGTGGTCCAAAAAGAGTATCGCCATTCTGCAAGCGGAGGCGGCGGCCGAGGGCACGGAGGTCTCGCTCAAACGAGTGCTCGGCGCGCTCAACCTGACCATGCTCGGCATCGGTGCGATCATCGGCGCCGGCATCTTCGTGCTCACGGGAACGGCCGCGGCGCAGTACGCCGGGCCCGCCATCGTGCTGTCGTTCGTGCTCGCCGGGCTCGGTTGTCTTTTCGCCGGCCTTTGCTACGCAGAATTCGCGGCGATGATACCAATCGCCGGCAGCGCGTACACCTACGGCTATGCGACGTTGGGCGAGCTCGTCGGCTGGATCATCGGCTGGGATCTCATTCTCGAATATCTGTTTGGCGCCGCGACGGTGGCCGTGGGTTGGTCCGGCTACTTCGTGGCGTTCATCAAAGAGCTCGGCGTCAGTCTTCCCACGGCGTGGACGCAGGCGCCATTGAATGTCGTGGGGACGCACACGCTGGTGCGCAACGTGATGTGCGTGACACCCGCCGGCGAAGCCATCACGGCGGCGAACGGTGTGTGCGCCGCCGGCAGCGTGCTGACGCCGGGCATTATCAACCTGCCGGCGATCTTGCTCGTGGGTTTGATGACGACGCTGCTGGTCATCGGCATCAAGGAGTCGGCGTCGTTCAACAACGTGATTGTGTTCATCAAGGTGGCGATCGTCATTCTCGTCATCGGCTTCGGGTTCATGTATGTCAAGCCGGCCAACTGGCATCCGTTCATTCCACCCAATACCGGCGAGTTCGGGCATTACGGTTGGAGTGGGATTGCGCGCGGTGCCGCGGTGGTGTTCTTCGCCTATATCGGGTTCGATGCGGTATCGACCGCGGCGCAGGAAGCGCGAAACCCTCAACGCGACATGCCGATTGGTATTCTCGCGTCATTGGCTGTTTGCACGGTGCTGTACATCCTGATGGCGTTGGTGATGACCGGTTTGGCGCACTATCAGGATCTCAACGTGCCGCACCCGGTGTTCGTCGCGATTCAGGCGGCCGGCCCGGCGCTTACGTGGCTCACCTACTTCATCAACATCGGCGCAATTCTCGGCTTGGCGTCGGTTGTATTGGTGATGCTCATGGGCCAGCCGCGCATCTTCTTCTCGATGAGCCGCGATGGTCTGTTGCCGGCGGTGTTTGGCAAGGTCCATCCCAAGTTCCAGACGCCGTACATCACGACCATCGTGACCGGCACGGTCGCCGCCGCGGTCGCTGGCTTCTTCCCGATCGCGCTGCTCGGCGAGCTCGTGTCGATCGGAACGCTGCTCGCGTTCGTGATCGTCTGCGTGGGCGTGATGGTGCTGCGCTACGCCCGCCCGAACATTCCGCGTCCGTTCCGCACGCCGCTCGTGCCGATCGTGCCTATCCTCGGCATCGCGATCTGCGGGTACATGATGTACACGCTTCCGCATGACACGTGGCTTCGGTTGCTCGTGTGGATGGCGCTCGGGCTCATTATCTACTTCTTCTACGGCCTGCGCCACTCGCGCGTCGGACAAGATCCGTCGCTCGCGGGCGACTGAGTTCCACCGGCGTTATCTTTGAAGCGGCGTCCGAATTCTCGGGCGCCGTTTCGCTTATGAGATGACGCATTCAGTAAAAGACTATCTTGCCATTCCCGAGTCGCGCATCGCGGCGATTCGGATGCTCGACCGCGAGTTGATCAGCGGCCGTCGCGTTGCCCTCTGCACCCACATGAACTCGGACGGCGACGGCTGTGGATCGGAGGCCGCCCTCGCGCGTATCCTCGCACAGCGTGGCCTCGATGTTCGCATCGTGAACCCCACGCCGTGGCCCGACCTGTTCGAATTCCTGCTTGGCGACGACGTCAAGAACGAGACGAAAAAGGGCGTGGTTGCGCTGCGCGATATCGATTTACTCATCGTTCTCGACATCAGCGATGTGAAGCGCCTCGGCGGCCTCGCCGAAACAGTTCGCGCGCTCGACGTGCCGAAGCTGGTGATTGACCACCACATCGCGTCGGACGATCCAGCGGGCACCGTCATCTTCACCGACGTCACCGCCTGCGCGACCGGAGAGCTCGTCTACGACCTCGCGCGCACGCTGGGCGTGGACATCACACCGGACATTGCGCGCGCCCTGTACACGGCGATCCTGACCGACACGGGCAGCTTTCGGTTCAGCAACACGTCGCCCCGCTGCTTGGCGATGGCGGCTGATCTGCTCGCGACCGGCGTGGATCCGGAAGAAATGTATGTTCGAGTTTACGCATCGGCGCCGGCCGGCCGCGTGCGACTGCTCGCCGAGGTGTTGTCGACGCTGGGCATCGATGAAAAGTGCGGGCTGACGTGGTTGTCCATGGCTGCCGGCGCACTCGAGAAGTATGGTGTGCGACCCGAGGATCTCGACGGGATCGTCGAGCACGCGCGCTCGATCGCCGGAACGCACATGGCGTTGTTCTTCCGCGATCTCGGCTACGGCAAGGTGAAGGTGTCATTTCGCAGCACCGGCGCGGTGGATGTCAACGCGTTCGCGCGGCAGTTCGGCGGTGGCGGCCACGCGAAAGCATCGGGGGCGTTGATCTCCGGGTCGCTCGACGCGGTCCGCGAGCAAGTGATCGGCCTCGCCCGGCAATTTCTTTCGACGAAATCATAACATGGCTACACCATTGGTCGCGCGAGTCAATGAAGCGCTCGCGCGCGTCCGTCATCCGCGCACCGGCAAGGACGTTCTCGAAAGCGAAGCCATTCGCGACATTGCGACAACGACGTCGGGCAAGGTTCGCTTCACGCTGCTGCTCGCCCCCGGCGACGACCCGGTGTTGGCGCGTTTCGTTCGTCAGGCGGTCGAAGCAGTGGAAGGCGTCACCGACGTGACGGTGGACGTCGGCGATGCGGCGGCCTTCGAACCAAACAAGAAGCCGGCGGGGCGCGCGCTTCCCGTCATGGGTCAAACGCCCGCCGCCGCACGTGTTCCCGCGCAGACGCCCGTGGCGTACCCGAATCTCGGGCGAATCATCGCGATCTCGAGCGGCAAAGGCGGAGTCGGCAAATCCACCGTCGCCGTGAATCTCGCGGTGGCGTTGGCCAAGCAGGGCGCGCGCGTGGGCTTGATGGACGCCGACATTTACGGCCCGAACATTCCGCGCATGATGGGCGTGAACGAGCCGCCGATGGTGATCAAGGATCGGATCATTCCGCTCGAAGCGCATGGCGTGAAAATCATCAGCATCGGCTTTCTCATCGACCGCGATCAACCGGCGATCTGGCGCGGGCCGATCGTCATGAAGATCATCAATCAATTCTTGAAGGACGTGGCGTGGGGTGAGCTCGACTACTTCATCGTCGACATGCCGCCCGGCACCGGCGACGCGCAGCTTTCACTCGTGCAGGCCACGCAGGTTACAGCGGCCATCATAGTGACCACGCCGCAGGAGGTCTCTGTCGGCGATGCGTTGCGCGGTGTCAGAATGTTCGAGCGCACCAGCGTTCCGGTGCTCGGCATTGTCGAGAACATGAGCTGGTTCGAATGCCCGCACTGCGGTAAGCCGTCGGCAATCTTTGGAACGGGCGGCGGCGAGCGCTTGGCTGCCGAAGTGAACCTTCCGCTACTCGGACAAATTCCGCTCTACCCACGCGTGCTCGACGGCGGAGATCAGGGCATCCCAATTGTCGTCGGCGATCCGGAGTCGTCCGCAGCGCGTGCGCTGTCGGCGATCGCTGAGAAAGTGGGCGAGCGGTTGGGAGCAGCGGCAAGCCGCTGATCGACCGGCGCGTGCGCGAGCCGACGCAGCCGTCATCGCTTCCGGTCGCGACGCACGAAGGAATTGCGCCGGTCGCCGTCGCCGGCGCCTGGGAGAAAGCGCATCTCGTCAGCGATTCGTTGCGCGCCACCATTCTCCGTGTGGCGCTTCCAGCGGTCGCGTCATCGCTGCTGATGACGCTGTTCTCATCGGTGGACGCGTTCTGGGTCGGCACCAAGATCGGTTCGGCGGGGCTGGCCGCGGTCTCAACGTCGCTGTTCTGGATCTGGATGATCATCTCGCTCGCCGAGATGGTAGGCATCGGGCTCACGGCAGTGGCGGCGCGCCGACATGGCGAGGGACGTGGCGCGGAAGCGGCGCGCACCGCCGGTGACGCGATGGTGTTCAGCATCGCGCTTGGCGCTGTAGTCGCGATCCTTGGAACGCTGAACCTGCCGCGGCTGTTCGCGATGATGCACACGCCGCCCGAGGTCACGGCGCTCGGCACGACCTATCTCAGAGTGTATCTGCTCGGCACGCCGCTCATCTACGGATTCTTTGCCGTTGACGCCGCGTTCCGTGCGTCCGGCGATACGCGCACGCCGTTCGTACTGCTGTTGTCGTCGGTCGCCGTAACGCTCGTGCTCGACCCCGTGCTCATGCTCGGTATTGGGCCATTCCCCAAACTGGGAATCGCCGGCGCGGCGATCGCCATGATCGCGACCCGTGGCGTGGCGTTCGTGATGGGTGCAACGATCACTGCGCGCCGCGGGCTCGTTCACTTTGGCCGCATTCGCCTCGAGTCCATTTGGTCGGTGTGTCGCGTCGGTCTGCCAACGGCGATCACGGGCATGACGTTCAGCTTGATTTACATTTTTCTCACGCGGACCACGACGCGATTCGGCACTCCGGCGCTCGCCGCCCTGGGTATTGGCCATCGCGTGGAAAGTTGGTTGTTCATGATCGGCGTGGGATTCGGCGCCGCCACCGCGGCAATCGTTGGACAGAACCTCGGCGCCGGACGGGCCGATCGCGCCGAACGCGCCGGCTGGATGGCCACCGGGTTCTGCACGTTGCTTGGAGTGGTCGCGTGCGTGTTGGAGTTGACGATGCCGGGTCCGTTTGCATCGCTCTTCACCGCAGATCCGGCAGTGATCGCCGAGGCGGTGAAGTATCTGCGAATCGCCGCGATCTCTCAGTTGGCGGTGTGCGCCGAGATCGTGCTCGAGGGCGCACTCGGCGGAGCGGGGGACACCGTGCCTCCGATGCTGTCGTCCACGGCACTCACGGCGTCCCGCATCCCGCTCGCAGCGTGGGCGGCGGGCCGCTGGGGGAGCGCCGGCATCTGGTGGGTCATCTCGCTCACCGCGATCGGCCGCGGCGTGGCGATGGCAGCCATCTGGCGCAGCGGACGTTGGAAGCGCAGATCAGTGTGATGCGCCCAGTCATCACGTTGCTCACCGACTTTGGAACCGCCGACGGCTACGTCGGCGAGATGAAGGGCCTGTTGATGTCGCTCGTCCCGGGTGCGGACATCGTGGATATCACGCACGACATTCCCCCGCAAGACGTGCACGCGGCGCGTCTCGCGGTCGCGCGCGTGTGGCGCAGATTCCCGAGCGGCACAGTCCACGTCGTTGTTGTTGACCCCGGCGTCGGCTCGGCGCGCGCTGGTCTCGCCGTCACGAGCGACGAGCACGCGCTCGTTGGTCCCGACAACGGCGTGTTGTCTCCGGCACTGTTGGTCGCCGGCGCACGTGCGGTCGAACTCTCAGTTCCGCTGAGCGCGTCGGCCACCTTTCATGGGCGCGACGTGTTCGTTCCCGCTGCAGCATCGCTCGCGCGCGGCGAACCGTTGGACACGCTCGGCGCGGAGGCAACCGCGCCAATCATTCTCCGTACCCCGGAACCGGTGCGCGGAGACGACGGATCACTCATCGGTGAGATAATTCTCATCGATCGGTTTGGAAACGCGCTGACCAACCTGATCGGGCTGAGAGGCGGAACGGTCGAGGTGGGTACGGCGCAGATTTCACTCCGCCGGATCTACGCGGATGTGCCGGTCGGGTCGCCGGTGGCAGTCGTTGGCTCGACTGGTTTCATCGAGATCGCCATCCGCGACGGCGACGCAGCCGGCCGACTCGGATTGGTACGTGGAGCGCGAGTTGTTCTCCGAACAAGCCGTTGAGCGCGCCCATCGCGGGTCAATCACGCTTCGAACGAAATAGCCAAAAGTCTGGGCAAGCGCATCCAACGAAGCAATCGCGGGTTTTCGCGGATCGAAGCGCATTTCGCGGCGAAGGTAGAACAGATCGAACCGATCGAATTTACAGGGCGCAATGATGCAACCAGAACTTCATCGGCACAAATCCGCGATTGTCTTGTTCAAATTGTGATTGGCGCGCCTGCGCTCGACGAACCGACATGACCGGTTCGAACTCCGATCGGCGCGTACGATGCTCAATGCGCCGATGACACCTGTCGGCGCGTTGCCGCCGCCACTCCCGTGACCGGCGTGGGAGTTTGCCAGGCAAACTCGTCGGTGTTGCCACCCATACCCGATCCGACGCCCGGTCTCTGTGTGCCTGCGCGCGACGTCAACGCCGCACCAAGTCCGACCGTCGCTGCGACCCACGTGATAGCGACCGCGAGTACGCGCAACGTCGCGGCAGCGATCGGGTTCCAGGTGAACAGAGCGGCGACCATCCACAAACCCAGATAGGCGACCAGCCCCATGATCAGCGCGCGAAGGTGCACGCCGCGGGGCGACGTTGTTCCACGGTCCGACGTCAGCGCACCGCCCGTGAGACGTGCCACGGCCAGGAATCCCAGCGTGACAAGTCCGGCCGCCGCGATCACGTACGCAACGATGGCGAACGGAATGAGCAGCACGCCGAGCACGGTGATGGCCAGCGCGACGACGAGTACGAGGAGAGCGGGGAGCATCACCACTTGCCCCGTGAGCCCGATCCAGAACGATCGCGCGAAGCCTCGCTCGAGCGCGATCACCACGCCGTCCAGATTTCCCTCGGCGAACACCATCACGCCCAATCCGATGATCGTCAGGACGGCGAACCACCCGATGACGAGCTTGATCGAGCCCCACGTTCCGAGCGGCTCGTGGGTGCGCACGAGAGGAAGTGATGGTCTCGAGACGGCGAGCACACGCTTCTGTCCCTGGATTACGCCGCCATCAATGACGACGGTTCCGCCTGCGGCCCACGCGTCACCCGTGACGAGCGCGCCCTTATGAACATGGATGTCTCCGTCAAGGGCAACCACGTCACCGTTGACTGTCCCGTACACATCGAGATTGCCGCGCGCGACGGCGATTGGACCGTCGACGCTGGTGCCCGCTGGAACGGTTCGGTCGCCGAGGGTGAATTGATCAGCATTCGGGAGATGGCTATCGCCCGCCGCGCGACGCTCGGCAATTTTACTGCCGAGTCCGGTGTCCTTGCCTTGAGAAGGAGTAGCTTTCGAGGGAACGACTTTGGACGAATCGGCGGTGCGAACCTGGGCCGACGCGCGAAAACTCCCAAGCGCGAGGGCAATAAATGCGATGAGCGCGCGCATGGCGGTTACGCCCGACGACGGCTGGATGCGGCGGCGAGAGCTCGGAGTCCGGCGATGGATGCGCCAGCCGCGGCCACAAGACCGAGGAGGGCTGCCGCGATGCCAACCGTGCCCGTCCGCTGGATGATCGCAAACATCTGATCACCGAACACGGTCGAGAGCACGTCGCGGCCTGCGTCGTAGAACAACCCGCGCACCTGATCGCCGGCGGCACCGCTGGCGAGGGCGACTACATCGGTCTGCGTCACGATCCAAAGGATCGCCACCGTCAGCACCGAGGCGACCGACGTCGCGGTGGCGGCCACTGCAAAGCGCGCCGTTCGCGACTGTGGGAGCCACTGCGCCACCGCATCTCGTGCGGTCACATGCCAAGGCACGAAAACCGGGACCTGAGACAGGACCCGGTCGGCAAAGGCGTGAGAAGGGGCGAAATGGGGAACGTCTTCCAATGCGGCCAGAACGGCGCGCGCTTCGTCGACCTGGGCGCGGCATTCCGCGCAATCACGAATATGGGCCTTCAGGGGTGCAACCCCGAAGCCCACCTCGTCATCGAGGAGGAGGTCGATCTCGTCTGGAAGAAGATGCCTGTGATTCATTGAGTTTCCGGAGGGGCTTACGGATGCTTGGCCGGGTTGGTTTCAACAGACAGAAGGCTGCTGGCGTTGTGTCTCACGACCCAGAATTCGGGGTTCGATCAAAATCTCTGATCTGAATCCCGAAGCCTCGGGTTTCAGTTCTATCCCGCATCGTCACGCGTATGCTCCAGCGCCTTTCTTAGTTCGTGTCTTGCCCGATGGATGTAGGTCTTTACCGTACCTAGCGGCAAATCGAGGGTGGCCGCGATTTCTTCGTACGAGCGCCCTTCGACGTGCCGCAGCATTATGCAGGATCGGTACTCGGGGCGAAGGCTCGCGATGGCTCGTTCAATCGCCGTTCCGAGCTCGCGCGCCTCCATCTCGTCCAACGCAGACTCCTGCTGCCCCACGACGTCGAACGATGTCGCTTCGATGGCATCGGCGGTCTGCGCGTGCGGCGACCCGTCGATGCTCACCGTGTCGAGCTGGCGTCGGCGCAGATGATCGATGGCCACATTGTTGGCAATTTTGAACAACCAGCTCGACAGCTTGAACTCCGGCCGGTATCGGTCGATGTGATTCAGGACCTTGATGAACGTGTCCTGTGCCAGATCCTCGGACAGCTCGCGATCGCGAACCATCCGGTAGATCAGCGAAAACACCGGTCGCTCGTAGCGACGGATCAATTCACGGAAAGCCGAATCGCGCCCTTGCTGGGCCAGCGCGACGACATCGGCGTCCGGGAGATTGAGAAGGTCGAGGGCTGGGGGCATTCGGCCTGTTGGGGCGCAGCGCACCGTGATGCGTCGCGCCGGATTGACACAAACTATGCGCGCTCCGCGCCCCAAACCAGCCGCGTCGGCTTGATTCACCATCAGACCACCGGCACCTTTCACCAATGCCGGTAAGCGAGTTGGAGACAGCGGAGGCGCAGGCCGCGGCAGCGGGCGGTGACGCGAAGCGCGCCTACGTGCAGCGGATCTTTTCTCAGATCGCCCCCCGTTACGATCTTCTGAATCATCTGCTGAGCTTCAACATCGACAAAGCGTGGCGCCGAGCGGCCCTCGCGGTGCTCGATTGGGAGCGGGAGCCGCGTGGAGCGTACGTCGATCTTTGCGCAGGCACCCTCGACGTCTCCGCTGAACTTTCCCGGCGTCCAGGCTTTGCCGGGCGGATTGTCGGCGCCGACTTCGCCGAGCCGATGCTGCGTGCGGGCGTCGGCAAGTCGCCGCCAACCGTCGTATCGCCCGTCGTTGCCGACGCACTCGACCTTCCGCTGGCGAACGACAGCGCGTCAGGTGCGATCGTGGCTTTCGGGATTCGCAACGTCGCCAACCTCGACCGCGGTCTCGGCGAAGTCTTCCGTGTGTTGAAGCCCGGCGCGCGATTCGTGATTCTGGAGTTCACAACCCCGCGGTCGGGAATCGTCCGGGCGTTTTACCATCTATACTTCCACCACATCCTCCCGCAAATCGGCGCGCTGATCAGCGGTCATCGGACCGCGTACGCCTACCTTCCACGGTCGGTCGCCAACTTCCCCATTGAAGAGAAGCTGGCAGCGCGTCTCCGCGACGCCGGGTTTTCCGACGTGCAGTGGCGCACGCTGACCTTCGGCGTCGCCGCGATTCATCGCGGCACCAAGCGCTGAGCCAAGACTTTCACAAGACCTGTGAGCATAGACACACTTACCGACTTCATCGGGCAACTCGACGCCGCGGGCGAATTGATCCGCGTCCGTCACCCGGTTTCGCTCAACCTCGAGCTCTGCGAGATCGCCGACCGTGTGATGAAGCAACCCGGCGGCGGCAAAGCGCTGCTGTTCGAGCAGCCCATTCTCATGAACGGAACGCGCTCGGCGTTTCCGGTGGCGATCAACCTCTTCGGGTCCATGCGGCGCATGGGCATGTCGTTGGGCGTGGACTCGCTCGACGACGTCGGCAAACGGATCACCGAGCTGCTCGAGATGAAGGTGCCGGAAGGTCTGATGGGAAAGCTGTCGATGCTGCCGCGCCTGCTCGAAGTCGGCAAGTTTCCGCCGCGCATGCGTCGCGGCGGCGCGCCCTGTCATGAGGTCGTGTGGCAGGGCAACGACGTCGATCTCGACAAGCTTCCGCTCATCAAGTGTTGGCCGGAAGACGGCGGCGCCTACATCACCTTTCCCATGGTGATCACGCGCGACCCCAAGCGCGGCATTCGCAACGTCGGCATGTACCGGATCATGCAGACCGGCAAGACGACGCTCGCCATGCACTGGCAGCGGCACAAAGTCGGCGCGGCCCATTGGCGTGAGATGGCCGAGCGAGGCGAACGCATGCCGGTGTGCATCGCGCTCGGTGCGGACCCGCCGTCGATGTATTCGGCAAGCGCGCCGCTCCCGCCAACGATCGACGAATTCCTGTTCGCTGGATTTCTGCGCGCGGCGCCGGTGTCGTTGACCAAGGCTGTCACCTGCGACCTCGAGGTCCCCGCCGAAGCGGACTTCGTGATCGAGGGCTATATCGACCCGTCAGAAGCACTGGTGACCGAAGGACCGTTCGGCGACCACACCGGGTTCTATTCGCTCGCCGATCTCTATCCGCAGGTGCACGTCACGGCCATCACCATGCGGCGCAATCCCATCCTGCCCACCACGATTGTCGGTCGGCCGCCGATGGAGGACTACTACCTCGGCCACGCAACGGAGCGGATCTTTCTCCCGTTGCTCAAGCTCACGATTCCGGAGATTGTGGATTATCACATGCCGCCCGAGGGGATCTTCCACAACTTGGTCTTTGTGTCGATCAAGAAGGACTATCCCGGTCAGGCGCACAAAGTGATGAACGCGCTCTGGGGACAGGGGCTCATGTCGCTGGCGAAAGTGCTCATCATTGTGGACCATTGGGTGAACGTGCGCGATCCGCAGGAGGCCTGGTGGGTGGCGCTCAACAACATCGACCCGGAACGCGATGCGCGATTCACCATGGGTCCGGCCGACGTCCTGGACCATTCGAGCCGCGCGTTTACTTACGGTTCGAAGATGGGCCTCGACGCAACGCGCAAACTTCCCGAGGAAGGGTTCACGCGTGAGTGGCCCAACGTCATCACGATGAACGACGAGACGAAGGCCCGCGTGGACGCGATGTGGCAGTCGCTGGGAATTTCCGGCCAATGACCGGGAAGCCGCAGGTCCAGGGTGCACGCGAAGGACAGACCTTTGCTCACGGCGGGTCGCGTTGGCTCGTGTATGTGAACTTCGTAAAGCTGCCCCACACGTTGTTCGCGTTGCCCTTCGCACTGGTTGGCGTTGTGCTCGCCTCGTACCACGCCCCGGTGACCTGGCCGTTGATCGGATGGATCGTCGTCGCGTTCACGTGTGCGCGCTTTGCCGCGATGGGATTCAATCGCATCGTAGATCGCGAGATCGACGCGAAGAATCCGCGCACGCGCCAGCGAGAGATCCCGAGTGGCGCGCTCCGCGTCACGGAAGCCGTCGTGGCGGTCGCCGTTGCGTCGGCGCTCTTCATGTTTGCCGCGTGGCATCTGAACCCATTGTGCGCGTTGCTGTCGCCGCTCGCGCTCGGCTGGGTGTTGTTTTACAGCTATACCAAACGCTTCACGCGGTGGTGTCATCTCGTGCTTGGCGTGGGCATGTCTATCGCGCCGGTTGGCGGTTATCTGGCCGTGACGGGTGCATGGAGCAGGCCGTGGTGGATGCTGATCGCGCTGGCGCTGGCCGTGGCCACGTGGGGCGGGGGATTCGACGTGCTCTACGCGCTGCAGGACGTCGACTTCGATCGCAGCCAGCATCTGTATTCGCTCCCCGTCGCGTTTGGGCAGCGCCGCGCGCTGAACATCGCGCGCGGATTGCACCTCGTGACGATTGCCTCGCTTGGAATGGTGGGTGCCGCGGCGTTCACCGGCACGCACGCTGGTTCATTCTATGCGCTGGGGGTCGTGGTCGCGGCGGGCCTCCTCGTCTATGAGCATTCGCTCGTGCAGCCGGACGATTTCTCGAGGCTCGACGCCGCGTTTTTCACCATGAACGGCGTGATCAGCATCGTGTTTTTCATCTGCGTGCTCACCGAGCGGTTGACCCACCGAACGATCGGCCTCTATGCGAACGAGTGGTTGACTCGATGAGCGACCATCCGATCGTCGTCGCGATCACGGGCGCCTCGGGCGCGCCCTACGCCGTTCGGCTGCTCGAATCGCTGATCGTAGCCGACCGGGCGGTGCAACTCATTGTCTCGAGCCACGGTCTTCGTCTACTTCGTACCGAGCTCGACATCGATTCGATCTCGTCGCTCCGCGCCCGCGCGGGCGCCGAGGGTTGGGATCGGCTGGTCACGGTCTTCGACGACAATGATCGTGGAGCCGCTCCGGCATCAGGCTCTGCCCAAAATGCGGGCATGGTCATCTGCCCATGCTCCATGGGCACGTTGTCGGCGATCGCGGTGGGCGCGTCGCGTTCGCTGGTCGAGCGCGCGGCCGATGTGGCGCTCAAGGAGCGTCGCCCGCTCGTACTCGTTCCGCGCGAGACGCCGTTGAGCGCTATTCATCTCGAGAACATGTTGCGAGTGACGCGGGCTGGGGCTCTGGTCATGCCGGCGGCGCCCGGTTTTTATCATCGTCCACGCAGCATCGACGACCTGGTGGACTTCATGGTCGCGCGCGTGCTCGATCACGTGGGCGTGACACATAAGCTCTCGGCGCGCTGGGGGACGGCGGTGGCGCCCGAATGAGCGTTGGCGCCGAGCGCGTCATTGGACTCATCTCTGACACGCACGGCTTGGTTCGGCCGGACGTTCACACAGCGCTCGCCGGCGTAGAGCTCATCCTCCACGCGGGCGACGTGGGCGGCGACGGAATTCTAGACGAGCTCGAGCTCATCGCGCCGGTGCGCGCGGTTTATGGCAACACCGACGCGCCGGATGGTCCACGACTGTGCGCTGCGATCGAGCTCGAGGTCGGCGGCGTTCGGATTCACGTGAGTCATGGCCACGAGACCGGCGCGCCGACGGCGGCCAAGTTGCTGGCGCGCTACAACGCCGACGTGATCGTGTATGGCCACACGCATAGGCAGTTCGTCGCGCAGGCAGGAAATCGATGGATCGTAAATCCAGGCGCCGCCGGGGCCCGGCGGTTCGACCTCATGCCGAGCGTTGCGCGAATGCTCATTCGCGATGGTCAGGTTGCTGTCGAGATCGTGGACTTGGCGCCGTAGTCTGGTTTTTTTCCGCCGGTTGATTCAGACCGCGCGGAAGTGCGACACGGGATACAAGAAGTCATCTCCCGAATCGTCGACGATCCGGTAGAACGAGCCTTTTCCCTCGAGGCCGAGCATTTCGTAGATCTTCCCGAGCGTGAGGTCGTGGCACCCGCCGGACTCATCGCCGCCCTCATACACGAGCCACGGTTTCGTGCTGACACACTGCACGAGCGTTGTTGGTTGCCAGGAGGTCGTCATGGGTGCTCCAGTGTTCGGCGTTCGCGCGATTCGCATCGGGCAATCATGCAGAAGCCGCGCCAGTCGGTCGGGAGCCGCGGGACGACCGTTGTCACGGGCCTCGTCGGGCGCCCGCGCTCGCCGTCCGCGACCCATGGAGCTCGTTCCAACCATTTCACCGGTGCGCGTGTCGAACCTCTCGACCGACATTACCACGAACTCTAGGTATCGAGGCCACATGCCCAACGCGCGCGACCGACTCCGCGGCACCGTCGAACTTCTCATCCTGCGGACGCTCGCGTGGGGGCCGCGTCATGGCTACGCCATCGCACGGTGGCTCGAAGAGAGCTCCAACGACGCCATCCATGTCGAAGAAGGCTCGCTCTATCCGGCGCTCTATCGAATGGAAAAACGCAATCTCGTTGCGTCGGACTGGCAAACCTCCGAGCTCGGTCGGCCGGCGAAGTTCTACCGTCTGACCGCCGCCGGACGCCGCGAGCTCGCCAGCGAGACGACCGACTGGCTTGCCTTTGCCGCGGCAGTGACGCGCGTTCTCAAGAGGGCCTGACCTATGCCGACCAACCCCCAAGATCGCGACGACAACAACCCGGACGAATCGCGCGGCCTCCTCCGGCCGCCCGTGAACAAACGCGTGAGCAACGAGCTCGCCTTCCATATAGAAATGCGCACCCGTGAGCTTGTCGCCAAAGGAATTCCTGAATCGGAGGCGCGACAACGCGCCGTCGCTGCCTTCGGCGACTTCGACGGCGTAAGCGCGCAGCTCGAGTCGCTCGAGCGCGCCACCGATCGGTCGGTACGCCGCACGCGTTATTTCTCCGAGCTCCAGCAGGACGTGCGCTTTGCGTTCCGGATTCTTCGCCGCCGGCGCGCGTTCTCGGTCGTTGCCATCGCAACGCTCGCCCTTGGGATTGGTGCTGCCACGGCGATCTACAGCATCGTGGACGGCGTTCTTCTCAAGCCGCTCCCGTTCGCCGATCCGGACCGGCTGGTCGCCGTGTGGATCACACAACCAAAGCTGGCGAGCGATCCCATCATTTCGTGGCTCGCCGAAGCAACGCCAATGGGCAATGAAGACTTTCAGGCGATCAGGCAACGCACGACGACGCTACGCGACATCGGACTCTGGACGCCGAGCGCCGCCGTCATCACCAGCACGAACGGCGCCGAGCGTCTGCCGGTCACGGTGGCGTCGCACGAAGTGCTCACGGCGCTTCGAGAGCGCGTCGCATTCGGCCGCGGCTTCCAACCCGGCGACGACGCGCTGAACGCGCCACCGGTCGCGCTCGTGAGTCACGAGGCGTGGGAGACGCGCTACGGCGCCGACTCCGCGGTGCTCGGTCGCAGCGTGTCGGTCGAAGGCACGGCGTTCAGGATTGTCGGAGTGCTGCCGGCCGGTCTTCGCGTGGACCGAACGGCCGAGCCGACGCCGTATTGGTTGCCCGCGCTCCGCGACTCTGGCGATATCCCCGCGCGCCACAATCGGAACTATCGGGCCATTGCTCGTCTCGCCCCCGGCGCCACGCCTCGCGGCGCCGCGCAACAGACGGCCCAGATTCTGCGCTCGATCAACAACGACACGACATTGCGTGCGCGGGTCGTTGAGCTGCAGGTGGACGAGACGCGCAAAGCGAGACAACCGCTCTTCCTGCTGCTCGGCGCTGCCGGGCTGTTGATGCTCATCGCCTGCGTCAACGTCGCCGTTCTTCTCCTCGGCGAAGGATCGGTGCGAGCAAAGGAGTTTGCCGCGCGTGCCGCGCTCGGGGCGGGAAGCGCCCGGCTTGCGAGACAATTGCTCGCCGAAAGCATCGTCATCGCATTCGCCGGCGCCATCGTCGGTTCGGGCGTCGCGTGGGTGATGATGCGCGGGTTGGTATCGCTCGCTCCGGATCACCTTCCGGGGATTGACGCGGTCGGTCTGGACGTGCGTGTGCTCGCATTCACGATCTCGTGCGCGGTTGCGACGGGCGTTTTGTTCGGTATTGTGCCGGCCGTGACGGCCGCACGCACGCGCGCCGCCTCCCTCATGCGTACGGGAACGGGTCAAAGCGCGCGGGGCCTGCCGGGTCTTCAACGAACGCTCATTGGCGTGGAGCTCGCCCTCTCGATGATGCTTCTCGTGGGCGCGTCGTTGCTGGCGAGAAGTCTCGACAAACTGACAACGGTGGATCCGGGATTCAACGCCGACGGTCTTACGACTGCGACGATCACACTTCCCTGGCCGCGGTATCGCGCGGACAATGACATACGCACGTTGGGGCTCGAGTTGTATCGGCGGATCAGCGCGCTGCCCGGTGTGGAACGCGTGAGCCTGTCATCGTCGGCGCCGTTCGTCGGTGGCGCGAGCAGTTCACCGGTCGCGCTCGAGGGCCACGAATACCGAGGCGGTGATCAGCCGCTTCACACTCAGCAACGCTACGTACTTCCAGGCTATTTCGAGTTGCTTGGAATGCACTTGATTGCCGGGCGACTCTTCCAGGACGGCGATCGTGACGGCGCGGAACCCGTGGCGATCGTGAGTGCCGCTGAAGTCCAGCGCGATTTCGCCGGGCGCTCTCCGCTTGGGTTGCGCGTCAAGCAGCAAGGCACGTGGCGCCGCATCGTGGGCGTCGTCGCAGACGTGAAATACCATGGTCTCGCTATCCAAGATGAGGCAACGATCTATGTGCCATTCCAACAAAACCCAAACGGCGCGTTCTATTTCGTAATTCGCGCGCCCTCAGGGGTGGCGATCGAGCCGGCGGTGAAGGCTATTCTTCGCGACCTCGAACCGAACGCGGTCGTTCGCCGTGTTGTCGCCATGAACACGGCGGTCGCGCAATCGTACGCGTCGGAGCGCTATCGCACGACGCTCGTCAGCGCGTTCGGCGTGATGGCGGCGTTGCTCGCCGCGGTTGGGATGTACGGTGTCACGGCGCGCGCCGCGGCGAGCCGCACGCGCGAGATGGGGATTCGACTGGCGCTGGGTGGCACGAGCGGCGGCGTCATGCGGCTGATGTTGCGCGAGGCAATGACCGGTGTGGCGGTTGGACTGGCCGCGGGAATTCCTGCGGCGCTGCTTGGAGGTCGCATCGTGGCTCCGTATCTGTTCGACGTGACGCCGAGCGACCCGGTCTCGTTCGGTGGAGCGGCAGGGTTGTTGGCGGCGGTGACGATCGCCGCAACAGCGGGACCGGCGCGACGCGCCGGCACGGTACAGCCGGCGAGCGTGTTACGAGGTGATTGACGTTCGGCTACGACGCAACCGCGAACGGAACAACCTGGCTGGATGCGCTGGTGCGTTCGAGCTCCTCGGGGAAGCGGCGAAACCACGATGAGAGAAGTAGTAACTCGTCGATCTCGTGGGTGGGGATCTGCGTCGTCTCGCGATCAACGGGCGAAAACACACCGTCGATCAAGCCGAGGAGCGTTGCGGCTTCGCCGGGCGTGGTTGGCAGCGGTGTTTCCGCTCTCACTCGACCGCGACGAATGAGATAGACGCGATCCGACCCGTCAACGCCGGGAACGGTGTAGACGAAGGACAGCGTCTCGACGGCAAATCGCAGGCGTCCGAACTGCGTGCGCAGTGCTTCGAGGCGCTTGAACTTGTCGCGCAACGCCGCGGCGCGTTCGTATTCCAGACGTTCGCTTGCGGCGTCCATCTCGCGCTTCAACTGTTCGATCGGGCCGTCGTCGGTGCCGTCGAGGAATGCCCGCGCCAGCCCGAGTCGGCTGTCGTACTGCATCACGGTGCAACCACCCACGCACGGCCCAAGGCATTTCTTGACCTCGAAACGAATGCAGCCAGGCGTTCTCGGAAACGAGTCGAACAATTCCGGTTGATCGGCGAAATGCATTCGCTGATCGATCGCGCAATCGCGCAGTCCGAGAACGTCGTTCAACTCGTGCACCGCCTCGCCGACGCCCATCGCTCCCATGAACGGCCCGTAGTACACCGAGGAGTCATCCTGCCCCGGTCCGCGGACGACGACCAACTTTGGCGCAGGCCCTTTCGTGATCTTGATGAAGCAGTAGTTCCGTCCGTCTCGCTTCATGGTCACGTTGAACCGCGGGCGGAATCGCTTGATGAGCCGCAACTCTTCGAGCAGCGCGGCGAACTCGCTCGGCATGTATTCCCACTCGATCCGCTCGGCGTCGCGCAGAATCCGCGCGCCTTTGTCCTCGGGGAATTCACAGCGGAAGTAGCTGAGCAACCGCGATCGCACGCGCTTGGATTTGCCCACGTAGACGATCTCGCCGTCCGACGAAATCATGCGGTAGACCGCCGGCCGATCGGTTGCGGTTTCGCGAACGTGCGCCCGCATCACGGCGATCTGCTCGTCCGAGGTGAGCGGACGGGGGAGTTTTACCTTTGGCAGTGCGCGCATAACACGGTCGTTCGTCCGTCGATCGCGTGCGTGTCGATCAAGCGATGGCCGCATCGCGCGCACGGATCGCCGCCGTGTCCGTACACAGCCAGCCGCTCCACGAAACCGCCGCGTCCGCCGTTGGCGTCGCGATAGTCGCGAAAGCTCGTGCCCCGCAAGGCAATCGATTCCGTGAGCACGCTCACGATCGCATCGCGCAAATCGGAGGCTTCGTCGTCGCCGATCGTCTCCGCGGCGCGCGACGGATCGATACCCGCGCGCCAGAGCGCCTCGTTCGCGTAGATGTTGCCAATGCCGGCGAGCACGCGCTGATCCATCAACACCTTTTTGATTGCTTGGCGGGAGGCCCGAAGAAGTACCGATAGATGCTCGCCGGTAAACGCCGGGTCAAGAGGCTCGATGCCGAGCGGCGCGATGTAGCGAGCAAAACGATCGGGCGACATCAGCGAAACGGTTCCGAGCCGGCGGATGTCGCGGTAGTGGAGCGAGCGATCGTCGTTCAGCACGAATTCGATCGTGGAGTAGCGCCGCTCTTCGTCGGGGAGCGCGCCGGCGTCGATCAACAGCGCGCCGGTGAACCGTGGTTGGACAACCAGGCGGTCGCCGGTGGAGAGGTCGAGCACGACGAGCTTTGCGCGACGCCAGCACTGGGCGATCGTCGCCCCGGTCACATTGGCGACGAGTTGGTCCGCACTCGACTCGCGCAGGACATCGGCTCGAGTAACACGCACGGCAACGATCCGCGTTCCTGCGATCTCGCGGTCGAGATCGCGCGCGATCGTTTCTGTTTCAGGTAGTTCCGGCACGGCGCGCCAGTTCGCGCCAGCCAATGTCGGTGCGGAACTGCTTCCCGTCGAAGGAAATGTCGGCGGCGAATTCCTGGCTGCGACGCTGCGCGTCTTCCAGAGACTCGCCGAGCCCGGTCACCGAGAGCACTCGACCGCCGGCGGTGAGCGATTGTCCGTCGCTGCCGCGCTTGGTGCCGGCATGAAAGAGAAGAACGTCGCGCGGCACCGGCGGAATCGTGATTCGATCGCCCGTTCGTGGCTGATCGGGATATCCGCCCGCGGCAACCACCGTGGTGACCGCCGCGCGCTCCGCCGCGATCTCCGGCCCGTCGGGAAGCCGATCGCCGCGCGCCGTCGCGAACAGCAACTCGGCGATGGATTCACCAGATCCGATTGACGGAAGAACGGCCTGAGTCTCTGGGTCGCCGAAGCGGCAGTTGAACTCGACGACTTTCGGGCCGTCGGCGGTGAGCATGAGTCCCGCGTACAGCACGCCGGTGAACGGCGTGCCCCGAGCGCGCATCGCGGCCAGCGTAGGCCGGACAATCTGATCGACGGCGTTGCCAATGAGCTGCGGGTCGCGCTCGACGACGGACACCGGGCAATACGCACCCATGCCGCCGGTGTTCGGTCCGAGATCACCGTCGAGCAGTCGCTTGTGGTCCTGCGCCGCCGGCAGCGTGACGACGCGCTCGCCGTCGGTGATGGCGAAGACCGACAGCTCCTCGCCCTCCATGAACTCCTCGATCAGCACCGTCGCACCGGCGTCACCGAAGGCGCGGCCCTCGAGCATCGTCTTTGCCGCGTCCCGCGCCTGAGCGACGGTCTCGCAGACGATCACGCCCTTTCCCGCCGCCAATCCGGATGCTTTGACGACGAGCGGCGCTCCAATCTCGTCGATGGCGCGCAGCGCGCCGGCAAGATCGTCGCACGTGATGGCTCGAGCCGTTGGCACACCGGCGCCGACCATGAGTGTTTTCGAAAACGCTTTGGACGTCTCCAGCATGGCGGCGGCGCGTGTCGGCCCGAAGATGGGGAGACCTGCGGCGCGGAAGGCATCGACGATTCCGGCGGCGAGCGACGCCTCGGGACCCACGAGCGTCCAGTCAACGTCGCGCTGGCGCGCGAGCGCGAGGAGCGAGTCCACATCGGTCGCGTTGATCGCCACGCATTCGGCCACCTCGGCAATCCCGGGATTGCCCGGAGTCGCCACGATCGAAATTCGAGGATCATCCTGCTGCAGGCGCCAGGCGAGCGCATGTTCGCGCCCGCCTCCGCCCACGAGCAGTACCTTCATCGATTGCGCCACGCCGAGGTGACGGAGTCTCTCACTTTGCTCAAACCATCCTTGAAGCTCTCGACGGTCTCCCGCGTTTTCTCACCGTAATAGCCCGCGGCGTCGGCGTAGTCGTCGGTCAAGGGATGATCGGGATCGCTCTGGCCGCGGCGGATGTAATTGCCGGCGAGAATGGCGTCGTCGCCGCCGGCGCGATGCCAGCGCAGCAACTCAGCCGCGCGCACGGTGTGCATAGGATGCGTGCGCATCACGGTGTTCAAGATCTTCAACACAGTGTCCCACGCGTCGCCGCCGGTCTCGTACTGCTCGGCTTGGCGAATGAATTCTTCTACGCGCAACGTGTCGCCGTACTCCTTGCCGCCGGCGAGCTTCATCTCAGTGCTCATCACGATGTTCAGGTCTTGAACGGCGAGGAGTCCGGCGCGGTCGGACGAGAACTCGCTCTTCCGCTGCCACTCGAGCAGCGCGAGCTGGAACGGCAGGATCGCCGCCGCCGCAAGGAAGGGGAGATTGGACAGCCCGAAGTACAACAAGATGTATGCGATCGTGCTGTATGTCGTGTGCCCGCTCATGATGTGGCCAAGCTCGTGGCCGAGCACCGAACGCAACTCCTCTTCGCTCAGGATCTCGAGCAAGCCGGAGTGGATGATGACGAACGGTTTGTCGAATCCCACCGCCATCGCGTTCGCGATCGGCGTTTGCGTGACGTAGAGCTCCGGTCGTTCCGGCCAATCCAGCGTTTCCAACACCTCGGTCCACATGGCGTTGAGCGCAGGCCGCTGACTCGCCGTCACTTTCACGGAGTCGCCGAGAAACAGCTGCCGAATTCCGCGCTCGCCGAAGAACCCGGCAACCTTGCGCACGATCTCGTCGAATCCCGGAATGGCGCGCAGCGTGTTGAGCGCGGCGCGGTCGGCGGGGTGCTCCCACGCGCGCGAGGAGATCTGGGTCAGCGGAACGCGATTGGCCATTGTGAGAGGCGGGAAGAGGGGAGGGGGGACGCGGGCCGTGAGACGCCCAATACTACCCTGGAGACTACGCGCCCGCCGTCTGAATTGTGTCGCGTGGGCGGCTTCCCGCTCCGGCCTCTCGACCGGCGCTTCCCGCCGACCGTTTCTCGTTCCCTGGCATGCCCTCGAACGCCTGCTCCAGGTCCGCCAGAAGGTCGCCAACGTCCTCCACGCCGCAGGAGAGCCGGACCAGCCCATCGGTGATGCCCAGGGCGGCGCGCCGCTCAGGGGGCACCGACGCGTGCGTCATCCCCGCGGGTTGGCTGATCAGCGACTCGACCCCGCCCAACGACTCCGCCAGAGCGAAAACACGAACATGCTCGAGCAGGTGCGCGGCCCGGACCTTCGTTCCCAATTCCACGCTGATCATGCCGCCGAAGCCCGACATCTGACGCCGGGCCAGGTCATGCTGGGGATGTGTGGGCAAGCCAATGTAGTACACGTTTTCATGGCCGATCTGCTCCGCCAGCCATTTGGCGATCTCGCGTCCGTTCGCGTCGTGCTGACGCATCCGCAGGTGCAACGTTTTCGTCCCGCGCAGCGCCAGCCAGGAATCAAACGGGCTGGCGACCGCACCCGCAGCATTGTGGATGAACTGCAGCTGGGTCGCGAGGCCGTCGTCGCGCACGATGGCGCAGCCGCCGATCATGTCGCTGTGCCCGTTCAGATACTTGGTCGTCGAGTGGAAAACGATATCGGCACCAAGTTCGAGCGGGCGCTGAAAATACGGCGACGCGAACGTGTTATCGACGATGAGCAAGGCATTCTGACGGTGGACGATCTCGGCGACGGCGGCGATGTCGGTCAGACGCATGAGCGGATTGCTCGGCGTCTCCAGGAGCACGGCCCTCGTTGTCGGCGTCATTGCGTCGGCCACGCGCTCGGGGTCCCGCGTGTCGATGTAGCTGAACGACAAACCCATGTGCTGAAGGATTTTGTCGAACAACCGGAACGTGCCGCCGTACACGTTTTCCGCACAGACGATGTGGTCGCCCGACCGGAACAGCTTCATGATGGAGTCGATACACCCCATGCCGCTCGAGAAGGCGAACCCATGCGTACCGTTTTCCAGCGCGGCCACGTTCCGTTCGAACGCTTCTCGCGTTGGATTCTTGCCCCGCGCGTACTCGTACCCTTTGTTCTGGCCGAGTCCGTCCTGAACATACGTAGACGTAAGGTAGACCGGCGTCATGATGGCGCCGGCCAAGGGTTCGGGGCGTTGACCCGCGTGGATGGCTCGAGTGCCGAATCCCGCGGTCAGGTCCTCGTCAAAAACGCGTGTCATGCCGATACTCTTGTTCTTGGAGGTGTGCGGAAGATAACCGCACGCCCGATTGGCGGAAACTGAACCGGAAACGATGACAGCTCCAGTCGCGCTGCCGTACTGTCTCATTGTCGACGACGAACCGCGGCTTCGCCAGGTGATGGTGCACCTGATGCGAGGCGACGGTTTTCAGTGCATCGAAGCCGCGAACGGCCTTGAAGCACTAGAGCAGTTAGAGAAGTATCCGGTGATTCTGGTGCTCAGCGATCTCCGGATGCCGAAGATGGACGGATTCGAGCTGCTCGGTCAGATTCGCGCCCGCTTCGCCGACGCCGCCGTCGTCATGATTACGGCAGTGGCCGACGTCGAAATCGCCGTGAACTGCCTGGCGGTCGGGGCAGCCGACTACGTCATCAAGCCGTACCAACTCGAAGACGTTCGCGCCCGTGTCGCGCAGGCGCTCGAGAAGCGCCGGCTGATTCTCGAAAACCGCGCCTATCGCGAGAGTCTCGAAGAACGCGTGCAGCAGCAGGCGCGGCGGCTCGAAGAGCTATTCCTTGCCAGCGTGCAATCGCTCGCTGAGGCGCTCGAGCTCAAGGATCCATACACGCGCGGCCACTCGGTTCGTGTGAGCCACTACTCGGCCACGATCGCCCGAGCCATTGGCCTCGACGGCGAGATGCTCCGACAGATCGAGCTCGGCGGACACGTGCACGACATCGGCAAGATCGGCGTACGCGAATCGGTGCTCAACAAAGCCGAGCGGCTGACCGCGGAAGAATACGAGCACATCATGACGCACCCGGTCCTCGGCTGGCGAATTCTGGCGCCGCTGCTCGGCGACACGCCGAACGCGCTCAACATCGTGCGGTCGCATCACGAACGGTTCGACGGACGCGGCGTTCCAGACGGTCTCAAAGGCAATGAAATTCCGCTCGAGGCACGAATCGCCGCCGCCGCCGACGCGCTCGACGCGATGACGAGCGATCGCCCGTATCGTGTGAGCGAGATGACGCTTCCGCTGGCGATCGAAGAGCTCCAGCGACACCGCGGCACGCAGTTCGATCCTGACGTCGTGGACGCAATCATTGCCGCCGCCGAGTCGGGCGCGTTGCAGCTGTTGCCTCGTGCCGCGACGCATGCCGTCGTCGTGCCGGTTTAGCGAATCAGAATCGTCCCTGGTTGCTTGTAGGCGCTGAGTCGTTCGGCGCACCAGCGTTTGACGTCGTCCTCCGACACGCTTCCGTCCACTGCCAACGCAATATCCGGCTCCTTGTCCGGTGCCGGAGGCGCACCTTCAGTGACGACGACACCTGTCACGCCGGGCATGTCGCTTACCACGCGCTCGATCTCGTGCGGATAGATGTTGAATCCGTTTCGCGTGAACATTGGCTTGATGAGCCCCACGAAGCCGATGGTTCCATCGGCGTTTCGTCGCCCAATGTCTCCGGTGTGCAGCCACCCGTCGTGCACGGACAGACCGAGGTCGCCGTTCGACACGTAGCCGCGAAAGACGTTCTCCCCACGCACGCAGATCTCGCCCTCGGCGAGCGGCGTGGTGTGCATCTCCGATTTCGTTGGACGGCCCAGGTTGTCGTACGAGACTGGCTCGAACAGCTCGACGTCCACTCCCGGCAGGGACACGCCGAGCGATCCGCGCACGTTGGGGCGCTGCACGCGATTGAAGAGCGAAACGGGGCCGGCCTCCGTCAGACCGTATCCCTGCCGAAGCTCCACGCCCGTTGCGTCGAACCAGCGATTCTGAACGTCGACCGTGAGTGGCGATCCACCACAAATACAGACTCGCAGCGCGCCTTGAACGCGCTCGCCTCGCCGCGCAAAGACCGAGAGGAGCGCGCGAAAAACTGCCGGCACGCCCACGATTTCGGTCACGTCCCCTCCAGCGATGAGCTCCGCCGCACGGGTCGGATTGAATCGCGCCATCGTCGTGATCTGTCCGCCTGTGAGAAGCGGAACGAAACACGTGGCGGTGAGGCCGAAGAGATGTGAGTAGGGAAGCAACGCCAGCATGCGATCTTGAGAGCTGTTGCCTACGACCCCGACGGTTGAGCGTGCGTTGAAGAGGAGATTCCTGTGCGACAGAATCGCGCCGAGCGGACGCCCAGCCATCGCCGACGTGTAGACGATCACCGCCTCTTCATCGCTGCCGGGGGCGTCCGCGTCTCCCTCGATTGGCATGCCGAGGTGTGTGCCGAGGTCGACTTCGCGCGCGGTCCCGGCGATCAGGACCTCCGCTGTTTTCGGCGCGTTGTCGAGTAGGACGCGAGGAAACTCGGCGGGCAATCCGGCCGCGAGCCCCGAGCTCGTGAAGACCGCGCCGACATTGGCATCGGACAGCTGATGAGCAATCTCAGAAGGCGACGCAAGCGGATTGATCAGCACCGCACCTCGTCCTTCGGATGCGGCAAGCGCCACGACGAAAGCCGGCGACGTTGGCAGGAGAATGCCCGACCGCTTGCCGCTAAGCGCGCGAACGAGCGGCACGCTTCGCCGCAGGGCCGTCAAGCCGGCAGCGACGAGTTGTTGCGCCTCGAAACCGTCCACCCGTCCGTCGTGGGCGGCGATCGAAAGCGGGACGAGCGAGAAGGGGTCGATCACGACTCGGTAAAGGCGGGAAGTAGGAGGCGGGGAAGATACACGACCCCATCCTGGACGGTTACCTTTCCCCCGACTCTGTGGAGGTCGAATGGCGCACGACGGTTTGATGGTAAGCGTGTCAGGGATTCGTGGGCGGGTCGGCGAAGCGCTGACTCCGGAAGTGATTGCGCGCTACGCAGGCGGGTTCGGAGCGTGGTCGTTGCGCCGCGGCGGGTCAAAGAAAGTGGTCGTGGGCCGAGACAGCCGCGTTTCGGGCGCGATGTTTCACCGCGTCGTGCTTTCGGCGCTCCAGTCGGTGGGTTGCGACGTCATCGACATCGGGCTCACCACAACGCCGACCTGCCAGCTTGCCGTGGAGCACCATCACGCCGGGGGCGGTCTCATGATCTCGGCGAGCCACAACCCGATCGAATGGAATGCGCTCAAGTTCATCGGACCCACAGGCCTGTTCCTCGAGAACGCCGAGGGCATCGAGATGCGGGCATTGGTCGAGGCGGGCATTCCGCGAGCGACGTGGGACAAGCTCGGTCAGATCGAGACCGACGATCGTGCCGTTCAGCGACACATTGATCGTGTCCTTGCGATACCATACATCGACGTCGAGGGCATTCGTCGCCGCCAATATCGCGTTGCGCTCGATTGCGTTCGCGGCGCCGGAGCCATCATCATGCCCGCGTTGCTCGAGCGACTTGGCTGTCGTGTAGACGCCATTCACCTCGAGACCGATGGCCGTTTTCCGCACCCGCCCGAACCGATCGCCGAAAACCTCGGGGACCTGGAACGGCTCGTGCTTCAGTCGGGCGCCGCGATTGGATTTGCCGTGGACCCCGACGTCGATCGGCTGGCGCTCGTCTCCGATGCAGGCAAGGCGGTTGGGGAAGACTTCACCCTCGCGCTCGCGGCCAAACTAGTCCTCCGGCACGTGCGCGGTCCGGTAGTGACAAACCTCTCGACCAGTCGAATCGTCGAAGATGTGGCGGTTGCCGCCGGAGTCTCGGCAATTCGGGCGCCGGTCGGCGAAGTCAACGTCGCCGTACGGATGCGTGATGAAGGCGCGCCAATCGGGGGCGAGGGCAATGGCGGCGTGATTCTGTCCGAAGTCCACCTGGGCCGGGATGCGCCGGTGGGGGCTGCTCTGTTGCTGCAGTTGCTGCACGAGGAGAACAAGCCGCTATCGGAGATCGTCTCGGCCCTTCCCCGATACGTCATCGTGAAAGACAAGCTGGACCGACCCGACGCCAGCCTGGCTACGGTCTATGATGCCCTCTGCTCAGCCTTTCCGGAGGCCGCGGCCGATACTCAGGATGGACTCCGGCTGTCATGGCCGGACCGTTGGGTGCATGTTCGACCGTCGGGAACGGAGCCCATCGTGCGAGTGATCGCCGAAGCGCCCACCGACATCGAAGCGTTGGAACTGGTCAGGCGCTCTCGCGCACCTTTGGATGCGCTAAGCGCGTAACACTTCTCGGTAAGGATTTCTGATATGTGCGGAATCGTCGGCTACGTCGGAACACGTGGGGCAACCGGGTTGCTCCTCGAGGGCCTCAAGCGCCTCGAGTATCGCGGATATGACTCCGCGGGCATCGCCATGAGCAACGGCCACGGCCTGGAGACGCGGAAGGCGAAGGGAAAGATCTCGATGCTCGAAGGGGTGGTGAACACCAACCCCATTCACGGCAGCGTTGGTATTGCGCACACCCGGTGGGCAACCCACGGCCAACCGAATGAGTGCAACGCGCATCCGCACGTGGACTGCACGGGCACCATCGCGCTCGTTCACAACGGCATCATCGAGAACTACGGCGCGCTCAGAAAGATGCTGAAGGCGCAGGGACACACGTTCGTCTCAGAGACGGACACCGAGGTGCTCGCCCACCTCATCGAAGCCGCGTTCGCCGGCAAGCTCGAGGACGCGGTCATGGATGCCCTCAACCTCGTTGAAGGCACGTATGGCATTGCCGTGATCAGCAGCAAGGATCCGGACAAGATCGTGTGCGCGCGAAAGGGAAGCCCGCTGCTCATCGGCTTGGGCGACGGCGAGTACTATGTCGCCAGCGATGTCGCGGCGATCCTGCAGCACACTCGCCAGGTGGTATATCTCGACGACGGCGAGATGGGCGTGTTGACGCGGACGGGGTACGAAGTGCTCGACCTCAACGCGCGCCGCATCTCCAAGGGCGTGAGCCGCATCGATTGGTCGCTCGACGAAATCGAGAAGGGCGGGTTCGACCACTTCATGCTCAAGGAGATCTTCGAGCAGCCGCAGACGATCGAGAACACCATGCGCGGCCGCCTCGTCGTGGAAGAAGGATTCTCCAAACTCGGCGGATTGAACCTCACCAAGGAAGAGCTCCTTTCGATCGATCAGATCATCATCACGGCGTGCGGCACCAGCTGGCATTCCGGGATCATCGGGGAGCTGTACATCGAGGAATTGGCGCGAATTCGCTGTGAGGTGGAGTACGCGTCGGAGTTCCGCTATCGGAACCCGATCGTGACCGACAAGACGCTCTGCATCCTGATCTCCCAGTCGGGCGAGACGGCCGATACGCTTGCGGCCATGCGCGAGGCAAAGCGGCGTGGCGCGAAAACGCTCGGCCTCGTGAACGTGGTCGGATCGACGATCGCACGCGAAGACGACGGCGGTATCTACCTGCACGCGGGCCCGGAAATCGGCGTCGCCTCCACGAAGGCGTTCACGAGCCAGGTGATCGCGCTCGCATTGCTCACGTTGAAGCTCGCGCGGCTGCGTAACATGTCGGTTGTCCGCGGACGAGAAGTTGCCGAAGCAATGCTCGCGCTACCCGCGCAGATTCAGCAGATCCTCGATCGCGCCCCGGAGATCGAAGCGATCGCCGAAACGTTCAAGGACGCCACGAACTTCCTGTACCTGGGGCGCGGCTACAATTTCCCAGTCGCGCTCGAAGGCGCGCTCAAGCTGAAGGAGATCAGCTACATCCACGCCGAGGGCTATCCCGCGGCCGAGATGAAGCACGGTCCCATCGCGTTGATCGATTCGGAAATGCCGGTTGTGTTCGTGGCGCCGCACGACGCGGTGTTCGACAAAGTCGTGTCAAACGTGCAGGAAGTGAAAGCGCGCGGCGGGCGGGTCATCTGCATCACGAGCCAGCATGAGCCGGTGCTCGACGGGCTCATCGATTTCGAGATCCGGGTTCCCCAGACGATCGACATGCTCTACCCCGTACTGACCGTGATCCCGCTTCAGTTGCTGGCGTACTACATCGCGGTCAAGCGTGGGCTGGATGTGGACCAGCCGCGGAACCTCGCGAAGTCAGTGACGGTCGAATAGGCCAGGACCATGACCGCCGCCATCGCGGGTCGCGCGATGGCGTTCTGACAGGTCACGCGACGAAGCGGCGCGAACCAAAGAACTGCAATGCCCCGTGCCGGTAGCTGCTATGCCAATGGCTGTGGGCGCAACGGCGACGTGACAGTTCTGTCTTTCGGCGTTTCAGCGCGCCGAAACAGTGCGTTTGCCGCTGTTCATCAATGCCAATGACCTGTCTTGTCGCCGTGGCGCACACAGCCGCAGGCCTAAGGCGGGCACGAATCCGTCCACCCGGATTAGCCGATCCGACACTGCCGCCAACCTGTGGTCTTGACACCGACGGTGTCGATATGTACTGTTCATGCATGAACAACGCAGTCGTCGCGTCACCGAAGAACGAAAGCTCGTCCGACAAGACGATCTTTTTGCTTCTACACGCCGCGCACACGTTAGAGAACCGGGTCGAGGCCACGCTGGAAACAGTTGGGCTCTCGCTGGCCAAGTTTTCCGTGGTGAGCGAGCTTGTGTCGGCTGACGCGCCGGTGTCGTTGAGCGAGCTTGCGGCCCGGCTCAGTTGCGTGCGGTCCAACATGACGCAGCTGGTCGATCGCCTCGAGGCTGACGGACTGGTCCGGCGGGTCGACGACCCGAACGATCGGCGGGCGGTCAAAGCCGCGATCACCCCGGAAGGGCAGAAGCGTCAGGCAGCTGGGGCCGCTGCCATCGCCAAGCTGCATGAAGAATTCGGCGAAAACGTCGCCGAGGCTGACCGGGCTTCGCTCGACCGTCTGCTTAACGCGCTGAAATAGCATTTTATTTGACGCGAAAGTTCATATATGCACCATCGATAAGCGAACAGTACAGTACTAACCAACGTAGGAGGAGTACCATGACCGCCAGCAACACGACGACAACCAACGACAGCCTAACCACCGCCAAAACCTCGACGTGGATCGTAGATCCGACTCACGCTGAGCTCGCGTTTGCCGTGCGCCACCTGATGCTCGCAACCGTTCGCGGTCGCTTCGGCACCGTCAGTGGAACCGTGATCGTCGACCACGACGATTTGAAGGCGACCAAGATCGACGTCACGGTCGACGTCACCTCTATCGACACTCGGCAGGAGATGCGCGACAACCACCTCCGCTCAGCCGATTTCTTCGACGCCGCGAATCATCCGAACATGCACTTCGTTGGCAAGCGGATCGAAGGCGACCCAACCGGAAGTTTCCGCGTGTTCGGCGATCTGACCATCCGCGGCAACACGAAGGAGATCGTCCTCGACGTCGTCGCCGAGGGCCGTGCGATCGATCCGTGGGGGAATGATCGTGCTGGATTCAGCGCGACGGGCAAAATCAGCCGCGACGCGTTTGGTCTAAAGTGGAATCAGGCGCTCGAGGCAGGTGGCGTGGCGGTTGGCGACGAGGTCAAGATGACGCTCGACTTCGAGCTAGTTCGTCAGGCCCCGCAGGCAACAGACGCGGCGTAGCGACCGTCGGTGGTCCGAATGCATAGCGCGCCGTCTTGTCGACGGCGCGCTTTTCTGACCTCTGGTCAGTCGTCCTTGAGCGTGAATCCCTTGCCGCGCAAGTAGCGCTGCTCGAGCAGAATATCGGAGAAGCGAATGCCTGGCGGGTCGAGAATGAGGACCACCAGGCCGGCGCGAGCGCGCAGCACTTCGCCGGTGACTTCGGTGTTGCCGCCCCGTTTCCACTTGATGATTCCGCCCAATTGCGCGCCGACCTGCGGAATTCGCCGGTCGAGAACTTCGTACCGCAGGCCCACTTCGGAGCAGTCGACGACCTCGTGTATGAATCCACCCATATCGAACGCCGGTCGTTCGGCGACCGGATAGATCACGCGATACAGTTCACGTCGGGACGGACCAGTCGGCATTGACACGGCAAGGATTGTGGGAACGACGCACGATGCACCCGGGCCTGCGACCACGCAAGGCAATGCGCACAAATGTCCGCGCGACCGGTGCGGACTCTGGTTAGGTTATCGCCACGACCGACCAACCACTACATACATCACATGCGATTGCTCCTTCAGCGCGTGGCCCGCGCCAGCGTTCGCGTCGCCGACCGCGTGGTCGGGGAGATCGATCGCGGGTATCTGTTGTTGGTCGGCTTTACCCACACCGATGGCGACGAGCAGATCGCGTGGATGGCGGACAAGGTCGTTGCCCTTCGGATTTTCCCGGACGGCGGTGACAAGATGAATCTCTCGCTCGGCGACGTCGGCGGTTCCGTGCTCGTGGTATCCCAATTCACGCTATACGGCGATGCGGTCAAAGGACGGCGGCCCAGCTTTGTCGATGCGGCACGACCCGAGGTTGCTGTGGTTCTGTATGCGCGCTTTGTCGGGCTGATTCGCGAGCGTGGCGTGCGCGCGGAAACGGGAGAGTTCGGCGCGACGATGCAGGTGGACTTGGTCAACGACGGACCGGTGACGCTGTGGTTGGAGCGGTGAGTCACCCCCGCGTCGTTCTTGCCTCAGCGTCGCCGCGCCGACGCGAACTGTTGACGCTCGTCGGGATCGCGCATGACGTGCGGCCCGCCAACATCGATGAGAGCTATCTCGCGGGAGAAACGCCGCCGCAGCACGCCGAACGTCTGGCGCGCGAGAAGGCCGCGGCCGTCGATGATGCAAGCGCGGTGGCCATTGGCAGCGACACGATCGTCGTGGTCGACGGGGACGTGCTTGGCAAACCGCGCGACCGCGCCCACGCCGCAGAGATGTTGCACCGGCTGAGCGGACGAGCGCATGTCGTGATGACGGGTGTCGCCGTGCAGTGGCAAGGCGCGCTCGAGTCGGGGCTCGAAGAGGTCGGCGTGACGTTTCGTGCGCTCACGGATGCGGAGATCGAGCGGTACATCGACACCGGCGAGCCGATGGATAAGGCCGGTGCGTACGGCATTCAGGGATACGGCGCGACGATCGTCGAGCGCGTGGACGGCGACTACTTCGCGGTGATGGGGCTGCCGCTCAACCGGTTGGCGCGCATGCTGCGCGCCATGGGGCTTGGCTATGACTTTGGTCCCGTCACGGTGGGTTGAGACAATCCTTCGCTTCGCTCTGGATGACAACGGGGAGCGCTTCGCTTAGTATGACCGACGCCAATGCTCCACGCGATCGAGCACGTCGCGCACCGTGATGCGCGGCATGCGGTCGAGCCGGTTTTCCATGCTGACCGGATAGTCCACGCCTGGATCGCCATAGGCGTCGACGATCAGGTCGTGAAAGCGTCGATAAGGTCCCGTGCGTTTAGGGTTTGTATAACCCATGAGGCTGATCACGGGCCGGTCGAGCGCGACCGCCATGTGCAGCGGACCGGTGTCCGGCGCGAGGACGAGCGACGACGCGTCGAGAATGCCGACCAGGTTTCGCAGCCCGCTGCCCAGTGCAGAATACGGCGCGACCCGCGCGCGCTTGGTTATCACGTCGACCGCGGCCACTTCGCGCGGTGACTGTCCGCCCACCAGCACCGGTTGCAGGCCGAAGTCGTGCCACAGTGCGTCGATGACCGCTGCCCAGCGCTCGGGGATCCAGTCCTTTTGCGGTTTGCTCGTCGCGACGACGATCGACGCGAGCGGCCGCTCGAAGCGCGCGGCGAATTCGCTCTGCCATGCACGTTCATCGGGCCACGGCCCGAGATCCCACACCACCGGCTCGTGTGGAACATTCAGCGCCGTGAGAAACTCGAAATACTGGTCCTGCACATGCTGGAGCGGATGCGGCGGGATTCGTCTGGTCGTGAACAGCCAGTTAAAGTCGCGGGCGCGAGCGCGGTCGAACCCAAGCTTCACGGGGGCGCGTGTGAACTTCGTGACGATCCCGGCCTTGAAGTAGACCTGCAGATTGATCACGAGATCGAAGGTGCGATGGGCCAACTGGTCGCGGATCTCATTGAAGGCGCCCCATCCCTTGGCGCGATCGAAAATGAGAATTTCATCAACGGACCGGTGGCCGCGCACGAGCGTCGCCGGCCCGGGTTGCAACACCCAGGTGACGTGGACGGAGGGCGAGTGCCGCTTGAGCGCGTTGATGACCGGCAGCACATGCACGGCATCGCCCACGGCGCTCATCATCACGATGCACACCCGCCCACGGATGGGAGGGGCAGGGACGTCGGTCATGCTATGGCGTGGGCGCTGGCTCGTTCATGACACGGAAGATATGACCAGCGCATCGATCTCGCGCAGAATGGTCGCCGCGGTGATCCCGTCCGGCGATGGACTATACACGACGCGCGACGGTCCGGTGCCTTGCGGAAAAGTACGATCGGGCTGTCCCGGCGCGAACACACCGACGACCGGCACGCCGAATGCCCCGGCGATGTGCAGCGGCCCGGAGTCGTGCCCCGCGAACAGATCGGCGAGCGACAGGGCGGCCGCGGTAACGATGAGCGAGCCGTCGCCGATTTGATCGACGTAGTAGCTCTGCCTCTGCGTGTTCGATCGGCGAAGCTCATCCAGCTCCGCTGGTGTGCCGACCCACAGCACGGGCAGCGAGCGCGCGTGCATCGCCGTTGCAAGCTGCGTCCATTCCTCGAGCGGGACACAACGATCGCGCGTGCTGGCGAACGGATGAAACGCGACAAAGTGGGCCGGGAGTTGGCGCCGCACGTCGGTGCGAACTGACCCGAGGCGTTCCGCGTCGAGCTGGTACCGCTGGTTCGCAGAACCAACGCCGAGTGCCGAGAGGAGGCGCGCTTGCTCGCGGACGACGGGCTTGTGCGCGTCTTCTTCAGGAAGCACCTGCGTGAGAAACGCACGATTCCGATGCCTGGCCAGCCCAATGCGCACTGGTATGCGGGCCGCCGCGACTGCGGCCGCCGTCCGCCACGGCGCCTCGCTCAGAACAGCGATGTCGTAGTGATTTCGCCGCACCGCGCCCACGGTCCGAAGAAACGGGAGGATTGCCGGGCGCGGTCGGTGGCTTGGCACGGCCCAGAACGGGTCAGCGGCGATCACGTCGCGCACATACGGAATCAGCGTTGCGACGGGCGCCGTATACTCCTTGCACCACACATCGATCGCGGCGTCGGGAAACGCGGCGTGCAGCGGCGGCGTGAGGCCCGAAGCAAAGACGAGATCGCCGAGGTTGTCGAGCGCGACGAGCAGAATTCGGCGGGGCGGCGGCGATGGTATCACGAAAACCCAAGCCGTGCTTGCTCGCCCGTAAAGACTTGCCTTTGCGGGACTCTCAACGGAAGTTGCGCGCCGTGACTCTTCGAGTGCTGCATGTCGACACGGAGCGCGGATGGCGCGGCGGCGAACGCCAGGCGCTGTGGCTCGCGCTGGAGTTGGCGCGACGTGGACACACGTCCGTGCTGGCGGCACGCGTCGGCGAACCGCTCGCGGACCGCGCGTCTGCCGCCGGACTTCCCGTCGCGGACTGCAGCCCGCTCAGCGAGCTCGATCTTCTTGCCGCATGGAGACTGCGCCGTCTCATCCGGGCGTGGCAGATCGACGTGGTGCACGCGCACACGGCGCACGCCATCGCGGTAGCCGCGCTCGCCACGACGCGCACAGTGGTGCCGCTCGTCGTATCGCGCCGGGTGGACTTCGCACTGCGCGACAACGCGGGCACACGTTGGAAGTATGGCCGGGCCGCGGCGATCATCGCGATCTCGCGCGCCGTCGCGGCGGTGCTCGAAAGAAGTGGTATTGCCGCCGAACAAATTCGTGTGGTTCCCGACGGCGTGGACGTTGCCCGCGTCGTGACTCCCGCCTCTCGCGAGGCGTTGGCGTCGCTCGGTGTTCCGGAGTCGGTTCCGCTCGTGGTGCAGGTGGCGCAGTTGGTCGGCCATAAGGATCCGGTCAATTTCGTGCGCGCGATGGCCCGGGCGCGCGAGCTGGTGCCGCAGCTCCACGGGCTGCTTGTCGGCGACGGGCCGCTGCGCGCTGACGTCGAGCGTGAGATTCACGCCGCCAACCTGGACGGCGTGGTCCACGTCGCCGGATATCGACAGGATGCCGACGCGCTGCTCGCGTCGGCCGACGTCGTCTGCCTGAGCTCGCGCGAAGAAGGCATGGGCTCCGTGCTGCTCGATGCGCTGGCGTTCGGCGTGCCGATCGCGGCCACTCGTGCGGGCGGCATTCCCGAGGTGATCATCGATGGACAGTGCGGGGTGCTCGCCGACGCGCGAAATCCAACCGCACTCGGCGACGCGATCGCTCGTCTGCTGATGGACGGCGCGCTCAACGCGCGCGTGCGCGCGAATGGGCCGGTGCGCGCCGCGGAGTTCTCTGTCGAACGAATGGCTGATCGCACGTTGCGTATTTACGAAGAGGTCGTGAGGGGCAACGGCGCCGGTTCGCGGACCGCGGCGGCGAACGCGTCCAGCTCCGCGTCAGTCACGCGCGCTCCGTGAAGCGCCTGCCATTTCCTGGCGGAGCGTAGCAGTCGCGCCAGGTTTGCCTCGAGCACCGCGTCGCCATCGGTCAGGAACACCACGCGGTCGACGTCGAGCACCATCGCGGTGGGCGCGACGTCGTGCGCGCCGGAGAGCAGGATGTTCTTGACGTTCAAATCGTGATGGCGTGCGCCGGCGCGCGAAAGCGCGCGAACGATGGCAGCGGACGCGCTCAGCGCGCGCTCGCGCATCCGCGCGTCGTCGGAGCGGAGCGCCACCGATAGATCCGCGCTGTCCGGGACTTCGCGCGTCATCACGTCTGCTCGCTGAAATCCTGCGGCGGCGTCGTAGGTGACGTAGCCAAGCATGAGCGGTGTCGGCACACTGCGCGCCCGCAGCGTTTCCGACAGCTGGAGCTCCATCGGCGCGCGCGTTGGCGCGCGAAAGACATCTCGCGTGAACGGGGCAAGGAGTCCGCCGTGACGATTGTGGCGGATCACGACGTGTTCAACATCGTTGGGGAGGGGCACCGCGTATGCGACGCCGCGGCCGGCAAGCGCGCGAGCCTGCGGATGCCGCTCAGCGTAGCGATACAGTGTTCCGCCACCCATGGCGTCGCGCACGGCATCAGCCACGTGACCAGCGCAGACGATCTGCGAGCCGGCACTCGCGAACCGGACGAAACCGGATGGTAGCCCGGGCGCAGGCATCAATCGAGGATGACGCGATACACCGTCACAGGTTGGCTCTTGTTCTTGAGCTCCATCGGCGGACACTCGACCATGTGCGGCACGCCATGCAGGGCGGCTCTGAAGTTCGACGTGACCAGGATCTCACCTTCGTTCGCCGCGGCGCATACGCGGCTCGCCGTGTTGACCACGTCGCCGATGACCGTGAACTCGAGACGACGCTCGGATCCGATATTTCCGGCAAATGCTTCGCCGTAGTTCAACCCGATGCCGACCTGCAACTCCGGGCGACCCACGGCGCGCCAACCGGCGTTCAACTTCTCGAGCTCGCGCATCATCTCGATGGCGGCGGCCATCGCCTTGTCGGCGTCGTCCGCCCCGCCAATCGGCGCGCCCCACTGCGCCATGACCGCATCGCCGATGAACTTGTCGAGCGTTCCCTCATGCCGGAACACGCAATCGACCATCTGCGTGAAGTATTCGGTCAGCAAGCTCGCCATATCGTCGGGTCGCATCGTTTCCGACAGCGCGGTGAACCCGCGAATATCGCTGAACAACACCGCCACGGCGCGTTTATCGCCGCCGAGCTTGATACTTTCCGACGACTCGGCGATTCGCTTGGCCAATTGCGGTGTGAAGAAACGCTCAAAGTTGCTGCGCGTGAGGAGCTCGCGCTGAATGCGCTGCGCGAACTGTCCGTTCTCGATGGCCACCGCGGCGATCCCGGCGAATCCGATGCAGAACTCGAAATCTTCATCGCTGAATCGGTGAGTCGCCGTGACGTTGTCGACGTACAAAATGCCGAGCGCCTTGTCCTCGCTCCCGATAAGCGGGACGCAGATTGCCGAGCGGATTTGCTGCATGAGAATGGACTGGCCGCCGAAGCGCGTGTCTTCGCCCGCGTTGTCGGACAGGATGGCGACCTTGTCCTTGAGCGCGGTGCGCGCGATCGACTGCGGAACCGCGCGGGGTGTTTCGCCGCCCCGTTTATCGCGCGAGATTTTCGGCACCAACTCGCCGGCATCGTCAGCGAGGTGGATGGCGACGCGATCTACTTCGAGAATCTGATACGCGTAGTCGACGATCTTCTTCAGCAGCGCATCGAGGTCGGCGGCCTTTCCGAGGCCCTTGGACACCTCGAGCAACGTGGCGAGCTTCTGGCGATTCTTGTCTTCCGGCGCAAGCGCCAGCGAGCTGTGCGCAGGCGTGCTCAACGCTCCGGGAATGCCGCCGAGTGCCGCGTTGGGATCGCGAACCGGAAGTTGTCGGACAATGGTCGCGCCAGTCGCGGATGCCGCCGCGGCCACCGGCGCGGGCGCCGGCGCGAGTTGCTGGAGCCGAAACTGAACTTTTCCGAACGTGACCGTGTCGCCCGGCGCGATCGGCGCGCTGTCGATGCGCGTGCCGTTCAGGAAGGTGCCGTTGCTCGAGCCGAGGTCGCGTACCGTGATGACCGTTCCGCTCCACTCGACTTCAGCATGGCGGCGCGAGATCGTCGGATCGATCACGGGAATGTCGCTGGTCGGGGCACGCCCCACGATGAGCGGCGGGCCTTCTCGCAACTCGAACGTGTGCAGTCCATCCGGGCTGTTCAGCGTGTGGCGCATGAACGGAATAATACGGTGCGGCGTCGGACGGGACAGGGCCCAACGTCGCGTTTCTCTCGCCCAATCGACTCGGGTCTTATGCGTTCGCACCTCGAACCTGACCGATCGCCGTGAGCAGAGCGCGTGCCTTGTTCTGATGCTCCTGGAATTCGTGCTCGGGCACCGAGTCGTACACAATACCGGCCGCTGCCTGCACTGACGCCACGCCGTTGGCGATGACGCACGTGCGAATGGTGATCGCGAGGTCCATGCGCTTCACGCCGGCGCTGATGTAACCCACAGCGCCGCCGTATGGCCCGCGCCGTTCCGGCTCCATCTCATCGATGATCTGCATCGCACGCACTTTCGGCGCTCCGGTGAGCGTGCCGGCGGGAAAGCTGGCGCGGAACGCATCCATCGCGGTGAGTCCGTCCTTCAACTCTCCATCCACCTGACTCACGAGATGCAGCACATGCGAGTAGCGCTCGACGACCATCAGTTCGCTCACGCGAACCGAGCCATACTTCGCGATGCGTCCAACGTCGTTGCGCCCGAGGTCGACCAGCATTAAATGCTCGGCGCGCTCCTTTTCGTCGGCCATCAATTCGGCCGTCATTCTTGCGTCGTCGTCAGGCGTGCGCCCTCGGCGTCGCGTGCCGGCGATGGGCCTGAGCGTGACGGTGCCCGTGGTGCCGACACGCACGAGCAATTCGGGCGAGCTGCCGACAATCTCGATGCCGTCGAGCACGAGGTGGTACATGTACGGCGACGGATTGATGACGCGGAGCGCGCGATACAAGTCCGTTGAAGAAAAATCGAATGGCAGATCGATGCGACGCGCGAGCTGCACTTGAAACGCGTCGCCCGCGATGATGTACTGGCGGATCCGCTCCACGTCGGCGAGGAACTTGTCCTTGTCGTAGTGCGATTTTCCTTCGGCGGCGGGAGCGGCGCTGTTCAATTCGAGCGGCTCGAGCACCGACGGTCCGCGAAGTCGCTTCATTGTTGCGTCGACCGTCAACATCGCGGCGTCGTGTGCGGCCTGAAGCTGTGCGTCCGACGCGCCCGGGTCCACGCGCGCCGCAGCGACCACGCGCGCTTGTGAGCGCAAGTTGTCGAAGATCACGAGCGCGTCGGTGAACACGAACAGCGCGTCGGGCACTTCCACGCCGCGCACCGGCGGTGTGGGGAGACGCTCGATGATGCGCGCGACGTCATAGCCGAAATAGCCCACCGCGCCCGACCAGAACTCTCCGATCTCAGGCACTTCGACCGGTTCGCAATCGCGCAGGAGCGCTTCGAGGTCGCTCAGCGGGTCGGCCGGCCGACGCTCGTTGTGCCAGCCTTTGTCCGCCGTCCAATCCTGCACGACGCCGTCCTGAAGCTTCCAGGCCGAGCGTGGCTCGGTTCCCATGAACGTGTATCTCGCCCATGTCTCGCCGCCCGCGGGGGCAGATTCGAGAAGAAAGGCGAACGGACCGCGACGGAGCTTGGCGAACGCGGCCACAGGAGTTTCCGAATCGAGCAGCACGTCGCGCCACACGGGCACGAGACGCGAGACATTGGCCGCGCCGCCGCGCGCGCGTTCGCGAAAGCTTTCTATACTCGTCAAGCGGGTTGCCCCGTTCGGTGTACCCGGCGAAATTCACAAATCATGCGTCAAATCCTCGCGGCGTGCCGCGCCGCGTGCTGGTTGTTCATTGTCGTGGCTCTGGCGCGGGTCACGAACGCGCAGACCTGGAACGACCCCCGTAGCCTCAGCCTTGTAGACCGGGCCACCACGCGTCGTGTCCAACAGCTGACGGACACCGGCCTCAAGGAATACAAGGCCACTGCGCACGGCTACGTCACCTTTCTGGCGCAGCTTGGCGAAGGGTTCCTCACGCCGCCCAAGATCATCAAGGCCGACGAATTGGAACTCGAAGTGTACTGGCACGCGCCCAATCAGAGCAAGCAGCGCATTGTCGGTCGTCGCGACACGCTGCTGCTGCCCACGGACATCGCCTACCATCGCGACCACCTCGGCATCGTCCAGAACAACTTTCCGCTGACGATTCGCATCGGCGACGGCGACGAAGTGCGTGATGTCCCGCACCCGCTCTCCGCGCTCGGGATGCAGGATTACGACTTCGCGCTGTCGGACAGTTTCGCCATTGGTTCGGGGTCGCAGCGGATTCGCGTGTACGAGGTGAAGGTCCGGCCCAAGGATGATCGGCAGCCCCGCGTCGTCGGCGCCATCTATCTCGATGCGTCGGGCGCACAGGTGGTGCGGATGAACCTCAGTTTCACGCGCGCCGCGTTTCTCGACAAGGCGCTCGAACAGTTGTCGGTCGTGCTCGAGAATCGGCTCGTCGCCGGGCGATTGTGGCTCCCAAGCAGGCAGGAAATCGAGATCCGGCGCACGGGCGAGTGGCTCGACTATCCCGTGCGCGGAATCATTCGAGGGCGGTGGGAGATTGGCGGCTACCAATTCGACATCGGGTTGCCTCAAGCCATCTTTGCCGGGCCCGAAATTGTTCAGGCGCCGGCGGCCGAGCTGAAGCAATTTGCCTGGAAGGGGGCGATTCTCGACTCGCTTCCGCCCGACGTGCGCGCTGTCACCGACGCCGACGTCGCGCGCGTTCAGGCAGAGGCGCATGCGCTGGTTCGCCGCCAAGCGTTGGCGCGCGCCGAGCGTGTATCCATCTCAGCGCGCAACGTGTCGGATCTGGCGCGGTTCGATCGCGTCGAGGGATTCGCCCTCGGAGCTGGGCTGTCCAAGCAACTCGGCCTCGGTTGGTCCGCGACGGCGCGTGGTCGATATGGGTTGGACGACCACGCGGGTAAGGGCAGCGGACACCTGGCGTGGCAGCAGCCGGGCGGCTTCGGACTTCGATTCTTTGGCGGGCGCGACTTCCGCGACACGGGCGACGAGATGGAGCGGTCTGGCGCGGTCAACAGCATCGCCGCTCAGGAATTCGGGAACGACGACACCGATCCGTATCTCGTGCAGGGCGCAGGAATCGGTCTCGACTTCCCAACGGCGTTCGGTGCGCACTGGACGCTCGACGGCGCAATCGAGCGTCAGGATTCTCTCTCGACGCATGCGCGCCCAGTCGTCGGAGACTTCCAAGGAACGATCGCGTCGCCGACTCGTCGCCTTTTCCGGCTGTCGTTGTCGGCAGTGCGCCCGCCGTCGCTGTGGTGGCTTGGAACGGAGCTCGGCGTTCGCAGTGAAATGCGCGCCGGTTGGGATTTGCAGTCCACGACCGGCACGGCGGGAAGCGTGAGCGCATTGAGAACGCTGCGCGCCTCAGCCACCGCGGACCTCGAGCGCCCCGTGAGCCGGTATCGATTCGTGAGCCGCACGACGGGCGCCGGACTGTGGTCGTCTGCCTTCGACCCCGAGCAGGAACTCATCTATTTCGGGGGCCCGGTGAGCGCACCGGGATATGACTATCACTCGATTGTCGCGCGCGCCGCGGTGAGCGAACATCTCGAGTGGCAGTTTCCTGTTCCATTTCCGGCATTCTCGCTCGGGCGCTTTGGTCGCGTGCCGAGCAGCGCGACGCTTGCTCCGTTCGTTCACGGCGTGCTCGTTTCGACTCCCGATTGCGACTCTCAACGCGTGGTGACGTTTCCCGCGGGCGGCGTCGAGCCCCCATTGTTTCCCTCGCGTGCGTGCGCGTTCAGCGCGGCATCGTCCTCCGCGTATCCATCCATCGGCGCAGGGTTTCTTCTCCCGTTTGATCTCGTTCGCATCGACGTGGCTCGCGGACTTCGCCGCGGTTTTGCCCGATGGACGTTTTCGATCGACGTGAGCCGGGAATTCTGGAGCATTTTGTAGCCCCAGCGGTTCGTCTGAAACGGCGCTGGCGCTCGCGCTCGCCGTTCCGCATTCTCGTTTACGTCGACACACCTGCCTGGTGTTTTCGCTCATCGCCTCGAGGCATGGCCCACATGTACCGTCAACGCTTGACTCGCCCGTGGTACGCCGCAAATCGCGTGGCCGCTCTCGCCGTTGCGATGGTTGTCGCGTGCGCGCCCGCTGAAAAGCGCTCGACGCTCGCCGGCGACTGGGACGCATACGTCGCACTCGGCTCGAACGCGCTCCCCGGATTCGAAGGTTGGCGACGCATGGGCTTCGCACATTTTGCGTCGAGCGACTCGGGATTCGTCGGATCGATTCGCCGGCGCACGGGCGAACGCATGCTCGACGTCTCGCACGTCGTTTCCGCCGGTGACTCGGTCAAGCTTGGCGGCGACGGCGTGCAATCACTTGCCGCCGCGTGGCATGGCGACACGCTCACCGGTGTGATGCTCGCGAGCGGCAAGCCGGCGGGACGTCGCATTCGTCTGGTGCGGAGAACGACGCCGTTCGTTGCTGAAACGTCGTATGCGCTCTGGCCTGGGACAGTTTCAGATTCGCAATACACGATCACCGAAGACACCGCCGTCTTCATGAAGACCCGAGACGGCTCGCGATTGGTGAGCTACGTTGCGCGTCCCGTGGGCAACGGGCCATTCGGCGTCGTGCTGCAGCGCACGCCGTACACGCGCATTCTGCACGCAGCCGGCAAGTATTGGGCATCGCGCGGCTACATCTTCGTCGCACAGCACGTGCGCGGGCGAGATGTGTCGGACGGCAACGACTTTGGCGACTACGACACCGACGTGCGCGACGGGTACGACGCCGTGGAGTGGGCAGCAAAACTTCCAGGCGCCAATGGACGGGTGGGGTTGATCGGCCACTCGGACGAGGGCCGGCTCGCCTGGTATGCCGCGGTAAGCGCGCCGCCGCACCTTGCGGCGATCGCGCCGTCCGCGGCCACCGCCGACCCGTGGCGCGTCTCGCCGTATGAAGACATGGTGATGTCGCCGATCAACGTGGCATGGGTCTGTCTCATGCGCGGCCGCACGTTGCAGAATATCGACGACCTCGACATCGGCAAGGGAATCACGCATCTGCCATTGAGCGACCTCCCGCAACAGCTTGGGTGCGGCAAGGTGCCGATCTGGGATCGCTGGCTCGCGCATCCGTCGCTCGACCCCTACTGGCGCGCGCACGCGGTGACGACGAACATCGCGAAGGTGCGGGCGCCGGTGCTCCAGATCTCCGGCTGGTACGACGACTCGCGCGGACCGATCGACTACACGAACGCGCTGCAGAAGGTGCCCGGCCATCCGTTCATTCGGCTCGTGATGGGATCGGGCGCGCACAAAGGTGTGGACTACGTCGCCGGCGAGTTTGGTCCGCAGTCGCGCGTGGAAACCAGGCGGCTGCAGTTGCGCTGGTTCGATCACTATCTGCTGGGCAAGGACAACGGTGTGGACAAAGAGCCGCCGTTCGACGACTTCGTGTTCGGCGACAATACCTGGCGCAAGGAAGCCGCATGGCCGATCGCTCGCGCGGTGCCCACCAAGTGGTACGTCTCGTCGGGAGGAAAGGCCAACGCGAGTGGCGGCGACGGCGTGCTCGATACGATTCCGCCCGTTGGCGCGGCGGCCGACACGTTCACCTACGACCCGGCCAATCCGACACCTTACCTGATCGATTCGCGCGAGCTCGAGACGTCGCTCAACGAGGATTTTACATCTCTAAACGCGTCCCGGCACGACGCACTCGTGTTCACGACCAAACCGCTCACCAAGGCGATCGACGTGACCGGGCAAATGTCGGCCACAATCTGGGCGGCGACCGACGCGAAAGACACCGACTGGAACGTGATGTTGCTCGACGTGTTTCCCGACGGTCACGCCGAGCGGGTGCAGGACGGCATCATGCGCGCGCGGTTCCGGCAGGGGTTCGACAAGGAGATCCTGCTCACACCCGGCAGCGTGGAGCGCTATGACATCGATCTGTGGTACACGTCGCGTGTCTTCGCGCCTAACCACCGGCTGCGCGTGAGCATTTCGTCGGCGCTCTTTCCGAAGTATGATCGAAATCTGAACACCGGCCGCAACAACGAGCACGATTCGACATTCGTCGTTGCGCATCAGCGGTTGGTCCACGACGCCGAGCATCCGTCGCACGTTATTCTGCCGATCATTCCGCGCTAGGCCACAACCTGTCGTGCGCGGGCGGCGTGAATCGCCCGCCGCACCGCTAACATTGCGACACCCCGTTCACGCCCCGAAGGAGTCAGTGACAATGACGATCCGCACGCGTTGGCTCGTTTCACCTCTCCTCATCACGTTGGCGGCCACTGTCGCTGCCCAACAGGCGGCCGAGCCGATCGATACCGCGATGAACTCGAAGATTCGCGCCGAGGGCATCGACCGATCGAAGATCATGTGGATCGAACACTATCTCACCGACGTTTACGGGCCGCGTCCGATCGGGTCGCCCAACCATGTCGCCGCGGCGAGTTGGGCGGTCAAAACGATGACCAGCTGGGGAATGAAGAACGCGCATCTCGAGCCGTTCACTTGGCGGGGCGTGGGTTGGCTGCCCGGCAAGGCGACGGGATTCATCACGTCGCCGGTGAAGGCAAATCTCAAGTTCGAGGCGGCGCCATGGTCTCCGTCGACCAAAGGCACGGTGAGCGGGGAGGTCGTGAGCATCGTTGCTCCCGAGACGCCGACGGACGACGAGCTCACCGCCTTTTTCGCCCCGCTCGCCGCGAAAGTAAAAGGCGGCATCGTCATGGTGGGTCCGCCGCCGAACGTGCCGGTCAATTTCAACGAGCGGCCGAAGCGCACGCCCGACGACCAGGCTCGCGACCGGTACCAGCCGCGCGACCCGAACGCTGTCGCCGGCGGCCGCGGCGGACGCGGTGGTGGTCCTGGCGGCCCCGGAGGCGGCGGCCGTGGGGGTCGTGGCGCCGCGCAGACGCCTGTGTCCGACGGACATCTCTCCGCGCAGCAGGTCAGCCAACGCATTGCGTCATTTCTTCGCGACAATCCGCCTGCGCTTCGGCTCACACCGCAGGGTGGCGGCCGGATTCCCGGCGTCATCGTCGCGCAGAACGGCCAAGGCCAAATCTATGACGACGTCACACCGCAATCGCCCACGGTCATTCTTCGCACGGACGACTTTGGCCGCATCTTTCGAATCGCCGCCGACGGCACGCCGGTGACGGTCGAGTTCAACGTCTCGAATCAGTATTTCCCCGAGGGAAAAACGTCGTACGTCACCGTCGCCGACATTCCAGGCACCGACAAGCCCGACGAGCTCGTGATGCTCGGTGGGCACCTGGACTCGTGGACGAGCGCCACGGGAGCGACGGACAACGCCATCGGCTGCGCGATCATGATGGAGGCCGCGCGCATTCTGCTTGCGACGGGAGCAAAGCCGCACCGTACGATCCGTGTCGCGCTCTGGAGCGGCGAAGAGGAGGGGCTGCTCGGATCATTCGCATACGTGAAAGAGCATTTTGGAAGTGCCGAGTCGCCGACGAAGGACTTCGCCAAGCTCGATGCCTATTGGAACATTGACGACGGCACGGGGCGCGTGCGCGGCGCGTCGGTGTTTGGGCCGCCCGAGGCCGCGGCGATCGTGGCGCAGTACTTCAAGCCGTTCGAGGAGTGGGGCATTTACGGAGCCGCAGCGTCGACGGCGCGCGTCGAAGGCGGGAGCGACAACGGCGCATTCGCGGTCGCCGGTCTTCCGGGCATCGGGACGCAGCAGGACAATATCGAGTACAACAGCACGACGTGGCACACGAACCTCGATACGTACGAGCGCATTGTGCCCGAAGACGTGATGCACAACGCCGTAGTGACGGCGTCGCTCATGCTGCATCTCGCCAACCGCGATCAGATGTTGCCGCGGTTTGCGCCAGATGCAATGCCGCCCGTGCCGGCAGGGCGGGGAGGCGGTCGCGGCGCGGGCGCTGACGGCCCGACCGCGGCGCCTCACGTCTACTCGGCGGCCAAAGCAAAGCCGTTGGCGGTACATGCGCCGGGGCTACTCGGCGTAGGCGCGAGAGCGGGTGGTGCGGTAATGACAGCGGCTGTCGTCGGCCAACCGGCTCATGGAAAGGTAGTTGCGACGCCGGACGGCGGATTCGTCTACACGCCGTCCGCGAGTTTCGTGGGCACCGACACGTTCACCTACACCGTCACGACCGGCGGAGCGACGAGCGAGGCGGGCAGGGTGACGGTCGTCGTGAAGTAGAGTCCTGTCGTATACCGTTCAGGCTCTCGACGCCATTACGCGTGCTCATGCGGTCTCCAGCCTTGCAGTCATGACGGCGGCCGGCGGTGGCGAGGCGATAGAACTTGGCGCGCTTCTTTGCGTCCGAGAGGCCCATTCGGCTTCGGCCCAGCCACGCTCTTCCATTTTGTGGAGCAATGTGTCGAGCGATGTGTAGAGCGCGCCATCCAGGCCCTTGAAGTTGCCGTATACCATCAACAGTTGATGGCATACAGTGTTGAGGCACTCCACGAGGGTTGCGGTTTAGTCCGCCCGCAGGGCCGAGACCGGGTCGGCCTTCGCCGCGCGCCACGCGGGCACGAGCGCCGCCAGCGCCGCGATGGCGAGCAACACCACCGAGACCGCGCCGATCGCCGACGGATCGTTCGGTGCGATACCGTAGAGGAGGGAGGCCACCAACCGGCCCGCGGCGAGCGCCATGAGGATTCCTAGAACGACGCCGAGCGCCACCGTCCGTAATCCCTCACCGACGACCTGTCGCAACACGTCCGACGCGCGTGCTCCAAGCGCGACGCGAATGCCGAACTCGTGGGTGCGCTGGCTCACCGCGTATGAGACGCTGCTGTAGATGCCGATGCCGGCCACCAACAGCGCTAGCACGCCAAAGAGTGAGAACAGCGTCGCGCCAAGCTGCCATGGGCGATACTCGGGCTCCATCGTCGTCACCATCGTCGTGAGCTTGGGGATCGATCCCGGGAGCTCGGCGCGTAGCAAGTCGCCAACCGATTTCTGCACCGCGGCCATGCGCACAGGCGCAGCGCGCACGATGATGTCGGGCACGCGTCGCGTGGTGAACGCCGGGTGGTCGAGCGAGACAAAGAAGTGCGGCGTCGGCTTTTCGGTGATCGACAAGAATAGCGCGGTCTGCACGAGGCCGATCACCGTCGCGCACGGCTCCGTCGCACTCTTGAAGCGCACGCATCGGCCGATTGGATCCTGATTCGGCCAGATCTCATCCGCCATCGCTTGGTCGACGATGACGGTGTACGGCGCATCCGCGCCGGGGTTCGCGGAAAACATCTGCCCGCGAATGAGCTTCGTTCCCACCGTGTTGAAGTAGCCCGGAGACACGGCGGTGTAGAACCCTTCGCGTTTCTTGCTACCCGTGGGATTGGCGTCAGGGAAGTACGGGACCCACGCCATACCCCATTTGGGCCGCATCGACGTAAACGCCACACGCTCTACGCCGGGAAGCGCCGCGATGCGCGGCTCGAGCGCGCGGAGTCGCGCCGATAGACCAGCGTCGCGCGCCGAGTCCTTTGTATCATACGAGACAGACGCGAACGCGAGATGATCCACGGCGTAACCCACGTCGTGCGCCTTCACGTTGCGCAGGCTGCGAACGAACAGAACGGCGCCGACTAGCAGCAGCACCGAGAAGGCCGCTTGGCACATGACGAGACCGCTGCGAAGGCGCGAACGATGCGCGCCGCCGTCGCGCGCACCGGCCTTGAGTGAACTTGCAAGATCGGGCGAGGCCGACTGGAGCGCGGGAAGTAGACCGGCCAGCGCGCCGGCGACGACCGCCGCCGCGACGGCGAACGCAAGCACGCGCCAGTGGAGAGGCGAGCCGGCGAAATGCACTTCGGGCATGAGCAACTGGCGCAGGAGTGTCCCGCCCCACGTGGCAGCAATGACGGCGGCCGCGGCGGCCGACACCGCAAGGAGTACGCTCTCAGTGACGAGCATTCGCACCAGTCGCGCTCGCGATATGCCGAGTGCGAGGCGCACCGCGATTTCACGCCGGCGCTTGACCGCTCGAGCGAGCAGCAGATTGACGACATTCGCACACGCGATGAGCAGGACGATGATCGCAACGCCGGCGAGCCGCGTCGCGACGCGCATTTCCGCCTTGGGAGTTCCCGGACCGCGCGCCGCGATGATCGAGCCGAATTGTGCGACCGTGAGTGTGTCCTGTCTGAATCCGATTCCCGGCGCGCGTAGCGCGACCGTTGCTCGCTGCGCGAGCTCGGGCTCACGTGCATGCGGCAGAAGCCGCACGATCACCTGAAACCCATTGATATTCGGATTGTGATACCAGGGATGGTCGCCAAACGCGTCCGGGCCGAGCAATGGAGTGTTCGGTACCCAGATGTCGGTTGCATTGAGGTCGGCGCCTGTGAAGTTGGGCGGCGCGACTCCAATGATGGTGAAGCGCACGTCGTCGATTGTGATGTGCTGGCCGATGGGCGACGTGGCGCCCCCCAACTCGTTCTTCCAAAACGCGTCCGAGATGACTGCGACCGGTGTTACGACGTCCACGCGATCTTCTTCGGCGGAATAGAACCGGCCAAACTGTGCCTTCACACCGAGCACCGTGAAGTAGGCAGCGGCCGCTGCGGAGACCGCTGCCGTCGGGGCATTTTCGCCCTTGCCGAGCTTGCGCCGCACGGGTTGTCCGTAGAAAGTGACGTCGGCTTGGCCGTCCATGGACTTCGCGAGCGCTGCATAGCCCGAGTAGTCGAATCCAGGCCAAAAACGAACGCCGTCGTTAATGCGCGCCTGCGCCCAGACTCGGCGGAGGTCCTGCGGATGAGGCACGCCCGCCGGCGGGCGGAGAAGGATGACGTCGAGCAGCGAGAACATCGCCGCATTGACACCGAGTCCAAGCGCCAGCGTGAGGATTATCGTAAGCGAGACGACTGGCGTGCGACGGAGCGAGCGCAGGGCGTAGACGACGTCCTGCCGTATTCCGTCGAGGATCTCGAGGCGAGTGCGGCGGCGCGCAACGCGGTGGTCGATCTCACGAAGGCTGGCGCGCACGCCGTTCACGTCGCCGAACTCGGCCACGGCTTGGGCGCGGGCGTCGTCGCGCACCATGCCCTGCTTTACGAGCTCGTCGATGCGGGCGTCGAAATGAAAATGCAGCTCGGCGTCGATGTCACGTTGGATGCTCATGGTCCGATCATACACTCAACATTTGATTGAATCAAGTGTTGATGGCGGCCGAGCGACGCGGACGGATTGTGGCCAGCAGGGGGGCGCTTTGTATATTCGGCCATGCACCGGCAGGCAGGACGGCGGTGACGCCGCGCGAGGACAGCGCCGAGATTCTCTCGGTGGATGGGCACGATGTGCGTGTCAGCAATCCGGACAAACCGTATTTCTCTCGCGACGTCAACCTCTCGAAGCTCGACCTCGTTCGCTACTATCTGTCGGTCGCCCCGGGCGCGATCGCCGGCATTCGGAATCGCCCGCTCGTGCTCAAGCGCTTCGTGAACGGCGCCGAGGCGGAGCCGTTCTACCAGAAGCGCGCGCCCGACAAGCGACCGGAATGGCTGCGGACCGTGGTCCTGTCGTTTCCGTCCGGTCGCACCGCGGAAGAAGTCGTCGTGGACAACGCGGCCGGGCTCGCGTGGGTCGTCAACCTCGGTTGCATTGAACTGCACCCGCACGCCGTTCGCGCCGACGACGTCGACCATCCCGACGAGCTGCGCATTGACTTGGACCCCGTGCCCGGCGTCGCGTGGGATGACGTTCGCAAGGTGGCGCTCGAAGCAAAAAATCTGTTGGAGGAGTTAGGACTCCGCGGATGGCCGAAGACCAGCGGTTCCCGTGGCATTCACATCAACGCGCGCATTCTTCCTCACTGGACGTTCACCGAAGTTCGGCGCGCCGCGCTGGCGTTCTCACGCGAGATCGAGCGGCGCGCACCGTTGCTCGCGACCTCGAAGTGGTGGAAGGAAGAGCGGCACGGCGTGTTTCTCGACTACAACCAGAACGCGAAGGACCGCACGACCTGCTCGGCCTACTCGGTGCGGCCGGTGCCTGACGCGCGCGTCTCCGCGCCGTTGGAGTGGGACGAGGTGCCGGAGTGCGAGGCGACGGATTTCACCGTGATGACGATGCCGGCGCGCTTCGCCACGATCGGCGATCCACACGCAGAGATGGACACCTTCGCCGGCTCGCTCGACAGACTGCTCGAGCTGGCGGCGCGCGATGAATCAGCAGGCCTGGGCGATGCTCCGTGGCCACCGCACTTTCAGAAAGCGGAGGGAGAGGCGCCGCGTGTTGCTCCATCGCGCGCGAAAGGCGCCAAACGTGCCGAAGGTGCCAAGTCTGTTCCGAGCGACAAGCCCGCGCGCAAGCCGCGGCGGAAGAAGTCAGACGGAGAATGAGCGGGTCACACTGAGCACGCGGATCAACCGCCGGATCAACCGCCGGATCAACGGCCGGTCGAGAAGATCTCGTTGAGCTCCTGCGGTGGCACCACCTCGAGTTGCGCGAACGTGCACGCGGCGGGCTGTTTGTCACTCCGCCAGCGGCGAAACTGCGCGGTGTGACGAAAGCGCGTACCTTGCATGTGGTCGTACGCCACTTCTACGACTAACTCTGCGCGAAGCGGCTCCCATGAGAGATCTTTGCCCTGGCTCCACCGGCTCGCGCCGCCGGGGCGCCGCTCTGGCGCGCGGTCATCGGCGGCTGGCTCGTCCGCCCAATTGCGCCACGGATGATTCTCGATCGCGTGCGAGCGGTACGGCTCGAGAAGCGCCACGAGCTCGCGACGCTTCGCGGCAGTAAAGCTCGAGGAGACACCGACGTGTTCAAGATGCCCCGCGTCGTCGTAGAGGCCGAGCAACAAGGAGCCAACGGCGGCGCCGTCGCTTCCTTTATGCCAGCGGAAGCCGGCGACGACACAATCACAATCGCGCTCGTGTTTGACCTTGAGCATCGTGCGCTTGTTCGGCTCATACAATCCCGCCTCGGTCTTGGCCATCACGCCATCCAGTCCGGCACCTTCGAAGCGATTGAACCAATCGGCCGCGACGCTGCGGTCGCGCGTGGCCGGTGTGAGATGCAGGGGGGTCGCCACGTTGGCGAGCATCGACTCGAGCGCGGCGCGCCGCTCGACAAACGGGAGGTCGCAAAGGTCCACGTTGCCGGCGGCGAGCAGATCGAAAAACACGATCGATGCCGGAGTTTGCGCCGCCAGTGTCTTGACGCGTGAAGCCGCCGGGTGAAGTCGACGCTGCAACGTCTCAAAGTCGAGCCCCGACGGCGTGGCGATCACGATCTCGCCGTCGAGCACACAGCGATCCGGCAATTGTGCCTTGATCGGATCGATCAGGTCCGGGAAATACCGGTCGAGCGGCTTCTCGTCGCGGCTCTGAATGAAGACCTCGTCGCCGTCACGGAAGACGAGCGTGCGAAAACCGTCCCACTTCGGCTCGAAGATCCACTCGTCTCCAGGCGGAAGCTCGCCGACACGCTTGGCGAGCATTGGCAGCACGGGGGGATTGACGGGAAGATGCATGTCGCGAGAGGGGAGGCGAGTTGCCGATCACACAGCCTGAATGATCGCCATGATATTGCCTTCGGTGTCCTTGAACCAGGCAGCCTTCGCGCCGCCGCCCGTCATGATGTTGTTGACCATTTTCATGCCGGGCATATCGTACTCCTCGAACGTCACGCCGCGCGCTTTGAGCTCGGCCACCTCTTTCTCGACGTCTTCGACCTGCCAGAACGCCTGGCTCGCCTTGGACGTACCCGCGTTAGGCGTGGGATAGAGAAAGCACGCCGTGTGGTCGGCGAACTCGTAGGTCACTCCACCACCCGTTTCGCCTTTCGGTGTGAAGCCCAGCACTTGCTCGTAGAACTTGCGTGCTCGCGCGACGTCGGTTGCAGGGACATACGCGTACATCGGTGATTTCTGCAGCACGGGACGCTCCGGCGGAATGATGTTGAGCAGAGATCCGTCTGAATCCGTTTGTGAAACGCAAGAAGAATTCCCCAGGGTTCAGGGCGCACGGGATCCCTTTGCCCTCAGAACGTGACGAAGCGCGCCAAGCTCAACGATCGAGTGCGCGGGCCGGGACGATCCGATCGGCCACTCGAGCTCGCGCTTGACCCAGATCGCGTGCATGCCGACTGCCTGAGCGCCGGCGACGTCGGTATGAGGATTGTCACCAACGAACGCGCATTCCTCCGGCGACACACCCAACCGTTCGGCGGCGCGACGAAATATTTCGACGTCGGGTTTGGCGATGCCTTCCTCGCCGGACACGATCACCGCGTCAACCAACTCTATGACGCCGAGTCGCTCCAACTTGGGGCGTTGCATGACAGCGCGCCCGTTCGTGACGATCGCTGTTCGCAGGCCGGCGTCGCGACACCAGGCGAGAATATCGGCGGCCCCGGAAACGTAGACGCAGGTGCCGAACGCCCGCTCATGCCAGTCGCTCGTGAGATCGGCGCCGGATCCGCACTCCGGGAATTCGGCGCTGAGCTGATCGAACACAGCGGTACGCAGTGTGTAGCCGGCGCCGTCGAGATCGTGAAAGCGCGCACGGTATGTGTCGGCGCGCGCGCCTGACAATCCGAAGCGTTGTGAGTGTGCAGCCAAATAGCAGTCGACCGACGCTCGTCGATCCAGAAGCGTATCGTCGAGGTCGAACAGAACCGCCGCGACCGGCGGCGCGAGCGCAGCACGAAATGCGCGCAGCTGATGGGGGAGGTACTCGTCGCGAAGGATATCGGTGGGCCAGGCGCATTCGTCGAACAGCGGCAGCCACATGATGTCGACCAGCGTCGCATCCGCGCCCTCACCGCCGCCGGGCGCGGCCGTTCCACTCACGATCCTACAGAGGTACGTGCGCCAGCGAACGTACATTCCGTCGGAGGGTTCAGCGGGTTGGTCGGTGAGGAGTCGCTCGACTACAACCTCGAGGTTGGTCTCTTCTCGGACCTCGCGAACGATGCACTCCTCTTCGCTCTCCTGCTCCCGACCGCCGCCGGGAAGCATCCACCAGTCGCGGCCGTCGCGGAATACGCAGCGAAGAAGCAAGAGCGCGCGGTCGTCGCGCAGAATGACTGCCTGGTACCGCGTATGTCGGGTCGCCACGACAGCAAAACCTAACGCTTCGCGAATCATCGCGCCCTTTGGGGCCGGGTGACGAGCCGGCGGTCGACATGCGCCGCGGTGCTTCGTACCGCCGTGCAATGCCGCAGTGCTGCTGTTCGTCGCGCGGGCGACATCATGCGTCCATGGCTTCACGCGCCCCGATACCAAGTCCGAGCCCTGTCGACCTCGCCGCGCTCGCCCGCCGGTTTCGCCTTCCGATTGCCGATCTCACCGGTACCTCGTCGCAGGCAGTGGCCGTCGTTCCCGAGCGCTGGGCGCGACGATTTCACGTCGTGCCGATCTCGATCACCGACCACGAGCTCGTGATCGCCACCGCGAATCCATTGGACGTGGATTGCGAGCGGACGCTTGCCTTTGCGACGGGCCGCCATGTGCGGCTCGTCCTGGCCGACCCCGACGAGATCACACAGCGACTCGACATCATCTACCACAGCAGCGACGGCGGGACACCCGAACCCGAGTCCGTGGTCGACGTCCAGCACCTCGACAACAAGGCCGAAGCTGCGCCGTCGTCATCGGCCGAAGAAACGGGCGCGTCGATCACCGGGTTGGTCGACGAGCTGCTCGCCGGCGGGATTGCCGCTCGTGCGAGCGACATTCACATCGAGCCGGAAGAGCAGGGCATCGCGGTCCGCCATCGCGTCGACGGCGTGCTCGCGCTGGCGCGCACGCTGGCGAGGTCGGTCGGCCCGGCGCTCGTGTCGCGCATCAAGATTCTCTCCGGGCTCGACATCGCCGATCGCCTCCGTCCGCAGGATGGGCGCGCGCGCGTCGCGCTCAATGGCGTTGCCGTCGATCTGCGCGTATCCACGCTGCCGGCGTCGCATGGTGAGAAGGTCGTCATCCGCGTGCTCGATGAACGGTCCGCGGTTCCGGTCCTCGCCGGAATGGGCTTTCACCCGGAAGAGCTGGAGCGCATCGAGTGTCTGCTCCAGTTACGTGAGGGCCTCCTTCTAGTCACCGGCCCCACCGGCTCGGGCAAGACAACGACGCTGTATGCCGCGCTCCGACGACTCAAGGAGCGCGGTGTGAACATCGTCACCGTTGAAGACCCGATCGAGTATCGCTTGCCCGGGATCGTACAGGTCCAAGTCAACGAAAAGGCCGGGCTGACGTTCGCCTCGGCACTGCGTTCGATCATGCGGCAGGATCCCGACGTCGTGCTGATCGGTGAGATCCGCGATCGCGAGACGGCGGAGATTGCCATCCAGGCGTCGCTCACCGGCCATCTGGTGCTCTCAACGCTCCACACCAACGATGCTCCCAGCGCAGTCACGCGGCTGATCGACATCGGCGTCGCGAGCTACAAGATTGCCACAGCGGTAAAAGGCGTGCTGGCGCAGCGCTTGGTGCGGCGCTTGTGCACGGTGTGTCGCGGCGATGCGCCGTCCAGTTGCGACGGCTGTGGTGGATCGGGATTTCGCGGCCGGCTGGCGGTGGTCGAAGTGCTGATCGCGTCGCCGGCGTTCGAGCGCAGCGTGGCCGCCGGTGAGCCGACGGAGCGCATCGCCGAGGCGGCGCGCGCCGATGGGATGCGGACGCTGTGGAAGTCGGGAGTTGCGCACGCAGAGGCGGGCCGAACAACGCTCGACGAGGTCATGCGCGTGGCCACGCCGGACGATCAGCTCCGAATGATTCTGGATGCGGGACCGCCCGCGCTCCCGACGTCATTGTCCGATTCATCGCCGCGGCACGGCAACGGCGCAGTGCAGTTGACGCTGGATGGCGAGGCGTTCCGCCTCCGCGACGATCTGGATGTCGTGGTCGCACGGGCGGCGCGACAGCGCGGTATTTTACCTCGCATGGCACAGGTACAGGTTGGAACGGTCGACGTGTTCGTCATTCGTCCGCTGCCCGATGGCTGGCGCGTATTGGCGCTGCAGCGCGGACCTGGAACGCGCTGCCCAACGTCCTGGGAAACGGTCCACGGTCACATCGAGCCCGGAGAAGAACCCGAGGACGCCGCGGTGCGCGAGGTGGGCGAAGAGTCCAACCTGTCCGTGGAGAAGATGTACAACGTTCGCGTGCAGCCGTTCTATCTCCACACGACGCACACGCTTCAGCTGGCGATCGTGTTCGCGGCGTTCGTGAACGAGCCGGCCACGGTGACGATCGGCTCCGAACACCAGCGGTTCGAGTGGCTTTCGGTGGACGCGGCGCTCGGCCGCTTCAATTTTCCGGCCGAACGCGAGTCACTTCGGGCCATCGTCGAGTTGCTGGCGACCGGAAGTGCGGGGCCGATCGATGATGTTATGAGGATATTCTAGAGGGGAGAAGCACCGCAGTGCTACGTACGCCGGTACTTGGGTACCGGCACCACAGTACGATGTACTGCTGTGAATTTTACTGCGCTTGTCGATCGCTGCTGGTCCGGAGAATATTATTGGCTGCCGCCGGCGCGTTGGGCTTCACGCGCACGCTCTTCGCCGGAATCCCGACGTAGACGTGATACGGGCGAACATCTTTCGTCGCCACGGCCATCGCCCCGACCATCCCCTGCTCGTGCACGTGCACGCCGGCGAGCACGGTTGCATGGTAGGTGATCCGCACGCCATCGTCGATCACCGTCGTCGCGTTGGTGACGTCGCGCTGGTCCACGATACTGTGCGTGTGGCTGTAGATGTTCGCGTAGTCGCTGATCGACACGTTGTTGCCGAGGACGATGCCGCCGCGATCGTCGAGGAGGACGTCCCGGTGCACTACGACGTTGTCGCCAACTTCCATGTTGTATCCGAACGAGAACTCGACGTTGTGAAACGCCTTGAAGTTCTCGCCACACCGCCGAAAGATGTACCTGGCGAGCAGTCGCCGAAGCTCGACACCGAGCCAGACGTTCTGCGAGCCGAGCGGACTGCGGTCGAACGAATACCAGAGCCAGAGGAGCGGCTTCACGCGCTGGAAGCGCGAGTCGTCGCAGTCGGCGTAGTACTCGGGCTCGAGCGTGATGTAGCACGGATCCATCGACGAAAGAGCCAGGCGCGTGGGCGCTGGAAGCGATGCGTCGTGGACGGCCGTCTCCCAGTTGTTCACGAACTCTGGATAGAACAGCGACGTCAGCGTCTGGCGGCACAGGAGGAAGCGATCGGCAGCGTCGTCGGCCAATATGGCGCCGAGGCTTTCGAGCCAATCCGACGCAACGGTGCGGGTTGGGCAGTCGGCGATCTTGCGAAGCGGGAGATGAGGCATGGCAGTAGTAGTGCGCTAGTCGTGAACGGGACGCCGTGCGAACGTGCCTACGGACGGCCGCCGGCACGCGCGCGAACCTGCGCGCGCTCGGATTCTATCTTGCTCAGAATACTGTCGCTGCGATCGTTCGACCAATCGATGTTGCGCTCGGATCCAATGCTTACGACGACCGGCTGCGAGACATCGAGTCCTTCGTCGAAAATGAGCAGACCCTTCTCGGTCGATCGCGGCTGCAACCGCTGCTCGGCGAATCCGGACGACAGTCCGATGACGTCGAGCGGCCGATAGTCGCGACCGCCTGAGGTCACGGTGATGTCGGTGGGGACGAAGCGCGCGTCCGGGACAAGCCCCGTGAACGTCACGTACCAGACTCGCGGATCGCGCGTGTTGTGCGACGCCGCCCGCTGAAGAATCTGTTGGCGTTTGCTTTCGAGGATCGAGTGCAGGCTGCGATACGCATCCGGCGCCAGAACGCGGATGACGGACTCGTCGAGAGGAATGGCGGTGACGCGCACGCCGTTCGGCTGCAGCGTGATCGCGATGTCCTCCTGCTTCAACGTGCCGAACCCGGCGGGCACGAGCGCCGCCGACGTCGAATCCTGCGTGACGCGCGTTGACGGAATGCGCGGCGGCACCTGGGCCGGCAGCGACGCCCCCACAGGCGCTCCGCCGCACGCGGCCACCAACGCGAGCGCGATAGCCGCGAGCCAGCGGCTCATGGGATCGTCCGCCACGAGGGTTGCGCCAACAACGACTCGATGGCCTCGCCGATCTCGTTTCGCCCTTCGCCGGTGACCGCGCTGAACGGAATCATTTGATCCACGTCGATCTCGAGCGCGAGGCAAAGCTCATCCACTCGACGGACGCGCTGCGCCGCGGTCAGCTTGTCGACTTTGGTGAGCGCGATGACCGTTGGAACGCCGATCTCGCTCAGAAAATCGAGCATCTGGCGATCGTCTTCGGTTGGATCCCGGCGCGCGTCGAGCAATTGCACGATGCCGCGAAGCTCCGGGCTGCCCTTCAGATACCCTTCGATCAACGGACGCCATTCGGCGCGCTTGTCCTTGGAAACGCGCGCGTAGCCGTAGCCTGGCAAATCGACGAACACGAACTCGCCGTTGATCTTGAAGAAGTTCACTTCTCGCGTGCGCCCGGGCGTGTTGCTGACACGCGCGAATTTCTTGCGATGCACGAGTTTGTTGAGCAGCGACGACTTGCCCACGTTCGATCGGCCGGCGAACGCGATTTCCGGCAGCGACGGTTCGGGGCGCCAGCCGGCCGCCGTCGCCATGCCGCCCATGAACTCGAGCGATCGAATCACCAGTGGTTCGCGCGACGCGGCGGACATCAGTGTGGCGCGACCGCGGGGATGTCCGTCTCGAAATCGGTGTGGAGCAGCGCGAAGGAGAGCACGTCGTCCATCGTCTTCACGGGATGAAATGCGATGCCGCTGAGCACTTCCTGCGGCATCTCCTCGAGGTCGCGCAAGTTTGAATGCGGAATCAGCACGTGACGAATGGCGTTTCGATGCGCGGCGACTGCCTTTTCTTTCAGTCCGCCGATCGCGAGCACGCGACCCCGCAGTGTGATCTCACCCGTCATGGCGACGTCTCCGCGCACCGGAATGCCGGTGAGCGCGCTCACGATTGCCGTCGCAATCGCGATCCCGGCCGACGGTCCATCCTTTGGCGTCGCTCCCGCGGGAATGTGCACGTGCAGATCCCGTGTGCGATGAAACTCCCGGTCGATACCAAGCACGCCGGCGCGCGCACGCGCGTACGAAAGCGCCGCCGATGCTGATTCCTTCATCACGTCGCCGAGTGTCCCGGTGAGCTGTAGCTTGCCGCGCCCGCCAATCGCGCTCACTTCGATCTCGAGCACCTCGCCGCCGACGCTCGTGTAGGCGAGTCCGGTGGCGACACCGATCTTGTGGTCGAGCGTGAGCATCGCTGGATCGTACGGCGCGACGCCGAGCAGGCCGTGAACGTCCGCGGCGTGCACGACTGATTTGGTCTTCGCGCGCCCAGCGATCGTTTTCGCCGGCTTTGTACTCGGCTTCGCAGGATCCACCACGGCAATGGCCGCGGGCGGAGTTGCGAGAACTTCAATCGACTCGGCGCGGCGACGCGCGAGCTTGCGCGCGATACGGCCAATGCGTCGCTCGAGCTCACGCACGCCGGCTTCTCGTGTGTAGCCCTGCACGATCGCGGGGATGACGTCGGGATCGAGCTCGACATCGCCCGGCTCCAGGCCGTTCAAACGGAGTTGCTTGGGCACCAGGAACTGGCGGGCGATCGCGAACTTCTCCTGATCGAGATATCCGGACAGCCGGATGATCTCCATGCGGTCGCGCAGCGGCTCCGGAACTTGCGGCAGATAGTTCGCCGTCGTCAGGAACAGCACCTGCGACAGGTCGTAGTCCACCTCGAGATAGTGATCATTGAACGCCTTGTTCTGCTCGGGATCGAGCACTTCCAGGAGCGCGGCGGCCGGGTCCCCACGATAGTCCGTGCCAAGCTTGTCGATTTCGTCGAGCAGAATCACCGGATTCACTACTTCGGCGCGACGCATCGCCTGAATCACTCGGCCGGGCATGGAGCCGATGTAGGTGCGGCGATGTCCGCGGATCTCCGCTTCGTCGCGCACGCCGCCGAGCGACATGCGAACGAATTTCCGTCCGAGCGCGCGGGCGATCGATCGACCCAGCGAGGTTTTGCCAACGCCCGGTGGACCGACGAGACAGAGGATCGGTCCCTCCATGCGCTCGACGAGCGACAGCACGCCGATGTAGTCGAGGATGCGATCCTTCACTTCCTCGAGCCCGTAATGATCTTCGTCGAGGACGAATCGCGCGTGCGCGACATCGAGCACGTCATCGGTGCGTTCGGTCCACGGCAGCGCGATGATCCAGTCGACGAAGTTGCGAGCGACCGTCGATTCCGGACTGAGCGGCGACATGCGGCGAAGCTTGCGCACTTCGCGCATTGCTCGCGTTTTCACGATGTCCGGAAGCTTGCGCGCCTCGATCTGGCGTTCGAGCTCGAGGACGTCGTCGCCGTCCTCTTCGCCGAGCTCGCGGTGAATTGCCTTGAGCTGTTCCTGGAGGTAGAACTCGCGCTGGTTCTGAAAGAGCGATCCGCGCACCTCTTCATCGAGCTTGCGCTCCAGCCGCAACAGCTCGATCTCACTCGCCAGCACCTGTGTGATGGCGTCGAGGAGCATTGGCACAGTCGGCGCTTCGAGGAGCGTCTGGCGCGTTTCGACGCGAACCGCGAGATGCGCCGCGATGCCATAGGCCTGCCGGGGAACCGACTCCGCTCCCTGAACGAGCGTGACCACCTCGTTCGGGATGCGGCGATGCAGCGTGACGTATTCCTCGAACAGTGCGAGAACGCGGCGCGCAACGACGACGAGCTCCGCCGGGTCGTCCGGAACGAGCTCGATCTCTTCGGCGAGCGCGGCCCGCAGGTGGCCCGACCCCGGGACGTACCGCGTGACCCGAGCGCGGGTGAGCCCCTCGACGAGAATTCGTGCGGTGCCGTTCGCTTGGCGCGTCGCCTGAACGATGCGCGCGACGACGCCAACCCGGTGCAGATCGCCTGCCGCAGGCTCTTCGGTGTCTGCCGATCGCTGCGCGACGAGGAACAACATCCCGCCCTCCGCGGCCGCCGCTTCGATCGCGCCGAGCGAGGCTTGGCGTCCGACGAGCAGCGGCATGGCGACGTACGGAAACACGACGACGTCGCGAAGGGGGAGAACGGGGAGTCTGCGCAGATCTGCTTCTGAAGAGGAGGACGAGGCCATGATGAAAGATAGTACGGCCCCGCATGCCCGTGCCGTTGCGGGATCGAATCGCCGAACGACAACCGTCAACGAAAAGCAGAAAAAAAACCCCCGCTGCCAAAGGCAGCGAGGGTTTTCTGCGCGCCGTAGCGAACGGCTACGCTTCCTTCTTCTTCCGCTGGGGTGAAATCTCGAGCAACGGCGCGGTGCCGTTGAGCACGGAGCTCTCGGTCACCTTCACCTCTTCCACGTCTTCGCGTGTGGGGAGGTCGAACATCACTTCGGTGAGCAGATCTTCGAGAATTGCGCGCAGGCCGCGCGCGCCGGTTCCACGCTTGAGCGCCTTGCCGGCGATCGCACGTAGCGCGCTGTCCTCGAACGTGAGCTTGACCTCTTCGAGCTCGAAGAGTTTGGCGTACTGTTTGGTGAGCGCGTTCTTGGGCTCTTTGAGAATGCGGACGAGTGAGTCTTCGTCCAGCGCCTCGAGTGCGACGGCGACCGGTAGACGGCCCACGAGCTCCGGGATGAGCCCAAAGCGGAGGAGATCGTCCGGCTCGACCTCGGCGAATGGGTTCTTCGCCTGTTTGGGGGTGCGCGCGTCGTCGGCCTTGTTGAAGCCGATCTGGCGGCGGCCAATGCGCTGCTCGATGATCTTCTCGAGCCCGTCAAACGCGCCGCCGCAGATGAACAGAATGTCCTTCGTGTTGATCTGGATGTATTCCTGCTGCGGATGCTTGCGGCCGCCCTGGGGCGGGACCGACGCAACCGTGCCTTCCAGAATCTTCAGCAGCGCCTGCTGTACACCTTCTCCCGACACGTCGCGCGTGATGCTCGGATTCTCGGACTTCCGCGCGATCTTATCGATTTCGTCGATGTAGACGATGCCACGCTCGCATTCGGCGACATTGAAGTCGCCGGCTTGGAGCAGGCGGACGAGAATGTTCTCCACGTCTTCGCCGACATAGCCGGCTTCGGTGAGCGTGGTGGCGTCGGCGATGGTGAAGGGAACGTCGAGGATTCGAGCCAGCGTCTGCGCGAGCAGCGTCTTGCCGACGCCGGTTGGGCCGATGAGCATGATGTTCGACTTATCGAGCTCGACATCATCATCACGCAGCGACGCCGAATTGATGCGCTTGTAGTGGTTATAGACGGCGACGGCGAGGGCCTTCTTCGCCTTCTCCTGCCCGATCACGTATTGATCGAGCGTGTCCTTGATCTCTTGAGGCGTGGGGACCTGCGTGATCGCCTCGGCAACCTCGCGCTCCTCATCCTCCGCGAGAATTTCATTGCAGAGCGCGATACACTCGTTGCAGATGTAGACCGACGGCCCGGAGATGAACTTCCGAACCGAGTCTTTGGACTTTCCGCAGAACGAGCAGCGCAGGTGTTTGTCGTGCGACATGACAGATCACTCAACGGGTGACGCGGTTTCCCAAATGGCCGATATCCAGCGGATATCTGCTGGGGAGCAGGAGGCGGCGCGGAAGGGGTTAATGAAGAATTAAGGGCCCCGCACCGGTCAAGCAAGAGACGACCGAGCCCCAGTAGGGTCTCGGGGAGCGTTTTGGGGTCTAAACGGGCCTAAACGGACCCGTTTACCCCAAACCCAACTTACTACTTGGTAACGGCTTGGAGTGCGCTCGGCTCAATGAGGTCGCCACGTTGCGTGATGACGTTGTCAATGAGCCCGTACTCCTTCGCCTCTTCCGCAGACAGATACCGGTCGCGATCGGTGTCGCGCTCGATGCGTTCCGTGGACTGCCCAGTGTGCTTGCCGAGCAGCTCGTTCATCTTCGCGCGGAGGTACAGGATCTCGCGTGCCTGGATCTCGATGTCCGAGGCGGTTCCGCCGCCGCCCGACTGCGACGGTTGATGGATCATGATCCGCGAATGTGGCAGCGCCGAGCGGCGGCCATTGCGGCCGGCGGCCAGCAGGAACGCGCCCATGCTCGCGGCGAGTCCCATGCAGATCGTGTTCACCGGCGACTTCATGTACTGCATCGTATCGTAAATCGCGAGGCCGGCTGAGACGCTGCCGCCTGGCGAGTTGATGTAGAGAAAAATATCTCGCTCCGGATTGTCGGCTTCCAGAAAGAGCATCTGCGCAATGATGATGTTCGCAACGTCATCGTTCACCGGCGTGCCGAGGAAGATGATGCGATCCATCAACAGACGGCTGAAGATGTCGTAGCTCCGCTCGCCACGCGGCGAACGTTCGATGATGTACGGCGTGTAAATGGTAGGCATGGTGTCTCTGATGAGTCTCGGTCGCTGGGGTCTGAGAGCCGGTCGCCATGCGCCAAAGTGTGGCAGACAGGCGATCACTGAGTCTGGGCAGGTTCGTGTTGAGGGTCAGCTACCGATTTCGTTCCGTGCCATGAGCCACGCGTACACTTTGTCTTCCGTGATGCTCTGCTCGATTTCGCGGAGGCGTCCGGCCTTCTGGAGGGATGCGTACACCTGACCCGGGTCCGCGCCCCGCTTTCCGGCGACTTCCGCCACACGTTCGTCGATGTCCGCCTCGCTCGCCTTGATCCCTTCGCGCTCGGCGATGGTCTCAATGATCAGATCACGACGGACCTGACGCTCGGCGATGGGACGAAATTCGGTGCGGAATTGTTCCTTGTCGTCGTCGGGCACTTGATACGCCTGCGTATAACCGTCAATCGTCTGGTTCACCCAGCTCGCTGGGATATCGAACGGGTTGGCGGCAGCGATTTGATCGACGAGTTGCTGACGGACGCCGGCTTCGGATTCACGCGTCGCGTGCTCCTCGAGGTCCTTGCGCACCGTGGCCATGAGCGCGTCGAGCGACTCGAAGTCGCCCACTTCGCGAGCGAATGCGTCGTCGAGCGGCGGCAGCGATTTGCGCTTGACGTCGAGCAGCGTCACGCGGACCGGCTTCGCTTTCCCGCGCTGCGCTTCATCGGGAAAATCGTCGGGCCAACGAACAGTGCGCTCGGCGTTCGCTCCGGGGGTCAATTCCATGATCAATTCTTCGACGCCGGGAATGGCTTGGCCGCTTCCCAGGACCAGCGGATATTCGCGCGCTTCGGGAAACTCTCCGGACTCGTCAGCGGTTGTCAGTTGGACGCGCACCATGTCGCCCGGTGCGGCCTTGTCGTCCACCGGCGTCCACGCTGCTTTTTGATCGCGGATCTGTTCGACCTGATCCCGGACGTTGTCGTCGGTCACGGCAACGGCGTTCCTGGTGACGCGAAATCCCTCGGTGCGCGCGAGATCGAGCTCAGGGCGGATTTCGAGGTGCAACTCGAAGCTGAGCGGCTGGCCTTCTTCGAACTTGAGATCGTGCACGTGCGGCTGCGACGCGACCTTGAGGTGTTCGCGGTCCATGACCTCTTTGAACGCTTCCTGGACCAGCGACTCGATGACCTGCTGACGGATCGCGTCCTTGAAGCGCTTCTTGACCATGGCCGGCGGCGCCTTGCCTGGACGAAAGCCGGGCAGGCGAACACTCGTTGCGTATCGTTTCGCTGCCTGGTCCTCGGCGTCGCGAACGGTCTCGACCGGCACGCGCACCTCGATCATGCGATCGAGGCCGTCCGTCTTTTTCGGCGTTATCTCAATGTTCATGGAGTGGAAAGCTAGTGGGGCGGAGCAGAGGGTGGAACGGTAGAGGGGGACGGGTCGCCCCGCTATCATGCACGGAACGCCCCCGGCGGCATGATGTAGTAGGTGTCAGTAGGTGTCAGTAGGTGTCGGTTGGTGTCGGTTGGTACCGCTTGCAGCCAATGTGTCCTCCTATCCCACGAGATGAACGGAATGCGCGTACGTGGTCATATAGCCGGGCTGGCGACGGCTCTGGTGGTTGGTGGTGCGGTGGGTTCAGCGAATGCGCAGGCGGTCCCCGCGCAGCGCACGTTGATTCCCATTGAGAACAGGACCTACATCGGGGTCAATCCACTCGGCGTGCTGTTTCAGATCTTTTCGCTCGAGCTCGAGAGCGGTGTGGCGCAGGGAATGACGGCGGGGGGAACGGTCTCGTACGTCGACGTGGACAACGACCGATATACGAGCGCCGATTTCAAGTTTCGGTATTACCCGGGCGAGGTCGTCCTGCGCGGATTTTCACTCGGGGCGACCGTGGGTGTTCTGCGGTACAGCACTCTTTCGGATTCATCGAGGCGAGAGTCGCTTGACGCGCCGACGATCGGCGCGGTGGCCGATTACAACTGGATGCTCGGGACGAATCACCGGCTCGTCATTGGAACCGGAATTGGTGCAAAGCGGATTCTTGCCGGAACCGAGGATCGCCGGCGCGTGGACATTCCACGGGCGACTGTGACCGGGCGGTTCATTGTTGGAGTTGCCTTTTGATGGAGCTCTAGCCGGGCGTTACCTTGACCGTAGCGCGGGAGTGGCGGAACTGGCAGACGCACCAGACTTAGGATCTGGCACCGCAAGGTTTGGGGGTTCGAGTCCCCCCTCTCGCACTCCCACCACACCCACTCCGAGAGGTGAAGGCGATGCGTCGTCTTCCGTTTGTCCTGCTTCTGGCGGCACTGATGTCGTGCGACCGCTCGGTCGCGCCGCTGACACTCAACCCCACTGATACGGCGGTGGCCGGCTCGTATTCGCTGGCGCAGGTGAACGGGCACGCGTTGCCGTTCGCCGCCTTCGTCACCGGAACGGACGAGTGGGATCTCACCGCCGATATCATGGTGCTGACCGCCGACGGCGGCTGGTCGGAGACGACGAAGTACAACGTCGTTTCGCTGTCCACGAACAACGTCACGCCGCAGCAGACCGAGACGTCGGGGGCCTACACGATCGGCAACGGCGTCATCACCTTCACGCGAATTGCCGGCGGGGCGCTCACGTTCACCGGATCGGTGACCGGCAATAACCTCTCGCTGCTCTTTAACGGCGGGCAGTTCGTCTATTCGCGATGACGTGGGACGGGGCGATGGCTCCGCGCTCCACGAGCCCGGAGGCTCAAGCACGATCAGTCCCATGCGCCGACATCGGTGCGGTGGGGTCCCGTTCGACTCCGCGCGTTGATCGTACGAGTCTGTCCTAACGCAGTTTAGGCCCGGCATCGCGTTCCCAGCACCTCCCCGAAGAACCGAAAAAAGGGCCGCCACAAACCGTGACGGCCCTTTTTATAATCCTCATGCTGGTTTCATAACAACGTGATCATTTGCCGATCTGCAGGCTCACGGCACGGGTTTGGCCGGCCTGCCCGGGTTGTCCGTATTGGCTCGGGATGGGCGGATCGTACACCTTCAACTCGATGACGTCGCCTTCCTTGAGGCCGGCCAGCGCCTGCTGCAGGTCGTCCGCCGTGTGAATGTCGCGCTTCGTGGGGTACAGCACCTGAACGATGACCTCGTTCGGGAGCAGGATGTGGAACGCCGGACCCTGCGTTGAGACATTGGTGATCCATAATCCGGTCTTCACCGTGGCGCCAAACTTGGCCTGGCGCGCCGGATCGGCGTTGATGGCCTCGACGGCGATGCCGAGCTTGTCGTACTGACGCGCCGTGCTCGACTCGTTGCGCACCGGCGCCGGACGATCGCTGGCGTCGGCGACCGTCGTCGACAGATCGGCCGGTTCTGCGAGCTTGATCTTGAAGCTCTTCTTCTGGCCAAAGCGCATGACGTCGAGGTCGACGGCATCGCCAGGCTTGAAGCCGCGGATGATGCGCTGGAGCGTGCTCACCTGGTCGATCTGATGGCCCGCGGCAGAGACGATGACGTCACCCACTTCGATGCCGGCGCGCTGCGCCGGGCTGTCATCCTCGGGATTGAACCCACTCACCTTGGCGCCGCCAATCTGCGTGAGGCCGGCCGCGCGGGCGTCTGTCGCCGTCACTTCGTTCAGCGAAACGCCCACGACGGCGCGCTTCACCTTTCCGTACTTGATCAGGTCCTCCATCACTTGCTTGGCAAGCGTGATGGGGATGGCGAAGCCGTAGCCCTCATACCGGCCCGTGCCGCTCAAGATCGCGCTGTTGATGCCGATGACGTCGCCGTGAATGTTGAGCAGCGGCCCGCCCGAGTTGCCTGGGTTGATCGCGGCGTCCGTCTGGATGTAGTCGGTGATCGCGTACGCGTTGCCGAGCAGCGCGGACTGGTTGCGGCCCTTGGCGCTCACGATACCCGCGGTGACCGTAAAGTTGAGCCCCAGCGGATTGCCGATGGCGAGAACCCACTGGCCGACGCGCGCGTTCGCATCGTCGCCAAGGCTCAGCATGGGCACACCCTTGGTGTCGATCTTCACCACGGCGACGTCGGTCGTTGGATCGCGTCCAATGACCTTGGCCTCGAACTGACGCTTGTCGAACAGCGTGACCGTCACCTTGTCGGCGTCGGCCACCACGTGGTTGTTCGTGAGGATGTAGCCATCGTTGGAGACGATGAAGCCCGATCCACTGGCCTCCTCAGGCTGGTCGGACGGCGACTGGTCCTGGAACTGTTTGAAGAAATCTTCGACGCCCGGCGGAAGTTGCTGTCCGCGTCCACCACGGGGCCGAGCACTTGTTGGTCTTTGTTTGGCGAAGCGCTGAGTTTCAATGGACACGACGGCCGGGCGCGCGTGATCAGCGACTGCCTCGAACGCCGTTTCGGTTTCGGCGGCGGACGCGACTTGCGCTGGGGCAGGCTTCGTCGCCGACGTTACACGACCCTGCGCCCAACTGAAGCGCGTCAGATCGAAGCCGGCAGCGAACACCAGTCCGCACAGGAACGCGACAACGATTGCCGCACCGACGCTTGCACGGGTATACCTGTTTGACATGAGACGTACTCACCCCTGAAAGGAATGTTGATCGTGTTTCTAAGTAATCATCTACCCACGCACGTTGCGCAAGTTTCGCGCACCATCAACCCCGTGAGCAGGCCCAACACCTGTTGGACACACGCCAAACGGCCCACGGTTTCCACCGTGGGCCGTTCACAACGATTTCTTTACTTCTTGCTTTCGTCGACGATCTCGTAATCCGCTTCGACGACGTCATCAGCAGGCTTTCCACCAGGCGCGCCCGCCGCGGGGCCGGGTTCGCCCGACTGTCCAGGCGAGCCGGTTTCACCGGCGTCGGCGTTCGCTGCGCCCTGGTTCTGCGCGTAGAACGACTGCCCCGCTTCGCTGAACACCTTGTTCAACTCTTCCTGCGCCGCGCGAATCTCGGCGAGGTCGTCACCGCGAAGCGCCTTACGAGCGCGCTCCACCGCGCCGTCGAGCTTGGCCTTCAACTCCGGAGCCAGCTTGTCCGACCACTCCTTGGCGTTCTTCTCGACTTCGTACGTCATGCTGTCGAGACGATTGCGCGTGTCGATCTCCTCGCGACGCTTCTTGTCCTCCGCCGCATTCTTCTCGGCGTCCTTCACCATTTTGTCGATGTCGCCCTCAGAGAGTCCGCTCGATGCCTCGATGCGAATCTTCTGCTCCTTGCCGGTGGCTTTGTCCTTGGCCGAGACGTGGAGAATGCCGTTCGCATCAATGTCGAACGTGACTTCGATTTGCGGCAGACCGCGCGAAGCGGGTGGGATTCCGGTGAGCTGGAATTTGCCGATCGTGCGATTGTCGCGGGCCAATTCGCGCTCACCCTGCAGCACATGAATCTCGACCGTCGTCTGATTGTCGTCAGCCGTGGAGAACGTCTCGCTCTTCTTGGTCGGGATGGTGGTGTTGCGCGGAATGAGCACGGTGGTCACGCCGCCGAGCGTCTCGATGCCGAGCGAGAGCGGCGTGACGTCGAGGAGCAGGACGTCTTTCTGCTCGCCGGTGAGCACCGCGCCCTGAATAGCCGCGCCAATGGCGACGACTTCGTCCGGGTTCACGGAGCGGTTGGGCTCCTTCCCGAAGTATCCCTTGACGACTTCCTGGATCTTTGGAATGCGGGTGGAGCCGCCGACGAGAATGACTTCGTCGATGTCCTTGGGATCGAGGCCGGCGTCTTTCAGCGCCTTTTTCATCGGCTCGAGCGTCCGTTGGATCAGGTCGTCGACCAGCTGCTCGAACTTGGCACGCGTCAACGAATAGTTGAGGTGCTTGGGTCCGCTCTGGTCGGCGGTGATGAACGGCAGGTTGATGTCCGTCGACATCGTGCTCGACAGCTCCATCTTCGCTTTCTCGGCGGCTTCCTTCAGGCGCTGAAGCGCCATGGGATCCTTGGAGAGATCGATGGTCTGGTCGCGCTTGAACTCGGCGACGATCCAATCGATCACGCGCTGGTCGAAGTCGTCGCCACCCAAATGCGTGTCGCCGTTGGTGGACTTCACTTCGAACTGCCGCGAGCCTTCCACATCGTACAACTCGAGCACGGAGATGTCGTACGTGCCGCCGCCCAAGTCGAACACGGCGATCTTCTCGTCCTTCTTTTTGTCGAGACCGTAGGCGAGCGCCGCGGCCGTGGGCTCGTTGATGATGCGGAGCACGTCGAGGCCGGCGACTTTGCCGGCGTCTTTCGTGGCCTGGCGCTGGGCGTCGTTGAAGTAGGCAGGTACCGTGACGACAGCCTTGGAGACCGCGTGTCCGAGGTAGTCCTCGGCGGTCTGCTTCATCTTTTGGAGAATCATCGCCGAGATTTCGGGCGGCGAGTAGCGCTTGCCCTGGACCTCCACGGCGGCCATGTCACTGGCGCCTGAGAGAATCTTATACGGGACGCGCTTGGTCTCGTCCTGCACTTCATTGAGACGGCGTCCCATGAAGCGCTTGATGGAGAAGACGGTGTTTTGCGGGTTGGTGACGGCTTGGCGTTTGGCGACTTGTCCGACGAGTCGCTCGCCGTCCTTGGTGAAGCCAACCACTGATGGGGTCGTGCGACCGCCTTCGGCGTTGGGGATCACGATCGGGTCGCCGCCTTCCATGACCGCGACGACCGAATTCGTCGTCCCGAGATCGATGCCAATGACTTTGTCGGCCATTGCTTCCTCAAACGAATGGATGTGAGGCAGCGCCACGACGGCTCTGCCAGGAACAGGCGGGAGGAAGGCAAGAGCGAGACCGGGTTTCTGCGCCAAGTTGGCAGCTAACTCGAATGCTGGCTGGAGCGCCCGGCGACCGTCGCTGTCACGGCGTCAGGCTTCTGCGGCCCGATCCTCGCTTCGGCAGTCCGGCAAACACAACCGAACCATGATCCCGATCAGCGACGAAAACCCGACCCTGCGCACGCCGGTTATGACCTGGCTGCTGCTCGCCGCGATGTTCGCCGTCTTTCTCATCGTCCAGGGCGGTGGGCTGGATCAGGTCGCCCTCGTGACGAGCATCTGTAATCTCGGATTGATCCCCGGCGAGCTGACGCACCAGGCGGCGCTCGGCACGCGCGTTCCCATGACCAGCTATCTGTCGTGTCTGGTCGACCGGGATCAGATCAACCTTCTCACGCCGCTCACGTCGATGTTCCTCCACGGCGGCTGGGGTCATCTGCTCGGCAACGCGCTTTTCTTTTGGGTTTTCGGCAACAACATCGAAGACAGCATGGGGCCGGGGCGGTTTCTGGCGTTCTATCTGTTGTGCGGATTGATCGCGGCCGGCACTGACGTGCTCATGCAGCCGGCCTCTCCGGTGCCCACCGTGGGGGCGTCGGGGGCGATCTCAGGCGTGTTGGGGGCCTACCTGGTCCTGTACCCCCGCGTTCGCGTCAACATGTTCTTCTTCCTTTTCGTGTTCGCCATCCCGGCCTGGATCGTTCTCATTTACTGGTTCGGGGTGCAGGTGCTGACCGCGTACACGACCCCGGTCCGGTCGGATGTGTCGAGTGGCGTGGCCGTGTGGGCGCACATCGGAGGCTTTGTCGCCGGCATGCTTTTGATCAAGGTGTTCGAGAATCCACGCCTCGTCGCGGCGCGCAACGCGATCCGCGAACAGGGGCAGTCCGTGGCGGGGGCATTCTGACTGGTCTTTGCCCGGCCTCAGGTAGCGGGTATCTTCGTGTGGCCGTAGCGCCATCTCGTCACGGCCACGTTATCGATTGGTCTACGTACCGTCACAACGCGACCGGATGCCACAGTTCGGAGGGTCATGCTTGCCCGCCTTTTGCCCCGCGATGACAAGTTTTTTGAACTCTTCGACCAACTTGCGGGACACCTCGCGTCCACCGCCAAACTGCTCGACGCGTTGTTCAGCGACGCGCCGAACGTCACGCAGCACGTCAAGGCGATCAAGGACATCGAGCACAAAGCGGATCTCCTGACCACCACGGTCAATCAGCGCATCGACAAAAGCTTTATCACGCCGATCGATCGCGAGGACATCCACACGCTTGCCTCGCGACTCGACGATGTGATCGATCTGCTCGACGGCACATCGCGGCGCTTCGAGATGCTGCACATCAGCGTGGTGCTGCCGCCGGCGCGACAGCTGTCGGACGTGTTGCTCCGCGCCGCCAACGAGATTCAGATGGCGGTGCGTGAGATGCGAAAGCCGGTCGCCGTGAACCAGCACGTGGCGCGCATCAAGCAGCTCGAGGAAGAGGGCGACGCCATTTATCACGAAGCCGTTGGCGCGCTCTTCGCCGGCAAGCCCGACGCGCTCGAAGTCATCAAGTGGAAGGAGATGTACGACACGCTCGAGCGGGCGATCGACGCCTGCATGGGCGTTGCGCAGGTGTTGCAGAGCATTTCCCTCAAGAACGCGTAGCGCGGATCGCCATTCGTGGTCTTCTACGTCGTCGCGATTGTCCTGATCGCGTTCATCTTCGATTTCATCAACGGGTTCCACGACTCCGCGAACTCCATCGCGACCATTGTTGGAACCCGCGTTCTGAGTCCGTTGGCCGCGGTCGGGTGGGCGGCGGTGTTCAACTTTGCCGCCGCGTTCACGGGATCGCTCGCCGTCGCCAAGGCGATCGGCGGCGGCATGATCCAACAGAATATCGTGACGCCGAACGTGATTCTCGGCGGGCTGCTCGGCGCGATCATCTGGAATCTGATCACGTGGTACTTCGGAATTCCGTCCAGCTCATCGCACGCGCTGATCGGCGGCTACGCCGGCGCCGCGGTGGCGCACGCAGGCATGGCGGCAATTCTGTGGGGCGTGAAATGGATTCAGACACTGTCGTTCATCGTCATTTCGCCGCTCGTCGGGTTGCTCGCCGGATACCTCCTCATGGTCCTGGTGTTCTGGCTGTTTCATCGAACGTCCGCGGCGCGCGTCGACCGATTCTTCCGGCCGGCGCAGCTCGTGAGCTCGGCATTGCTCTCGTACTCACATGGTGGCAACGACGCGCAGAAGACGATGGGCATCATCGTGGGATTGCTTGTGTCGGCGAACGGATTGTTCGCCAAGGAAACCGGTTTTCTGCACCACTTCTATCTCGCCAACAACAACACCATTCCGCACTGGGTGGAGATTTGTGCGTACACCGCGATCTCGCTCGGCACGTTGTTCGGCGGATGGCGGATCGTGTACACGATGGGTTCGCGGATCACCAAGCTTCGCCCCGTGGGCGGGTTTTGCGCCGAGACGGGCGGTGCGGCAGCGATTCTCATCGCGACTCATTTTGGAATTCCGGTGAGCACCACTCACACGATTACCGGCTCCATCGTCGGCGTAGGAGCGACGCAGCGCTTGTCGGCCGTGCGCTGGGGCCTGGCGGGCCGTATCGTATGGGCGTGGGTCGTAACCATTCCCTCGGCGGCGATCCTCGCGGCGATCTCGTATTCCCTGTTGTCGTTGGTGGTGCACCTCTGAGGAGTTGGCATGCCGGATGAGCGGCCGATTGGTGGTGCCGAAGGCGGTTACACCGATCGTGAGATGCGCTTGATCTTCGAGCGCGCCGGCCAACTGGACGTTCAGGCCGGTTCCGACCGCCGCTTTTCGCTTGCCGAGCTGCGGGAGATGGGTGCGCAGGCCGGACTCGATCCAGCCGACGTCACCAAAGCCGCGGTCGCCATTCGATCCGCTCGGCCAACGGGCGGCATGCTGGGAACGCCGACGCGGTTCAGCGCGGTGAGCCACGTCGCGCGGCGTCTGGATGAGGCGGCGGTCGCCGACGTGGTCCTTCGCATTCGCGAAGCGACCAATTTTCACGGTGAGCTCCGGACGGTGCCTGGCGGCATGGAGTGGCGCGTGCGGTCGCCGATGGGGCTGATCATCATCGATTTTTCCTTCAGAGGGCAGGGAACTCGAATCGACCTGTTGGTGGCGCAGGAGGATCAGGCGGCGGCGATCGTTGTTGGAACCAGCGTGGGTGGTTTCTTGCTTGGATTGGGGACGACGTTTTCCGCGGTGGGTGGGTTGCACGCTCCGGTCATTGCGGCGATCGGACTGGGTGCGGCGACGGCGATCGGTCTTGGGTGGGGTGGGGCGCGACTGATTTGGTCGCGAGTTGGGCGCGGCGTGGCGCGCAAGACGAGCTCGCTGATGGGGACGATCCTCGAGGCGGTCGAAGCCGGACCCATCGATCGCGGGCCGCCCGCCCAGCCGTGACCCAGTTGTGACACGTCCGATCACGAATGACCTGGCCAGTCATCAGAGGCCCGCGGTATAACTACATCCGCGCCGATTGCCTCCCCAAGGGATTCATGATCAACATGTCGAACGGTCAATCCAACTCTCCCTTGTATCTCAATCGGGAACTGAGCTGGCTCGCCTTCAACGGCAGGGTGCTGCACGAAGCGCTCGATCAGCGCGTTCCTCTGCTCGAGCGGGTCAAGTTCCTGGGGATCTTCAGCAACAATCTCGACGAGTTCTACATGGTCCGGATCGCCGGACTCCGCCGGCAGCTTGCCGCCGGTGTGGTTCACACGCCTCCCGACGGGCTCACGCCGCTCGAGCAGCTCGACGCGATCGACGCCGAAGTGGCGCGGATCTCGATTCTTCAGCGTCGGTGTTTGAACGGCCTGCTCGACGAGCTGTCAGGACAGGGTGTGCGCCTGCTCGCGGTGAAGGACCTGTCACCAGGTGAGTGGGGAGCGATCGATGAATATTTCGAGTCGCAAATCTTCCCGGTGCTCACGCCGCTCGCGGTCGATCCTGGGCATCCGTTCCCCTACATCTCGAACTTGTCGCTGTCGCTCGCCGTCGAGATTCGCGACCCGGAGCGAAGCGCGATCCGCTTCGCGCGCGTCAAGGTGCCGAGAAGTCTGCCGCGATGGGTGCCGGTACATGGACGCCCGCACCATTTCGTGCCGCTCGAGCAGGTCATCGGCGCCAACCTCGCCGCGCTGTTCCCGGGTATGGAAGTCGTCGCCTGGTACGTGTTCCGAATCACGCGATACTCGGACCTCGATGTGCCGGTGGAGGAGCCCGAGGACTTGCTCGCGTCGATCGAGGAGCAGGTCTTTAAGCGCCGCTTCGGCGAGGTGGTGCGCGTCGAAGTGCAGGACGACATGCCGACCCACCTTCGCGCGCTGCTGCTCGACGAATTGCGCGAGGACGATGTGCCCGAGGTTGGCAGGCTCCAGGAGAAGGACATTCAGGATGCGGGACGCCTGCTCGATCTGAGCGATCTGATGGGGCTGGCATCGCTCGACATCCCGTCGCTTCGCGACATGCCATTCACGCCGATTGTTCCTTCGGAGCTGCGCGATCCGAACCGGAGCCTGTTCGACGTGATTCGAAACGGCGATGTGCTCCTGCATCATCCGTTCGACTCGTTCACCGCATCGGTCGAGCGGTTCATCGACGAGGCGGCACACGACGAGAACGTGCTCGCGATCAAGCTGACGCTCTACCGCACGTCCGGCGACACGGCGCTGGTCACGGCGCTCGTGGCCGCGGCGCAACGCGGCAAGCAGGTCGCGGTGATCGTGGAGCTCAAGGCGAGGTTCGACGAAGCGAACAACATCACCTGGGCGCGCCAGCTCGAAGACGCCGGGGTGCACGTCGCGTTCGGTTCGGCCAACCTCAAGACGCACGCCAAGACGGCCCTCGTGGTGCGTCGGGAGGCGGACGGCATTCGGCGCTACGTGCACTTGGGGAGCGGCAATTACAATTCTCGCACGGCGCGTCTCTACACCGACGTGGGTCTGTTGACCTGCAGTCCGTCGATCGGCGCCGACGTCAGCGATCTGTTCAATTCGCTCACCGGCTACTCGCGCCAACTGTTGTATCGAAAGCTGCTCGTGGCCCCGCTGGACCTCCGCAACCGGTTCATGGAGCTGATCGTTCGCGAAGCGGAGCATGCGCAGGCGGGCCGCCCCGCCCGTATCGTGGGCAAGATGAACGCGCTCGTCGACGAAGCCGTCATCGACGCGCTCTATCGCGCGTCGCAGGCCGGTGTGGAGATCGACCTGATCGTGCGCGGCATCTGCTGCCTCCGTCCCGGACTGGCGGGCGTGAGCGATCGCATTCGCGTCGTCAGCATCATCGGTCGCTTCCTCGAGCATTCGCGGATCTGGCATTTCACCAACGGTGGCGCCGAGGAGTTCTACCTCGGGTCATCCGATTGGATGCCGCGCAACTTCGACCGGCGGGTCGAGGCGGTGGCGCCGGTCGAGGATCCGGCCGTCCACGAGCGGTTGCGGTCGTTGCTGCATACGTATCTCGACGACAACCGTCAAGCGTGGGACCTGAGCGCCGACGGCGTGTGGACGCAGCGTATGTCGGAGGGCGCCGTGCGCGCGTCTCACGACCTCCTGCTTCGCAACTCCTGGGGGGCCGGTGTCGCCGGCGCGCGAGAAAGTGTGGGCGCGCTCGGGTCCGGCGAGTCGGCGGGTCACACCGCCCGCGCCTCGGGCGACTGACCTACTCGATCTCGCCGACGTCGATGTCGTCCGACGACAGCACGTGGCCGTCGGGCGCGACGATCTCGATCGGGATACCGGCCACAGTCGCGAGGAGCTCTGATTTCCGGTTCGCGCCCCACATCTCGAGCCGCATGTTCGTGCGCTGATTGGTCGGGATGGGTGTGAGCCGGATGGCGCGCTGTGTCCAACGGATCTTGAGGTCGCTCACGGCGCTGACGTGCCCGCGATCGAACCCGTCGGCCACGCGGAGCAGCGCCGAGAGTCGCTTGATGCGGCCTCGAAGCGCGCGATCCAGCGCTCCGTAGTTGCGCTGTTCGCGCCGCGGGCGAGCGCCGCGATGATACCGCGCCACGTTGGCGACAACCACCTGTTCCGACGGCGACAGGCCGAGCAGATCGGCGTGCAGGATCAAGTGGTATGAATGCTTGTGATGGCGCTCGTAGCTGATGTGGTAGCCCGCGTCGTGGAGCAGTGCGGCGTCGGACAGCGCGTCACGATCTTCGCGCGTGCAGCCGATGCGCTCGCCGAGCGCGTCGAACAACGTGAGCGCCAACCGCCGAACGTGCGCCGAGTGCGGTTGCTCGACATGGCATCGCTCAGCGAACTCGGTGACCGAACGGACACGCGCTTCGCCGGGATCGGCGATGGTTGGCGCGACGCGCGCGGCTTCGAGCAGCAGGCCTTCGCGAATGCCATAGCGCGACACGACGATCTCGCGCGCCTCCACACGGCGCAGCACTTCGGCGGCAACCGCAAGTCCGGCGACGATGATGTCGGCGCGCTCGGGATTGAGCCCCGGGATGGCGCGTCGTTCATCGGGACTGAGCTCGACGAGCATGTCGAGAATGTGCTCGAGCTCGGCGCGCGGAATATGCGCCGCGTGAACGGAGCGCGCCGTGAGGATTCCCTGACGCGACAGATATATGCCTGCCAGGTTCGTAAACGTTCCGCCCGATCCGATGAGCTGCGCGCCGCGCCAGTCGCGAAGCGGCACTTCGTTGCGTACACCTTCACTCACTGCGCGTCGCAGCCGCCTGACCGCCTTGGGTGTGACGCCGCGATGGAGATACTCCTCGGTGAGACGGATGGCGCCAAAGGGCAGCGAGCTCAGTCGCTCGATGACGCCTTCGGCACTCAGCGCGAGCTCCAGCGATCCGCCGCCGATGTCGATCACCGCCGTGCGCCCCATGCCCATATCGAAGTGCGCGACCGCGCTTCGGAAACTGAGTCTCGCTTCTTCGTCGCCGTCCAGCACGCGGACGCGCAGGCCGGTGAAGCGCTGAATCTGCGCCAGGAACGCACTCGCGTTGGTCGCTTCACGCACGGCGCTCGTCGCCACGGCGTCGATGCGGCTGGCACCCAGTTGGCGGGCCAATGTCGCCATCCGCTCGAGCGCCTCGAGCGCCGCTTGGACCGATTTCGCGGAGAGCGCTCCGGATTTAGACAGTCCCGTCGCGAGCCGAGGCGCCGCCTTCATTTCGTCGACGACCTGGATCGTGCCCTCAGGCGACACGTCGGCGACGATCTGGCGGATGGAGTTGGAGCCGATGTCGATGGCAGCCACACGCCGATGACCCGGTGCCACCGAGCGACGCGAACGCTTGTCTCGAGCAATCGGAATGACTGACGACACGTGTCCCTCTCCGCGGCTGGCCGACGTCAGTAGACAGCGCGTCGGGCGGCGCGCTCCTCGAATATATCGTTCGCCGCGCTCGAGCGCGTCGCTTCTTTGTCCGACCGTTGGAGCACCGCGCGATAACTCGCGTCGAGGCGATCCAACTCCGCTTCCCAATCGAGCGTAAGCGCCGTCCGTCGCGCACCGGCCGAGAGGCGGCGACGGCGTGCGGCGTCCATGGTCAGGGCGACGATCGCGTCGGCCATCTCGTCCACATCGTTTGCTTCGACGGCAATCCCGTTGTGCTCGTCGCGCAAATGATCGGCCACTCCGCCGGCGGGTGTCGCAACGACCGGCAGTCCGGCCGCCATCGCCTCGAGAACCACGAGGCCGAGGGTTTCGGTCAATGAGGAAAACAGAAAGGCGTCGGCGCTGGCGTACAGTCGTGGCAACGCCTTGTCTCGATCGAGCACCCCGAGGAAGAGCACGTCCGGTCCGGCGAGCGTGCGGAGCCCGTTCTCCTCCGGCCCCGCGCCTGCGATGATGAGACGCGCCGCGCCGGCTGGAAGCGACGCGCGCGCGCGGTTGAACGCGCGGACGATTCGCTCGACCCCTTTCTCGGCGGCAAGTCGGCCGACGTGCAGAAACACAACGGAGTCGTCGATCCCGTATGCAGAGCGGAGCGCCTGACTGCGGCGCTCCGGAGAGAACGCGTCGACGTCCACGCCTCTGCCCCAGACTTCGACGTCGGTCACGCCGAGCGCGGCGAGGTCGTCGCGCGCCGGCGCCGAGGGAGTGAACACGCGGGCACTCCGCGCGTGAAAGCGGGCGATGTATCTCGACACGGAGCCGCGAAGCCACGGCATGCCATACGCCTCGGTGTATCGGCTGAAGTCGGTATGATACGAAGAGAGCCGGAGGATGCCGGCTCTCGATGCAGCGATCTGGCCGAGTCGGCCGATCATGAATTCCGTGGCGGAATGCACGATGTCCGGCTTGAACTGCCGCACCGCGGTTGCCACGAGCCCGTAAGACGGCGCGGCTAGGCGGATGTCGGGATACGGAGGAAACGCCGCGCTCGACACCTCGAACAGGCCGTCGAGTTGATGCGCGGGTTGGATGGGACCGCGCGGCATCACGGCGGGATACTTGGGTGCGACGACGGCGCATTGCCATCCGCGCGCCCGCAGCCCGGCGATCGAAAGCGCAGTCACGATCGAGACCCCATTCACCTGGGGTGGAAACGTATCGGTGCAATACAGAACTCGGGGTGCCCGACGGGCACGGCCATCGACCATGAGACTATCCTATATGGAGGAGTATAATGATCCTCGCCCCCAAAGCTCGGCAACGTGCGTCACCGTCATGTGTCGGCCGGGTCACGATCCAGCGGCGGACGGCGGTCGCGGCATGAGTGTTCGGACACACCCCCGTTACGCGTCCGGCACGCCTCCGTTCCGCGATCATGACGCGTGAGCCCGACACTTCCCATCCGTGGATCCCGACGACGAGGTCTCTGGTCTCGGCCGTGAGACGAGAGATACCTCGGACCCGAGCCCAGACCTGAACCGGCCCACGGAGTCGCAATGCGAATTGGAACTGACGTTCACCGTGTGATTGTCGTGGTGCTCGACGGACTGCGGCCCGATGCGATCGAGCGATTCGGCCTCAGTCATATGCGAAGACTCATGGCGACGGGCGCGCACTCGCGCAGCGCCACCACCGTCACCCCCAGCGTCACGGCCGCGGCTATGACGTCCCTGATGTCCGGTGTCCACCCTGCGCGCCACGGCATCCAGTCGGACAAACTGTTCATTCCGCGCACGGCCGCCGGTCTCACGCCTATTCCCGAAGTGCTGTCGCGGAGCGGCCTGCCGTCGGCGGCGTTCATGGCCGACGTCGCGCCGATCTTTCGCGGTTTCGTGACACGCGTTGGGCGTCGATTGGGATTCAGCGTCCTGCGCACGGCGGGCAAGACCGCCCCGGAGATACTGCACGCCGCGCGCGCGACGCTGCGCATTCAACAGCACGGGCTCATCCTGTTTCATTGGCCGGACGCTGATCGGGCCGGGCATGAATACGGATGGATGTCGGACGAATATGCCGAAGGCTGCGCGCGAATGGACGACGCGCTCGGCATGCTCGCGGCGATCGCGAACGTGGCGCACGATCCTCAAACAATCCTCATCGCCTTGGCAGATCACGGCGGAGGCGGCGTGGACGGAAAGGATCACGAGAGCGATCACGCGCTCGACCGCACGATCCCGCTGCTCATCGCGGGCCGTGGCGTGATCGCGACCGAGCTCGCGACGCCGTCGCTGGTCGACGTTCCTCCGAGCATTCTGTGGGCGCTTGGGCTTGAAGTCCCGGCGAGCTACGAGGGTCGTGTCCTGCACGAGGCGTTCGCCACGTTCGACACGCCGGCAAGCGCCGTCGCATAGGAGGTAGCATGATCGGCAGCGCTTTTCTTGCACGACTCGATGCTCGTGATCGCGCGCTGTTCGTTCGCCTGTCCATTCGCGAACGCACGTCGCGAGGGGCGAGACTGTTCTGGACGGCCCTCACGCACCTGGGCGGCGTGTCGTTCAGCGTTGCGGCCGCGGTGGTTCCTCTGACGATGCAGGGCGATGTCGGGACGGCGGCGCACCACGCCCTGACGACGCTCGTCCTGTCGCACCTCATCGTGCAACTGGTGAAGCGGACCGTCGGCCGGCCGCGTCCATCGCGCGCGATCGACTGCCGAACCCTCATCGGTGAGCCCGACCGATTCTCGTTTCCGTCAGGGCATTCCGCGGCGGCCATGGCTGTCGCGTTCACCTATGCGCTCGCGTTCCCATCGCTTGCCGCCGTTTTCATCCCCTTGGCCGCCCTCGTCGGCGTATCGCGTGTCTATCTCGGCGTTCACTACCCGGGCGACGTGCTCATTGGCCAACTGATCGCCATCCTTACCGCCATTCCGATCGCGCTCCGCTGACGGCGGTCCGAGAGCCGGTGAACGCCGGGTGATCGCGATGCTACAGATGCGCGACCGCTAGACAGCCAGCTGCAGCGGTTTTGGCGCCGAAGCCCACGTCGCTATCGGGAATTCGATCGTCAGGCGACCGCGGCGTCCATCACGCCATGGCGCGAGTGCGCGCGCGAGTGAGACAAACTCGTACGAGTCGATGCATTGGACCGAGCGGAGATCTACGCGAAGCATGCGCGTGTCGCGCGGCAGGTCGGTCAGAAGTGCGGTCGCCCGGGCCGTAGCGCCATGGGCCAACAATCCGGCGAAGTAGATCGTGGCGCTGGTACCGTGCGCCTCGAGTGTCACGTGAACGAACCGCATACTCACATCCAGAAATTCGAATGCGGAAGTTCAGGCTCTCGCGTCACGCCGCGATGGGACCGGGCGTCACACCTGGGTAACGGCCTTGCTCGGCAGGTGGATGGAAATGGTCGTGCCCTGGCCCATCACGCTGTCGGCGCGCACCGAGCCGCCGTGGGTCTCCACGAGATGGCGAACGATGGCTAGGCCGAGCCCGGTCCCTCCCTCCTCGCGCGCCCGCCCGAGATCGACGCGATAGAAGCGCTCGAAGATCCGGCCAAGATGCTCGACGGGAATCCCGGTCCCGGTGTCGCTCACGCTCACCGTGATACTGCCGCTCGGCGAGTCTTCGGCGCGAACGGTGATCCCTCCGATCGACGTGTGTCGCACCGCATTTTCGACCAGGTTCGCCAACACCTGGCGGAGCGCGGTGGGGTCGGCGTCCACGCGCCGCGCGTCTGGCGTCGCGACAAAGCTCAATGTGAGTCCTTTGACATCCGCGGCACGCTGCGCCCCGCTGAAGACGTCGGCAACCACGCCGGCAAGATCATTCGACATCACGTTCGGCTTCCAGCTGCCGGACTCGTAGCGCGACAGGTCCAGCAAATCGTCGACGATGCGCTGCATTCGCCGCGTGTTCGCTTCGATCGTCTCGAGAAAGCGCCGGCGGTCGTCGGGCGAGAGATCAGGGTCGCGAAGCGTCTCGGCGTATCCGACAATGACCGTCAGCGGCGTCTTGAGCTCGTGTGAAACGTTGGCCACGAAATCGCGGCGAATCGTCTCGAGACGACGCCGCGTGGTCAGATCCATCACCGCGAGCACGGCGCCACGGTCTGGAAGGGGGCGCGCCGTGAGGAGCAGCGTGCGCTCTCCCAGCCCAAGCTCGGTTGGTTCGGTTGCCACTCCGCCCATGGCGCCGCGAACGGCTTCGCGGACGAGTCGCTCCTGCGGCAACAGGTCCACGGAGAAGGGAACCGCCGCAGTGAGCGTCAAGAGCCGCCGAGCGCTCTGGTTCAAGCGAACGACCTCGGCACGCGGGCTGACGGCAATGATTCCCTCATCGAGCGACTCGATGACGGCGTTCAGGAGCGCGTCTTCCGATTCCAGCGCCGACAACCGCGACGCGAGCTGCTCGGTCATGCGATGCAGTGCGAGCGCGAGGTCTCCCACCTCGCCGGGCGCGGAGAGCGACGGCCGGCGATCGAGCTCGCCCGCCGCGATCGCCCGCGCAACATCGCGCAGCTCGATGATTGGCTGCGACACACTGCGCGAGAAGCCGAGCCCAATGATCAGTGCCCCGACGAGGGCGATCAAACCCGCGACGACGACATCGCGCTGTGCTCCGCGAACGATTTCATGAAACTTGGTGGTTGCGACCGAGACGCGTGCGAATCCGAGCGGGTGGCGCACGGCGACGTACATCTCGTCGTCGCCGGCCGAGGCACTCGGTCTCGTGGACGTGCCGAGCCCGTTCGCGCGCGCCGCAACGACCTCGGGACGCGTGGAGTGATTTTGGAGATGCTGCAACGCCTCGCCTTCAAACTCCGAGTCGCCGATCACGACGCCACTCGAGTCGATCAGCGTGACGCGTCGGCCGAGTGCGGCGCCGGAGACGTTGGCGAGCGAGTCGGGGTTGACGCGAGCTGTCCACTCGCTCGCGACGAGCCGCGCTTCGCGTTCCAGCTCGCTGACCGTTTCTTTTTCCAAGCGGTCGCTGAGCCGGCTTCCCGCGATGAGAAAAATGCTGGTGAGCAACACCATCACCAGCACCAGCGAACCGATCAGCAGCCGCTTGGCGAGGGTCACGTCGCCCGCGACTGTCCGCTTTTCAGTCTGTAGCCAAAGCCGCGCACGGTTTCGATCAAGTCGCCGGCGCCGCCCAGTTTGGTGCGGAGCCGTTGCACGTGCATGTCGACCGTGCGCGTTTGAATATCAGGCGCAGCCTCCCACACGGTGGATAGCAGATGCGCGCGTCCTTGGACGCGTCCGCGGCGTTCGGCGAGCGTCAACAGGAGTTTGTATTCGGTCGGCGTGAGGTCGATGACGCGTGCGTCGACGGTCACGCGATGCTCGGCGCGGTCGATCGTGATCGGACCGAGCACGAGGAGATCGGCGGGTCCAACGCCGCCCGCGGTGACGCGGCGGAGAATGGCACCCACGCGGAGCACGAGCTCCTGCGGACTGAACGGTTTGGTGAGGTAGTCGTCGGCGCCGAGCGCGAGTCCGCGAATTCGATCGGGCTCTTCGCGGCGGGCGGTCAGCATGAGTACGGCGATATCGCGCGTGGCGGCCGCGCTGCGCAGCTGTTCGAGCACGTCGTAGCCGGACGCGCCCGGAAGCATCAGATCGAGAACGATGAGCGCCGGACGTTCTTGTCGCGCGGCGGCGAGCGCGTCGGGTCCGGTCGAGGCCGTGGAGACGCGATAGCCGGCTTTGACGAGGTGGTAGGCGACGAGCGCGACGATGTCTGCTTCGTCGTCGACGACGAGGATGCGCTCGCCCGTGACGGCAGCCGCGGCGGCCGTCACGTCGCTGCTCTCGGCGCGTTCGCCAGGCGCCGCTGAATGTTGGCGACGATCATTTCGATCGCGACAGAGTTGTGACCGCCGCGAGGGACGATCACATCGGCGTAACGTTTTGCGGGTTCGACGAACTGCAGATGCATGGGTTGCACAGTGGTCAAGTACTGGTCGACAATCTCATCGAGCGGCCGGCCACGCTTGGACATGTCTCGCCGGATGCGCCGAATGAGCCGGATGTCCGGATCGGCGTCAACGAACACTTTGACGTCGCACAGGTCGCGCACACGCGCATCGCTGAACAGCAGAATTCCGTCGATCACGACAACGTGCGCCGGTGGAACGATCACCGTGCGATCGCTCCGGGTGTGGCTCATGAAGTCGTACACCGGCTTCTCGATCGATTCGCCCGCCGCGAGGTGCGCCAGCTGGTCGACGAGGAGCTCCCAGTCGAAGGCGTCGGGATGATCCCAGTTGATCTTCCGGCGCTCGTTGAGCGGCAGGTGCGCAAAGTTGAGGTAGTACGCGTCCATGTCGATGAACGCGACCGACTCGGTATGCAACGCCTGTGCGACGTTTCGCGCGACGGTTGATTTTCCGGATCCCGAGCCGCCGGCGACGCCGATGATGAAAGGCTTCATCCGCCTGCCTGCGACTGAGTCGTTCGCCGATGAACTTGCCGGGATGGCTGTGCGAATTGAAGGCGTGACACTGTCACAATCTGGTATCGGACCGGGAGCTACCGCTAGTTTCTCTCTATGCGACGTCGGACGTTTTTCGCAGTTGCCGGAGTGCTCGAGGCGTTGGCCGGCGTGTCATGCGCGCGGCAGCCGCTCATTCAGTCGAATCCGTCGGTCGATCTCGTTGTGGCGGCGACGACCGATGTGCACGGGTACGTGCGCGGGTGGGACTACTATGCCAACGCGCCGGACACCGTTCGCGGACTGGCGCGCGCCGCCACCATCATCGATTCGCTCCGACGGGTCTCGACGCTGACGCCGATCGTCGTGGACGCGGGCGACGTGTTGCAAGGCAATCCCCTGGCGTTCGTCGCGGCGCGCGTCGACACGACAATGCAGAATCCGATCATCCTGGCGATGAATTCGGTGCAGTACGACGCCGCCGTCGTTGGAAATCACGAATTCAACTACGGACTCCCGGCGCTCGATCGCGCCGTGCGTCAGGCCGATTTCCCTTTTCTCGCAGCGAACGCTACGACGCCCGATGGCAAGCCGCGCTTCCGAGGGTGGGCGGTCTCCACCCGCCGAGGGATCAAGATCGCGATCGTTGGCGCCACGACACCGGGCGCGATGGTGTGGGACCGCGACAACCTCGCCGGTCGCGTCGTGATCGGCGACATGGTACCGGCCGTCCGCAACGCGGTGCGTGACGCGCGCAACGCGGGCGCGTCGGTCGTGATCGTCGTGGTGCACTCCGGACTCGACGAGCCGGCGAGCTACGACACCGTGACGACCGGTGTTCCAAGTGAGAACGTTGCGGCGCGTTTGGCGCACGAGGTTTCAGGGATCGATCTGCTGGTCTACGGACACTCGCATCGCGAGATGGCGGATACGGTGATCGGGACGACGCTGCTCATGCAGCCGAAGAATTGGGCGAGCAGCGTCGCGGTTGCGCACCTCACGCTGGAGCGCCAGGGCGCACGGTGGCATGTCAGGGCAAAGCGAAGCCAGCTTGTCTCGACCGCGCATCACCGCGAGAATCCGCAGGTGATCGCGGTGACGCAGGAAGGCCATCGCGCCGCCGTCGCCTATGCAACGACTCAGATCGGCACGACGGCGGTGCGATGGTCGGCCGACTCGGCGCGCGTCGCCGATACGCCGTTGATCGACTTCATTCTCGACGTTGAGCGCCGCGCCGCGGGCGCGCAGCTCGCATCGACGGCGGCGTTCTCGCTCGATGCGTCCCTCGCGCCGGGACCGATCACCGTGGCGCGGATCGCGGCGCTCTACCCATACGACAACACGCTTCGCGCCGTGAAGATCTCCGGCGCGCAGCTGCGTGCCTACCTCGAGCAGAGCGCACGCTATTTTCGGCGGAATGCCGACGGAACCGCCGACGTGGACCCGGCCATTCCCGGTTTCAACTACGACATCGTCTCCGGCGTGGACTACACGATCGACGTCTCCAAAGCGCTGGGCGAGCGGATCGTGACGCTCACCTTCGGCGGCAAAGCGGTGGCTCCCGCGGATACGTTCACGCTGGCGCTGAATAACTACCGGCAGACCGGCGGTGGCGGCTTTTCAATGCTGCAGGCCGCTCCGGTCGTCTACGATCGCCAGCTCGAGATCCGGCAGCTGCTCATCGACGAGGTGAAACGCAAGGGTACGCTGGTGCCATCAGATTACCTTCACTCCAATTGGCGGATCGTTCCCGGTACGGCGATCGGCCGCCTGCTCTCCTCTCCGCGATAATGACCGACCGAATGGTTCGTGTATTTGTCAATGCGTCCGGCGTTGAAGTGCCATCGGGCGCGACGGCGCTCGACGCCGTGCGCGCCTGGGATTCCGATGCCGCGAGCGATGTCAGCGCCGGCAGTCGCGTGATCACCGATAGCCGCGGTCTTCCGATCGACGCCGACACGCCGATGAGCGCCGGCTCGATTCTTCGTCTCATCGCCAAGCGCGACCGCCCCGCGGCGGACGACGGGGAGGTCTGACCGCGGAATGAGTCTCATCATTCATTCCGAGCTGTTGCGCCGATTGCCCAAGGCGGAGCTGCACTGCCACCTCGACGGTTCCGTGCGCCCTGATACGTTGATCGAGCTGGGGCACGAGTACAAGCAGACGATGCCGCGGCATGATGCCGAATCGCTGGGGCATTTCATGCGCGTGGACGACGCGCGGAATCTCGAAGACTACCTCGCGCGGTTCGACGTGACGCTGTCGGTGATGCAGACCGAGGAGGCGTTGGAGCGCATCGCGTACGAACTGTCGATCGACGCCGCCAAGGACGGCGTGCGCTACATCGAGGTCCGCTATTCTCCGGTGCTCAACATTCGCCGTGGCCTTTCGCTCGGCGAGGCGGTCGAGGCGCCGCTCCGCGGTCTCGAGCACGGGCTCCGCGATGGCGGCGCGATGGCGCGCGTGCTGATCTGCGGGCTGCGGCACATGACTCCCGACGTCTCGCTGGAGTTGGCGCATCTGGCGGTGGGATACAAGCACCGCGGCGTTGTCGGCTTCGACCTCGCCGGCGGCGAAGCGGGCAATCCGGCCGGCGTGCATGCGGCGGCGTTTGCGTACGCACGCGAGAATGATCTCGCATGCACATGCCACGCCGGCGAAGGCGCGGATGCCTCGTCGGTGCGCGACGCGGTCCACGTGTGCGGGGCCAACCGCATCGGCCATGCCACGCGCTTGTTCGAGGACGAGTCGCTGACGCAGTACGTGAACGATCGCCGCATTGCCCTCGAGATTTGTCTAACGAGCAATGTTCAAACCCACGCCGTCGACTCCTACGAACACCACCCGCTGCGGCGCTATTTCGATCGCGGCATGAACGTCGTGCTGAACACCGACAATCGTCTGATGAGCGGCACCACCCTGACCGACGAATACTTGCACGCGGCCCGAAAACTCGATTTCACGTTCGACGAGTTGTGCGCGATCGCGCTCAATGGTTTCGAGAGCGCGTTCCTTCCGTGGGAGGAGCGCGAGGTGCTTCTCGCCAACGCACGGGCCGACATCGCGTCGTTGCGCGCCGGGGCCGCCGCATGACGGCGCCCTTCGGTGCGGAAAAAGCGCGCGAGGCGGCAGCGGTCGTCCGCGCGCAGATCGGCGGCGCGGAGCCCGTCGCGGCGATCGTGCTCGGTTCCGGACTCGGCGAACTGGCCGAGGAGATCCACGCCGTCGCGCGAATTCCGTTCGGTGAAATTCCGGGGTTTCCGTCGGCGACGATCGCCGGTCACGCTGGCGCGCTCATCGCCGGAACTCTCGCCGGCCGGTTCATCATTGCGTTGGCCGGTCGGTTTCACATGTACGAGGGCCACGACGCGCGTCTCGCCGCGTTCCCCGCTCGCGTTGTGCATGCGCTCGGCGTTGATACGCTCATCGTTTCCAACGCCGCCGGCGGCGTGAATCGCCTCTGGCAGCCCGGGGACCTGATGCTGATCCGCGACCACATCAACCTCACGTTCCGGAACCCGCTCATCGGCGCGGTGGAGCCGGGCGACACGCGCTTTCCGGACATGTCGGAGCCGTACGACGCCGGTCTCGCGGATCTCGCGCGGCAAGTCGCACGGGAGCGCGGCGTCCTCCTGCGCGAAGGCGTATACGCCGGCCTGCTCGGCCCCACCTACGAGACGCCGGCCGAGGTGCGAATGCTATCGTTGCTCGGGGCCGACGCCGTTGGGATGTCGACCGTGCCGGAGGTTATCGTTGCACGAGCGATCGGGATGCGCGTGCTGGGGATCAGCTGTATTACAAATCTGGCAAGCGGATTGTCTAATTCACCGATCACGCACGCCGACGTGCTCGACGCAACGGCGCAGGCGGCCACGCGGTTCAGCGGCCTGGTGAAGGGGATTGTCGGTCGGTTGTGATGCGTGGCGGGCGTGAGCCCATGCTTCGTCCGTACTGTCCGTGCCAACGCAGTTCGGGCCGGCCGCAGCGCCACTAGTGCCGACGAACCGCAGGTGGCGGCGGTGGCGCCGGCAGGGAACGAACGCGCGCTTTGAAGTCGTTAAAGGCGGTCGTGTTCGCCGTCAGCGTTTTGATGATCGCCGGGTTGACCTGCGCAATTTGATTCCGCGACGCCTGCACGCGGTCTTCCTCCAACGGGTGATCAGTGAAAAACGCGTCGAGCCCGCCGGGCTTCGTCTGTCGTTCGGCGATGAGTTTCTCGAACATCTGCGGCATGCCATTCGGGTTGATCCCAGCGCGGACGAGCTCCTCCACGCCGGCAGCGTCGGCTTGCGCTTCGTCGTCGCGGCTGAACTTCGCGAAGATCGCCGAGCCGCCAACGTTGATTCCCGCCTGGGCGATGCCGTTGCTGCACACGCTCGTGAGCACACACGCGAGCGTGACGCCGAGATTAGCCCCCTGCATCTGCTCCATCTGCTTCACCGAATGCCGAAGCACCACGTGGCCGATCTCGTGCGCCAAAACCGACGCAAACTGGTCCATCGCGTCGGAGCGTTCCGCCACGCCTCGGTTGACGTAGATGAAACCGCCAGGGAGCGCGAACGCGTTGAAGTCGTTTGTGTTCACCATGAAGAAGTGCCAGTTCAGATCGGCCCGCGAGGTCACATGGGCCAGCGAATCGCCGAGGATGTTGAGATATCGGTCGATGGCCGCATCCTTGATGATGGGCAGCTGTGCGTTCACCTGGTCTGACTGTTGGGCACCAAGTTCGACCTCCTGCTGCTGCGAAATGCCACATCCGGTCGATATGCCGGCCGCCAAGGCCATTGCCGCGCCCGCAACGAATCGTCTCATAGATTGAATCCCGTGCCGTGAATGAAATCGACCTTCTGAAAGCAAGACATATTCCGAAATGAAGCTTCTCACCCTCGGGCGTGACCTCCACCGGCGGAAGGCCCGGGAGCGGCTGGGCCTTTTTGTCGCCGAGGGGGTCCGCACCGTCGAAGAGCTGCTCCGGTCCCCGCTGACCGTTCGAGGCGCACTCGTTGGGCCGCAATTCGCCTCAAACCCCCGCGGTGACGCACTTCTTTCCCAAATCCGCGAACGAGACATCCCGATCGAGGAGGTCGGGCCGCGCGAATTCGAGAGCGCCGCAGAAACTGAATCGCCTCAGGGAATTCTCGCCATCGGTGTCGTTCCGACGCAGACCCTCGACGACGTACCGGAGGCTGAGCCGTTGCGATTGCTCATCTTGGATGCCGTCCAAGACCCCGGAAATGTGGGCACGATCCTGCGTACCGCGACCGCGTTTGGTGCGACGGCAACAATTTCCCTCCCTGGAACCGTTGACCTATGGAACGCCAAAGTCGTCCGTAGCGCGATGGGGGCACACTTCCACCATCTCTGCCTCAATGGTACCTGGGACGAGCTCGACTCGTTCCGGCGGGCGCGGTCGGTCCAGATCTGGGCGTCCGACGCACACGGCGAACCCATTGGCGGGCTCGAGCCGCCTCCGCGGCTGGGACTCGTGGTAGGGAATGAGGGAAGCGGGCTGTCATCGCTCTCGCGGGAACGCGCCGATCGCCTCGTCGCACTCCCGATCGCCTCGGCAGTCGAGTCTCTCAACGTCGCCGTCGCGACGGGCATCCTTCTCTACGAGCTTCGTCGGTGACTAGTCCTTCGGCATCGCAGTTGACGCAAATCTACGCCTTCATCATCGGCGCCTGCTTCGGATCGTTTCTGAACGTCTGCATCGTGCGCTGGCCGCTCGAGCGGTCGATCATGCGCCCGCGCTCGCGCTGCACGCAGTGCGGGAATCAGCTTGCCTGGTTCGAGAACGTGCCCATTTTAAGCTGGGTGGCGCTGCGCGGAAAATGCCGCTGCTGCGATGAGCCCATCTCGGTGATGTATCCGCTGGTCGAGCTCGTCGTGGCGGTGGGGTGGTTGCTGTCCGCGCACTACTACGGTCCCACGCTCGTCGCCATCCGCATCGCGGTCTTTGGCACCATCCTGCTCGGCGTCGCCCTGACGGACGCCCAGCACTATCTCATTCCAGACGGCTTCACGCTGTTTGGGCTCGTGTTTGCGCTGGCGACTTCGATCATCGCCTTCTTCCGCGGCGAAACCCTTATGTTCGCTTCGCCGTACGATGCACTCGTAGGCGCGTGTGCGGGGGCGGGAATGATCGCGATCGTTGGGTGGCTCGGTGAGGTGGTCACGAAGCGCGAGGCAATGGGTCTGGGCGACGTCACGCTCATGGCGTTCGTTGGTGCGGCGCTGGGTCCCACGCGAGCGTTGATCACGGTCTTTCTCGGCGCGACACTCGGCGCGATCGCGTTCGCCGGCGTCGTCATTCCTCTCACGCTTCTGCGGCGGGGCCAAGCGCGCGAGCAAACCGAGCTCGCGCTCGGATCCGCGCCGTTCGAGACGCCGCTCGTGCCCTTCGGTGTATTCCTTGCGCCTGCTGCGCTACTGACGTTGTTTTGGGGAGACGCCCTGCTCGCGTGGCTGACGCGGGCGTAGCGGGACCCCGCGTCCCGCTTCCCCTATCCCGACATGATTGGCGATCTGTTACGAAATGAATCAGGCGGCGCGCTCGGGCGCTTTACGCGCGATCTGACCGCCGACGCCCGCGCCGGACGTCTGGAGCCCGTGCGCTGCCGGGAGCCCGAAGTATCGCGCATCATCGATATCCTGCTTCGCCATGGCAAGAACAACCCCACGCTGGTCGGGCCGGCCGGCGTCGGCAAGACAGCGATCGCTGAGGGACTCGCCCAGCGCGTGGCCGCCGAGAGTGTTCCGCTCATTCTCCGGCGCGTTCGCATCCTGTCGCTCGACCACGTCGGCCTGCTCGCCGGCACCACCTACCGCGGCCAGTACGAAGAGCGCATTCGAATGATCGTCGCCGAAACCACCGCCGCGTCCGACGTCATTCTGTTCATCGACGAGCTGCACAATCTGATCGGGCAGGGCACCGCCATGGGCGTTCCAATGGACGCCGCGAACATGCTCAAGCCCGCACTGGTCCGCGGCGACTTCCGCGTCATCGGCGCGACCACCAGCGCCGAATACGAACGATGGGTCGAAGGCGATCCGGCGCTCGAGCGCCGCTTCCAGAAGGTGGTGGTGCGCGAGCTCGGCGAAGCCGAAACGATCGAGATTCTTCACGCGCGCAAGGAGCGCCTGGAGCGCCATCACAATGTGCTCATTTCGGACGAGGCGCTCCTCGCGTCGGTCAAGCTCACGGACTTCTATGTGACCGACCGCCTCCGACCGGATAAAGCGATCGACGCGCTCGACGAAGCGTGCGCGCACATGCAGGCGGTTACGGAATACACGCCGCGTACCGAAGCGCTGATTCGCGACCGCATTGCCCTGCTCAAACAGGAGGCGAAAGTGGAGCGCGAGGAAGCGGACCGCGAACGCGAAGCGACGCGCGCCGCCGATACGCCGAACGCCTTTGAGCGATTTGGCGCCGAGCTCGAGGCGTTGTTCATCGGAATGCCGGAGCCGGTCGCCGCGAACGGCGACCGGCCGTCCGCCGAACCGGTTCGCGTCACGCCCAAGCCGAATCTCACACTCGCGCCGGTCGAGGCCGCGCTGGCTCGCCAGTTGATGGAGGAAGGCATCGTCGTGCGAGGGCACGACGTGGCGCGCGTGGTTGGCCTCATGTCGGGCCGAGAGCTCGACTGGGAGACGGAATCCGCCCGATGAAACGCTGGCTGCTACTGTCGTCCGTGCTCGCCCTGGCGTGCCGTGAACGCGCGCCGGGCGGCGACGGTCCATTCGCCGACAAGGTCGCGCTCGACATTCCGCAAATCGAGAAGGCGCTCGGCGTGAAGTTCAAAACACCGCCGAAGTTGGAACTGCGTTCGCGAGATGAAGTGCGCGCATTTCTCGTCGCAAAGCTGCGTGAGCCCGAAGTCGTGAAGCAGATCGCCAACCAGGAGGCGACGTACAAGCTCCTCGGCATGCTTCCCGACACCCTGCACCTCGGCGACCTCTTCGTGCGTGTGTTGTCGGAGCAGATCCTCGGCTACTACGATCCGAAGACAAAGGTTCTCTACGTGGTGAAGGGCGCCCCCGAGGACTACGCCGGCATCACGATCATGCACGAGCTCATACACGCGCTGCAGGACCAGTACGTGAATCTCGATTCGCTCGAGCACATCTCCGGCGACGACGATCGCGCCGGTGCCGTGCAAGCCGTGATCGAAGGCCAGGCGACGTACGAGCAGATTTATCTCATGTCCGGCGGCTCGGGCAACGTGGCCGCACAACTCCCCGGCGGCTGGGAGAGCATGCGCACCGAGCTTCGCGAAGCGCAAAAGACGCAACCGGTATTCTCGTCGGCGCCCATGGTGATCCAGGAGACGCTGCTCTTCCCGTACGTCAACGGATCGGAGTTCATCCGGCGATATAAGGGTTTGCATAAGGCGCAGCTTCCGTTCGACCGGCTGCCTGTCTCGACCGAACAGCTTATGCACGACAGCGCGTTTTTCGCCAAAACGCCGGATGTCCCGAGCGAAGTGACGCTTCCGCCGATCGTCGGCAATATCGACCAGAACAATCTCGGCGAGTTCGGCACGCGCCTGTTCGTCTATCAGCATACGCGCGATCAGGACCTCTCGATTCGTGCGTCGAACGGTTGGGACGGCGACCGCTATGCGCTCGTGAAGACGCCCGCCGGCAATGCGCTGGTGTGGGTTACCGTCTGGGACACGCCGGGCGACGGCGCCGAGTTCATGGCGGCGATCGACGCGGTCGTGGCCAAGCGATTCAACGTGAAGCCGCGCGTGACCGGCGAGCTTCGTCACTTCGATGCCGGAAAGCGGACGATTGAAGTGAACGTGCGGGAAATCGATGGCCGGCCGGTGGTGCTGTACGTCGAGGTTCCGGCCGGTGCGAGCACCGCGCTCGTCGACTTCTCCAAGGTGAAGGTCACGCCCCGGTGACCGCCGTCGAGACGTCCGGCGTGCCCGCAACTCGTCCGGTTCCTCCGCCCGCTCCGCGCGGGCCGATGGCCATGCAGATCCTGGCGGACGAAGCGACTCGCCAGGCGCAGCTCGACAAGATGAAGCGACGCGCGACGCTCCTCCTCGTCGCCGCAACGATCGTCTACGTCATCGCTCGCTCATTCGAGGCGCGATACCACTGGCTCGGCATCGTGCGAGCGACGGCCGAGGCCGCGATGGTCGGCGGGCTCGCCGACTGGTTCGCCGTGACCGCCATCTTTCGTCACCCGCTCGGCATTCCCATTCCGCACACGGCGATCGTGCCGGCGAAAAAGGATCGCGTCGGCCGGACGCTCGGCGCGTTCGTGCAGCGGAATTTTCTCACGCGCGAGGTCATTGAGAATCGCTTGCGCGGCATGCACGTCGGTCAACGGCTCGCCGAGTGGCTGGCGATGCCCGAGAATGCGCGCACCATCTCCCGCAGCGCCGCGACCGCGATGAGCTCGGCCGCGCAAATGCTTCGCGACGAAGACGTGCAGGAGGTCATCGACCGGAGCTTGGCCGATCGTGTGCGCACCATGCATCTCGCGCCGCTGCTTGGAAAGGTGTTGACGGTCATGACCGAGGGCGGGCGCCATCAGGAAGTGCTCGACGAAGTGATTCAACTCGCGTCGCGCGTCGTCGACGAGAACAGCGAGGTGATTCGCGCGCGCATCGAGCAGGAATCGCCGTGGTGGATTCCCAACGCCGTCGACGACAAGATCTTCAAGAAGGTGTTGAAGGGCATTCAGCGTTTGCTCACGGAGCTGAGCGCGGACCGCCACCACGAGTTGCGCAGTCGTTTCGACGTCTCGCTGCGTTCGTTCATCGACCGGCTCAACACGTCGGCCGAGTTTGCGGCCCGCGTGGACGAATGGAAGGAAGAGTTCCTGGACAACGACGCCGCTCGCCGCTTCTCCGCGTCGATCTGGCACGACAGCAAGGATGCGCTCGCGCGTTACGCGGCGAATCCGGAATCGGCGGCGCCGGGCGTCATCGAGAACGCGTTGACGTCGTTCGGCCAAAAGGCGCTGGAGGATCCGGTGCTGATGGCGAAGATGGACGAATTCGTCGTCGACGTCGCGGTCTTCCTCGTGGGCCGCTATCAGGACGAGGTGGCGGAGCTGATCGCGTCGACGGTGGCTGCGTGGGATCCCGAGCTGACCTCGCGCCGCGTCGAACTGGCGATCGGACGCGATCTGCAATTCATCCGCATCAACGGAACACTCGTCGGCGGGTTGGCGGGGATGCTCATCTACCTCATCTCCTCGCTGTTTCCCTAGTCACCGCAACGGCCGCGCAACTGATCCGCGCTTAGCCGGCGGCTTTCAAGCTGACGGCAGCTCAGCTTCAAAGGACCCCGAGACGCTCCGACGACGTTCATTGAAAGCCGATAGCATCGCTGCTACCGGCTCAGCGCCATCAGTTGCGCGGCAGTTCGTAGTTCCGCCGTTAGGCTGGAACTGCCTCGTCCGCTCGATCCGCCGGCGTCGTTGCCCCGGCGATCCCTGCCCCCGGCTCCGGCTGCACCGAATCCGCCAACTCGTCCGACACCCGCGGCAGCAGGGCGAGGTGCAGCACCTCGTCCATTTTATCCACGAACGTGAACGCCATGTTGTGCTTCACATCTTCCGGGATCTCGCGCAGATCCTTCTGGTTCGACTTGGGCATGATCACTTCGCGAATGCCGGCCCGATACGCCGCGAGCACCTTCTCCTTCAGGCCGCCGATCTCGAGCACCTTGCCGCGCAGCGTGACTTCGCCGGTCATCGCAACATCGCGTCGCACGGGGCGTCCGCTCAGCGCGCTGGCGATCGCCAACGTGAGAGTGATCCCCGCGCTCGGCCCGTCCTTGGGGATCGCGCCCGCCGGAAGGTGCACGTGGAGATCGCTCTCGCGAAACACCGACTCATCAATGCCGAGCGCCTTCGCGCGCGAGCGAACGTACGAGTACGCGGCGTCGACGGACTCGCGCATCACATCGCCCAGCTGTCCCGTCACGGTGAGCCGTCCGGTGCCGGTCATCTTGAGCGCCTCGATCAGCATGATGTCGCCGCCGTTCGCCGTCCACGCGAGTCCGGTCACGACGCCCACCTCGGGCACCTTCTCCGCTTCTTCGACTGCGTACCGCGGTGCGCCGAGCACTTCCTCGACCTTGTCGATGTCCACGAGCCACGCGCCGTCTTCGCCCTCGGCCTTGGCCCGCGCGCGTTTACGCATGATCGCGGCGAGGTTGCGCTCGAAGTTCCGAAGTCCCGCTTCGCGCGAGTACCGGTTCGAGATGAACGACAGTGATTCGTCGGTGAACTGCAGATCCTTGTCGCTGATGCCGTGCTCCTCGAGCAGGCGCGGCATCAAATAGCGCCACGCGATCTCGACTTTTTCCTCGACCGTGTAGCCGGCGATCTTGATCATCTCCATGCGGTCGCGGAGCGGCGCCGGGATGTCGTACATGTTGTTCGCCGTGCAGATGAACAAGCACTGTGACAGATCGAACGGCAGGTTCAGATAGTGATCGACGAACGAATTGTTCTGCGACGGATCGAGCACCTCGAGCATGCCGGCCGTCGGATCGCCGCTTGGTCCGCCGCCCGACATCTTGTCGATCTCGTCGATCATCAGCACGGGATCCTTCACCGCGACGCGACGCAATGCCTGAATGATCAGGCCTGGCATCGCGCCGACGTACGTGCGCCGATGTCCGCGAATTTCCGCTTCGTCGCGCACGCCGCCAACCGAGATACGATAGAACTCTCGGCCAATGGATTTGCCGATGGCTTCCCCGAGCGACGTCTTGCCGGTGCCTGGCGGTCCAACGAAGCAGAGAATGGGGCCGTGCGGATCGCCGCCGCGCAGCTTGCGCACGGCGAGATACTCGATGATTCGCTCTTTGGCTTCGTCCAGGCCGTAGTGGCGATCGTCCAACGCCGCCTCGACCTTTTTCAAATCGATCTCCTCTTCGCCGGTGCGCTTGTTCCACGGCAGCGAGAGCACCCAGTCGAGATAGGTGCGCACGACTTGATACTCGCTCGACGCCGGCGACAGCATGCGCATGCGCTCTGTCTCGCGCCGCGCCTCCTGCGCGATCTTGTCGGGAAGCTTGGCCTCTTCAATTTTCTTTAAGAGATCAATCGCTTCTTTCTCGCCCGGATCGGCCTCGCCCAACTCGGCTTGAATTGCCCGGAGCTGTTGGCGGAGATAGAACTCGCGCTGGTGCTGCTCGATCTTGATCTCGGTCTGGCGCTTGACGTCTTCCATCACGCGCGCCCGCGCGACTTCGCGCTCGAGCCGCGTGAGGATGAAACGCAACCGCTGTCCGACGTCGAGGCGCTGCAGCACTTCGTCCTTGTCGGCAATCCGGAAATTCATGTTCGTCGCCGCGAGATCGGCAAACCGGCCCGGATCGGAGACGTTCATCTTGAGAATCGCCGGCACTTCGTCCGGAATGCGATCCACCAATTCGGCGAGTGTCTCCGATGCGGTGACGACGCGCGCCACGAGATCATCGATCTCCGTGGGATCGGCGGGCGTCTCGCGCGCCGCGCGAATGACCGCGACCGGATACGGCTCCGTGCGTTCCATGTCCTCGATCACGATGCGCCGCAAGCCCTGCAGCGTGATCTGCACGGTGTCGCCCGGCAAGTTGATTCGCTCATGCACACGTGCCGCGACGCCAACGCGACCGAGAAATCGTTGCGAATCGATTGGCTCGTCGTGATCGCCGTTGGCGACCACCAGGGCCACGATCAATCCGGGCTCTTCGTGTGCGCGGAGCAGCGACAGATTTTCTGGTGCGCCCATCTGGACGGCGATCGTGCCGAGGGGGTACACGATCGTGGACCGGAGGGCCATGAGCGGCAGGGTCGGCGGCAGCTCCGACCTGAGGATCTCGTCCTTGCGCTGGGCTTTGGCCATAGGAGCGTAAGTATAACACCCAATAGCCGTTAGCCAGTAGACGTAGCTTGAAGCCGGGGTCGCCTTCGGTTACCTTTCCCGGTCTATGTTTGACGAGCTGTCAGAGAAACTTGAAGCCACCTTCGCCCGCCTTCGCGGGCGCGGCGTGCTGTCCGAAGCCGACATCAAAGAAGGCCTTCGGGAAGTCCGACGCGTCCTGCTCGAAGCGGACGTGAACTTTGCGCTCACCCGCGAGTTTTTGGAGCGCGTCGAAAAGAAGGCCGTCGGCGTTGCACAGCTCCGCACCGTCTCGCCGGGCCAGCAGCTTGTCAAAATCGTCTACGACGAGCTCACCACCATGCTCGGCGAGCGCCGCGAAGGGCTCAAGCTCAGCTCCGTGCCGCCCACCATCATCATGATGGTTGGACTTCAGGGTTCTGGTAAGACGACCACAGCCGGTAAGCTGGCGCTCAGGCTCAAGGGCGAGAGCCGCCCCACGCGGCTGATTGCGTGCGACGTCTACCGTCCTGCAGCCATCGATCAGCTCGAGACGCTCGGCAAGCAGTTGGACGTGCCCGTCTACGCCGATCGGACCACGAACGACGTGATCAAGATCGCCAAGGCCGGCATCGAAGACGCCAAGCGCGCGCGCGATCGCGTCGTCATCGTCGACACCGCCGGACGTTTGCAGATCGACGACGACATGATGCAGGAGTTGGAGCGCCTCAAGGCGGCCATCCACCCCGATGAAATCCTGTTCGTTGCCGACGGCATGACAGGCCAGGACGCCGTGAAGATCGCGCAGGGGTTCGACGCTCGCCTGAATATCACGGGCGTGATCCTCACCAAGATGGACGGCGACGCGCGCGGCGGCGCCGCACTCTCCATCTACGGCGTCACCAAGAAGCCGATCAAGTACATCGGCGTCGGCGAAAAGTCCGACGCGCTCGAGGAATTCCATCCCGAGCGCATGGCCGGCCGCATTCTGCAGCAGGGCGACATCGTCTCCCTGGTCGAGAAGGCGCAGGGCGCGTTCGACGCCGACGAATCCAAGCGGCTGGAAAAGAAAGTTCGCAAAGAAGGAATGGACCTCGGCGACTTCCTGACGGCCATGAAGCAGATCGAACGGCTCGGTCCGCTGGAAGGTTTGCTCAAGATGTTGCCGGGCGTGAATACGAAAATGCTCAAGCAGGCCAAGGCCGCTGATCCCAAGCGACTCAAGCATCTCGAGGCGATTGTTCTGTCAATGACGCTCGCGGAGCGCAAAAAACCTGAGGTGATGAACGGTTCCCGCCGTGCGCGCGTCGCCAAGGGGTCCGGTCGCCCGATCAGCGAAGTCAATCGCCTGCTCGAGCAGTTCCGCGAAATGCAGAAGATGATGAAAAGGGCGACAGCACAAGGCGGGGGCGGGGGGAAGTTCAGGCCGAATATGTTTGGGGGAATGCGCTGATACCTGAGGTCTCTGGTCTCAGGTCTGAGGATACTGAAGAGGATTCAGGCTGCGGGTCTGAGGATATTGTTGACTGATGCTGGCTGCTGGCTGCTGAAGACTGGGTAGTTCACTAGTATCCTCAGACCTGTAGCCTGGAAGGACCGAGTGCGACTAGTCGCCTGACTAGTGCGCGATGAGCTCGGGATGTAGAAGGATCCAGATACTCCTAACGAGGAAACACCGATGGCAGTCAAGATTCGCCTGCGTCGTACGGGCCGGAAGAAGCAGCCCATGTACCGCATCGTCGTCGCCGATTCGCGTAGCCCGCGAGACGGCAAGTTCATCGAAGTCGTCGGCCAGTATGCTCCTCGTCAGGGCGAGCTCGCGCTCAATCTGAAGACCGACCGGGTCAACTACTGGCTCGACAACGGCGCGCAGCCCACGGACACGGTCCGCTCGCTGCTCCGCAAAGGCGGTGTGCTCAAGACGCGGCACGAGGCGCGCTTGGGGCGCAAGTTGAACGCGTCGGCCGTCCCGGTCGGCAATTCGGCCGAGGACGCGTCGTAAGCGCGAGCGTGAGATGACGACCGTCCCTCCCGAACTGATCATCGTCGGGCGGGTTCGCAAAGCACACGGCATCCGCGGCGATCTCGTCGTCGAGCCGATTACCGACGAGCCGGACGCGGTCTTCGCGCCCGGCCGTCGTGTCATTGCGGGCACCGCCTCGGGCGATCCATCCAAAGATCGCCGTGAGCTGCACGTCACGGCATCCAGCCCGTTCAAGGGCGGCCTCATCGTGCATCTCGAAGAAGTCACTGATCGCACCGTTGCCGAGCAGTGGCGCGACCGGTTTCTGCTCGTTCCGGCCGCGGAGCTCCAGCCGCTTGGCGCCGATGAAGTGTACGTGCACGAGCTCCCCGGCATGCGCGTCGAGCTCGAGACGGGCGAGTCGGTGGGCGTGGTCATCACCACATATGACCTGCCGCAGGGTTTGATGCTCGACGTGCAGCGCGACGGAGATGAAAAGCGCACCGTGCTCATTCCCTATGATCGCGTTGTCACGCACCTGGACCGTGGAGCGCGGCTGGTGCGCATCGATCCGCCCATAGGGCTGTTGGACTAGGCTGCGCCCGTGCTGCGAATCAACATCGTCACGATCTTTCCTGATTTTTTCGCGCCGCTCGCGTTGAGCATTCCCTCACGCGCCAAAGAGGCCGGCGGCGTGGAGTATCACGTCGTTGATTTGCGCGACTACACGCACGATCGGCACCGCACCGTGGACGACGCGCCGTACGGCGGCGGGGCAGGGATGGTCATGAAGCCCGGGCCGTTCTTCGAAGCAGTCGATGCACTTGGCGCGACATCGCCGATCGTGCTGATGTCGGCGCGCGGAAAGACATTCGCGCAGGCCGATGCCCTCCGATTCGCCGCCGGCACCGAGCTTACGATCCTTTGCGGCCACTATAAGGATGTCGACCAGCGCGTCGCTGATTTCCTGGCGACGGAAGAGATGTCGCTGGGCGATTTCGTGTTGAGCGGGGGAGAACCCGCCGCGTTGGCGATCGTTGATGCCACCGTGCGACTGCTGCCGGGCGCGATGTCGGACCTCGACAGCGCGCGCTCGGACTCGTTCTTCGGCCGCGCGCTCAGCGCGCCGAGCTACACGCGGCCGCCGGAGTATCGCGGCCACGGCGTGCCCGAGGTCCTCCTCTCGGGCGACCATAAGAAGATCGCGGCATGGCGCGAGTCCGAGGGCGAGCGGCTCACGCGTCTTGCGCAGGCGGAGTCAGAGAGCATTCCTGGCGCCGCCGAGCGCGGCGAACCGGGCGCCCGCCTTCAGTGAGATGAGCATCGCCGAGTGTGCGGCCACCGAGTTCTATCTTGGAGGCGGGTCTATTCCGTCGCAATGACCGGGGCGATCGGCGGGTCCTCGTCGCAAGCACAGGCGCGGCCTAGACTTCCGGGGTCACCCCGGCTAAACTGTTCAGTCTCTACCAGAACTCGGTTCATCCGGGCCCCTTTGCCCCGAGCGTCATATGCATGCCTTTATCGAAACCCAGAAAGAGTGGCTCCGTAACGTTCCTCCCTTCCGGGCTGGCGACACGCTTCGCGTGAATGTCCGCGTCAAGGAAGGCGAAAAGGAGCGCGTCCAGGCGTTCGAAGGCGTGTGCATCGCGCGCCGCGGAAGCGGCGTCAGCGAAACGTTCACCGTTCGCAAGATCTCTAACGGCGTCGGCGTCGAGCGTATCTTCCCGGTGCACAGCCCAATGCTCGCCGAGATCAACGTGGTTCGCCGCGGTCGCGTGCGCCGCGCCAAGCTGTACTATCTGCGCAACCTCACGGGCAAGGCAACGCGCATCAAGGAAAAGAAGGTCCGCGCTGCGGTTCCGGAGACTGGCGCCGCCGAGTAACACTGCACTCACGGCCAGCACCTCGACGTGGCGCGGGATCGCTGGAAACCGATCGAGCGTGAGCTTCGCCTAACGGTTGGGCCGCTGATCGCCGGAGTGGATGAAGTCGGACGGGGCCCACTCGCGGGCCCCGTTGTCGCATGTGCCGTCATCATGCCGCCCGACGTGCGCGCGATCGCCGGCGTCGACGACTCCAAGCAACTCTCGCCCGCCGAGCGGCTGCGCCTTGCCATAAAGATTCGTGAGCGCGCCGTGTGCTACGGCATCGGCGCCGCATCGGTCCGCGAGATCGACCGCGTGAACATCTATCACGCGACCGTGATCGCCATGCGGCGCGCGCTGTCGCGGTTGTCGGTATTGCCGCATCATGTGCTCGTCGACGGCAAGCCGATCCGCACGTTAGAGATCGCACACACGGCCCTCGTGGGCGGCGACGACGTGTGCTACACGATCGCCTGCGCCTCCATTCTCGCAAAAGTGACGCGCGACCGACTGATGCGGGCGCTTGCCGGCCGATATCCCAACTACGTGTGGGAACGAAACGTCGGGTACGCCACGCTTGCTCACCTCGAAGGACTCGCGGCGCACGGGGTCACACCGCACCATCGGCGCTCGTTCATTCCGGTGAGACAGCTGTCGCTGGACTTCTCCGCTGCGAGCGACGGCGTCAATGCGCCGATCGACCTCGCCGCATTGGTGAGCCAACTCACCTCGCCGGTCATGGGCGACGACGACCGGTTGGCAACGACGAACTAGGGTCGCAGCCGGCAGACGTACCTGCTCGGATTGGGCCGAAATTCAAGAATAATTTTCTTAGTTTCGCGCGCGCACTGACGAGCCGGCCGGCGGACTCGTATCCGCTCCGAACGTCCCCGTCTGCGGCGGACCAGCCGTCAGTTCAGCCCATGGGGTAAGCGGAAATAAAGATTTCCCACGCACCGGTTTTTCGCGTGACCAGATGGCGGAATTCTGAGTTGAAAAGGCGTCCATGTTTTGCTGGTCGTCGCTGTGTTCTGCGACACGAGCATGTGACTGCGCCCGTGCGTCGTTGCCGGGTGCAACCGTAGGTCGCGAGACCGAAGATCGGTCTCCGCGCACTCA
>JBDUEJ010000008.1:0-144105 GCA_040002475.1 bacterium | reverse complement strand
GGAGATCGCGCCGGAGAAGAATTACGCCATCACATTCGCGACGCTCGCGCGGACGCGCGCGCTCGTCGTCCGCGAGCAGCAGCTCGAGGCGGACGGCCGGACGCGCAACGCGCTCCGCCCCAGCGGCGCGTCCGGCATGACCACGCAATTCGTGGTCGGTGCTACGCCCGACACGGACCGCACTATCATGGGGCGTGTCTCCGAGATCTACGCCGGCGGCGGCGTCCACCACGTGCACTTCAGTGCATTCCGCCCCATTCGCGACACGCCGCTCGAGACGCGCGCCGCCGCTCCCGCGCTCCGCGAGCATCGGTTGTATCAAACCGACTACCTGCTGCGCTACTACGGCTTCGTCGCCGACGACATCGTTTACGCCGGCGACGGCAACCTGCCGCTCGAGCGGGATCCGAAGGTTGCGTGGGCGCTCGCCCACCCGGAGCGCTTTCCCGTGGACCTTGCCTCCGCGCCGTACCAGGCGATCGTGCGCGTTCCGGGCATCGGCGTTCTCACCGCGCGCCGAATCGTAAACGAACGCCGGCAGACGGTCATTAGAGATCTCAAAGATTTGCGTAAGTTGGGCGTCCAAACCGCGCGCGCGGCGGGCTTTCTCGCGCTCAGGGGCCGAGCACTCGGCGCAGGGCGCTGGTCGGAGCAGTTGGGGTTTTGGGGCGCCGAGGAGGAGGTTGGCGCACGCCGTCAGGTGTATGACGTCAGTCCCGGGACATTTCGCTGAGCGGGATCCCCGCCGTCGCCGCAGACTGCTGCCATGACCGGGTAGTACTAGCCGTCGGCGTTGCTGGCTGAGCGGCGCGATCATTTGTACATCCACCAGAAAGCCGGCTCCCCTCTCCGGCCCAATCTCGACGAACCCCCATCGGCAACCGATTGCGTCACCAGTCCCGATGGACCGGACTCACCCTCGCGATGGTCGAGGGGCGGTGAGCTCGGCGGCGGCGCCGTGGCGACCGTGTATCTCGCGCACCACCTCAAATACCATCGCGACGTCGCCATCAAAGTGCTGCACCCCGACCTTGGCGCGCCATTCGGCGTCAGCGGTCAGACGTTGAGTACGTTGCGTGCCGAAATCACGGGCCTCCTCGTGGCGAAGCAGCGGGCGGGCGGTGGACGCTCTAGATCGACCCTCCTCGTCCCCCGCGACCGCCGCGACCACCGCCCTTGCGGCTGAGGAGCGAGACGTCGCCCGCGATGCCGAAATACATCCCGGTCACGGCGTTGTCGGGAGCAACCTCGAATTTGATGAAGAGCGGGCCCGCCGGTGACCCCGGCACCGACCAGCGAAAATTCGTGGCGTTCCAGTACTGCAACGGCGCGGTCCATTCGCCGCGGGTCAGCTCGAGATGTCCGTTCTTGATCTCGACCGTCGCGTCGCCATAGAGACTGTCCGCGTAGGTGCCGGCGTATGCGGTGAGCGGCAGCGGAGGCATGGCGTTGACGGGGTGCTCCGTGGCCTGCGCTTTCTCGAGCGAGTCGGCGCGACCGCGCTGCGCGAGGGACCGTGTGAAGGCGTCGCGGCTCCAGTCGCGCATCGGCGCTCCGAGCTCACGGTCGAAGATGTATTGGCGGAGCAACTCCGGCAGCGCCGCGCTCTGCATGTTGCTGAGGATCACGACACCGAATTTTTTCTCCGGCATCATGCCGACCGCAGCGGTCATCCCGAGGGTGTTGCCGCCGTGCTGCCACACCAACTGGCCGCGGAAGTCCTGCACCATCCATCCCATCCCGTAGGTATTGAAATGCGTCACGGGCGGGAGCGTGTCGCCGGCCGCGCCTGCGCCCGCGCCGCCGGTCATCAGCATTTGCGGCGTGTGCGTTTCGCGCAGCGCGGGGCTGCTCAGCAGGTGCTTGCCGTTGACGACTCCGTCGTTCAACTGGAAGCGAAGCCACTGCGCCATGTCCGCCGCGCTCGACAGGATGGAGCCTGCCGGGGCAATGCTCTCGCCGTCGAGCCGCGCTTGGGCAAGCGGGGAGTCGTGGTCCATTCGGTGCGGCTGTGCCAGATTTTCGTTAACGAGGCCTCGGTAGTTCGTGGCGCTCGTCGTCATGGCGAGCGGCTTGAAGATCCGCTCTCGGATCAGGTCGTCCCAGTTGCTGCCGGCGGCTTTGCCCACCGCTTGGCCGGCGGTGACGTACATGATGTTTTGATACGACCATTTCGAGCGAAATGGCGATTCGGGTTTGAGAAAGCGCACCCGGTGCACGACTTCGTCGCGCGATATGCCCGCGCCGAGAAAGATGAACTCGCCCCGCGCGATGCCGCTGCGATGCGAGAGCGCGTCGCGCATCGTCACCGCCTCGTTGGCGACCGCGTCGTAGAGTCGGAAGTCCGGCAGGTAGGATGTGATGCGGTCATCCCAGTGCATTTTGCCGTCGGAGACCAGCATGGCGGCGAGCGTGGCCGTGAACGCTTTCGTGCTCGATCCGATCTCGAATAGCGTTTGTTCGTTGACGGGCGCGCGATTCGTGACGCCGAGCACGCCGAAGCCCTTGGCGTAGATGACCGAGTCGTGGCGGACGATCGCCACGCTCATGCCCGGAACGTTCCACGTCTGGATCGCTTTTGCGATGTACGCATCGAGACCGGGATACGGCTCTCTGGTCTGTGCGCCTGTGGTGCCGGCGATCGTGCCGATTGCGGCGAAGGCGAGTCCGTACCAGAGCCCCATCCGTCCGCGCGCCGTTCTCATGATGTCGCTCCGTGCCGTGGATTGTCCTTTGCGAAAACACGAGGGCGAACATAGCAGTTGGTACACCTGGTCGGAAGTCCGATGTGGTATACCAAATACCGGGATGTCGATTCACCGAGGAGTGCTGACGCCGCTCGCCAGTTCTGCTCAGAGTCGGCCTTGGCGGGGTCCTCGGCAGAGCCGCATATTGCGCGCGACATCGCGCCTGATTCGCTTCCTGAGCCCATCGCCGTCGCCAGCCTGATCGCCGGCCACTTCACTCGAATGGGCGTTTCGTATGTGATCGGCGGTTGGTTCGACGGTCGACGTCTTCGTCGTCGGGGCCGACGCGTTTGATCGCGAGCGGCTGCGCGGACGAATGCCGGTGGCGTTCCTCGGCTCTAGTTTGTCCCAAATGACCCGGATGGGGGTCGAACCCATGACCTACGGATTAAAAGTCCGTTGCTCTACCAGCTGAGCTACCGAGTCGAGGCACTGCCCTGCTGAGCGCAGGTCCGACAAATCTAGTCAGCGGCGCCCCGAGGAAGAACCGGGGAATCACTGCGCGCCGCGAGCGCCCCTTCGCAAAGCCGGTCTCGAGCCGCCTGGCCGACACGTCATAGTGCGATCCGCCGTGGCACAGTATCATCACTAGACACGAATCGCTGCCCATCCTTGCCCAGCCGGCCCTCGCCATGCGCACAGCGCTCCTCGGACTCGTCGCCCTTCTCGCACCCTCCCCATCGTCCCTGCACGCGGCAGCGGCCGCCGCCGCGCCCTGCACGACGCCGACCACCCCATGCGAGCGATGGATCACGATCGGCAAAGGGCCATCGCGCACGATGGTCTACGCCAGCTACCCGCTCGACGCTCCGAACGCGGCGATCACACGCGCGCTGGTCATGGTCCACGGTGCCGGTCGCAACGCCGACCACTACTTCGAGACGAGCACCGCGGCCGGATTCCTCGCCGGCGCGCTGGAGAATACAATCATTATCGCGCCGCGCTTCGCCGCCGGAACCGACAAGGTCGCGGAGAATGAAGTGCTGTGGCCCGAGCGCGGCGAGAACTGGCGGTCGGGCGGCGCGCTCTCGACGAATGCGACGTACGGCTCGTTCGACCTGGTCGACGACATTCTCAAATCGCTCGCCAACAAGAAGAACTTTCCCAATCTCACCAAGATTGTCGTCGCCGGCCACTCGGCAGGCGGGCAGTTCGCGACTCGTTACGAGATGGCCAACAAAGTGCACGGCAAGCTCGGTGGCGTCGCGCTCACCTATGTCGTTGCCAATCCGTCGAGCTACGCATGGCCGGCTGCGGTGCGACCGCTGCCGACCGGGAACGCCGACCCGTCCAGCGCCGACAAGGAGGCCGTCGGCCCGAACGGCGAGAAGGTCAACGGCGATTTCACGTTTGGGCCGTTCGATGCCGCCAAGGCGCCGACGTTCGACACGTGGCCGGCAGGACTCGAGAAGCGCACCGGATACACCGCCGGAGTCACCGACGACCAACTGCGAAAGCAACTCGTCGAGCGGCCAACCACGTATCTGCTCGGCCAGGTGGATGTGCTGCCGCTCGGCGGGTTCGATTCGTCGCCGAACGCGATGGCGCAGGGCCCGACGCGCCGCGCGCGCGGCGAAGCGTTTTTCAAGTATGTGAATGAAACGCTCGGCGCGAAGCATACCGCGATCATCGTTCCCGAGTGCGGGCACAACGACCGGTGCATCTTCACGACAAACATCGTGTTTCCGGCGATCTTTCCGAAATAGCGAGGGATCGAAATGCGTTCGCGCGTGTCGCCGCCCGAGACCAAGTCGCCACGAAATTCAGGCCAATGCCGTCACCGGCGAAATGCGCATGGCCCGGCGCGTCGGCACGAACACCGCTATCAACGACACGCCCACGAGTAGCGCGGCAATGCCGATCAACGTCACCGGATCGCCAGGCGAGACGTGATACAGCTGCTCGCGAAGCAGTCGCGTTGCCATCACCGAGAGTCCCGCGCCCGCCGCCGCGCCGACGACGATCGGCGATAACGCGCGCCGCATGACGAGCGCGGCGATGGCCGCCGGCGTTGCGCCCAGCGCCATGCGCAGGCCGATCTCGCGGGTTCGTTGGCTGACCGTGTACGCGACCACGCCATAGACGCCCACGCTCGCCAGCAAGAGCGCGATGGCTCCCAACGCCGACAGCAACACCGTGTTGAACCGCCCCGTCGCCCGCGACGTTCGCACGAGATCGTCCATTGTCCGGACGTTGGCGATTGGAAGACTCGGATCGACCGCGTCCACGGCGGCGCGCACGCGCGACGTCATCGTCATGGGATCGGACGCGGTGCGCGCGATAATCGTTAACGATCCTTGAAGGCCGCCCCAGAGAGGCGCCGGTGTCTGCTCCAACGGTATGTAGAATTCAGGATCGGGCGGAGCGTCCAGACTGATGTCGTGTGGATCGGCAATCACACCGATGACATCCATGAAATGTTGATGGCTCGGATCCATCCCTTCAATGCGCTTCCCCACGAACCGCGTCTCACCCGGCCACAGACGCCTCGCGAGCGCCTCGTTGATGATGGCGACGTTGGGCGCGGTTTGATTGTCGATCGCCGTGAAGTCGCCTCCTTCACGCAGGACAATCTTCATCGCGCTGAAATAGCCCGGCGTCACCAGACGAACGCTGGCAAGCAGTCGCGAACCATCGGTCATCGGCTGCCCCTGGGCCCCGACGCCGGAGCGCAATCCCTGGCTCATCGGCAGCGACGACGTCAGCGCTGCACGCTCGACGCCTGGCAAGAGACTGACGTTATCACGGATTGCTCGAAAGGCCCGAATGCCCGATGAGAAATCCTGATATCGCGCCGGCGGCAACAACACCTGCGCGGTGAGCACGTTGCGGGGATCAAAGCCCGGATCCACATGACTGATCTCCCAAGCCGTGCGAATGAGCAACGCCGCGCCGCTCAACAGTGTCATTGCCAGTGCGACCTCGGTCGCGACGAGCGCGCTCCGAACCCGGCCGCGTCCTCGACCTTCGCCGGTTCCTTTGCCGCCTTCGCGCAACGTCGTTTGCAGCGATCCGCCAGCGGTCCGAAGGGCAGGAAACAACCCGACGATGACGCTGCACAGTACCGACGCCGCCACGGTGAAGAGCAGTCCCCGCGCGTCGACACCCACCTGCTCGATCCGCGGTACACCCGGCGGACTCAGAGCAACGAGTGCGCGAACGAGACCATACGCCAGCGCGACGCCCACCACGCCCGCCAACGCGGAAAGCATGGCGCTCTCGGTCAACAATTGAACGGCGATTCGCCGGCGATCCGCACCGAGTGCCGTACGGATGGCCATCTCGACGGCTCGCGCATTCCCGCGCGTCAGCTGCAAGTTGGCGACGTTGACGCACGCGATGAAGAAGACGCACAGCACCGCGCCGAAGAGTATGAAGAGGCGTGATCGCACATTGCCAACCGTGTCGTCGAGAGACGGATGTGCTTCGGCGGAATATCCCTTGCCCCACATCGCGTTTTGTACCGCGAGCGATGCTTCCACCCCGGCGATCGCCACGGTTGCCTGTCGCACCGGCGTGCCGGATGTCAGTCGGGCGACGACCTGCAGATAGCGCCGGCGATACTCCGTCAGGTCGGTCGACGACAGCGTGAGGGGAATCCATAGCGCGTCGTTGGTCGCCGCCAGATCGAACGACGCCGGCATCACGCCGATCACCTGGTAGCTCTCGCCGTCCAAGCGCAGCGATTGTCCCAACACCGCCTGCTGCCCATTGTAGACGCGCATCCACAAGGCGTGACTCAGCACAACGACATGCGCGGCGCCGGGGCGGTCGTCGCCCAGAGCAAAACCGCGCCCGATCTCCGGCGCCACGCCGAGCACCTCGAAATACTCGGACGTTGCACGCGCGCCGAGGACGACCTCGGGAAACTCTCCGTGCGAGAGCGTCAGTGACGTTTGCGAAACGACGCCTGCCACCGCAGAAAACGCGCGATCGAGTCCGCGCCAAGACGCGAACTCCAGGTTGGATGCGACGGCGACCGGCGCCCCGTCTTTCGTTGGGTGGAGATTGACGACGCGGTCCGGGTCTCTGAAGGGCAGGGGCTGCAGGACCACGCGCTCGATGACGCTGAACACGGCGGTCGTCGCTCCAATGCCGACGGCCAGCGTCAGCACTGCCGCAATGGCAAACGATCGCGTTCGGTTCAGCTGCCGAATTGCGAATGACGCATCGTGTCTAAAATGCCCGAACAGTGGGCGAGTGGCGGAAGCGGACACGGGATGTTCCGGCGTTCGATGGTTTGTCCGGGAATAGACTGAGCCTACTGTAGAGCTCGGTTGCAGAACATGGGACGTTGTCGTGACACTCGACGTTCATCGTCTCTTGACGCCTCTCGTTGCGCGCCGGAACGTTATCGCGCACCACGGCGATTGCTTCTGGTCGACACGTTTCGCGTCGCCGCGAAGTTCGACTCGGTATCGCTCGCGGTGAAAACGGCCGAAGCCGGTCGATCCGCAATCAATTACTTGGCTGTTGGACCAGGGTCGGGAGACCGGAATGCCCCTCACGGATTTGAAGTACAACGACAATGATGAAGAGCACAAAGGCTTCGCACAAACGCTCGGCCTGATGCAAGGGCGCATAGACAAAGGCACGCTCACCAGAAACACGAGTCACGCCTATTACGCCGGACACGAGCTCCGCGATGAGGGCGTCGACTGGGACGGAATCTTTTTGAAGGGCGATTGTTCGGGCAGTGGCAAGACCAAGAATGGTCGAAGTCAGAATCGCATTATCGTCGCGCTGACCAGGGGCGGCGTCCTGGCCGAAGGCTGGGCAGTCGCGTGGCGACATGATGATCGTTTGCTCAAGCTCAGCGAGGGCTTTTTCACGCGCGCCAAGATGTTTCGCAGCATGTGAGCCCCCCCGCGACGGCATTCGCCCTATTGCGGCTTCACCAGCCCCGTCGCCACGCGCAGATCCTGCGCGTCGTATAAGCGGCCGCCGCGCACGACCTGCTCGACGTTGCGAACGTCCTTCACGTGCTCGGCGGGATTGCCGTTGACAATGAATAGGTCCGCCACTTTGCCGACCGCGACGCTGCCGTAGTCGCGGTCGTCCTTCATCACGCGCGCCGGAACGATCGTGGCGATCTGCAGCACGACCGCCGCCGGAATGCCAACTTTCTCATAGAGCTCGAGCTCGGAGTCGAAGCTCGTGCTCCCCCACTCGTCGGTGCCGGGAACGAGGGTCACGCCTGCATCGTACAGACGCTTGAGTAGACGCATATAGTTGGCGTCCGCCTTCTCGGGGTCGCTCGACACGCCGGCGCCCACCCCCTGCGCGGTCCCCGTGCCGCTGCCGACCACCCACACCGCCCACGTTCCGTCGATCACGGTGTGATGCCGCACGAGGTCGGCGATCAGCTCGGTCATCGGTGCACCGTCCACATCGACATGCGGAGCCACGGTTGTGGCAACGAGAGAATAGGCGCGCATCTTCGGGGCGTAGAGCGAATCCGGATAGAACGTCGAGAACAGGAACGCCGCGTGATTCACCTCGTCGAACCCGAGCGCAATGGCATCACGAACGCTCAGGCCGCGCGGAATATGTCCGCTGAGTCGCATGCCGCGCTTGTGCGCTTCCGTCGCAAACGTCGGGACCAGATCGGGATGCACGAGGTTGTACAGCTTGATCTGCTTGTAGCCGAGCGAGTCAAAATGCGCGACGAGGGCGCGCGCTTCGGCCTCGGTGCGCACGAGGTCCGCCGTGGGACCGGCCCACGCTCCGGGGCCATCGATAAGTCCTGAGAGCAGCTGGCGCGGGCCGGGGATCGTGCCCGCCGCCGCGTGGTCGCGATTGGCCACGGCAAGATCCTTGTCGGAGCCGAGGTCGCGCACCGTCGTGACGCCGAAGGAGAGCTGCATCGGACTGCTCGACGACTGACTGGACGCCTGCAGGTGCCCGTGCATGTCCCACATGCCCGGCATGATCGTCTTGCCCGCCGCATCGATCACGGTGGCCCCCGCCGGAACGGTCACCGAATCCGCGGGCCCCACCGCGACGATTCGATCGTTCTGAACGACGACGGTCGTGCGGGGACGCATCACACCGCGATCACTGTCGAAGAGATTGCCGTTCACGATGGCCAGGACCGCGTTCGTCTTCTTGAGTAAACGCTTATTGAGTGATTCGGCCGCGGCGTCCCGCAGCTCGGTCTCGATCTTCCGCAATGTCGGCAGTGCGGGCTCGGCGCCCGGCCTCACGGTCGTGAACCAGTTGACGCTCGTGGCGAACAGGTCGTCGTGGCTATCGAGCCAGACGAAGTCGGGCGCGTAGTCGGTGTTGACGGAGATCGCGACAAGCCGAAGATGCTCGCTGCCGCGCGTGGTGCGAACAGTCACCTCGCGCACCACGGCGCCGGAGAGCGTCGAGTCGCCCTGGATCTTGACGGTGTGCGTCGGTGCGCGAAGCAGCCGCTTGGCGATTCGCAATTCGTCGAACGGCGTGAGCTCGATCGCGAACGACACCGTGTAGTCGACACCGGGTTCCGCTTTCGCGGTCGTCGTTTTGGACGGCGACCAATGGCGCACGGAATCGCCGAACAGCTCGAGCCGAGAGGTTGGTTCGCTCACCTTTCCGTCGGGCAGCACCGTGCGATACTCGATGCCCACCGGGAGGCCGCCTACCATGTGGTACCGCATCTCGGCGCGCGTTCCGCGATTGCGATCGGTGTACACGTATTGCACTCGTGCAGAATCGCTTGTTTGCCACACGACCATCGTTCCGGCGGGACGATCGTGATTGTAGACGGTGTAGACGGCGCTATCCGCCGGTGCGAGCAGGTGCAGCGCGAACAAGAAGGGAATCAACACGCGTGAAAGCTCTGAGAGAGGTCCGTGCGCGCAGCGAAGACAGCGCGATTGGTGGCAATCACAAAACGCCCGCGATCACCTGAACCGGACATTCGCGCCCTCTTCAGCTGATACGGAAGCGCTACCGTCGAAACCGATCGGGCGGATAGAACGGCAACGCGTGTCTGCCGATTGCGACGCGAAGGCCGTCGACCATCGACACTGGCCGCGCGGGGCCGATACCGACGCGCCAGATCAACTCGTCGAAATGCACCGGTTCGCTCAGCGACAAATGGTAGCGCCCACCTCGCGCCGACAGTTGCGAAACGTCCACGGATTCCTGAATGAACGCGCATCGGGGAAGCGGTCGCGTGGCCGGCCCGCTCGTCAACCGCCACTTGATCAGCGTGAAGAGGAAACGGTTCAGCATGTAGCACTTGGTCGGCGACTCATTTCGGGCAATGAGCGTGATCGAGCCCAGGGCATCGGCCGGTTGTCGCAAGACCGAGTCGATTGCCGGCACCAGGAATCCGGCATGGTTCGACGCGAACCGCCTCACGACCAACTCGACGTCGGCCTGCAGATCGTCCATGCCTCGTGTACTGTGGCTGTCCCACGGCGCTGCGAGGGCCGATTGGCGATCGATGTCCGCGAGATCAGACAGCAGTCGAAGCCAGGCTTCCTGCTGCGGGATGTTCGTCGCCACCACCTGACCCTGCGTCGGAAACAGCGGCGACGCACCGTGATGTGAGTACGCTGATAGCCATGGAGCGACGACATGCGCGGGCAACAGAAACTGCGACCGAATATGATCGACGATCGCCGAGGCCGACTTCACGTGAGGATGGCAGAGCAGCCGAAGAAAGTCCTGGAGCGCGCCATCGCCGTTGCCGACAATCGCGAAATCCTTACCGGCGTGATTGGCCGCCGGGTTGGCGTACTCGTCGTGCTCCCAAAATTCCTTGCCGATCTTTACTCCGGCGATCTTCGGAATCGTCTCCCGTGAGAATCCTCCGGCCATGATCACGAGATCAAACTCATGGTGCGATTCCAACGCCGAGGCCTCGGATGTCATGCGCACGGTCGCAGGCGCGTGCGTCGGTGGAGTGAGCGGGAGCTTCGCCGTCGTCCTTGGTTTCCATTGCACCTTCACGGGCGTCGTGCCGTTCCACGCCGCGAAATCCTGGCGCCACTGTTTGACGAGATCGCTCGCCCGGGTGGGGCGCTGCGGAACAGTGAGGCGGAAGGATGTCTTGCCCGACGTGACGTTCGCTTGAAAGATGTCGTTTGCATTCGGCCACGCGTGGACGTCGTAGTGCGCCGCCGGCCAGTCGAATTGTGTGAGGCTCACGTAGCGCGTGTCGCACGCTTCCTGTGCGCTGAACAAGTCACTCCGCTCGTCAACAAGAGTGACCTCGACCGAACCGCTCGTCGTCGCCCCGTACTCGGCAATGAGCGCGGCGGCGCATACGCCCGCGACGCCGCCACCCACGACCAGCACCCGGTCGACGCCGTGTCCAAGAACGCCGCTGGAGTGGAGCCATGCCGCGATCATGTGCGCGCGCAGCATTTGATCCTTGATACTGATATAGCTCTGGAACTGGCAGAGGTCGAAGACGCAGCTCGCCGCCTTGAAGGGCAAGACATCTGGTGGAATCGCGCCGAAGCCGGACACAGAACGCATGGTCGGCGGCGTCGCAGGCTCGGTCATTCCAGCTCCGATGGTTCGCCGAGCGGATTGGGTGACTCGTTCAGCCCGTCGTGAGCGATCTCGCGCAGCTGGGCGTAGTCGCCGGCGCTATACACAAACGCCGATGGATGGCGTATGAACGCGAGCGCGTTGTCTCGGTGGACCGCGTCTTCAGCGGAATCGCGTTGTTCATCGGCTGCCATGCCAGCGGTCTCCTGTTTCGTCATCGTTAGACTCCTCCGCAATCAAAGGACGGCAGGCAGGCGCTGCAAGCGCGGGCCTCCCATGTCGTCACACCGATTGCAGATCAGGCGGGCACGGCGCATTCGCGTAGCCTGATCGAAACGGGGTCACCACTCCGGATGCGGGATCGAACTTGTGCCGCCAAATGCACGCCGTGTCGTTCGCGAGTAGATGGATGGAAATCGACGCGGTCCTGGAGGTCGTCTTGACGTAGTGAATGTCGTCCGTCGGGGGGATCAAGGGGTACAGATCGCCCGGCGAGAGCACCTGCTGCTTGGAAATCTCGAGCTCCGCTCGCGTGGGATCGCTCGCATTGTCGAGCCGGCGATACACGGTTTCCGCCTGCTCGCCGCGGTAGACGCCGACCAGTCCCCACGCCAGATGATCATGTACGGGCGTCGCCGCGCCGGCGGGCACAACGAGAGAAAAGAGGCAGAGCGACTGATCCGCGGCGCGATACAACGCGAACTGTCCGATGCCGTCACCCATCCGGCTCTCGGCGTCGGGTTGGGCGTATTTCTCCGGCAGCCACCCCTCGGTCGCCAACAATTGTCTGAACAGCGGCTTGAGCGCGTCCACGCGATCGACGTTGTCGATGTCGCGCGACATTTGGCGATGTGTCTCCTCGACGAGGGCGCGAATTTCCGGGGCGTCGACGAGGAAACCGAACTGATCGTGATCGTGCGCGTGTGTGTCGCACATCGCGGGGGCTCCGTTAGAGTGATGACCCAACTATTGTTCGTGCCAAGTTAATCCCGACGTTTTGACGCATCCTCAACCGAGCAACCCCTCCGTGGCCCGTCTCCGGTTCCTCGTCGCCTGCCTGGCGCCTCTGCTCACCCACACGGCGCTGGCGCAAGCGCCGGCCTCTCCACCCAAGCCGCCCTATGAATTCGTCGCGGATTTTTCGCTCGCGGCAAGCCAGGGCAACCAGCAGGTCACCACGATTTCGCTTGGCGAAAAATACAGCTACGCGTTTCCGCACTGGAAGCTGGCCCAAACAGGCTCGGTTCTTCGCGGCACCGCCAACGGTGTGATGAACGCCGAGCTGTACCAGGCGGGTGTGCGCGCCGACATCGATGTCAGCAAGGGAATGAAGTTCTATTCGCAACTGGGCGCGCTCCGCAATACGCCGTCCGGCATCAAGAGCGAGCTGCAGGAGGGCCTCGGTCTCTCGTTTCAAGTGCTGACCGAACCGGCCGACATACTTCAGTTGTCAGGCGGCGTGGGCGCGCTCCAGCGCACCTTTGTCGGCGACTCGACAACGAAGAGCGATTTCGTGGGCAACGTCGACGGCACCTACCGACACCTCTTTTCCAAGACGTCGTACTTCGAGCAGACCGCCGCCTACACGCCAAACTTCACGACCACGGAAGCCTGGTTGCTCAAGGCCCAGTCCTCCCTCGTGGCGCCGCTGTCGTCGAAGATCGGCATCAAAGTGAGCTATCTGATCAACTTCAACAATGCGCCGCCGCTCCTGCCGCAGGTGGGCACGACGCCGCAGACGGAGCATTTCAAGAAGTTTGATAGTCTGCTGACGACAGGGCTGCAGTTCACGTATTGACCGGCTGCCGTCCTCGGAGAATTCAGCGCTCGTTCGCCGGCGGCCGTTTGATCAAGCCACCTATGCCTGCCTTGACCTTGTCCTTTGCCTTATCGGCCGCGGACGCCGCCGCCCGATTCTTCATCTCGCTGAACGCCACGCGCAGAAACATGGAATTGGGCGACGCCTGCACCACCGGCGCCATCTTCTGCGCGGCGCCCGTGTAGTCGCCGCGATCGTAGAGCGCGAGGGCGTTCGAGAAGCCGGCCATCGTCGACAGTTGGTCAACCCGGTTGGCGCGCTCCTGCGCCGCAAGCTGCTGGTGCTCGTCGGGGGAGAGCGCCACGCCGAGCCCGTCGATCAGCTTGTCGGCGAGCGCCTGCTCCAGATCGAAGAACTTGTCTTGATCGCCAGTGACCTGCGCCGTCTTCACGATCTCGCCGGTCTGGACCCGGACCACTCGCGTATCGATTCGCATCTTTGGCTGCAATGCGGCAAACGCGCCGACGACGATGTATTCGGCGCCCACGATTTTCCCGACCTTCACCGCGGTAGTCGAGTCGAAATACTTCGTGTGCTGGGCGTCGATCTCCTTGACGAGATCCTGCATGCGATCGCGCTCGAGCAGTTGGATTTCCTTCACCGCCGAGAGATCGCTGATCATCATCGACGCGATGCCTTTGCCCAGCGGATCGTAGTCGGCCGTTCCCGTGTAGTTATCGAAGTACAGAATCGCGACCATCTTCTTGGGCGCGGCATGTTCGGGCAGCGGGGCGGCGGCTGTCAGGCAGAGAAAACAGAACAGGACGGACGCGCGGCGCAGCATTGAGATGTCCTTTTCAGAGAAACGATCTACCCAGCCCCAAGCAGCGACGCTAGAGCGGCAACGGTAGCAACACGTTGCACGTTATCGCCGCGAGCGCGGTATGTCGAGCGATTCCGGATTGCCAGGCGTATCGCATACTGACGGTGTGCGGGCTGAGCCGTTGAATTCGAGGACGCACTCGACCGTTATGCGGCGCGTACGGTCAGCGCTTGGGTCGCACCGCGAGCGTACACCGCGACGTGCACACCAGCCTGTCGTCCTCGTCGACGATCCTGATGTCCCACACCTGCGTGGTGCGTCCGATGTGAATCGGCGTCGCGGTCGCGGTCACGACTCCGCTCGACTTTGCCCGCAAATGGTTGGCATTGATCTCGAGGCCCACCGCCACGAACCCTTCGCGATCGATGTTCGCCGTCGCTCCCAGCGAGGCGACTGTTTCCGCGAGCGCCACCGACGCGCCGCCGTGCAGAATTCCAAATGGCTGCACGGTGCGTTGATCCACCGGCATCGTCGCGACCACGCGCGCCGCGGTGAGCTCGATGATCTCGATCCCGAGCGTGTCGGCGAGGCCGCGGCTCGCGAGGCTTCGAAGGTCGGCGTGCAGGGAGATTGGAGTCGTATCAGACATTCGAGCAATCTCGGGGGGCGGCGTCGCGAACGCTACCGTCGCTTCCGCGCCGGCGATCGATCTCGGCCGCTATTCTCTGTGCGTCTCGAGGCGCCGGATCTTCTCGAGGCGCCGCCGATGCCGCTCCGCGCCGGAGAATTCGGCTCGAAGAAACGCGCCGACCAACTCCATCGCCAGCGACGATCCGATCACGCGGGCGCCGAGCGTCAACACGTTCATCGAGTCGTCCTCGACTCCCTGGCGGGCGGAAAACGTATCGTGGCAGAGCGCCGCGCGAATGCCGTTGATTTTGTTCGCTGCGACGGAGGCGCCCACTCCGCTGCCACACACGAGAACGCCGCGCACCGCATGTCCATCGAGGATGGCGTGGGCAACCTTGATCGCGAAATCGGGGTAGTCGTCGTTGACATCGAGCACAAACGCGCCCACGTCGAGAGCCTCGTGGCCGGCGGCGCGAATGGCGTCGAGCACCGCGGGCTTGAGCACGAAGCCGGCATGATCACACCCGACGACGACGATCATTGATCCTTCACTCCGTTCGTCTTTCCCGCCGGCGCGACCTGCTGATACACAAGGCGCGAGATGTCCACGATCAGCTCCCGGGCCACCTTCTCGTCGGCAATCGCTCGCGTGAGCACAACAAGCACGTACGGCTTTCGCCCGTTGGGGTAGACGACGGCGGCATCGTGCAGCACACCGGTGATCCACCCGGTCTTGTGCGCCACCTTGATTCCGGGTGGCAGGCCAGCGGGAATCTCATCGTTGAATTCTTGATGGAGGAGCACATCGCGCATCTCGTCGCAGCTGGCGCGGCTTGCCGCGCGACCGGTTTCGATGGCCTCGAGCAGGACGGCCAAGTCACGCGCGGTGGTCGTGTTGTTGAGCCCTTTCTGGAATGCTTTGGAGTCCTCCACGCCGCGTAGCACCTTGATGTTGCGCGCTCCGAGTGCGTGGGCGGTGGCGTTGGCGTTCTCGGCGCCCGCCAGCTCGATCAGCGCGTTCGTCGCGAGGTTGCTGGACCTGGTGATCATGCGATCGATCAACTCGTGCACCGTTACTTGTTTTCCGATCATCGTGTACGCCAGGCTGTCGGAGTCGTCGCCGGCGCTGAGCGAGTAGGGCGAGCCGTCGACGATCGACTTGAACTGATTCACCAGCGCGACGCCCTGGTCCCGCCGCAGGGTCCCAGCATCGAACTGGCGGAACAGTTCGATCATGACGGGTACCTTCATGGTACTGGCGGCGTGAAAAGCGTCGTCAGCGTTCAGAAACAGCGAATCCCCGGTTTTGAGATCGCGAAATGCAACTCCCACCACGGCGCCCTTCACTCCTGCCACCCTACGGTCGATCCTTGCCCGTAGGGAGTCCAGCGGGTCGGCGTGCGAGGCAGCCGCTGTCGGCGGACGAACGGCGAGGGCGGCAGCGAAGGCAATTTGGATCACAAAGGCCGGCATATCGCGAATATGAGTTCCGGTGATCCGCGTTACAAGCACTTCACTTAGACCGTCCTCATAGTTAACTCGTAACCAGCGGCGTGAGGCTGCCGCTGGTCCTGGCTCAATGTAGAGGCGTTCCATGTCCCCCTCGACCCCGGAAGAACTGCCGTCCGACGATGACTTGGCGCTCGTCTCGCTGAGTAACCGCCGCGAACGTCTGAAGTTTGCGGGCTTCGCCTTCAGTCGAAGCCCGTCCGGGCAATGCTCGGCTGAGGTCACACTCGAATGGGACAGCGTTCCCCACGTGGGACTAGCCTTTGGCCAATCCAGCCCTCTCGGAGACTTTCGCGTGGCCGCCGAGGCAGCCTTGCGGGCACTCGAGGATTTCACCAAAGGCGCGATGCACTTCGAAATGCTCGGCGTGAAGCACGTCCGCGCGTTCGACTCGAACCTCCTCATTGTGTCGGTCGGTGTCCGCGAGGGATCCATGCATACGCGCCTGGTCGGTTGCTTTCTCGCCGACAACGACACGCGCCGCGGCGCGGCCATGGCGGTCCTCCACGCGACGAACCGGGTCCTCGGCAATTACATCGCGATGCGGTGAGTCGTCACTCACCTGTGGCGTCACTCCTCGGCTGGATTGGATGACGAAATCGAGCCGTCGGTTGTCGAGTGTGTACCGGTAGCAGCATAGGGGAGGGAAGCCTTGAGAACGAAGCACGCGGCGCCGACGATTGCGATCGTCCTATTTGCGGCAGCATGCGCAGGTCATCAGTCTCCGGGCGTTCTCGTACCAGAATCAGCGTCGCCTGCGCCCGCGTCGGCGATTCAGCAGGCAACGGCCGCAGCGACCACGAGCTCCACCGCGGCGACCTCCAGCGAGCCCAAGCGTGATTCCCTGGACGGCGTCAGAGTCTCGGCGACCGACGTCAGTCGGCAGGCGGTCGAAGTCTTCGGCGCTCTTCCCCCTGCGACCAAGTCGGTCGTCGCCTCATCCGATTCGTCAGCGCCGGCACCCTCGTGGGACATCGACGTCCATTCGTACGAGTCCACCGATCGCGTCGAACACTATGTGCGACTGTTCACCGGTCCGGCCAAAGAGCGTGTGGTGAGTTGGCTCGAGAAGGGAAGCCGCTACGAGCCGATGATTCGAACCAAGATGCGTGAAGGCGGTCTGCCGGAAGATATGTACTATCTCGCGCTGATCGAGAGCGGTTTTGATCAGAACGCGTATTCTCGTGCGGCGGCCGTGGGCATGTGGCAGTTCATGACGTCGACGGCTCGCGACATGGGTCTTCGCGTCGATTGGTGGGTGGACGAACGCCGCGATCCGATCAAGTCGACGGGCGCCGCGGTGAAGTTCATCAAAGGCCTCAACGAACAATTCGGATCGCTCTATCTCGCCGCCGCGGCGTATAATGGCGGACCTGGCCGCATCGCTCGCGGCCTCAGTCGCTACGCCGACGACTTCGAAGGCACGACCGGCGACGATCTGTTCTTCGCGCTCGCCGAAAAGAGCTATCTGCGGAACGAGACGCGCGAGTATGTGCCGCAACTGATCGCGGCCGCGCTGATCGCGAAAGAGCCGGACCGATACGGAATGAAGCTCGCGCCTCAAGCCGCATTCGTGTACGACTCGGTGCGGGTCGGCCCGTCGTCTCCGCTGGCAGCGATCGCTCACGCCGCCGGCGCGACCGTTTCGCAAGAGCAGGAGCTGAACCCGCACGTGTTGCGCGGCATCACGCCCCCCAAGGATTCGTTCTACGTTCGCGTTCCAGTGGGCGCCGCCGACAGCTTCGCCGTGGCCTTCGCCGCGCTCCCAAAGAGTGAACGAGTCGGCCTCAGGACCATCGAGTCGAAGAAGGGCGAGAGCATTGCGTCGATCGCGCGCCGAGAAGGGCTGAACGCGCGGCAGCTGTCGCTCTACAATCCCAAGATCAAAGCGTTGAAGAGCGGAAACTTGGCAGGCGGCCAAACCATTTTGGTTCCGACGGAGGCCATTGCGTCCGCCGCGACCCACGCGCCGGATCCGTCCATCGAGCGCTATTCCAGCTCGCGGTCGTCGACACTACATGTGGTGAAGTCCGGCGAGACGCTGGGCGCCATCGCGAAGAAATACCACACGACCACGGCCGCTCTCATGAAGTCGAACGGGCTCCGTCGCGCTCTTATCTTCCCCGGGCAGTCGCTGGTCATCGGCGGATCCACGAAGAAGCCGGCGCGCTCGGCCAAGACGACAGCCGTGAAGTCGGCCGCCATCAAAGCCCCGGCGAAGAAAGTGGCGAAGGGCCGCACGTCGACGAACTGGCCCTAAACGAATTGAACGGACACCAACGGAGATGCTACCCGTCTGCGTCCGTTCAAATTCGTTTTTGTCCGTTTTCCAATCGTTGACGCGGGCCAGGCCAGGCTACTGTATCAAGCCTTTGCCCTTGTAGTCCTTCATGACGAACTGGTCGTATCCGTTCCCCGGGTTCACGCCGGCGCGAACATCACGCCAGACGGCATCCTCACCCCGGTTGTACGCCAGTAGGGCCAGTCGCACGTTGCCCTTGTACTGATCGAGGAGCGACCGAAGGTACCGGAAGCCGACGCGTAGATTGGTCTTGGCGACGAACAGGTTCTCGCGGGTCAGGCCCTTCTCGATCATCGTTGCCGTCGTCGGCATCAGCTGGGTCAGGCCGACCGCGCCAACCTTGCTGACCGCATGCGAATTGAACTCGCTCTCCAACCGAACCAGACGGAAGGCGAGCTCCGGGTCGATCCCTTCGCGAAGGGACGCGTCCATCACATCGCCGGCCAGACCTGCCGTGATGCCGTACTTGGTCGAAAACTGAATGATCTTATCGGCGCGCTCGAACTGCGCCCGAATGAGTGAAAGTTCTCCCTTGGTGGATTCCAATTCCTGCCGAAGCTTCCCGGACCCGCTCATCGAGAAGAACGACGAGTTGTTCCCAGATGCCACTGTTTCGGCGTTCGCCGGGGTCGTTTTGCGGCTCCCGAGGACAAGAATCGTCACCGCAACCGAGGCGGACGCGGCTAGAGCCTGCGTAAAGCGTCTCCGGCGCCTGACCGCGTCACCACGATGGACGTACGTACCATGTAGGTTGCGCATAACTTCCTCATTGGCAACGGTTTATCCAAGGCACGACGTCGTGCTAGCGGACTCAGGATAAAGCGCAGGTCATGTGCCAACAAGCCTTGTATATTCGCCCCTAACCCCACCTGACTTCTCGGCTAACGATATATCGGAGATCTCCATTGCCCGGTCGATCGCCTTGGCCATGTCGTACACGGTGAGGAGCGCGACGGACACCGCGGTCAACGCTTCCATTTCGACTCCGGTGCGACCGGTGGTCTTCACCGTTGCCGACGCGCGGACTCCGGGCAAGGAATCGTCGGGCTGGAGCTCGACGTGGACGTCGGTGAGCGCAAGCGGATGACAGAGTGGGATGAGGTCGGCCGTCTTCTTGGCTGCCATGACGCCGGCAATCCGTGCGACTCCAAGCACATCTCCCTTTTTCAGCTCGGCGTTGACGATCGCTGAGAGCGTCGCCGGCGCCATTCGGATGAGACCGGTCGCCCGAGCCACGCGATGGCTCTCTGATTTTGCCGAGACGTCGACCATCCGCGCTTCACCGGACGCCGAGATGTGGGAGAGATTGCGGTCGGCGGAGTCAGTCATCGGACGAGGGGAGAAATCTTCTGGAGCAGCGACGCGGTGAGAAGCTGCGGATTGACGTTGCCGCCCGCGAGCTCCTTGGCGCGCTCCACCGCTTCGATCGCCTGGGCGGCGCCGCCGGCCGTCTCCATGTTTCCGGACAGGCTGGCCGTCCGCGACCGCTCGTGCAGGAGCACGGTCAGCGCCTCGAGGGTGTCGCTGAACTTTCCGCGCGCACCGGATGCGCCCTGCCCGAGCGACACGCGCATTCGCGTTCCGCGATCGGGAGAAGCCGCGGCGTCGAGAATGCGACGAGCTTGTTTGAGCGCGATCTGCCACGCCTCGCGCCCGATCAGGCGTCCGGGTGCGCCGCCGGCAAGCTTCACGATTTCGTCGGTGCTGCCGGCGCCGGCCAGGTCCAACGTCTTGGCCACCGTATGATCGCCCAGAAAGGAGCGGACGTCATCGTCGGAGATGCGCGGGACGCGTATGGTGACGACTCGTGATCGAATCGTGGGCAGGAGCGCCCCGGGCTCGGATGACGTGAGCACGATCGTTGTGTTGGCACCCGGCTCTTCGAGCAGCTTGAGGAAGGCGTTGGCCGCCTGGTCGGAGCCCTCCTGCGCCACCATTCGTTCGGCGTCGCCGATGACGAAGATCTTCCGGTTGCCCATGGCGGGCGCCATGGAGGCCGTTTGCACCACGGCCCGGATCGTGGCCACATAGATGGCTTCGTCGCCGCCCGGCGCCTCATACAGGCCGCCGTTCTCGAGACGTGCGGCGATCCCCTCCGCATTGTCCTCTCGAATCTCGTCGAGATCCGGGTCGGATCCCTTGAGGCGTTCGCGCGGAAAGAACCAGTGCAGGTCGGGATGATGGAGCTCGAGCGCCATGCGACAGGATTTGCACTTCCCGCACGGCGCCTCCGCGGTGTCACGCAACTCACAGAGGAGCAGCCGTCCGATCCATAGCGCCATCTGCTGTTTGCCTGCCCCGCGAGGCCCCTGCAACAGCAGGCTCGCGGGCAGCGTCTGTCGCGCGACGGCGTCGCGGATCCGCTCGCGGAGAGCGGCATGGCCGTAGACGGGCAGGAGTGGCACGAGGGGAAGATACCTACAGCTTTCTCATCCGCATCGTCCCGAGGGCGTCTTTGTAGAACGCGGCGGCGACGTCGTCGTACGCACACGCCACGATCCGCTTGTACTCGCGCTCATGCCCCACCATCGCCCGAACGGCGATCATTGCCGCCTCAGCCTTGGGGAAATGATAGACGCCCGTGGAGATGGCCGGGAAGGCGATGGTGCGGATGTCACCGGCCTCCTTGGCGCGCGCAAAGGCGCTCTCGTAGGTCTTGGCGAGAATCGTTGCCTCCGAGTTCACTCCGCCATGCCAGACCGGCCCCACCGCGTGAATGATGTATTTCGCGGGCAACTTGTAGCCGCGGGTAAGGATTGCGTCGCCGGTCGTGCATCCGGGAAAAAGCTTGAGCTCCGTCAACAGCTGCGGACCGGCCGCCGCATGAATGGCGCCGTCCACTCCACCGCCTCCACGCAACGCTCCGTTTGCCGCATTCACGACCGCATCCACGGCGAGCGTGGTGATATCGCCGATCACGATTTCAATCATTCAGTGCAGCCATTGCGACCAGTCACCCGTTGCTCTTTTAGCGGTTGAAGCGTTACGGTCATGTCGTCATTCGACCCGCACACCAATGTATCGCCATCTGTCCTTCAGCATTACGCTCTTGGCCATGACCGTGGTTGTCGCAACGACCGCCGACGCCCAACGCGCACGGGCGCGCGATCTTGGTGTGAAGCCCGGCGTGTTCGCGCCCGGCCCGCTCAACGCAATCACCGACGTCGCCGGCGTACGTGTGGGTCAGACGACGGTGATGTTTGGCGACTCCGTGCGCACCGGAGTCACCGCCATTCTTCCGCACGCGGGCAACATCTTCGCCGAGCGAGTGCCGGCGGCGCTGCACGTAGGGAACGGATTCGGAAAGATCACCGGCGCCACGCAGCTCAAGGAGTTGGGCGAGCTCGAGACGCCGATTCTGCTCACCTGCACGCTGTGTGTATGGAAGGCGGCGGACGCCATGGTGGGATGGATGCTCGAGCAACCGGGTATGGCGAACGTGCGGTCAATCAATCCGGTGGTTGCCGAGACGAATGATGGAACTCTCAACAACATCCGGTCGCGCCCGATCACGCCGGAGCAGGTGCGCGCCGCGTTGACGTCGGCGTCGAGCGGACCGGTGGCCGAAGGAAGCGTGGGCGCTGGAACCGGTACGATCGCATTCGGCTGGAAGGGAGGCATCGGCACGTCGTCGCGAAAGTTGCCGGCGTCGCTGGGCGGATGGACCATCGGCGTTCTCGTGCAGACCAACTTCGGCGGAATTTTTCAGGTGCTCGGCGCGCCGGTCGGGAAGGAGTTGGGGCAATACGCGTTCAAGCGCGACGCCGAGTCGCCCGGCGAGCGCGGCGATGGCTCGTGCGTGATGGTGATTGCGACGGATGCGCCGTTGTCGGATCGGAATCTCGAGCGCCTCGCGGCGCGCGCGATCATGGGCCTGAGCCGCACCGGGTCGTCGGCGTCGAACGGATCCGGTGACTACGTGTTGGCGTTTTCGACGAGCGAGAAGGTGCGCCGTCCCATGAACGCGACGCGCTTGTCCACCGAGGAGCTGGCCAACGAGCCGATGTCCGGGTTGTTCCAGGGCGCGGTAGAGGCGACGGAGGAGGCGATCTACAATTCGCTCTTCATGGCGACGACGACCACCGGGAACGGGCACACCGTGGACGCGATCCCGCTGGACAAGGTGAAAGCGATTCTCGCCAAGTACGCGGTGACGGCGCGATAACAAACGGGTTCGGGTTGAGCGAGAAACTTTGTGGCGCAAAGTACTTGCTAGAATTGGGCCGGGGCGTTAATCTATAGCCCATGGCACCCGTGCTTCCGCTCCGTCCACGCAAGTCCGACCCGCCCGAAATGCAGGCGCGGGCGATGGACAATCTACGCTTCATCCGCGGGATGATGGAGCGGGCGGCGACATTTACGGCCATCTCCGGATTCGGCCAAATTGTGATCGGCGTCACAGCCATTGGCGCCGCGCTCATCGCCTCGCGGCAAACGCTGCCGTGGGCGTGGGTCGCCACCTGGCTGGCCGAAGCGGGCATTGCCGCCGGCATCTCGGTGGCGTCCATGACGCTCAAGGCTCACGTGGCGAACATGCCGCTGCTCTCCGGGCCGTTGAGAAAACTCGTATTGAGCTTTTCGCCGCCAATCATTGTCGGCGTCGTGTTCACCGCGGTCATGGTGAATCACGGACTTTATGCGTTCCTCCCCGGCGTTTGGATGCTCCTGTACGGCGCCGCTGTCGTCAGCGCCGGCACCTACTCGGTGCGTATCGTTCCGGTGATGGGCGCTCTGTTCATGGTCGTAGGTGCGGCCACCCTGGTCGCGCCGCCGTCCTGGGCCACTGCGCTCACCATCGTTGGCTTTGGTGGGCTCCACATTCTTTTCGGGATGTGGATCGCATGGAGGCACGGTGGCTAAGCCGCAACGTGGCCGCCGGTCCGACCGGCAGGAAAAGGAGCAGCCCGCGCCGCTCGGTTCGGTTCGCGGCCGCGCTCCCGCCGAGGGTCCGCTCGCGCTCGATCGGCTGATTCACGAGCGGTTGCGCCTCGGGATTCTCAGCGCGCTCGCCGTCAACGAGTCGCTGAGCTTCAATGACCTCAAGAAGTTGATGCAGACGACCGACGGCAATCTCAGCGTCCATGCCCGGAAGCTCGAGGAAGCCAACTTCGTTGCATGCACCAAATCGTTCGAGGGACGCGTGCCCAGAACCGAGTATGCGATCACAGCCGTGGGCCGGCGGGCACTCGAACGATACCTCGATCACATGGAAGCGCTCATCCGGGCGACGCGCGAGCGTTAACGTCCGCGGTACTCAATCGTCCTCTAGACATGAAGCGAACGAGCACGGCCCCGTCGCCCGTCAAGGGAATCCACGTCGGGATCATCATGGATGGCAACGGCCGCTGGGCCTCGGCGCGCGGACTGCCGCGAACGGCCGGGCACCGCTCCGGCGTCCGCACGGCACGCAAGATCGTCGAAGCCGCCACCCGGTCCAACGTCGGCACCCTCACGCTGTACGCCTTTTCGGCGGACAACTGGAGCCGGCCCACTCCCGAAGTCGGCGCGCTCATGCGCCTGCTGCGTCGCTCGCTGCTCATCGAATCCAAGCGTTGCCTCGAGAACGGCGTGCGTCTCACCATCGTTGGCCGTCGCGACCGATTGCCCGCGTCGCTCGTGCTCACGATCCAGGAAGCCGAAGCGATCACCGCGCACGGACGCAACCTGCATCTCCGCGTCGCGATCGATTATTCGGCGCGCGAGTCGATCGTCCAGGCGGCGTCGCAGGCCGGCGGTGAGCCGGTGAATCGTGAGCGCTTCGCGCGTCTCCTCGCGCAGGTGAACCACGATCCATTTCCGATCGCCGACGTCGATCTGCTCGTCCGCACGGGCGGCGAACAGCGTCTCAGCGACTTCCTCCTCTGGGAGTGCGCTTACGCCGAGTTCTACTTCACGCGCTGCATGTGGCCGGAGTTCAGCGAAAAGGAATTCCTCGGCGCATTGAGCGAATTCGAAATGCGCGAGCGGCGGTTCGGCGGCGTTCCGGAGCAAGCCGCAAGCTGATTCGGCCCGCGGCCGCAAAGACCCCTCTGTCGTCAACGAGCCCGATCGTCGTCGGGCGGGACGCCGAGCTTGCGACGTTGACGGCGGCATTGGCCGACGCGGATGCCGGGCGCGGACGCACCCTGCTCGTCGTCGGTGAAAGCGGCATCGGCAAGACGCACCTCGTCTCGGCTGTCACCGCGCAGGCCGCGCAGCGCGGATTCACGGTCGCGATCGGCCGAGCGTACCCGGTGGAGACCGGCGTTCCCTACGCGGTGTTCTCCGACGCGCTCCTTCCGGTGCTCCGAGCGGTCGAGCCGTCGGTGCTGACACTATTGACGCGCGGCGGCACGCCGGAGTTGATGCAACTGTTTCCCGCCCTCGATACCGACGGGCGCGCGGCGTCGCAGGGGCGAGGTGACCCGGCCGAGCTCAAGGCGCGGTTGCTCTGGAACTTCTCGCAGTTTCTCTCGCGATTCGCCGCCAAGCGTCCGCTGGTGGTGGTGCTGGAGAACCTCCAGTGGGCGGACAGCGCGTCATTGGAGATGCTGCATTTCGCGGCGCGTCAGATCGGCGGCGACCGCATCGTCCTGATCGGCACGCACAACGATCCCGACCACCGGACCAACGCTCCGCTCCGGGCCACCGAGCAGTCGCTGCGGGGTTTAGGGAATACTCAACGTCTGCGGCTCGAGCCGCTGGCCGCCGATGCCGTGGCCGAGCTGCTCGAGCGCATGTTTGCGACGGAGCCGGCGCGAACGTCGGATTTCGCCACGCGCCTGCACCGCTGGACCGGCGGCAATCCATTTTTCATCGACGAGTCGATCAAGGCGCTCGTCGACGGCGGACAGCTGCGCGAGTCGGGCGGGGCATGGAGCGGCTGGGACGTTGAGGAGATGCGCGTTCCGGCGACGATTCGCGATGCCGTGCTGGCGCGTCTCGCCGAGCTGTCGCCCGATGCGCGCCGCCTGGCCGACATTGCCGCCGTGCTCGGAACGCGCGCGACGCACGATGCCCTCTCGGCCGTGAGCGGCATGGAGCTCGACGGGCTGGTCGGCGCGATCGACGACTTACGCGGCGCCGATGTGCTCACCGAGCGCGAAGAGGCGGGCGACATCGTATATGACTTCTCGCATCCACTGTTGCAGGAGACGCTTTACTCCGAGCTCGGCCTCGCGCGCGCGCGCGCGCTCCACGGCGGCATCGCCGAGGCGCTCGAACGGCTGTACGAACCGCGGGCCATGGCGCACGCCGGCGAGCTCGCGTTCCACTATTCGCGCGGCGACGCGCGCCGGCTCGCCTCGAAAGCGGTGCAGTATCTGACGACTGCGGGCCGCGACGCGTCGGCCAAATACGCCAATCGCGAAGCGGCCGACTATCTCGCCGCCGCGCTGGCAATCGTCGGCGACGACGACCCGGAAGCCACTCACGCGCTCGAGAGCGATCTGGCCCGCGTGAGGCAGCGGCTCGGCGACTATCCGGGTGCCCTGGCGCTGTGGCAACGTGCGCTGGACGCTGCGCACGCGAGTGGTGACACCGCGCGCGTCGCGTCGATCGAGCGGAGGATCGGCCTGGCACACTATTGGAGCGGTTCGTTCGATGATGCGCTGGCGCACTACGACGCGGCGATCAATGCGGCGCGTGCGACCGGCGACCAGACTCTCGAAGCGCGCGTGCTCATCGCCAAGGCGAGCTGTCTTCAGGCGATTGGACGAACCGCCGAGTCGGGCGAGGAGACCGAGGCCGCACTGACCATCGCCACGGCGCTCGGGGATGAGGGTTTGCTCGCGCGCGTGCATCGTGCGCTCGTGCTGCTCTATCTGTGGCGGGGTCCGGCGGCGAAGGCGAGAGAGAGCGGACGTCAGGCAATTCTTCTCGCCGAGGCGTCCGGTCAACGCAGCGTTGCGTGGTCGGCGCACTGGGCCCTTGCCATGCTCGGCGGCCTCACCGGAAAGTCCGACGAGACGCGGCGTCATCTCGCGGAAGCGAATCACATCGCCGATGAGCTGCGATCGCCGCTGTTTCGTGTCTGGACGTCGGAGATCGAGATTGAATACGCGGCTGGCACCGGCGATTGGGATCATGCCGTCGCGCTGGCAGAACGCACGATCGATGTCGCGCGCTCTCTCGGACAGCGCACGCTCTTACCTCGCGTTCTTGTGTGGCTCGGTCTCTTGTATCTCGGTCGCGGCGATGTTGTGCGCGGCAAAGAGTGCGTGGACGAGGCATGGGACCTTGCCGTTGGCGGCGACGCGGGCGGTCCGGTGCGGGACGTGTTCTCGGTGGTGCCGGCGCACATCGGCCGCGCGGCGTATCACCTGACAATGGGCCACTACGCGGACGCGATTCGGGTCGGTGAACACGGGCTCAAGATCGCCGATCGTTCGGGGCACGTCGTGTGGGCCATTCATCGTTTGATGCCGGTGATCGCCGAGGCGTCGCTGTGGGCGAATGATCTTGCCCGAGCGCGCTCGATCGCGGATCGGCTGCGGCGAGAGTCCGCGGCGTTGGGTCAATTACTGGGACTCGCGTGGGCCGACGCCTGCGATGCGTTGGTGGAGATGTTGAACGGCGACAAGGAGCGCGCGGTCGCGCTGCTGCGGGGCGCAGCAGAGGCGCTCGAGGCAATTCCCTTCGTGGCCGACGCCGCGCGCGTGCGTCGCCAACTCGCACGCGCGTTGGCGGAGACCGGCGATCGTGATGGCGCGATGCGAGAGTTGCGGCGAGCGCACGAGGTATTTGCTCATCTGGGCGCCGAGCGTGAGTTGGACGGAACGCGAGAGCAGTTGCGCGAGCTTGGCGCCCGTCCGCCCACGCGGGCGACGTTGCAGGGCGTGGCGGGGCTGACGGGGCGCGAATTGGAGATCATTCGGCTCGTTGCGGCGCGGCGGTCAAACAAGGAGATCGGGTCGGCGCTAGGGATTTCGGCGCGGACGGCGAGCACGCATCTGTCGAATATTTTCGCTAAGCTGGGTGTGGATTCGCGCGGAGCGTTGGCCGATCTGGCGCGTGAGGCCGGTTTGCTCTGAACCCGAGTGTCATCCCCCGAGGAGCGCAGCGACGAGGGATCTGCGTCACGAAGCGAAATCGCTGAAACCGGCCGCCGGCGCGCCCGTATAGTTACTTCAACCATACGCCCGAGCCGCAAGAACCAATGGCGCGCGATCCTCGAAGCTTTCTCCCGCTCAAGCCGGTAGACGTCCCGCTCCTCCTCGCGCTGTCAGAGGAGGAACGCCACGGCTACGGCCTCGTTCGCGAAATCGCGGCCCGTACGGACGGCTTGATCGAGCTCGATCCGGGCAATTTGTATCGCGTCATCAAACGGCTGGTCGACGACGAGCTCGTTGCCGAAGCGGGACATCGGCCGGCGCACGACCACGAGAACGACCGGCGCCGCTACTACAGAATCACTGCGCTCGGCGGCCGCGTGTTGACGGCCGAGTTGCACCGGCTGCAGGCGCTCGTGCGCTCACCGTCGGTCCGGGCGCTCACGCGTCGCGTGGCCACATGATGGCGGGGCGACTCCTGTCGGATCGCGTCTTCGCGCGCCTGGTTGCCGTATTCCCGCGAGACTTTCGTGTGCGCTTTGGCGACGACATGCGCGACGTGTTCCACGACCAGCTCACGGCGGCGCACGCGCGAGCGGGATCGTTGGGGGTTGCTCGTCTGTGGCTTCGCACACCGGGCGCGCTCCTCAGCGCCGCGCTGCTCGAACATCGCGATGCCGCGCGCCATGCGCGACGAGCGCGGAATCCAGCAAATACCACCGAAAGTCCCAGGACGCCCGACATGTTTCAAAACTTCGTAAGCGATCTGCACTTCGCGCTGCGCATGTTGCGCAAGAGCCCAGTCTTCACGATCGTCGCGGTATTGGCCATCTCGATCGGCAGCGGCGCGGTGACAACCATCTTCAGCGCGATGAACGCGATCGTGCTCGCGCCTCTTCCGGGTACGGCTGACGGATCGCGACTTGTGGGGCTCGAGTTGACGAAACCGGACGGCCGCACCGAGATGGCGGCGTCGTCGGGGCTCTACGAATACCTGCGCGATGGCACGCGGAAAGTGAAGGGTCTCGCCGCCTGGAGTAAGATCACCTTCTCGATTGCGGCCGGTGGAGAAGGTGCGGTGGTCGCCGGCAATCTCGTTTCGGGGAACTACTTCTCGGTGCTCGGGCTTCGGCCGGCGCTCGGTCGATTCTTTGCGCTCGAGGAGGATCGTGCGGCGCAGGCGGCTCCGGTGGTGGTCGTTTCTTACGCGTTCTGGACGGCCCATCTCGGAGCGGACAGCAGCGTCGTCGGCCATCGCGTGAGCGTCAACGGTCGGCCGTACACGTTGATCGGCGTGGGGCCGCCGGGCTTTCGAGGTGTGATCTCGCTCATTCCTGTCGACGGCTGGGCGCCGCTGATGATGTCGGCACAGCTTCAACCGGAACGCAATGCCGCCACGTCGCAGTCGCTGCGCATGTTTGGACGACTGAAGGACGGCGTGACGGCCGACGCCGCGCAATCCGAGCTCTCGACGCTGACCGCGGCGCGCGCGATCGACCAGGCGACGCCGGCCGCGATGCGCAAATTCACCGGCGTGCACGCGTCGATGTTGCGCGGCATTCCCGAGGATGCGCGCGGAAAATTTCTTGGGTTCATGACGCTTCTCCTCGGCGCGGCGGGGCTTGTGCTGTTCATCGCGAGCGTCAACGTGGCGTCGATGCTGTCGGCGCGCGCGATCGCGCGACGGCGAGAGATGGCGTTGCGCGCCGCGCTTGGTGCCGGGCGCGGGCGGCTCGTCGCGCAACTGCTCACGGAGATCCTGGTGCTGTTCTGTCTCGGGGCAATTGGCGGCGTCGCGCTCGCGTTTGCGGCAACGAAGGCGGCGACGTCGTTTCCGCTGCCGACCGACGTCGTGATTGCGCCGGATATGGCGCCCGACGGTCGCGTGATGGCGTTTGCGCTCATCGTTTCCCTCGTGACCGGTCTGGTGTTCGGTCTCACGCCCGCGCTTCGCGCGGCCCGCGACGACATCTCAGCGCGATTGCGCGACGGATCGTCGGGTTCAGGATCGCGTCGCACGTGGGCGGGGAATGCGTTGATCGTCGGGCAGCTCGCGCTCTCGCTCGTCCTTCTTGTTGCCGCGGGACTCTTTCTTCGCGCGCTGGGCACCAGCGCTCGCGTCGATCCGGGCTTCGACCGCGCGGGCGTGTCGGTCGCGTCATTCGATTCGAGAGCATGGGGCTTCGACAGCGTCAAGGCACGAACGTTCTTCCACAGTTTGAGCGACCGCGTTGCCGCGATTCCCGGTGTCACATCGGTATCGTACGCCAGCTTTGCGCCGCTCACGACGCGCAGCGCGAACGACAACATCACGCTCGCGAGCGGTGCAAGCCTGTTCACGTGGATCGTGAACGTGAGCGGCGGCTATTTCACGACGCTGCGCATGCCGCTCGTCGCAGGGCGGGTGTTGGCGCGCACCGACGATGGGGGGGCGCCCAGGGTGGCGGTGGTCAATGAGACGCTGGCCAAACGTCTCGCGTCCGACGGATCCGCGCTCGGACGCACCTTTACGATCAGGGGCCAACTCGTGACCGTCGTTGGCATCGCGCACGACGCGAAGTATGCGGACCTCAGCGAGGCCACGCCGCCGCTCGCGTACTTCTCGATGGATCAGGTCTGGCAGCCCACCTGGACGATGCTCGTGCGCACGGCTGCGGGCGAGGCACAGTTGGGGCAGGGAATTCACGACGCCATGCGGGCTGTCGATCCGAATGTTCCGCGTCCCACGGTGATCACGCTCGAGCGGGCGACGGGAATCACGCTCCTGCCGCAGCGCATCGCCGCGGTCGTTACCGGCGTGCTCGGCGGTGTCGGTCTTTTGCTCGCGACCCTTGGACTGTACGGGATCATCGCGTATTCCGTGAACGGCCGGACGCGGGAGATGGGTGTTCGCGTCGCGCTCGGTGCGCGGCGCGCCGACGTGTTGCGTCTGGTCATTCGCGAGGGAATGTGGCTCGCGTTGGGTGGCGTGGTGCTGGGTCTCGTTCTCGCGGCGCTGGCGACGCGGCTGATCGCGAGCTTGTTATTCGACGTGAGCGCGCTGGACGCGATGACGTTCGCGGGGATGTCGCTGCTGTTCATCGCCGTGGCGCTGCTGGCGACGTATCTCCCGGCGCGGCGGGCAGCAGGAGCCGATCCAATGGCGGCGTTGCGATCCGAATGAACCGCGTGAGTCGTGTGCGCCGGAACCTGTGAAATGTCGGGTGGCCATTTGGACGCGCACTCGGTGCGATGTATCATCCGTGCGATTCCATTCTCAACGCCTCGGATGCCACAGACCACCGCCACTGAACGCCTCGACGCAAGCCTTGCCGCCATTGCCGAACATGGCGCGCGCACCAATGCCTTCATTCTCGTAGACGCCGACGGCGCTCGCGCGGCCGCGCGCGTCGTCGACGCCGAGCGCGGGCGCGGGGTCGATCGCGGTCCGCTGCACGGGATGCCGATTTCGATCAAGGACCTCATCGATATCGCGGGCCAGCCAACGACCGCGGCGTCGCGTGTGCGCGCCGCGCATGTGGCGACGCGAGATGCAATGGTCGTGAAACGGTTGCGAGACGCGGGCGCGGTGCTCATCGGAAAGACAAACCTCCACGAATTTGCGCTCGGCACGACGAGCGAAGAATCCGCGTTCGGCGCCGTGCACAACCCGCTCGACGTTACGCGTTCCGCGGGCGGATCAAGCGGCGGCTCGGCGGCCGCGGTTGCAACGGGGATGGGGTTGGCGTCGATCGGCTCGGACACCGGCGGCTCGGTCAGAATTCCCGCCGCGGCGTGCGGCGTCGTGGGACTCAAACCGTCGCGAGGCGAGGTGCCGCTCGACGGTGTGGTGCCGCTGTGCGCAACGTTCGACAGTGTCGGCCCGATTGCGCGATCGGTGGACGATGCCGCGGCGCTGTGGGCAGTGCTCGCCGGGCGTCCCGCCGCGCGAATCGAATCGCCATCGCCACGTGCGGTGACGCTTGGCGCGTTGGGCGGCTACTTCATGGCCCTGCTCGAGAGCGATGTGCGCACCGGATTCGCGAACGCGATCGAGCGCCTGCGGACGTGCGGCGTCTCGGTTGATCCGCGCACGGTCGAGGGCACGGAGGCGATCGTCGATACGTACGTCAACATTTCGCTGCCCGAGGCCGCGCTGTGGCACGCGCCGACGCTCGACTCGCGCGCGGGCGACTATCAGCCGCCAGTGCGGGAGCGTCTCGAGCGCGGGCGGACGATCGCGGCGGTCAGCTATCTTCGCGCGCGCGAAGTGCGCGATGCGCTCACGCGCGCTGTCGACTCCGCGCTCGAGGGGTACGACGCACTCGTGCTCCCGACGCTGCCGATCATTGCGCCGCTGTTGGGCGCTGCGGACGTCACGATGGATGACGGCGAAAAACTTCTCGTGCGCGCGGCGATGCTGCGGTTGACGCAGCTGTTCAATATCACCGGTCACCCGGCGATCTCACTGCCGATTCCGGCCGTGGGGATGCCGGTGGGGCTGCAGCTCGTGGGGCGGCGCGATGCCACGTTGGAGTTGCTCGCGGTGGCACAAGCATGCGAGAAGGTTCTTGGCGAGTGATCAGTGGAACGGCGTGGCGCGATGCACCCGCCTTTAACAAACTCATAACTCAGCCTGTCACTCACGGCTCAACGCTCCAACCACAACTCGAACTCAGGCTCAACGTGCAGCACCAACCAATTTTTGATTCCAACGTTCCGAAGCCTGTCGGCCCGTACTCCCCCGGCATGGGCTTCGAACGCCTCGTGTTCGTCTCCGGCCAAGGCGCGACCGATCCTTCGACTGGCGCGCTCGTCGGCGCCGATGCCGCTGCGCAAACCGAACAGTGCCTCAAGAACGTCCGCACCATTCTCGAGGCGGCCGGCTCGGGTCTGCAGTACGTGCTGCGGTGCGGCGTGTTCTTGCTCGACATGAAGGAGTTCGAGCAAATGAACGGCGTGTATGCGCGCATGTTCGGCGACCACCGCCCCGCCCGAACGACAATTCAGGCGGCGGCGTTGCCGGGCGCCGGCCTGCGCGTAGAGATCGACTGTATCGCGTACGTGCCGTAGCTACTGAGGCCGATGAAATAGGCCCACGTAGACTGCTTTGCCGATCACATGGCCTTGTATGGCTTTCATCACGGCGGCGCGAGTCTCGAGGGCGGCTGTCGCGGGCTGCGCGGCAGTCGACGCCGTGACGTCGATCTTGGCGTCGAGCGCGTAGACCTCGAACGTGTAGTGGTGCAGTGGACCATTCGCCGCGGCGCCCGGTCCGCGATACTGCGGGCCCGACGCGCTGATCTGGCGCATGCCGTCCGGCAACTCCGCGCCCGGCTTCACACCCTCGGGCAATCCGGTCGCTGATCCCGAAATGTTCCAGACAATCCAGTGCGGTTGTGTCTCCGTACCGCGCTGAATGGAGACGTCGGGATCGAGCATGTTGACGACGAACGCCTGCGTTCCGGCGGGCACGTTCGTCCACTTGAGCTCGGGCGAAATTTGCTCCCCCGCCTGGGTGTGCTTCGCGGGGATTTGGCCGCCGTCGGGCCACGCGGTCGTCGTCAGGACCATGGGCCGCGGCGCCGCGGGCGCGGGCGTCCCCTGTGCATCGACCGGCGAGGATAACGCCGCGACTACGCCAAGGCCGACTGCGAGCGAACGGGAGCTGGTCTTCATTGTCGGGTCGGTGGGAATGTTTGCGTCTGTCATGAGCGATCCGGAATTGGGCACGTGAACTAGGATAGACCGCCTGGCGCCGAGCAAGCAAGGCGCCGGACGCAGATGAGCATGAGATCAGCACGAGATCGGCATGACTCGGCTTGCCACCACGGTTCGCGCCGCCATGTTAGTGCAAGCGCAACCGGAGCCGGAGCCACCATGTCCATTCGCCTTTTTGCCTGTGCGGCGCTCGTCGCCACGGCACACCATGTCCTGCTCGCGCAGGCCGACACCCTGCGCCCTGGGCGTGCGGTTGGCAGCGCGGACCCTCGAGTCGGTCAGACGCAGAAGCCGCCGCTGCACGCCAAGCACTGGTTGGCGGTCACCGGCAAACCTCTCTCGGCCTCAGCCGGCGCACAGATCTTCGCCAAGGGCGGCAACGCCGTGGATGCCGCCGCGGCGATGCTCGCCGCCGGCTGTACGATGTGGGACACGCTTGGCTGCGGCGGCGAGACCCAAGCGCTCATCTACAATCCAAAAACCAAGAAAGTCATTGGCCTCAACGCGCTCGGCGTTGCGCCGACGGGTGCGACGCCCGCGTTCTACAAAAGCAAAGGATACTCATATCCGCCCGAGTACGGCCCGCTTGCCGCGGTCACGCCGGGAACGGTCGGCGGCTTGCTGACGATGCTTGCCGAGTGGGGCAAGCTGTCGCTCAAGGAAGTCGTGGCGCCGGCCATCCAAATGGCAGATGGCTACGCCGTCGAGGCGCAACTCGTTCGCTCGATCACGAAGGACAAGAAGTGGATTACGCAATGGAAGTACTCGCCGGCCGTCTTCCTGCAGAACGCCGGCGACGTTCCCGAGCCCGGACAGGTGTTCGTCCAAAAGGATCTCGCGGCAACGTGGCGCAAGTTGGTGGACGCCGAGCAGCAAGCGCTCAAGTCGGGCAAGACGCGCAAGCAGGCGATCTACGCCGCGTACGATCGTTTTTACAAGGGCGACATCGCGCAGGAGATCGTGCGCGGCGTGCGCGAAGACGGGGGTCTGTTCACGCTCGAGGACCTCGCCGACTGGAAGGTCAAGATCGAAGAACCGTATTCGGCGACGTACAAGGGCGTGACGGTATACAAGCTTCGTGAATGGCAGCAGGGGCCGGCGCTGCTGCAAGCATTGAACATTCTTGAAAACACCGACATGAAGGCGATGGGCTATAACTCGCCCAAGTACATCCACACGGTCTACCAGTCGATGAGCCTCGCGTTTGCCGACCGCGACTTCTACTACGGCGACCCGGCGTTTCCGCCTGAGTCGCCAATGAAGGGGCTGTTGTCCAAGGCGTACGCGAAGAAGCGCTACGCGGAGATCAACTGGTCGAAGAACGATCCGAACGTGAAGCCCGGCGATCCGTATCCGTTTCAGGGCGGAGGAGTCAACCCGTTCGCAACGCTGCTCGCCGCGTGGCAGCCGAGCAACTTCGCGCCCAAGGGGGCGGCGGCGAGCGGAGGGCAGGATCGCCCGCCGGTGGATTCAGCATTCTATGAATCGTTTCACGCAGGAACGACGTCGATTGAATCGGCCGACGAAGAAGGCTGGCTCGTATCGGTGACGCCGAGCGGCGGGTGGGTCCCGGCGGTCATCGCGGGTCACACGGGGATTGGTCTGAGCCAGCGTGCGCAGAGCTTTGTCACGGAGGCCAAGGACGGGCCGTTCAACGTGATCGCGCCGGGCAAACGGCCGCGCGTGACGCTCACGCCAACGCTCGCGCTCAAAGACGGCGCGCCGTACCTGGCGTTCTCCGTGCAGGGGGGCGACTCGCAAGATCAGAATCTGCTGCAGTTCTTTTTGAACGTCGTCGAGTTTGGAATGACGGTGCAGCAGGCGGTAGAAGCGCCGAACATCAACAGCTTTCAGATGCGATCGAGCTTTGGCGTCCACGAGGCTCGCCCCGGCGCGATGGAAGTAGCGACGTCGTTGCCGGCGGCCACGAGAGATGCGTTGCGGGCGATGGGGTACAGCTTGCAGTTCGTGGAACGGAGCTCGGGCCCGATCAATGCGATTCTCCTTGACCGGAAGCATGGAACGATGTGGGGAGGGTCCAGCAATCACGGGGAAGACTACGGGATTGCCTGGTGAGCTGTGAGCTCGTGCGCTCTGAGTCCTCAACGCCGAGTCGTGAGTCAGCCGCAGTTTTTGCCGGTGGGTCGTTCGTCTGCAAGGGATCAGGGAGGTGAGTCGCAGTACCTCCCGCCCGTGCAGCGCAATTGCACGAACGTTTCGGCGACGAGAAGCCACTTGTCACCCACCTTCCGCCATTTCGCGAAATAGTCTCCGCTCACGCGTACGACGCCATCGGTCGCCGACCAATGGCCCGTCCAGTGGCCACTCTCGCCGGCCTGACGCCACGCGGGATTGACGCGAATTGTCTGAGGCGTTCGCACGAATATGACGCCGGGGCGAGTCGCGAAGAGATTCATGAAGTTGGCGCGAGCGGAGTCGCGTCCGACGGAGCGCGCGTTGGTGGACGAGACGGAGACGTACTCCGGGAGCCACACCGACGCGAGCGAGTCGAGGTTGTGCGACTGGATGGCGGAGTTCGAGCGGGCGCGGGCGGAGCGAATGGCGGCGGCGTCGGACTGGGCGATCAAGGACGCTGATGGAACGAATAGGGCAAGCGCCGTCAGGTAAACGAGAATTCGCATGTCGGGATATGGCGTTGATGCTCCGAGGCCGACTTGATCGGCGTCGCGGAAACCGGCGAACAGTTCCGTCAATCCCAAAAACGTAGCAAACTCACCACTCGTGTCTTGTTGTCCTAACTTCGGCGAATTAGCCGTTGGCTATTTGCCCCCGAGCCTCTGACCGCACTCCATCCTCGAGCCTCCCGTATCTTCATCTGATGCGTAACTCGCCTGCCGACCTCCCGCCAGATGCCTTTCGCTCCGCCGGTCACGAACTCGTGGACCGCATTGCGGACTTTCTCGCTTCGCTTCCCGACCGTCCCGTCGCCCCGGACCTGTCGCCGAGTAGCGTGCGCGCTTTGCTCGGCGCGCCAACGCTGCCGACGCAGGGCTCCGAGCCCGCCACCATTCTGGCCGAAGCCACTGATCTCGTCCTCAACAACTCGACGTTCAACGGCCACCCGCGCTTTTTCGGCTACATCACCTCGAGCGCGGCGCCGATCGGCGCGCTCGCCGATATGCTTGCCGCGGCGGTGAACGCGAACTGCGGCGCGTGGTCGCTGTCGCCAATGGCGACCGAGATCGAGCGTCAATCCGTGCGCTGGATCTCGGAGCTCATCGGCTTCGCGCCTGACGCGGGCGGCCTGATCGAAAGTGGCGGGAACATGGCCAACATGGTCTGCCTCATTTCCGCGCTAAAATCCGTCGCAGGCTACGACATGCGCGCTGAGGGCCGGACGTCCGCCGCGCGCCTGGCGGTTTACGCGTCCGCAGAAGTGCATACCTGGCTCCAAAAGGGTCTCGATATCTGCGGACTCGGCACCGACTCGATGCGCGCGATTCCAGTCGACGCGGGGCTCGCGATGGACGTCGGCGCGCTCGAGCGCCGGATTCACGAGGACATCGCCAACGGTTGGAAGCCCGCGGTCGTCATCGGCACGGCCGGTTCGGTCAGCACGGGTGCCATCGACCCGCTCGGCGATCTCGCGACGCTGTGCGCCAAGGAGGGCATCTGGTTCCACGTCGATGGGGCGTATGGTGCGCCCGCCGCGATGCTTCCCGATGCGCCCGAGGCGCTGCGCGGAATCTCGCGCGCCGATTCCGTCGCGGTCGACCCGCACAAGTGGCTGTACTCTCCGCTCGAGGCGGGCTGCGCGCTCGTGCGCGATCCCGAAAAGCTGCGCAGTGCGTTCAGCTTTCATCCCCCCTACTATCGCTTCGATGGCGACAGCGAGGATCCGCCGACGAACTTTCACGAGTGGGGTCCGCAGAATTCCCGCGGCTTCCGCGCGCTCAAGGTGTGGGCGACGATTCGCCAATGTGGGCGCGACGGCTACGTCCGCATGATCTCGGACGACATCGCCATCTCGCGCGAGATGTATCGCCTCGCCGCCGCGCACGACGAGCTCGAGCCACTCACGCAGAGCTTGAGCATCGCGACCTTTCGGTACGTTCCGCGCGAGCTGCGCGCGACGGTCGGGTCGCCCGACACCGAGGCGTACCTCAACCAGCTCAACACCGCACTGCTCGAACGTCTGCAGAAAGCCGGTGAGGTGTACCTCTCGAACGCGGTGATCGGGGGACGGTTTGCTCTGCGCGCGTGCATCGTAAACTTCCGGACGTCGATGGCCGATGCACAGACTGTCGTCGAGGTTGCGGTGCGATCAGGTCGTGCGCTCCACGCGGAGGGCGGGGGAGCAGCGAAAGTTGGGCACTAGAGCTGGCGAGCTCGCAACTGAGTGGGAGCGCACGACGCAGAGGTGAGTTCGTGCAGGGGTGGATATGTGTGGCGGCGAATCGAACCGTACCTCGATCGACCCCGACCCTTCACGAACTCCCAACTCGGCAGTTTTCAGTTCTCAGTTTTGAGTGTCAGCGTCCCATTCTTGCCTTGACGGCGTCAATGAACTTCTGTGCGTCCTCCGGCCGAAAGGAGCTGGACGCCTTGCTGTTGTTCACCTTCGTGTTGCCGAACATCTGGTGCTTTCCACCGTCCTTCCAGTCGAACACGATTTGATCGCCCTCGTATCGGATGTCGCGGATGTCCGCCAGCGGAAACACGGCGTGCGTTCCGATCGCGCCGGCCACCGACTTCTTGACGAGCTGGCTGATGCTTCCGCCGAACCCCGAGGTGTCGCCCGTTGCCGACGAGTCGAGGGAGCTTTTGACTTTCGCGACCGTCTGCGGAGAAAGACCCGCGAGAATCTTGTCGCCCTGCAGGATGAGGTCGACGGAGGTATCGGCGCTGTAGATGTGAACGTCCCCGGGCCCGAGGGTTTCGGCTGCGGGAACTTCGGTCTGGACGCGGACGTGTTTGCCGCTCGGCATACGACGCATGAAGTAGCGGCCGACAAAGACGACTGCGAGTACGACCAGCGCCAGGCGAAGGACGCCGCCGATCAAACGTCGTGATGACATGGGAGTCGGGTCATAGGGGGAGTGACCCACATGGTACGCTTCGGCCGAGGTCGCGTCGAGGGGCGACGAGCCAGTTTTGCGGATTTTGAGCGCGATCGCCGAGCGTTTGCCCTCGGTCTTTCGACTGCCAAGTTGTGAGTTCGTGGAGGAGTGCGGTGTCGAGCTCCGCATCGCTCGACTTCCGCAGCCCACCACAAACTCAGAACTGAGCTGTGACTCTAGCTCATCCTGTCATCCTTCTCCGCCGGCTTTCTCGCCCTCTCATTGCCCATCGGCTCGGCCGGAGCGTGAACGTCGATTGCCTTGTGATGCACGTGCTGCGCTTCGTCGTGCTGGTGCAGGTCCTCTTCGGAATCGAAATGCGCGCCGCAAACGACGCAATCGAACTCGTGCGTGTGTGCCATGATGTCTCCCGTGGGGTCGCACACCAATTCGGCATGCAGCGTGCCGCGCGCCCCCCGGCCCGTCGAGCCCAGCCTCTCCCGCCGCTATTCTCCGGAGTTCAAATTCAGCGCTGCAAAACTCCCAGAGGAATCCAATGCCGGTTATCGTCGGCCAACGCGCCGTGCGCACCCTGACTCTCACAGCATCCCACGTCAAAACCTTCGCCGAGCTCACCGGGGACTACAATCCGCTCCACTTCGACGAAACCTTCGCGGCGAGAACGAAATTCGGCAAGCTGGTCGTGCAGGGCGGACTCACCACCGGCCTGCTCCACGCGCTCGTCGCCATGGACATGCCCGGTCCGGGGACGGTTTTCCTGAGTCAAAACTGGAAGTTCACCGCCCCCGTCTACATCGATGACACCATCACCGCCGCCGCCGAGGTGCTGAGCGTGCACGCGTCGAAGCCGGTGACGCAACTTGCGATTCGCGTCACGCGACAAACGGGTGAGGTCGTGCTCGAGGGCGAGGCGTGGTGCTACACATTCGGCTGACGGCGGCGGCCCCGTTTTCTTGCCGCGCGTTGGTCACCGATCCATACTTGGGCTCTCTGATCCCCTCAACGCCCGAGGCTTCCGTGGCTCTCCCGCCAAGACCAAATCTGACGCCGAACCAGCCGCCCGTCGCGGCCGTCGATCTCACAAAAAAGATCGCCGCGCTCGAAGCTCGGCTCGCGGCGTTGGAAGGCATGCTGAAGACCGGCCCGGGCGGTGACGTGACGATCAAGTCCAGCGCGGGCATTCGTCTCGAGGCCGCCGCGGGAGTGACGGTGCGGGCGTCGGGGACGATCAGCATTCAAGCATCGGCGACGATGCAGCTGCAAGCCGCGTTCATTGCCATCAACTAGCGCCGCGGATACTCACCCACTCAGGAGACACTCATGGGATATCCAGCGGCGCGCATTGGCGATCAGGTGATGCACGATCGTCCCCATTGCCATGCGCCAATTCATCCGCCCGCGCCCATTCCGACACCGCTGGCGCACGCACCGCAGCGATTCGGGATAGTCGGCGGCTGTCAAACGGTGCAGATCGGCGGACAGTTCGCGGTGCGCGTCGGGGACCCGACGGCGATCTGCAATCTGGTCAGTTGCGTTCCGGGCCCCGGCGGTATGATCGGGCTCGGGTCGGCGACCGTGATGATCGGTGGTAGACCGGCGGCGCGCGTTGGGGATATGGTGAGCTTCCCCGGTTGCGTGTCGCCAATTCCGTCGCCCACGGGGACGATCGTCGGACCTGGCTGCCCGACGGTTTCTATCGGCGGTTGAAGCGCACCACTATCTGTTGTACTCCGACAACCAGTGGAACTGACGCTCGGTGAGCTGGAAGTGTCGTGGCGTTCGGACGAGCTCCACGTGAATCGAGTCGCCGCGGATCGCGGTGTGGAACCGAATGGTGTTGGTGTCCGGAACCTCGTACCGCATGGTGAAGAGAAACGTGCTGTCGCGGGGGATGGTCGACGTCTTCCACACGGCGACGGTGCGAGCGGCGACGTTCGGTTTGTAGCGGAAGTAGCCTCGATGGTACCGCTGCCAGAACACTTGGTCTCGGGTGTTGACGCTGCCGGCGCTCGCGTTGTCGAAGATCACATCCTTCCATTGGAGCGTGTCGGCCGTCGAGGCGGCGATGGTGTCGTGATTTACGACGTAGCGGCGCACGTCGTACACGCCGGCGGTGAACGGGCCTGAGACCGGCGGAAGCTTCGTCGCCTGATAGCGTGTCCATCCGCTTTGCAACGGCGCCAGCAGAATCTCGTAGACGAGGAACACCTTCACGACCACGCTGCCCCGCTTCTGCCACGACTTCGCGAAGTTGGGTTCGTACGCGGTCGTCGGCGGTGTGGCGCGGTTGAGCACGAGAAAAGCCAGCAAGCGGCGCGAGTCGAGCGCGAGCAGAAAAATGCACGAGAGCAGCAGGTGCATGGCGAAGAGCTTGACCGGAACGTCGTATGCGAGGTTGATCATGACGACATTCGTAAATGCGCCGGTCGCCGCGAACAGGCCGGCCGTCACCGTGCGACGGTAGAGCAGAAGCAGGCCGGCAACGGTTTCCATTACCCCCGAGAAAAACTGATACGGCCCCGAGTAGCCGATGAACAACCACGAGAACCGCATCGGCAGCAGGTCGCCGAGTGGCGTGGCCAGTTGGCTGAGCGCCGGAAACGGCATCTGGAGCAGGAACAGCTTGATGATCCCATAACTCAGCGCGGCAGCCGCCACGTAGTACCGCACGATCATGCGGAGCCAGAACGCGAGACGTTCATAGTGCGGGCGCTTGCGATCGAAAACGCTCCACACGACGCACGCGATCGCGGCGATGCTGAGAAAGACCCAGACTTGGGCCCACGCGTACGACGTGTCGCCGCTGCCGTTCGTCGGAATGAGGGTCTCGCGCACATGAAACACGAGCGTGTTTCCGGTGCGCACGATCCATTCATCCAGCTTGTCGTATTGACGAAACACGAACGACGCGCCGGGGACCGCACCAAACAGATTCCACGGTCCGATCTGGAGGATCAGGTAGACGAAAAAAAATCGAAACAGCACGCGCTGCCACAGCGGCCATCTCACCTCGGCCGCTTGATCAGCCGGCAATGGGTCCGCGGGTGGCGTGAATCCGGAGTATGTCGGCGGTTCCCTGCGGGTGGTCGGTGCGGTCTCCACTGAGTCCTCGGGCGCGCGTTGTGGTGCGTCTAGATAATGCCTGCGTCGCGTTGGCGCTACGGACTGCGTGATTTGGCGCCGCGGTGGTTGGGCGATCGTTTTGCGGGCACACTGGCCGCGCGCTCACAAGCCAGAACCGATATTCGTGCGCTGGCGTCGCGCGCGCCCAGGTCTCGCAGTCGCGCCCCGTGCCTGTCGGGAATTCTCCTTCGCGCGCGATATCTTGTGGGGCGAACGCGCCTATACGGGGAGCAGGAACGATGAGCTATGATGCGATAGTGGTGGGTGGCGGGCTGGGCGGAGCCGCGCTGGCGGACCAACTGGCGCGCGCGGGGCACAATGTGCTCGTGCTCGAACGCGAGACGCGGTTCAAGGATCGCGTGCGCGGCGAGAACATGCTGGCGTGGGGAGTGGCCGCGGCCCGTCGCCTCGGGATCTACGACGACCTGATCGCTGCCGGCGGACATCCCGCGCCAAACTGGGTGCAGTATGCGATGGGCGCGCCCACGCCGACGCGGGATTTGCGCGCGAGCACGCCCGGTGGGGATTCGATGCTCAACATGTATCATCCCGACATGCAGGAGGCGGTGCTGGCTCGCGCCATCGCGGCCGGTGCGTCCTGCAAACGCGGCGCAACGGTCCTCGGTGTCGATGCCGGCCCGGGCGTGTCGCCGTCGGTGACCTTCGAGCATGATGGGGCGAGGCAGACGATGACGGCGCGGATCGTCGTCGGGGCCGACGGCCGTTCGTCCCAAACGCGGGCGTGGGGCGGATTCGATGTGCAGCGCAGTCCGGATCTGCTCACGGTCGCCGGCACGTTGATCTCGGGGACGTCTGTTCCCGAGGAGTCGGCATTCTTCTGCGTCGGCCCCGGCGTCGCGTCGTTCTGGGCCCCCCTCGGCGGCAGGCGCTCGCGAGCGTATTTCGTCTATCCCGGCGTGGCGGGTCGTCGCGGATTTACGGGCAGCCGGAAAGTTGAGGATTTTCTCAATGCTGTTCAATCGGCTGGGGTTCCAGAATCGTGGCTGACTGGCGTGGAATCGATCGGGCCGCTCGCCGAGTTCGAGGGAGCGCCGCGGTGGGTGCCGTCGCCTGCGATGAACGGCGTCGTGCTCATTGGCGACGCGGCCGCATCGTCCGATCCGTCGTGGGGATCCGGCCTTGCGTTGACGGTCGTCGACGTCGAGCATCTCGCGAACGCGCTTCGCGCGAATGACGACTGGGACGTTGCGATCGCGCAGTACGCGCGGGAGCACGATGCGTACTATGGCGCGCTGCACCGCATTCACGAGTGGATGACAGATCTCACATGGACGCCAGGCCCCGAGGCCGACGATCGGCGCAATCGCGTGTTCCCGCGGATGGCGGCGGATCCGACCGGATTCCCGGACCTGATCGGGCTCGGCCCGTTTGGGCCGAGCGATGATCGCGCGCGCCGGTTGATGCTCGGTCTCGAGTAGTCGGTCGTGCCCTGGTGTCCTCGGCTCCGACGGAGGACACCAGGGCGCCCACGCCGTCGCCGAGGTTTCCCGTGCGAAGGAGACTAGGGCGCGGACGCCCCCGCGAACGCGCGCTCGTAAAACGGCGGCGGCTCGATCCCCAGCGAGCGCAGATACACATACCCCTGGCCGCGATGATGAATCTCGTTGTCGATGATATAGAAGATCAGCGCGAAGATCGTCATCGTCCACTGGCCGAACGCCGTGTCGACTTCCTGAAAGCGCGCGGGAGGAATCGTTGCCCACAGCTTGTCGATCTCGGCCGTCGCTTCATCCCACAAGCGAAGGATGTCGGCCTTCGTCTTCACTTCCGGCGACGCGAACGCCTTCCACTCCTTCGTGAGCACGCCGTGCAGCGTCGGCGCGCCCATGCCGAGGAACTCCAGCGCGAGCGTGGAGAACGGGCGCATGCCGCCGATCGAGTAGGTGAACAACTTGTCCTCGGGAAATGCGTCGATCATGCGTCGCGTCAGACCGCGATGGCCTTGCCAATGGTGGAGTAGTTGGTCGGGCGTGATCACCTGTGCGGATGCGGGTGTCGGTGTCAACGTGGTTCTCCGGAGATGGTCGTGGACGTCGCGCTGGCAGGAGTGAAGTAGTTACTGAAGTATGTCGCGACCCTGATCCGAGGAGAAGCCGCTCCGCCGTCGCGGCAGTCTCCGCCGTTTGGTGCAGCTACTGATTCCACAGTGACACGACGAACCGCACCTGCCCCGCGATCCCGGGCGATCGAGGCGGCGTGGCATCGCTGTTCGAGAACGGGATGACGACCTCCACCTTGCCACCTTGAAGCGCGCTGACGGCAACCGGCACCGACGCCTGACCCACGTTGTCGCTCTGCCAATCGTGAAACACCTGCCATGCGTCGCCCGGCTTCGCCGGCGGAACCATTCGGAGCGCGAGCGCGTCACGGAAGAGATACTGGCCTTCGTAGTGGCGGTTCGGCCAGAACCGCTTCTCGACCTCGTAATCGGGAACGCGAATTCCGAGACTGAGACCATACGAGAGCGAATTATCGTTGTCGACGCGATCGCGATTCGCCAGAAATGCGGTGGACAGATAGACCTTTCGCTCATCCGGCTTGTTGCGAAGATCCGCATGACGCCGGCACGCGACAGAATCCTCCTCCGCAACGCGGCGCGTGAGCAGCCAGCGTTTGCCGAGTGGAGAGGCCGAGACTTCGATTTGATAGAGCGCGTCCAGCGTGCCGTTCTTGTCGGCCTCCTCGAGCTCTTCGGGTACGAACACGTCGGCGATGTCGACCCAGATGTCGACGCGCAGATCGCCGAATAGAAAGCGCGCGAGATTCTGGTAGGCCTCTTCGCTGTTCACGATGCCGTAGCGGCCCGAGTGCGAGCGGTACGTGTACGCCCGCGCCGCGGGCCGCGTGACCGTCGTTCGGTCCTTCACGCCCCAGAGCGCCGCGTTGTCGATCCGCACGAGGCCGTCGCTGCCGTGTCCCACGAACGTGCGCGACAGGCCGGCGGCCGCCTCGTAGTCCGACCGATTCGTGCCGATCATGCAGAAGACGCGATCGATGGAAAGGCACTCTTCCGGCAGCCAGTCCACGCGCTTGGGCTCGAGCGTCTCATAGAGATCTTGAATGCCGAGGTAGTCGGCCATGCGGTCGCGACTGAAGTTGCTGATGTCGTTGAGGCCAAGCCACTCCGGGGCGTTCACGCCGGCAACGTCGATGCCGTTATGGGGAGTCGCGTAGGTGAAGAACTTGTCGACGCAGGCGCGTGCGTCCGTGTCGCCCGCGTCGGGATTCTGGAGAAACGCGCGACAGACGAGCCCGCCCATGGAGTGCGCCACGAGGTAGCACCGAAAGTCCTTGAGATCGACCTTGTTCTCCGGGACGCTGCAGACGCGGTCGCGGACTCTGAGAATCAATTCGCTCAACTCTTTGGCGAACGTCTCCATTGACGGCGTCTTGCCCGATCCGAGGAGCGTCGACGCATCATCGTAGTAGCGGTGGATGACGATCGATCGCCGCTTGACGCCGCCCTTCCAGTCCGGGTCGACGATGTCGACGCCGTCCTCATAGATGTCGCAATACCCGAAGTCCGATTGGAGACGCACGACCGGCGATTCGAACACGAACTTCTTTGGCGGTTCGCTCTTGTCTGGACGCGCGCGCATCACGGTCGAGCCGAGGTTGAAGCCGCAGAACGGATCGGCGGTCGTGTCGTCCATCTCTCCGCGCGACATCGCGTAGCCGCGAACGTAGATGATGGGCCAGTAGCAGTCGTGAGGCATGTGGGGGCGCGCCTGTGGGTTGGGGTCACACAATGTCGCTGCTCATCGTCGCCGATGCCAGCCGGACGGGGGCTATGAGATGTCTCTCATGCGCCTCGCCCCAGAACATGTGGCGCGCGCTCGATGTGGCCGGCCTGTCGGCGAGAGCGGTGACGAAGCCCGTGCCGCAAAGCTCGCTGCTGACTCCCACTTGCGACAGCCGCGTCGGCTTTCCAACATCTGATCCATGTCGCTCGCCCCAGGATCCTACCTCGGCCCCTACGAGATCGTCGAGCAGATCGGCGCCGGTGGGATGGGCGTCGTTTTCCGTGCACGCGACCGCCGGCTCGAACGCGACGTTGCCATCAAGGTGCTCCCCCTCGGCGCCCTCTCGGAGGGCGCGCAAGCCCGGTTTCGCAAAGAAGCCCTCGCCTTGGCGAAGGTGAGCCAGCCGAACATCGCGACGCTCTACGACGTCGGCGAACAAGACGGCGTGTCGTACATCGTGATGGAATGCGTCGCCGGGCAATCGCTCGCGGCACGACTCGAGGCGGGACCGCTTCCCGTTGGCGACGTCGTCCGACTCGGCGTCGAGATCGCGACGGCACTCGAGGAGGCGCACGAACACGGGATCGTCCATCGCGACCTCAAGCCGGCGAACGTGATGGTCACGCCAAAGGGTCACGCCAAAGTGCTCGACTTTGGGATCGCGAAGCTCTTGGCGCCGGATCGCTCGAGCGTCGCCCAGTCGACGGAGACGCAGGGTGTCGTCGGCACGCTGCTCTACATGTCGCCCGAGCAAGCCAGCGGCGAGACGGTGGATGTCCGCACTGACCTGTGGAGCTTGGGCGTGCTGTTGTACGAATCCATCACCGGCGCTCCGCCATTTCAGGGCGCGGGCACCCTGGGAATCCTCCACGCGATCACGCAGAGCGTGCCCGAGCCAATGCGCGCGCGCCGACTGGAGGTGCCGCCCGAGCTGGAGCGCGTCGTGACGCGCGCGTTGTCGAAGGACGCGTCGCTGCGCTATCAGTCCGCGTCCGAGATGAGTGGCGATCTCGCGGGAGTGCTTGCGCAGCTGAGCGCGCCGCAGACGTCACCACAGGGGGCGCGACGATTCACTTCTGCGGCACTTGTGCCGGCGCTCCTCGCGATCATCCTCGCGGCGTCGGCGGGCACGTGGTTCTACCAGCGATCAGAGAAGCGTCATTGGGCTCGAGGGCAGGCGGTACTGGAAAGCGCCAAGCTCCAAGCCGTCGACAAGACGCTCGCCGCGTTCCTCATGATTCGGGACGCGCAGCAGATCCTCCCGGCCGATTCCCAGATCACGGCGCTCGTCGCGGAGATGAGCAGTGACGTCTCCATCGCGTCATCTCCGCCCGGCGCTACTGTCGAGATTCAGGACTACACGGCGACCGACAGCGGCTGGCACCACGTGGGCACGACGCCCGTGGCGAAAGCCATACTCCCCAACGGCTATTTCCGCTGGCGGTTGACGTCGGCCGCGCTGGGATCGTTCGTCACCGCGCCGGTTCTCCACAGCACCATGCGCTTCGCGCTCGACTCGGCGAGGGCGGCTCCGCCGGGAATGGTGTACGCGACGGGAAGCACGTGGGGCGGATTCATCGCGTTCGTCGGTTGGGTTGGTCCGTACGATTTGCCGCCGTTCTACATCGATAAATATGAAGTCTCAAATCGCGACTATCAGCAGTTCGTCGACGCCGGCGGCTACGATCGACGCGAGTATTGGACCGAGGGGTTTGTCGACGCCGGGCGCGGGCTGCCCTTGGCTGAAGCGATGGCGCGCTTTCGCGACAGCACCGGACGCCCGGGTCCGTCCACGTGGAAGGCCGGACACTACGCCGAGGGGCGGGGGGACTATCCGGTGCAGGGGGTGAGCTGGTACGAGGCGTCGGCGTACGCGGTCTACGCCGGAAAGACGCTTCCGGTGATGGCTCAATGGTACTACGCGGCGCCGCCCGACGTCGCCGGTCTCACCGTGCAGGCGAGCAACATTTCCAAGGAGCACGTCGCGCCGGTGGGCGCGTTCAAGGGCGTTGGTCCCTTCGGCACGTACGACATGGCCGGCAACGTGAGAGAGTGGGTCGCCAACCCCGTCCACGCCGACCGTCGCCTCATACTCGGCGGCGCGTGGAGCTCGGAGACGTATCTCTACAGCGAGCCCGAGGCGCTGTCGGCGTTTGATCGTTCCGCCACCAATGGACTTCGTTGCGTGCGCAACCTGCGTCCACCACCCGTTGCCGCGCTCGCCGCGATCAAACCACTCGAACGCGATTTCTCCAAGGTCACGCCGGCGTCGGACGCCGTGTTTCACGCGTATGAGGTGATGTACGCGTATGACCACACGCCGCTCACTGCGAAAGTCGAACGCGTGATGGACGAGACGAGCGATTGGCGCGAGGAGCGTGTGACGTTCAACACCGCCTACGGCCACGAGCGCATGGCGGCCTACCTGTTCATTCCCAAGCACGTCCGCGCGCCGTATGCGACCATCGTCTTTTTCCCCAGCGCGCGCGTCATCGACCTGACGAACAGTCAATCGCTTGGCGACGTGTCGTTCTTCGACTACATCGTCCAGAGCGGTCGCGCAGTACTGTACCCCGTCTATCAGGACACGTATGAGCGGCGCGTGCGCACCGTGCTTCCAGGTGCGTCGCAGGAGATGACGCTCACCGTGCAGCGGTTCAAGGATCTCGCGCGCTCGATCGACTATCTGTACACGCGTGCGGACATCGACACGACAAAACTTGGATACCTCGGCGTCAGCATGGGGGCGGCCGAGGGAGTCATCTATACGACGCTGCTGCAGGACAAGCTCAAGACCGACGTCTTTCTCGACGGCGGCTACTTCCTCGACAAGCCGTCGGCGGGGCGCGACCAGGCGGATTTTGCGCCGCGTCTCAAGATCCCGGTGTTGATGGTGAACGGCCGATACGACTTCTCGTTTTCACTCGAGAGAGCTCAGACGCCGTTGTTTCGCATGCTTGGCGCTGTGGCGGCGGACAAGCGGCACGTCGTGCTGGACACACCGCACGACGTGCGGGCGAAGCGCCCGGAGCTAGTGAAGGAAGTGCTGTCGTGGCTCGATAAGTACTTGGGCGCGGTGCGGTAGCTCGGGCAATTCCCACGGCGAATCCGGGACATGACGGTTTTGGCGACCCATCTGCGCAAAGCAGTGTGAGGTTCGTCATGGATGGCAGTCCCCACCGCTGTCTTTGTCGCGTGGTTTTCCCCTTTCGTGCCGCGGAGGCGTCGATGCACCGGTCGAGATTCCTTGCAACTATTGTCCTGTTGGCCGCCGTGTCGTGTGGCAGCGACTCGTCGACAGATCCCCTCACGGGCGGATCGATCAATTCAGGATCAACGATGAGCGCGACCATCGACGGGAAGGCGTGGAGCTCGCCCGCTCCGGCAGCGCTCTATCGCAGTAACATCGTGAGCGTCGCTGGACTCGACGTGCCGGTCACGTCCAGCGTGTCGTTCGCCATGCTCGCGGCCGGGCCGGGAACCTATTCCGTCGCGAGCGGCAACAGCATTGGCGGCTCGGCGATCGTCACGCAGAGCGCCAAGGGCTATAGCAGCGCATCCACGGGTGGCACGGGCTCGGTCACGATCACAACGCTGACGGCGAACCACGTCGTTGGCACCTTCGTGTTCGACGCGATCGGGTCCACCGGCGGCGCCACGGGAACGGTTCACGTCACGAACGGCAAGTTCGATATCACGTTCTGAGTGGTTGTTGGCGCGTCTCCGCACCAATGACCGACATCAATCCGCGCGGATCGCTTCCACGGGGGACAGGCGCGCGGCGCGAAGCGCAGGGATTGCGGTCGCCAGCATAGCCACGGCGAGTAGCGTGCCGGCGACGATCGCGAATGACAGCACGTCCCACGTATCGACGCCAAAGACCAGCGCCGACATCGAGCGCGAGACGACCAGTGCGACGGCTATGCCGATTGCCGCGCCGGCGACTGCCGGCGTCAGCCCTCGACGAATGATGAGGGCGGTCACTTCACGCGCGGACGCGCCAACGGCGAGCCGAATACCGATCTCCTTTCGGCGTCGGCTCACTTCGGCGGATATGACGCCGTACACGCCAACCGACGCAAGCGCGAGTGATGCGAGCGCGAACGCCGCGAGAAGGACCGTCGTAAATCGATCGGCGGCCAGTGTCTCAGCAACCGACTCGTCGAGGCGTGCGGCCGAGTACAGTGGAATCGTTCGGTCGAGTGAGGAGACGGCCGAGCGAAGGGCGGCAATGAGCGTGCGTGGATCGCCGGTGCCGCGAACGACGATATCGCGCTCGCTGCTTCCAAAGCGTTCGGTCGACAGGTATGCCGAGGGGCGAACACGCGTGTGAGGATCTTTCAATTGAACGTCGCCGACCACGCCGATCACGCGGCAGGTGATCCCGCCGAAGAGCGCCATCGACACGGTCCTGCCGATGGGCTCCGTCGTACCCCAGAGGGCCCGCGCGAGAGATCGGGACACGATGACATTGGGGCTCCCGTCGGGTGACTCCGCACCTGAAAAGACCGAACCCGCGACAACCGGGATACGCGCCGTCGCGAAATACGAGTCGTCCGCAAACCGAATGTCGGAGACCGGCGCGGATTCGACGCGCGCTGGTTGCGATGGATCGCTCACCGCCGTGGCCGGCGCGCAGCAGGCGAACGGCCTGCTCGTGACCAAGCTCGCGCCGCTCACACCGGGAACGGCGCGCACTCGCTCGAGCACCTGTGCGAAGAACAGGCGTTGGCGTTCGTCGTCGGGATACGCAACACTCGGCAACGACACACGCGCCGCAACGAGCGAACCGGCATCGAACCCGAGATCGACCGCGCGCAACTTCACCATGCTTCGCACCATGAGCGCCGCGAGTGCTGTGAGCACCAGCCCAAACGCAATCTCGGCCGCGATGAGACGAGATCCGCTGGTCCGCGATGTCACGCGACCGGTCGGAACGCCGACGATCGCAACCGCGCCGCTCCCGCGGGGAGCGCGAAAAGCACCAGCAGCACCAAACGCGAGCGTGGCGAGCAACGCGACGGCACAGCTCACCGCCACGACACGCGCGTCCATGTGTATGTCGGCAAGACGAGGTACTGACGCCGGCGCGAGCGCAACCAGCGCGCGTGTACCTCCGGCGGCAAACACCAATCCGACAACGGTTCCGAGGGCGCCGAGTAGCGCGCTTTGTACGAGTTGTTGCCGGACAATGCGTGAGGCGCTGGCGCCGATCGCGCGCCGAATGTCGAGCTCGTGCTGTCGCCCACGTGCGAACGTCGTCACCAAGTTGCCGACGTTGACCGCGGACATGAGCAGGAGCAGTACGACCGCCGTGAACAGCACTTCGAGCGGTCGGCGAACCTCGCCGGTAATGGTCGTGGACAACGACACGACCATCGACGTCCAGCCTCGATCATTAGGAATCTCTCGCTCGAGGCGCCGACTGATCGCGAGCATCCCGGCCTGTGCGCGATCGACTGACATGCCGGGTGTGAGTCGCGCGACGATGTGGAGAAACCGTCCCCACGCCTGTCGGTCGGGCGTTGCGGCAAAGGGAAGCCACAGCGGTTGGTCGGCGATCCAACCGAATTGCGGCGGGTCGAAGTCGCGGCCCATCACCGCGATCACCGTGATCGGCCGTCCATCGATCGAGATGCGGCGTCCGACGATGTTTGGATCCGCGCCGAAACGCCGGCGCCAGAGTCCATCGCTCAAGATGGCGACCGGTGCGGCCGCGCCGCGTTCCTCGGACAGATCGAAGTCGCGACCCATCGCCGGGCGTACGCCGAGCATGCGGAAGTATCCGGACGACACCTCGACTCCCTTGATGCGTTCGGCAGGCGCTCCGTCGAGCGTCAGCGGAGCAGGTGCGAGAGCGGCCATGTCGCTGAAGAACGGCGCGGCCCGTCGCCATGCCTCGAAGTTCGCGACGGACACGACATTCTGGCCGCCGTTGCGCGCTTCGTTGCGTTCCCAGACCGAGACGAGCGTCGCCGGATCGGCGTAGGGCAGGGGGCGGAGCAGCACGCCATCGACAAAACTGAAAATTGACGACGCGCACCCAATGCCGAGCGCAAACGTGAGAACGACGGCGGTGGCAAACCCGGGATTGCGGCGGAGGACGCGCGCTCCGTAGGAGACGTCGCGCGCGAGGTCGCTCAAGATGCGTGCGCCGCGGACGTCGCGCGCGTCCTCCTTGTGTCGGTCGACGCCGCCAAAGTCGCGCAGCGACGTGCGCCATGCCTCGCCCGGCGTCATGCCGAGTCGAACGCGCTCCGCGGCCTCGCACTCAATGTGATAGCGCATCTCGTCGTCCATGGCGGCTTCGATGCGCCCGTGACGAACGAGGTGGCGTGCGCGGCGCGCCAAGCGCGCCAGCCACGATGATTCATGCATAACGAATCACGTTGCGCACGGCGGTGGCGAATGTGTCCCAGGATTCGATCTTTTTGGCGAGCTGCTTTCGGCCGGCGGCGGTGTGCTTGTAGAGCGTGATACGGCGTCCTTCGGGTGAGGTGCCCGGTTCGCCGGCGATGAGTCCGCGTTCCTCGAGACGGTAGAGGGCGGGGTAGAGGGAGCCCTGGTTGATCGTGAGGACGTCGCGGGACATTTGTTGGATGCGCTTGGCGATGGCCCAGCCGTGGAGGGGGCCGAGGGCGAGGGCTTTGAGGATCAGGAGGTCGAGCGTGCCTTGGAGAAGATCGACGTCGGAGTCGCGCATCGTCTCGGCGTGATAGTATGTCGTCCTACAAGACGGTAGGTGGCGTGTTGTAGGATGTCAAGGTATCCGCCGGGGCATGTTGGGTCTCGAGCCGCCGCCTCGTCACCGCGATGTGTGGCGAATAGAAGCGCCTACCTCCCCACGACTGCGCGCTATTTCAGCGGCAACGACGACTAATCACTACGGACGAATCCACGGCATCTGCCGGAAGATTTCTGCCTCGGTCTTGTACGGCCCGTGACGTGAGTCGTCCGCCTGCCGAGCAGTAGCCGCCGGACGCGTCTGCGTCGGTTCCGCCCGCCGGCTCGGCTCCGGCGCTTGCGCTGTCGCAGGAGCTTCGACCACCGCCGCAACCTGCGCCGCCGTAGGCGTCAGCATGGGCGCAGGCTTCTCAGCAACACGAGCCACCGGCCGCGGCGCCCGCTTGGCGACGCCTGGCACCGCCCGCTGCCCAAGCTCGAGCGGCGAAATCGTCAGATTCGCCGCCGGCGCAACGCGCGCCGCGGCGAGGTCGTGCTTCAATCCTTCATCCATCGGTCGAGCCTGATTGCTGCACGCCGCGCCGCCGATCGACATGGCAATCGCCGCGGCCCAGCCGGCTTTTTGACGCGGAGTCATAGCAACCTCGGGAGCAAAGCTCGTCACAAAACACCCTGACGATGCAACCCCCCGCGTGCCCGAATGATCCGCGCGACTCGCCGTCAAGCTCGTTTCACCGCGACCTACTCGCGGCTCAATGAACACCGAGATGAAGCTTCAGAAACGACATCGTGCGCGGCCATGCATCCTTCGCCGCCGCAACATTCGCAGCTTCTTCGGCGAGATCGCGCGCGGCTTTGGGATCGTCCTGCGACCTCATGAATCCGTGGACGGCGCCGTCGTAGTTCGTGCTCGCGTAGTTCTTTCCCAGCGACTTCATCATGGAATCAACGCCCGGCATCGCCGCACCAATGCGCGCGTCCTTCGCGCCGCTGAACAACATCACCGGCACTTTGATCTTCGCGAGCGAATCGCGCACGGGCGCCGCGCCGTTCATGTAGGGCAGTCCGTAGAACGCGACGCCTCCGCCGAACCCGCTCACGCCGCCGTTCACGACGTGCATGAACACCGTCCCGCCGCCCCAGCAATAGCCGATCACTCCATAGTGATGGTCCGCCGACGGCTGCGACATCGCGTAAGTCGCCACCGCGCCGATGATCCGATTGCGCTCGCCGGAGTTGACCAGCGCCATGAGCTTGCCCGCCGAATCACGCGGCAGTTCCGCCGAGTTCGGGGCCCCCCTCACACGCGAGGTGAAGTCGGGCGAGACGGCGATGAATCCCTCGGCCGCCGCTTGATCGGCGACACCGCGCGCCCACGTCGAGAGTCCGGTGATGTCGTGCACGACGACCACGACCGGCGCCTTGCCGCGCGCGTTCGACGGATAGACGATCCACGCCATGATCGTGTCCTTCGACCCCGCCTCGAACGGAACCTTGATCCACTCTCCGCGGCGCGGACTCGATGCGATACGGGCTGCAACAGCGCCGTTGCTCGCCGGCAAGCCGACGGAGCCTTGGCCGGCCACCGCGCTCGACGTCGACATGGCCATATGAGATGTGTGATCCTCACCGGCCCCCTGATGATGGCAGGCTGTTATGGAGACGAGGACGATGCACGATGCAGCAACGAGGTGAAACGAGCGCATGGTAGGGATCCAGGATGGGAGGCCGACAGGATGCCGACTGGGTGTCTCTGCCGAAGATATCGCGCGACGGCACCATTGTCACCGACCCGGAACGATGCCGTTCTGGCCGCACCTACCTTGCAGGCGTAGGTTATGCGCGTGACCGATACCTCACGCCGAGATTTCCTAGCGTCCGCTGCACTGTCCGCCGTCGCGCTGTCGTTGCCGCGGTCCGGCGTCGAGTTCCTCGAGACGCACGTGCCGCCACCCCGTGGGTTCGCCGATCTTCGTCGCCCGCCCAACGGGGTCTTTGCTCAAACAGGCAACGCCTACCTCACTCTCAGTCTGATCGGCGATCGTTGGAGCAACGACGGCCTTGTCGTCACGACGCTCGCACAACCTGACCTGCTGAAAGTTCACTTGTCGTCGCCGAAGGTCGCCGTGCGTCGCATCCACCTCCGCTGGCGCGCCGACCTCACTCCCATCCGCCAGCTCCTCGGCGATGCCTGGGAGCGCGCATATGGCGATCTACAATGGCACTCGTGGATTCCCGACGCCGTGATGCCATGGTATTTTGCAACCTATGATGGTTCTCTAACACATGCCTACGGCGTTTGCACCGGCGCGAAGGCATTCTGCTATTGGCAGGTCGATCCGCGCGGCGTGAGCCTTTGGGCCGACGTCCGGAGCGGCAGCGCGCCGCTGCAACTCGGCGACCGCGAGCTCGACGTCTGCGACGTCGCGTCCCGCGTCGGGCGCGCGAATGAATCGTCCTTCGCCGCGATGCACGCGTTCTGCAAGCAGATGTGCCCGAAACCACGATTGCCGTCGCACCCTCTATATGGCAGCAACGACTGGTACTGGGCCTACGGAAAGAACAGCGCACAGACCGTTCTCGCCGACGCGCAGCACATTGTCGAGCTGTCGCCCACCGGCACGAATCGTCCGTTTGCCGTGATCGACGACGGGTGGCAACCGCAACGCGGCGCCGCCGGCAACGCGAACGTGGGGCTATGGGATCACGGCAACGAGAACTTCGGCGACATGCAGCGCGTCGCCGCTGACATGCGCGACGCGGGCGCACGCCCAGGCCTCTGGATTCGCCCGCTGCAAGCGCCCGCCGGCGCGCCCGACACGTGGCGTCTCTCGCGGGACCGCGCCTTCCTCGACCCCACCGTTCCTGATGCGCGTCAGAAGATTGTCGACGACGTCGCGCGCCTCACGCAGTGGGGGTTCGAGCTAATCAAACACGACTACACGACGTTCGACCTCTTCGGCCGCTGGGGCTATCAGATGGGCGCGGCGATGACGCGCGACGGTTGGACGTTCGCCGGCGGTCCGACGCATACGACCGCCGAGGTGATTGACGATCTCTATCGCGCGATTCGCACCGCGGCCGGCGCGAGTCTCGTGATTGGCTGCAACACCGTGAGCCACCTCTCCGCTGGGCATTTCGAGATCTGTCGAATCGGCGACGACACGAGCGGCACCGAATGGTCGCGCACGCGCAAGATGGGCGTCAATACGCTCGCGTTTCGCGGCGTGCAGCACGGGGCGTTCTATGTTGCCGACGCCGATTGTGTCGGCGTCACGAACGCGATACCGTGGGCCATGAACCGTCGGTGGCTCGACCTCCTGTCGCGCAGCGGCACGATGCTCTTCGTCTCGCTCGCGCCCGATGCGCTCGGTGCGGATCAGCGTCGCGACCTCGAGTCCGCGCTCGCCTGTGCGGCCGTTCCGCAGGCGCTCGGCGAACCGCTCGATTGGCAGCGGTCTGCGTATCCGTCTCAGTGGCGGCTGATGGGTCGCGAGGTGGCGTATGACTGGGTCGGCGCGGATGGTGCGGGTCCGCCGTAGGTTCGGTGCCGCCGGGGCAGCGCCGAGGACCGCGCCGAGGACACTGGGCCGCTTCACTATGCTGTGCGCGAGACGCCCATGTTGCCCGATCCCAGAATCGCGATGCGCATCATGACGGTTGCCTCTCAGCGGTGCATCAGTTCATCAGTTCATCAGCTCGCCAGTCCCGGCCAACTTGACGCCGTCGGCGAAGCGGCCGATGCTTTCCGCGGGCTAACCGATCGCGGCGCTGTCGCGTTCCGACAATGTCTCACGATTGTGAAATGGATTCTTTTTGTCCTTCTTGTCGCCCCCGACTAGGTCTTCTTCCCCTCTTCGAGAGATAGCGCGCATGGCTACCACCGACGCCTTTACCTCCAGCTTCAGCGGCGACGTGCTTCGCCCCTCCACTCCCGACTACGAGACGGCGCGCAAAGTCTGGAACGGAATGATCGATCGTCGCCCCGAGTACATCGCTCGCTGCAAGAGTGTCGCTGATGTCCAGGCCGCGATCCGTTTTGCGCTCGATGAGAAGCTCACCATCTCGATTCGCGGCGGCGGCCACAGCGCGGCCGGGCTCGCGGTGTGTGACGGCGGCGTCGTCATCGACTTGGGCGGTATGCGTGATGTCGTCATCGATCCCGCGAAGCGCACAGCGCGCGTAGGCGGCGGCGCCACGTGGGGCGACTTCGATCGCGCGGCGGCCGAGCATGGATTGGCGACCACGGGCGGTGCGGTGTCGACGACAGGCGTGGCTGGACTCACGCTCGGAGGCGGGCTCGGTTGGCTCATGCGGAGCTGCGGCCTGACCTGCGACAATCTGATCGCCGCCGACGTGGTGACGGCCGACGGCGCCGTGGTGCGCGCGAGCGCGACCGAGAACCCGGATCTCCTCTGGGCGCTGCAGGGCGGCGGCGGAAACTTCGGCGTCGTCACGACGTTCGAGTTTCAACTGCACCCCGTCAAAACCGTCCTCGGCGGCATGCTCCTGTATCCGCTCGCGCGGGCACGCGACCTTCTGCGCCACTACCGCGACGTGGCGAAGTCGGCGCCGGACGCACTCACGGTATTCGTCGCGATGATGCATGCGCCTGACGGCACGCCGGTCGTTGGTTTCGTGATCTGTTACAACGGCCCGGTCGACGAGGGCGAGCGCGCAATCAAGGCGCTACGCGACTTCGACACGCCGATCGCCGGCGAAGTTGGCGCGATGCCGTACACGGCGATGCAGAGCATGCTCGACGGCGGCTTCCCGTCGGGCATGCAGGTTCACTGGCGGTCGGAGTTTATCACATCACTTCCGGACGCGTTCATCGAGGCGGCCGTGTCGGCGTTCGAGAAGGTGCAGTCGCCGTTCAGCGTGTTGATGCTCGAGCAGTTCGGCGGCGCGGTGAGCCGCGTACCGCGCGACGCGACGGCGTTCGACAACCGCGACGCCGATTTTAATTTCGTCATCGTGTCGCGCTGGATGGATGCGGCCGACGCCGATAAGAACGTGGCGTGGGCGCGGGCGACGTCCGACGCGGTCAAGCCGTTCACGAATGGACGTGTGTACGTGAATTACATCGGTGCCGGGGAAGCGCCGGACCGCGTGCGCGCGGCGTTCAGCGCCGACAAGTTTGCGCGCCTCGTGGAAATGAAGACGAAGTATGATCCGAAGAATGTCTTCCGGATGAATCAGAACATTCCGCCGAAGGCCTGAGCGTGCGGCGCCGCGATCAACGACTACTCAGGGCGCCCCAGCGCGCCCTTGGTCGTGACCGTCAGCACGCCGTCCGCCGTATCGGAATCGGGGAAACTCTTGGCGCTGGACGGCCCGCGTTGAATCGTGAGGCGTTGAATTCTTGCTTCGTCGAGCGCTCTGAAGGTGGCTCGGTCGACGCGCACGCCGTCAATGATCAATATCGCATTCCCGAACTCGCCGAGGATTGCGTCGATCGAGGTCCACGTGGTGGCGGCGACGCGTCTCTTGGTCGTGATCTCGACGTGGGGTGGACCGCCGCCGCGCGCGCGCCAGACTTCGACGTGGTCGATCGCGGCCGACGTGAGCGTCTGCGCCTGTGCACGAGTAGCGACCGCTCCGTCCACGAAGTAGACGCTTGCCGAATTGGCGCTTGCGCTGCGGATCATCGCTCGCACCGAGTCTTCCGACACCGCGACGACGGAGCGAAGGGTCACCGGGGTCGGGCGCGTCGTGGGCCGACAGCCTCCAAATAGCAGGGCGGCCGAGACGATCCAGACCGAAGGATATCGTGATGAGAGAGTCATCACTGCAGCGCCCGTGAATGATCCGGCTGTGAAGGAAAATCGATTGCTATTTCAGCCCGTACAATTTTCGTGCGTTGTCCCGGAGCACCATGGTCGCGATCTCGACGGCTCGCGGCCGGTCGATCTCTCCATCGCGCATCATCCCGGTCAAGGCCCGCGCCAGCGCTTCGCGTCCCGTATTGGCGGCGATCAACCCCGCCTCCTCCCACCCGATCTCGGCCGATGAGGGGTACGCGTCGGTCGCGAACATGACCTTCTCCGGATTGTACGCCAACCACGCACGCAACACCTCGGCGACGTCGTGGGGGGCGTTGAAGGCGGTCTGCTCGGAAATGTCGACGTAGGCGTTGGGCTTGGTGAGCAGCGGCGTCATCTCGCGCGTGAATGGCCAACCGCCGTGGACCATCACGAAGTTCGTTTTGCGTAGCGACTGATCGTTGAGCAGCGGCTCGAGGAGCAAGGGGTTGGCCCACGCAACATTGAAGTAGCCGCCGCCGCCGTGCGCCACGTGAATGTGCACGGCCATGCCAAGGCGGCCGCATTCGGTGGCGATGAAGCGAAAGATGTAGTCCTGCAGCGCCTTATAGTCGCCGTGCCCGGCGTACGCCTTGTCGGCGTCGGCGCGCGACGGATTCCCGATGTCGAGCGTACGCAAATACGCCATCTCATACTTCTCGGCGAGCGCACCGGCCTGCTTGTGCCGCTCGAGGGTTGGCCGCACGACTTTGTCGAGATACTCACCGAGCGTCGCCGGCTTGCCCGTGACGCCGCTCTCGGCGTAGTACCGCTTGAGCAACTTCTCCTCGAGTGGATAGAACGCCTTTTGATCGGGCGTGTGAATCAGCGGCGCGTTGTCGAGCGGATACATGAGCGCGTCGGCGAACGGCACCCAGAGAAAGCGCGACGACGGCAGGCCCGGGCCCATCGCGACGCGGTTCGACAGCATGATGTCGATGCCCATCTTGTCGAGCATCCATGTGGCGTAGTCCGTCTGGTGCGCGCTGACCGCCGCAGCCTTGTCGGTGCCGAAGAGATCCTTATGCGCTGCAATGACGATCGACGCCTTTGGTCGTTGGCGGACCGGATCCGATTGCGGCTCGAGGTTGTCCACGGGGAGCGCGTCAAACTCGTCGTCGGGCTTTTCGCCCGCGGCAGTGGGCCGCACAGGGTGCGCATGATTGTCGATGGCCTTGATGCCTGCGATCGTCCGTGCGAGCTCCGCGTCTATCCCGGAGGCGTCGCCGGCGTTGCTGCTACCGCTGTTGCATGCCGCCAGCGCGCCAAGCACGGCGATCGCGAGGCCGAAGGAAACACGTTGCATGATCATCGGCAGAACCTACGCGACGCTCTCGCCTCCCGCTATGAGTCTTTGCTGGCGCCCGCCCTCACCGCGCCGCATCTTCACGCGTCCCCGTCATCTCGCCCTCCAAGGATCCAATCATGCCGACGTCCGCGCGACGCGTTTTCGCCTTCGCTATCAGTCTGGCGGTCGCCGCCGCGCCCGCTCTGGTGCGCTCGCAAGTTCCGACGCTGCCGAGCGAGACGTCGGCCAAGCTCGTGCCGACGAACGACGGCTTTGACCATGTACGTCGCGATGTGATGATCGCCATGCGCGACGGCGTGAAGCTCCACACGGTGATTCTCGTTCCAAAGGGTGCGAACCGCGCGCCCATGCTGCTCACGCGCACGCCGTACGACGCCAATGGTCTCACGACCCACGCCAACAGCGCCCACCTCGGCACCGCGCTCAACGGTTACGACAACGCGCTTGACGTCATCATTGGCGGCGGGTACATCCGCGTCGTGCAGGACGTGCGCGGCAAGTACGGCTCGGAAGGCGACTACGTGATGAATCGTCCGTTGCACGGTCCGCAGAATCCGACATCGGTCGATCATGCGACGGACACCTACGACACAATCGACTGGCTCGTGAAGAATGTCCCCGAGTCGAACGGCAACGTCGGCATCCTTGGCATCTCGTACGACGGGTTTCTGCCTCTCATGGCGCTCGTGAACCCGCATCCCGCGCTCAAGGTGAGCGTGCCAATGAACCCGATGGTCGACGGTTGGATGGGCGACGACTGGTTCCACAACGGGGCGTTCCGCGAACAGAACATGCCCTACATCTACGAGCAAGCGGGCACGCGCGATAATTCAGCGAAGTGGTGGAGCACGGCTTGGGACGACTACGACATGTTCCTGCAGGCAGGATCCGCGGGTGAGCTCGGACGTCGCCGCGGTCTCGAGCAGGTCGGCTTCTGGCGAAAGATTCTCGCGCATCCGTCATACGATGCGTTCTGGCGCGATCAGGCCATGGATCGCGTGCTCGCCGCGCAGCCGCTCAAGGTCCCGGTGATGCTGGTGCACAGTCTGTGGGACCAAGAGGACATCTACGGAGCGATCGCCGTCTACAAAGCGATCAAGCCCAAGGATACGAACAACGACAAGGTCTTTCTCGTGCTCGGACCGTGGCATCACGGACAGGAAATCGACGACGGCAGTTCGCTCGGCCCAATTCGCTTCGAGAGCAACACGTCACGCACGTTCCAGCTTGAGGTGCTGCGTCCATTTCTCGATCATTTCCTCAAGGACGGCGCGCCCACGTCGGACGTCTCGCCGGTGACGGCGTTCGAAACCGGAACGAACACCTGGCGCCATCTCTCCGCGTGGCCGGCTGGTTGCGCCAGCGGATGCACGGTGCGGCCAACGCCCCTCTACCTGCAGCCGGGATTCGCGCTTGGATTCAACGCGCCGGCCGCAAGCGCGCAAGCGTTCGACGAATACATCTCCGATCCCGCGAAGCCAGTGCCGTTCCGCGCGCGCCCCACGCTTCCGACTGGCTATGATGATGTTCATACGTGGCCGCGCTGGCTCGTCGACGACCAACGCGAGGCGTCGGGACGGACCGACGTGCTCGCGTTCACGTCGAGTGTGCTCACCGAGCCGGTGAAGATCAGTGGCCAGGCCGTCGCGAATCTCGTGGCGTCCACCGACGGCACCGACGCCGACTGGGTCGTGAAGCTCATCGACGTCTATCCCGACGAAGTCGCCGCGCAACCAGTGCTCGGCGGATACCAACTCATGATCGCGGCCGACATCTTCCGCGGGCGCTACCGCGAAAGCTTCGAGACACCAAAGGCAATCGAGGCGAACACGGCACTGACGTATCGCTTTGCGCTGCCGACGGCGAATCACGTGTTCCTACCCGGCCATCGCATCATGGTGCAGGTGCAGTCGTCGTGGTTCCCGCTCTACGATCGCAACCCGCAGACATTCGTGCCGAACATCTTCTGGGCGAAACCGACCGACTACCGCAAGGCGACGCAGCGCATTTTCCGCGCGCCGAACCAGGCGAGCTTTGTCGAGCTGCCGATGGTGGTCACGCGTTGAGGGGCAGATCCAGCGATTGCCCAAGAGTGTGGGGGGAATATCTCACACTCTTGGAAGCTCCAAATTACAGAAATCGAATCGATTCACGCGGTGCCGGCGATCGCCAACTCTTCGGGCGTCATGTCGGCGGGGATGTCGGCGAACAGGGCCGTGCTCAAATAGCGTTCGCCGGTATCCGGCAACATGCAGAGAATGGTCGAACCCGTCGGGACTTCCGCGCACAGGCGCAGTGTGCCGGCGAACGTTCCACCGGACGACGTACCCACGAAGATGCCTTCCCGCTGCGCGAGTTGCCGGCTCATCGCCATCGCTTCAGGCGTTGGAACAGTGATGACTTTGTCGACGAATCCAGCAGCCACCGCATCGGCCGCGAGCTTCGGAATGAAATCCGGGCTCCATCCCTGGACCGGGTGCGGATTCCACGCGGGATGGCTTGCCGTGGGCGAACCGTCTTCGCGGCGCGGCTGTTCGCCGCCGCTCGTGATCATTGGAGCATCTGCCGGCTCGCACACGATGACCTTCGTCTCGGGGCGCTCCTTGTCCAACACCCGTGCCACACCCTTGAGCGTTCCACCGGTGCCAAAGCCCGTCACCCAGTAGTCGAGCCTTCCGCCGGCGAAATCAGCGAGGATCTCCTTGGCCGTAGTACGCGAGTGCATGTCGGCGTTCGCTTCATTCTCGAACTGTCGCGTGAGGAACCAGCCATTCTTCGCCGCGAGTTCGTTCGCTTTGGCCACCATGCCCGTGCCTCGCGCCGCCGCGGGGGTGATGATGACCTTGGCTCCCAAAAAGCGCATCAGCCTCCGCCGCTCGACGCTGAACGTCTCGGCCATTGTGACAACGAGCGGATAGCCTTTCTGCGCACACACCATCGCCAACCCGATCCCCGTGTTGCCGCTCGTCGCTTCAATCACCGTCTGCCCAGGTTTGAGCGCGCCAGTCTTCTCGGCGTCCTCGATGATTCCAAGGGCGAGCCGATCCTTCACGGAGCCGAGTGGGTTGAATGCTTCGATCTTCACGAACAGATCGATGCCAGGCGGAGCGAGCTTGTTGATTCGAACTACGGGCGTGCGCCCAACGGTCTCGAGGATGTTCGCGTATTTGGCCATTCCGGTCTCCGGCGCGGGTTGAATGCGGCTCTTCAATCCTAACCGGGGGGGTCAATGGGCGGTCGCAGCGCCGAATGCCGTGGCGGCTCGCGATTGTGCTTTGGAGAGTCGATGAATCGGCGGAACTTGGCCGACGGACCAAAATTGAGCGGCAACCCGGCCGCGAATCGCGACGCGCGGAGGTAGGTGATGCCCTGCTGTTCATGCGCTGCTGAAACTCTCTCGACGGTTTTGACTTCGACAATCACGGCGCGATCCACCACCGCGTTCAGCCGTTGCCACGCGACGTGGCGACCCTGGTAGCTGACCGCGAGCGCCAACTCACGCGCGGCCTCGGGGCCACGGTCGCCGGGCACGTACTCCGGTGCTCCGGCGTAGATGGATTCGGAAAGTCCGTAGCCGTAATAGTTATAGACGGTATAGAACGCCTCGATGATCGATTGAGCCATTTCGGCGTCGAGACGCTCTCCTCGCATGGGACAAGACCCGCACAGAGGCGGACGAGGATCGTCATCATCTTGTCGCACGCAGAGGCAAGGGAGTCTTCGCGGCGCGACGGCACTTTCCTTCGCCGGTTCAATTCGTGCAATTCGTGCAATCGCGGTAACGGGTTCCTTTGACGCGCCCCGCACGCTTGGAACAATTGGAAACACGAATGCACGAATTGGACGAATTACACACGTGAATTAATGAATCAGAGTTCGATCTTGTAGATCTCGCGCTTCCCGTGGTCGACGAGCTCGTGATAGTCTTTCATGATCTTTTCGAATTCCTTCATGTCGTCGGCCGATCCCTGCGGCGCCGACATCATCTTCTCGAACTCGGCGATGCTCGCCACGTCCATCTCGCTCACGACGGTCCAGTAGCGTTCCGCACAGAAGTCTGTCATGATGCGCATCTTGGGCATGCCGACCTTTTCGCCGAGTGTCGACATCGCCGTGAATTTCTCGACCAACGCCCGGACTTTGCCCGGCTTGCAGTACATGATTTCGCGAATGCGGTACACGGTTGTACTCCTGGAAAGAGTTGAACCAATCAGAACGGTGCAGGATACGTACTGCGCGGTCATCGCAATCCTCTGACCACTCATCCGGAGACTCACCATTCTGAGCCCTCCGAACCGTCCTGAGACCGTTGTCCTGGGGTCTGGCCAGGGGACTCAGCAGTGGGAGCGTCAGTTTTCTGTTCGGTAGGGTACAGCCGGTCGACCATCCGCATTAGAATCGAGGGCGGAGCGGTGATGGTTGCGACCCGGCTCATCTTTCTGAGCGGACGGGCCGCCGCGGACGTCATCCCCACACCCAGTCCCCTTGTCGGCTAACGGTTCACGACTCGTCACGCTAGGCACGCTGGCGCTCCGATCGCCTGAGGGCGATGAGGACGCCACCCTTGCTCGGCGTCGCTTCAAGCTTGCGCTGCTCGCCGTGCTCGCGCTCGCCGGCAGACCGGTCGCACGCGACGCGTTGATCGCGCTCTTCTGGCCCGAGCAGGACGAGGCTCGCGCGCGGCATTCATTGAGCGACGCGCTCTCGCATCTGCGCCGCGTCCTCGGCCCGCGCGCGATCTCGACGCGCCGCGCCGAGGTTGCGCTGAGCGACGATGCGGCGCTCGAGGTTGACGCGATTGCGTTCGCGGCCGCCGTCGACGCGAACGACGACGAGCGCGCCGTGTCGTTGTATCGCGGGCCGTTTCTCGAGGCGGTGCACCTCTCGGCGTCGCACGCATTAGAAGATTGGTGTGCCCGTCACCGCGCGCGTCTCGAAGCGCTGTTCTCTCGCGCTTGCCTGAGACGATGCGAGGCCCTCGCTCGGGCTCGAGACTGGGACGCGTGCGCGGAGCTTTCACTTCGCTGGCTTGCTGCGGCGCCCCTGTCGTCTGACGCCGCACTGTATCGGCTGAACGCGCTCAAGGCTCCAGGGACGGCCGACGCCGACCTCCGCGCGCTCGAAGAGTATCAACGTCTCGCCGATCGAATGGCGCAGGACTATGGACGCGTGCCCGATCGCGCGGTCGTCGCGCTTGCCGACGATATCGCGGTGCGTTGCACGCCGATGGTCGTTGTGGTTCCCGCAACGCCCGTCACGCTGTCGACGGCGGACGCGAATCCGGCGCCTGACGCGCCGCGTGCGGACGACGTGTCCATCGCACCGCTTCGGCCCCTGGAGCCGACGGCGTCGCGCGCGCGGCGATCGCGGTTCGCTCCGTCGTTGTTCGGACCTCGCGTTGCCGCGGCGACCGCGTTCGTGGCGCTCCTTGCCGGCGGGGGGATCACGGGAGCGTTCATCAAAAAAGCGAACACTCGAGGGGCGGATGTTCGCCACGCGCCGGTGGTCGCGGTTGTGGGTATTGTGAACGTCCGTCCCGACACCGCGGCCGCATGGATGAGCGAAGGACTTGGCTCCATGATTGCTGCCAAACTCTCGCATGTTGCCGCGGTGGAAGTCATCCCGCCGGAGCGTGTGCGTGAAGTGCGTGCGCGTGCGCGCTGGCGTCCCGATCGAGTGCCGTCACCCGCTGACGCGCGCGAGTTGGGCACGCGGGTTGGCGCGAATTGGGTCGTCACCGGCGGGTTGACGCGCGGCGACACGGCGCTGGTGCTCGACCTCGTTGTTCGAGATGTGGCCACCGGCCAAGTCATCCGACTCGACGCCGTCGAGGCGTCGAACGTGCTCGCCCTCGCCGACGCCGCGGCATCGCGGGTGCTCGTCGCTGCCGGCGGCAGCAGCCCGGGTCCGCACCTGGCCGACGTCGAGACGGCGAAGCTCGAGGCCTTCGCGCACTACGCGCGCTTTACGCTTGCCCGAAGCGAAGGGCGGAGCACCGACGCGGTGCGCGAGCTCGATGCGGCCATCGCCGAAGACTCGGGTTTCGTCACCGCGCTCCGCGATCGTGTCACGTACGCACTCCTCGACAAGGACGAACACACGCTTGGCACGCTGGTCGCTGCGTTCCGTCAACACGACAGCCGCGCGACCGATTGGGATCGACTGACGCTCGCGCTTCAAGACGCCTTTCATGCCGGCGAGCGTCTGCGCAGCGAGGCACTCGCGCGGGCGCTGGTGCGTCGCTACCCGCACGATCCTCGCGCCTACGATTGGTTGCGACACGTCTACCTGCATCACGGACGTTGGGAGCTCGCGGAGCAGGCGGCGCTCTCGCAGCTCGCGCTCGATTCACTGGCGACGCTTGCCGGGGAAGGTCCATGTGTGCCGTGCGAAGCGTATCGCGGTCTGTCCGACGTGCGTCTCGTGCGCGGCGACTATCGCGGGGCCATTGTCGCGCTGCGTCGCCTGCTCGAGCTCGAGCCTGGACTCGCCGACGAATGGGTGGCGCTGTCCGCCGCGCTGGCTGCCGACCAACAGTACGACGCGGCGCTCGACGCGGCGCGGCGCGCGGTCGCTCTCTCGCCGGACGACGCCGGAACGATGACGCAGCACGTACGAGTTCTCATACAGATGCGCCGCTACGACGAAGCCGACACCATCGTCCGGCGATGGGAGACGAGTCCGTCGCACGAACATCGCGAGGCCGGCGAGGAGCTTCGCATTACGCTCGACCGCGAGCAGGGACGTTTGCGCGCCGCGGACGCTGCGTTGACCGCGATGGTCCGCGCGTATCCGGACGCCCGCGAGCTGGCGCTCGTGAAGGGCGACGGCCTTGCCCGCCTCGGCAACTACGCCGGCGCCGTGCGAATATTCGAACAGCTCTATCATGGCGGCACGCCGGCCATGTTGGGGACGCTGCCGGGTGGGAACGGGGCGCGCGCCTTCTGCTGGTATCACGCGCTCGAGGCGGACGCGATCGCGGCGACCGGCGACACCGTGCGTCTTCACGCCCTGGCCGATTCCATCGAGCAGGTCGGCCAACGCAGCTACTACGGCCGAGATTGGGTTTTGCACCACCACGTCCGCGGTCTCATCGCCATGCGTGGCAAGCGCTACGCAGAAGCGGCGCGTGAATTTGCCGCGGCGCGTTGGGGCAGCACCGGCTGGACGCGGACGATCGTGGAGGAAAGCGAAGCGCAGCTTGCGCAGGGCTTCCCCGCGTCGGCGATCGCGACCCTTCGCGCGGCGTACGGCGCGCCGCTCGACGGAATGGGGCGCTACGCGATTCGCACGGAGCTCGATCAGTTGATGGCGCGCGCATTTGCCGCCGCCGGCGCGAATGACAGCGCCGCTGTGTACACCGGCTACGTGCACCGTGCGTGGCAGCACGCCGAACCGGAAGTCACGCGCCGCGTCGCTCTGTCCACTCGGCGGTGATCTGTGGTCCGCGCGCCCTCTAACGCAGTTCGTTCAGCGGTCGTTCGCGATACAGAGGTCGAGGGGCGCGGAGGATGGTGCGCCCCTCGACCGATTGCAGTGCACCGCCAACTTTGTACTACGGCTTGCGCGCGAGAACGAACTGCATGCTGACCTCCGCGACGACCTGAACCGGAATCACGCTCGTCGCGGCCGCGTGTGGCGACCCGCTCGGCGGAACCATCGCGATGCGATACGCTCCGCCCGGCACCGCCTCGAATCGCACCTTGCCGTTGGCGTCGGCGGTCTGCGGTGGCAGCGGGCTGGCGACGACGGTATCCGCCCCGGCGATCGTGGTCCGCGTGATCGTAACGAGGGCTCCGGCAATCGGGAGCCATGCCGAGTCCGATCCGGCCACGAGACCGCCGACGGTCACCGACAGATTGAACGGACGCAGCACGGGCGGCGCCGGCGTACCGGAGTTCGCCGCGGCCACGGTGACCAAGGCGGAATCAGTTCGACCATCGAGCGTGGCATACACGAAGGTAGTGCCCACCGACTTCCCAATCGCGGCCTTTCCCGTATCGGTGACGGTCACGGTCGCCACACCGGGGTTCGACGAGCGCCAGGTCACCGGTCGAACAATGAGCGTTCCATGCTCGTCGCGCGCCGCCACTGTGATCTGGGCGGATGCGCCAACCGAGACGGAAAGGTTCCGTGGCGTCAGCACGAGCGACGCCGCCGGCAAGCTCGATCCCTGCCCGGAATTGCCGCTGAACGACGGCTCCCCGCCGAGCAGTGCCGACGTCCCGCTGTCGCCGCAGGCGCTCACCGAGGCCAGTCCCAACATGGCCGCCAATGCGCGAGCCCCCACAAGTCCTGTCATTCGCATTCTCTTATCTCCCACTCAGTGTGATGTGCATCGGGCTGTCGTGGGTGATACCTGCGAGGACGGCGCGGCGTCACCCGGGCGGCGGCCGCCGCGGCAGCGTGCGATCGGAGGGCGACAACGCATCGAGCGCCTTCACTTGCGCGCGCGTGCGCGCCGCAAGCGCGGCTTCGGGGGATTGGCCGCCAAGGATGTCCCGTTCGACCTCGCCTCGCAGTACCACGAACTGCTCCTCCGTTGCGTGGCGCCGCAACAACTCCTCGATCGACGCACTCGCGGCCGCAGGCGGCACTCGTTTTGCCACCAGGTCCACGAGCGTTACGAGCGCGCCGGCGAGGGCTCGGGAATCGGCGGCCGACATCGAACCGCGCGACGCCGCCGCGAGGCGTCGTAGCTCGGCAACGGGAACACCGGCCTGCAGGGCGCTCGCCGTCGCGCCCAGGAGCGAGACGTCGTCGGTGCGGCCGAGAATGTCGCGCGCGTCGATGAGTTGATGTAGCAGCGTCTGCACCGCGGACAGCACGCGCCGGTCGTCGGCGCCCTTGAGCACTCCTTCGGCTGCCTTGTCCGCGAGCGGAGCAGTAGGAAGTCCGGCGACGCGGGCGGAGTCGATGAGTCGTTGAATGGCCGCGCGCGCGTCGGGGCCGAGCCGCGCGGGCACCTCCGAGGCACCGCGAAGCTGCCCATCCGCATGGGCGACGGCGCACGCCAACGCCAGCGATATTATGAGAAGTCTCATGATCCCTTCACGAGCACCACCGAGTTGGCGATGCCGAAATCGTCGCTGGCCGCCTCGGGAGCCACCGGATCGCGTGCGAGACGCCCATCGACGACAAACGCATAGGTGTAGCGGCCGGGCAGCAGCGGCACTTCGATTTCCCAGGTTCGGCCGTCGGCCGAACGTTTCAATGGAAGGGCCGCTGGATTCCAGCGATTGAAGTCGCCGACGATCGACACGTGCACCGCGGTCGGCGCCACCAGGGCGAAGCGCACGGACGATGGTCCATGCAGCGACGCACTCGCCATCGCTGTTGGCGTGACCAACGGCGCTACGGTCGCCAGAACATGGGCATTTACGGCGATGAGTGTCGCCCCGGCGCCGGCGAGCGCGCACACGATGCCGGCCGCGATCGCGGCGAATGGACTGAGGCTCCATTGCCGTCGCGGGGTGGGTGGAGGCGCTATCTCATGTGTCGGCAGGCCCGCGAGCACCGCCGCCCGCCACTCCGCCCGGAGAGGCGGTTCGTCACGGATGAGGGAAACCGCGCGGTCGAGCGGTTCGGGCAATTCGTCGTCGTGAACGCGGGGGTCACGCATGTCGGTCATCCTCCAACAGGTCCTGCAGTCGTTCGCACGCACGCTGCACGCGCATCTTGAGTGCCGACACTCCAACGCCCGTTGCGCCCGACATCTCGTCGTAGCTCAAGAGCTCCACGTGCTTGAGTAAAAACGCCTCGCGCTGCCCGGCCTCCAATTGCGCCACCGCACGCTCGAGGGCGTCGCGCAACTCCGTGTCACTGGCGGTCGACGGCACGGTGGCGTGCTCCACCGCATCGTCGTCGACGACCACCCGCGCCGTCCGGCGCTGTCGGTGGAGCAGCGCGGTGCGGCAACGATTGATCAGAATACTCATAAGCCACGTGCGAAAGCTCAACTGGTCGTCGTACCGCGCCAGCGCGCGATGCGCTCGCCAGAACGTATCCTGCGTGACCTCCTCGGCATCTTCGAGCGTGCCGAGCATGCGGGTGGCGAAGCGCAGACAGGCGCCGGCGTGGCGATCCACGAGCGTCGCGAACGCCGACTCGTCTCCATCTCTGGTCAATCGCGCGAGCACGGCGTCGGTCATCTCCACGGGGTGATACCCGCGCGCATCGCCGCGCGTCACCACGGGCCGCACGGCGTCAGCGAACCACGACGATCCCGACCGTCCCATTGAAGTCGTCGTCCACCGTCGTTGTCCCGGGCGGCGCACTCCATCGGCCTCCGTCAACGCGCACGTTCATGTGATAGGTCCCGGGCGCGATCGCCAGCGTCCCCGACCACATGCCCGGTTGCGTCTCGCGCAGGTCGATCGGCTCCCAGCCGTCGAAGTCGCCCGAGACCTCGACGCGGTGCGCCGCCGGCATTCGGAGCGTGAGAACGTAGCGCCCAGCGTCGTCGCGGCGAACGGAGAACGGTGCCGCTGCCGTTGCCGTCGGGTGCAGGACGTCCGACGTCGGACGTCGGCGAGGCGGCGCGACGTTGAGCGCTATCGTCGCAAAGTGCGTTGGAGGAATGCCCAACGCGATCTGCGCCGGCTGCGCTCCAACGGCCGCGACAAACGCGAATTGCGAAGCGAGTTGAATGGTCGTCGCGAATCGGGCCCATCGCGCGCGTGGAAACACATCGATCGCCGGTCGAGAACCGAGCACGAGGTCGGCAGCAAATCGACCCGACGTCCACGACAACGCCGCCTCGGCGTCCGACCAGCGAGTGGTGTGCGACGGTATGCCGCTGTCGCCCGGCGGAATGTACAAATGCGCCGGAGAGGTCGCGCCGCTATCGGTGTGGATCTGTATGCCTTGCCCGTGGGGCATGGGGCGACCGCCAAGACGCGCGATGTGCGATGCGCCGCCGACGCGGAGCGTGAGATTGCGAAACGAACGCCACAGTCCTGCTTCGAACAACGGGCGCATCGGAAGCGTGTCGATCTCACGCGCCCGAAGCGCCGACACTCCGGTCCAGACACCGCCATCGCCGAGCGTGAGTGCGACCGTCGATCGTACATCGAGTGTGGTCCGCGGGCCAACGCTCGAGCTCATTCGGTCCGCGACTGCTCCGCCGCGAATCTCGATCGGGCCGATTTGCGCCGGAACACTTGCCCCGATTCCGGCGGCTCCTGCGACTTGTGCGTGTGTCGCGCGCGTCGCGGCCAACACCGCGACAATCGCGATCACGCGATGCGTCGATGCTGAGGTCGCCATTCGAGAAGGCATCGTGTGCACTGGTCTGGTGGTGGTGGAGGCAATCGACTCTACGGACCGGGGCAGTCAGTCCACCCCTGTACGCATACCTCCGGGTCGGGCTCTCGCGTCACCTCGAATTTGCCTCCCACACCGCATGGCGGAAATGGGGCGAAACAGCGAATGCGTTGATCCGGCTGTCCCGTCCCAAGACCGACGGTCCGCCCCCTGAAACGGATCAGGCCTGGACTGTCACCGTCACGGTTCGACCTGCGTTCGGTGCGACCGAGTAGTTCACGCTGACGTCGCCTTCGGCAACCACGAACGAGCCGTTCGCTCCGGCGCTGATCTTTTCGGATTCCACGTGTCGCCTTGAATGAGCAACAGGCCTGCGACGGTGTCGGTGATCGGAACGCCGTTGAACGGGAGCGACAACACGCGCGCCTCGATGAACTGTCCCGCGGCGACGAACAACGGCGTGCTACCGTCGGACCGGCCGACCTCGGTGTACACGGTGTGTTTCGGCGGCGGGCCTTTGTGGCCGGGCGGCAGATCGCCGGGATCGACGACCTCGATCGTGACGTCGTAGACAACGACGCTGTCGACTTTATATGCGCCGTTTCCAGCGACGATCGATGCAACGAGCACCGCGTCTGCCGGCGCGTGCGATATCTGAACGAGCCCAATGCTCGCCGTCGTGAAGTCCAGGATTTGTGGTTGGTACGAAACAGCGACTGCCATTAGCGTCTCCTTATAGATCACTCGGCGGCCGCGATGGCGGCCGCTCGAGAGCGTATTGTTTGTGTAGTAAAGACCGTTGGCGGCGGATCGTTTACGCTTGGATCGTGATGCTCGCCATCCGGCCGTTCTTCGACGCGACGTCGTACGTGATGGAGACGTCGCCTTCGAGCGTTCTGAACTGGCCGCTCGCGTTTGCGGCGATCTTCCCTTCGTAGAACACAGGTTGCACTTCGCTCGCGCCGGCCGTCACGCTCCGTCGCCCGATTGAATGGATCACGAATGCCGGCGTGACGCCCCCGTCGTCGCCAACGGCGGGACGATACTCGACAGTGATCTCGCCGCGCGACGTCGAAACGACGGCGAGCACGAGGTCGTCGAGACTCGCCCAGCCGAGGCCCGTGAGGGCGATCGTCGTACGACCTCCGGCCACGACGCGCCGAACGGTGGTCGGCGTCGCGAACTCGGGTACGTAGCGATAGAGCGCGGCGGCGCTCAAGCGGCGCTCGCTGGTCCAGAAGTCCGGCGTCACACGGACGCCGGCATAGTTGCTCGGTGCCTGAAGGACACGGCTTTGCGTTTTGCTAAAGCCCATAACGCAATAGTCGTCGTAGTACGAGGCGTACGTGGTCGGGTTGGCCGGTCCCCAAGCGTGCTGAAAGCCGAGCACGTGTCCAATCTCGTGCTGATAGAAGTACACGCCGCCCGCCTGATCGAAGAGCGCGTCCTTCGGACCGATTCCCGCGCCGCTCGCGCCGGCACCGCACGGCGGCGGATGAATGAACGCAACGACCTGATCGTATGACGTCGACGACACGCCGTCGGTCTGCGCCTGCGCCTTGAGCAGATTGATCATCAGCTGTCGGTCGTTCTGCTGGCCCGACTCGGTGAGCGGCAGTGTGCGCCACGGCTGCAGGATGAACTGCGGCACGACGAGCCCGAATGTGCACCGTTTCCAGAAATCGCGAAGGCTCCAGCCATTCGCATTCGAGAAGAGATCCTGAAATACCCAATCGTCCCACTTGGGCAGCAGCGTGTTCGCTTTCGCGTCGGGGGTTTGCCACTGGTAGCGCAGGATCGCGATGCGAGGCGTACGCGAAGCCGGCGCACGCGATACGTGAACCGTGAAGCCGTTCGGGCCGCTGATGACGTCGCGCTGCTTTCCGTCGAACGCGGACTCGTAGATCTCAACAGCGCGGTCGCCGAGCGGTGCAGTGGCGTCGGCATGGATCCGCATGGTGCCGTGCGCGGTGCTTCGCGCCGGAAGGTGAATCGAGGGCGACGCGAGCGTCAGCCCAAGTGTCGGTCCCATGTCGTACGTCGCGTCGGTATCGAACCCTCGCACGCTCGTCACAGTGAACGGCACGTCGGCGCTGTCGCCTTGTGCAATCGTGGCGTACAGCGGCGTCGCATCGAACGTCGTCGCCACCTGTCCGACAAATCGGGAGAGCGGCACGTTGATCGGATCCCACGCGTCGCCCTTGATGACCGCCATGCCGAGTATCGTGTCCAGCGTCGCGGTGCCGTTGAGCGGAAGCGTGGTGACGCGAACTTCGATGAACTGTCCGGCGGTGACGGCAAGCGGCGTCGTGCCGTTGGAGCGTCCGACTTCTGTGTAGATCTTTTGTTTAGGCGGCGGCCCCTTGTGCCCTGGAGGCAGCTCGCCGGGGTCGACGATCTGATTGACGACGTCGTAGACAATCACGCTGTCGAGCTTGAAGTAGGCCGGACCGCCTTCAATTCGCGCGAGGAGTTGTGCGTCGATTGGTGCGCGCGAGATCTGGATGAGGCCGATGCTCGCCGATGTGAAGTCGAGGTTCTCTGGTTGAAATGGTGCGCTCACGGACATGGATGTGTTTCTCCTGGGTGATCGAGCAGCTGCGGCCGAATCAGTGACCGCGGCAGACAATCTCGATCCCCACCTCATCCATATATCAACGTGTCAACCAGTTGTGTTTTAACGGGTTCTGGCGGCGGCGGTTGGTCGGGTTGGTGAGGTGAGGACGCGCCATCAGGTCGCTTCACCCAAACGCTGTCGCTTTCGACTCAGACCTTCGCCTGCTCTTCCTTGGAGAGAATCCCGCGCGCGAGGTAAATCGGGCGCAACTGATCCCCGAGCGCGGGCAAGCGCAACGCCAACCACGCCGCGCCGGCCAAACAGATGACGCCTCCGAGGACAATCGTTTGTTGCGCGCCAATGCGAGCCGCGGCGACCCCGGCGATGAGACTGCCGAGCGGTGCCGCTCCGAAGAAGGCCATCGTATAGAACGCCATCACTCGGCCGCGCAGATGTTCTTCGGTGATCGTTTGAAGGATGGTGTTCGTCGCGGCCATTTCGACCATGAACCCGCCGCCAACGAGCGGAAGAATGAGGAGTGCGATCCAAAGCGAGCGCGTCAACCCGAATGCTACGAGTCCTGCGCCAAATGCCGTCGTCGAGAGCGCCATGACCCGGCCGAGTCCGACGACGCTGCGGCGCGACGCGAGGTAGAGCGCCCCGACCACGGCGCCGAGCCCGGAGGCGGTCATGAGGAATCCGAGCGTGTGTGGTCCTCCGTGGAAGACGTTCGCCGCAATGACCGGCATGAGTACGGTGTATGGCATGCCCATGGCGCTTACGAGAGCGAGCAGAATGAGCGCCGAACGCACCGGCGCGAAGCCGGAGACATAGCGATAGCCTGCGCGCAGATCGTCGAGCAGCGCACCGCCGCCGCCGCGGCCCTCGGCGCGTGCCACGCGCATGGCAAGCAGCGAGAAGATCACCGCGACGTAGGAGACGGCGTCGATCAAGAAACACCATCCTTCGCCGACGGCCGCGATGATCAGCCCACCGATTGACGGTCCAATGATTCGGCTGGCGTTCACCATCGTGGAGTTGAGGGCGATGGCGTTCGGGAGATCGGCGGGGTCGTCCACCATCTGCACGACGAAGGATTGTCGCGCCGGTGTGTCGAACGCGTTGATGAGTCCCTGACAGATTTGGAGCACGACGATCCATGGCACCGTGATGAGCCCTGTCAGCGCGAGCACGGCGAGAGCGAGCGATTGTACCGCAGAGAGGGCCTGGGTCCAGACGAGAATGCGACGACGGTCCCATCGGTCGACGAGCACGCCGGCGAACGGCGAGAACAGGAGGGTTGGTATCTGTCCCCAAAAGCCGACTACACCGAGGAGGAAGGCCGAACCCGTGAGACGGTAGACCAGCCAACTCGTTGCTACGCGGGTGATCCACGTGCCGACGAGCGAAACGCTCTGCCCTCCGAAAAAGAGGCGATAGTTTCGGTGCGCGAGCGCGCGCGTGATGTGGGAGCGTTGCGAGGTCGAGGCCATGCGGTACTCTTCCGTGAAGTTCCTGCCACGGCGAGAGCAAGCAATGCTGCCGAGTGGCGCGACTGCAATCTCGTGGAAATGCACTGAGTCCAGTACTGTGACGCGGCCCGCTGATAGCGGGAACCCTCGAACAACGGGCGGGGTCTGAGGCTGGGCCAACCGCACCACAATCGCCGGAGCCATGCGACCCAACCCGTTGATCGCGCGTGCATACCTGGCTCGAGGCGCGCGGCTTTGGTTTGGCGTACGTGTGCTCGGCAGCGCCGCGATCGCGTTTGGTGGAATGAGCCCGCTTCATCTCACGTTTGGCGCCACGATGCTGATCGTGACCGCATCGGTCGCCCTCGGCTTAGTCGACATGCGGCGCCGCCACGAGCGTGCTCTTCTCGAGAATCTTGGCGTCACGCGCATCACGTGCGTGGCATTTACGGTTGTGCCGGCGCTGCTGGGCGAAGTGAGCATATCGCTCCTTGCCGGCCTTCAATCGTGAATCCGCTTCTCGTGGCCGATTGCGTGTCCAAGTCATTCCGCGGTCGTCGCGTTCTGTCCTCAGGATCGCTCCGCGCAGTTCCGGGAGAGCTCCGCGTTCTCTTTGGGCGAAACGGAGCGGGCAAGTCGACGTTGCTCAAGATTGCGGCCGGGTGGATTCAGCCCGACAGCGGGTCCGTGCATTTCGACGAGACGGCATACCTGGATGCGAGACTGCCGACACTTGCCGAGCGTGGTCTGTTCTACCTGCCGGACCACGATCTCTTCTCGAGTGGGTTCAGCGTGCGTGCGCAGTTGGAAATGATTCGTCGTCAATTCAGCGGAGATGATGTAGAAACTGCGGCGGCGGTGGTCGGTCTCGCTGCCGTGCTGGATCGACGGCCAGGTCAGCTCTCTGGCGGCGAGCGTCGGCGCGCCGAGATCGCGGCGATCCTTGTCCGTCGTCCTCGTTGTCTACTCGCGGACGAGCCGTTCCGCGGGCTCGCGCCAAAGGACGCCGAGCTGATGACTGGAGTCCTTCGCGGGCTCGCTTCTCGCGGGCTCGCCGTCGTCGTGACCGGTCACGAGGTTCCGACGCTTCTGGCCGCTGCTGATCATGTGACCTGGTGCACCGCAGGCACGACCTACGAACTAGGTCCGCCCGGTATGGCCACGGCGCACAATGAATTTCGTCGACAGTATCTGGGTCAATTCGGAAGCGGGACGTAAAAGCGCGTGCAACTATTCCCGGGCGTGCCTGGAGCCCGCGTGGCGAAAGGCGTCTACCTTGCGGATCATTTGCCACATACTCGACCAATCACACAATGCCATCAGCCGCAACGCTCGAGCGATTCATCAGACGCGTCGAACAGAACGCGCACGCCGAGGCGATTGAAGAGTTCTATACGGTGGACAGCTCGATGCAGGAGAACCAGGGCGTCCCGCGCGTCGGCCGAGATGCGCACGTGGCGAACGAACACCGCGTCTTCGCCAGGGCGAAGCATGTGACGTCGGAATGCGTTCGCCCCGTGTTCGTGAACGGCGATAACGTCGTCATTCGCTGGAAGTTCGAGTTCCAATGGCTCGACGGCACCGTCACGCGCATGGAGGAGCTCGCCTACCAGCGCTGGGTAGGCGAGCACATGGCGGAGGAGCGCTTCTTCTATGATCCGGAACAGCGCGTTCCGAAGCCGCTCGATACGCGCCCGTAAATCACGGCGCGCGGAGGGGCCAGCGCCTCATTTCAACAACGTTTGCGCAACGATGTAGCCCGACCCGCCGTTGATGCCGTGGCCCGGCCAAGTGCCCGCACCCAGCGTGTACACATTCGGCACCACCGACTGGTGAGATCCGTGTCCCGGCAACGGCCGCAGCACATAGCTCTGCGCCAGGTCGTGCGCGCCGCCGTATGGATCACCCGGACCCTGGTTGGGGCTGAAGCGGGCCAGCTCGCGCGGACTCACAACGTGCATGCCGATGATCGCGCTCGGTATGTTGGGAATGTGCGCGCCCACGATCGCGAGAATGCGATCGGCGAATTGCGCCTTCACGTCGTCCGTCCACTCGCCGTTCGCCGCGATCTTGCCGGCGGCGTCGCCGCGCGGGTTCGTCGGCACCTCGAGCACCTGGACGCGCAACACTGCTTTGCCTTTCGGAGCGCGCGTCGGGTCGCGATCGGACGGACAGTCGACCGTGAATGACGGATCGGACGGCAGCAGGCCGGCCATCCCTTCCGCGCAGGCGATCGCGCAGTTGTTGAGCCCACTGCTCAAATGCGGTTGACCAACCGTGCGAAAACGCTCATCGGGCCACTTCGGCGGCTCGCTCAGCGCGAGGCTGATCTGCACACAGCCGCGGCCGTAGCGGAAGTTGTTTGCCTGTTTGCGAAGCGGCGCGTCGATGCTCGCCTCGGACAACAGTCGAAGATAGAGTTGATCCGGATTGGCCGACGCAATGACCGCGCGCTTGACGCCGATCTCGCCGCTGGTCGTGCGCACGGACACGGCCTTGCCATTCTTCACGACGATCTGGGTTGCTTTTGTCAGCGTTTGAATGTCGCCGCCGTGCGCCTGGATCAACTTGACGAGCGCGTCGGCCAACTTCTGACTGCCGCCCGCGGGGATTGGCATACCTCCGCCCATCAACGCGAGCACGACGAGCGGAACCCAAATGCCGCCGCCGATTTCGTCGATGGTGCGACCGAGATGCAGCGTCCACGGGGCCAACATCGCCTGGGTGACGGGCGATTTGAAGCGGCCGACCTCGACGCGCGGACTCTGATACAACAACGCCTGGAATCGCGGATCCGCCATCAGTGTGTCGAAGATCGCCTTGCCTTCACCCGTCGCAATCTCCGCGTTGAACAAGCTGAACACGTCGTTGACGAATGGGTTGAAGTCGTTCAACATGTCGGCGAACGCCGCGCCGTCTCCCGGTTGCACGCGTTCGAGCTCGGCGATGTTGGCCTCGACGGTGCGGGCAAAGACCGCCGTTCGGCCGTCGGCGAGGGACACCCCCGTCGGCAGATCGGTATTGACGTACTCGAGGCCGTTCGCCGCCAGCTCTTTGCCCAGATCGGCGAAGGCTGGTCCGGTGATGAAGAGCGGATGCGCCGCGGAATAGACGTCGTGCTCGAAGCCCGGCAACGTGAGGGCCTCGGTGCGAAGGAGACCACCGGCGCGATCGTTTGCTTCCAGAACGATCACTTTCCATCCAGCTCGGCTGAGATAGGCCGCTGACACCAATGCGTTATGACCGCTGCCGATGATGACGGCATCGTATTCGTGAGTCATCGCGATGTGTTCCGGGATGCTCACCAAGCGTTGCGCTGATGAGCGGAGAAGGGGAGAGCGTCGACTTCCGGCGGTGCCCGTCGTCGGGCCGAACGAGCCGCCAAAACGGGCGCCGTCAGTATAAACGCAAACGGATGCGCAAACACGACACGGGCGCGCACGCTCGATCCCGGGTCAGCCGCCCGCCGTACCGCAAGAATACCGTAATCTGGTGCGACTCAACCGCGACTAGGCGCGGGCAGCCAACAGGAATCGGGTATATGAGAATACTCAACGCTGCCGATCGTATCCCCTGGCGGCGCAGCCGCGACTACCCCTTGATCAAGCGAACACGTCCCGACCCGGCCTCGATCTTGATGCGACCGCGACCGTCGCCGATCCGACCGCGAAGCGCGTTCCGCTCGATGTGTGTCGTCTGTACCGCGAAGTCGCTGTCAATCCCGCCGCTCCCGGTCTCGATGTCCACCTCGCCGCCCTGCGATGCCGGCAGTCGGATCGTCACCCCGCCGGAGCCGGCGTCGACACTCAGATCATCGACCGGCGCGATCAGATCGATGTCCATTCCGCCGCTGCCCGCGTCGAGACTCACGCGAGACGCCTTCACTCGGCTCAACCGCATGCCGCCGGAGCCAACGTCGGCCTTGAGCGTTCGCACATCGATATCCGTCGCGTTCAGTGTGCCGGAGCCCGTGTCGATCTCGAGGGTCTCACCGCGGACGGCGGTGACAGTCACGCCACCCGACCCGGTGTCGAGGCTCACGTCGCCTTGTGCATCGGTCACCACCACGTTGCCGGAGCCCGTGTCGAGACGCAGCTGTCCACGCGTATGCTCGGAGCGCACGGTTGCCGCCGCCACGCTCACGCGCACATCGCCGTCCACGTTGCTCACCGTCGCGTCGCCCACACCCCAGTGAATCGTGATCCGCTGGCCCTTCGGTATACTCACGACGAGATCGGCGTGCGCATCCAATCCACTGCCGGAGTCGCGGAGCTCGACGCGATCGCGCCCGAAGAAGTCGTTGCCACCGTCCTTGTCGTCGAACGTGCCGTCGCTGTTCACGCGCAACTGCGTCCGCGACCGCGAGCTCATTTCTCGGTATACAATCCGATCGGAGGGGTAGACGACGCGGAGCGACTGCGCGCCGCGAATCTCACCCGTCGCGATTTTCAACTGCGCGGCGTCGTGACCGCCTCGCGTCACCTCGACAGCGACCTGCGAACCGGTGCCCGCCTGCACGCGCAGCCTGCCCGCCAGGTTGTAGATCGAGACGCGATCGCCAGAGAGCGTGCGACGGTCGGTTTGCCCACGCGCCGCGGACAACGCGGCGAACGCCAGGAGTGCCCCGGTGAGCGGCAGCTTTCGCAGCGGTCCCAGACGTCGTAGAGTAGTGTTGGAAATCATGGTCTCGGGTTGATGAGCGTGGACCCTACGCTAATGCGACAGTCGGTCCGGGCCGATGGTTTGATGCCATGCAGCGGGCGCCGCCAACAAGCCGCCGAGGCAATCGCTGGCAGGCCTTCGTAAATCCCTCTGCTTGTCCGTGCCTGATCGTTCAACCGGGAGCCGTAAATGCGTGTCTGGGCGAAGCGACTTGGATATGTCATTGGGACGCTCGTCGTCCTTGTTGTTGTCGCCGTGTCTGCCGTCTACGGCATGAGTGAGATGCGCTTTCGTCGCACCTACTCGGTTCCGTCGGAGACGATCGCGGTGTCGGAAGACAGCGCGATTCTGGCGCGCGGCGAACACATCGCCTCCGCCATTGCCGGTTGCGCGGACTGTCATGGTCAGGGGCTCAAGGGCAACGTGATGCTGGACGCTCCACCACTCGGGCGTCTGGTCGCTCCCAACTTGACCACCGGCGACGGAGGCCTCGGCGCCTTGCTCACGCCGGAGGTCATCGAGCGCGCACTGCGACACGGTGTGGGTCCCGACGGCCGCCCGCTTCGTGTCATGCCGGCCGACGAGCTTCAATACATGTCCGACGAGGACACGCGGGCGGTCGTCTCGTATGTTCGCCACCTGGCGCCGGCCAACAACGTCCTTGCGCCGACCAACTTGATGCTGCTGCCGCGCGCGTTGATGGTGGCCGGTGCCATGCCGATTCTTGCCGCCGAAAAAATCGGCGAGTCGTCGAAAGCGATGTCGGTGACGGCCGCTCCCACCGCGGAATACGGGGATTATCTCTCACAAATTTCCGGATGCCGAGGCTGTCACGGTCCCGCGCTGTCCGGAGGCAAGATGGCCGGCGGCGATCCGTCGTGGGGGCCCGCGGCCAACCTCACGCGATCCGGCAACCTCGGCAAATGGACGGAAGCCGAATTCGTGAAGACGCTGCGCACCGGAGTTCGCCCCGATGGCATCGCCCTCAAAATACCAATGCCGTGGAAGACCGTCGGAAAAATGACCGACGAAGAACTACATGCGCTCTGGCTGTACCTGCAGTCTGTGCCGGCGCGAGCGTTTGGGAATCACTGAGCTACCACGGTGACGTCTGACTCCGGCTGCGGTTCGGGCCCTTCCACGAGCCGCGGCGGAAGCGATTCCAAATAGAATCGAATGTGCTCCAAGTCGCGATGCAGTCGAATGGTCAGCGACTGCGTCGTCAGAGCGCGAAGGGCGTCGCCGAACGTTGTCTTGGCCGGACGGTACGTGACGTCGATCGCCACGCTCGTTCGCGTCGGCGACAACACGACGAAGCGAACGATCCCGCGGCTCTCGACTTTGCTGCGCGCGACGCTCTCCCAACCAATCACGCTGTTCGGCACGTACTTCGTCACCGTCGCGTCCCATTCGACGACGTGCCCACTGGGCGAATAGGCCGTCCAATGCGAGCGCCCGTCTTGGTAGTCGGTCACCGAGTGAAGCGCGCCGATCACCTTTGGAAAATTCTCAAAGTCCTTGAAGAACGCGAATACGTCGACGACCGAGCGATTGATCTCGAGGCTTTCGTGAAAGGCGAGCTGTCGGCGCCGCATGCCCGCGCGACGAACACGGCGTTGCATCATGGGCGCGGCCGCGACCCCGAGCATCACGAGCCCCGCCAGCCGAACCAGCGTGCCAATGGGATGACGCCGCGGCGCAGCGACCAGGAGCAGCCCGCCGATCGTCGCGAACGCGACCTCGGGAATGCGCTTCACCTTGAGCGCAGGAACCTTCGCACGTCCGTTTGCGGAACGAATCACACGATTGGGCCTCACCTCCCGGTTCGCTGGCAAGGTCGATGCCGACTATGAGCCGCGACGCGCGAACGCTTCGAGGCGCTCGAGGCCGTCCGTCATGTCGCGCCGGCCGAATCCGAGCCGAAAGTTGTTCCCCGGATAGCCGAACTGTGACGCCGGCAACAGGAGCACGCCTTCTCCCTCGATCAGCCGCGCGCAAAACTCATTGACGTCGCCGTCGCGGAACAATGGGAAGCCCACGCTCCCTGCGCGCGGCGCCACCCACGAAAAACGCTCAGTGTTGCGGGAGAAGAACTGGTCGAGAACGCTCAGATTGTCACGAATGATTTCCGTCGTTCGCGCGACCACCGCGTCCTGCGCCCGGAGCGCGATGAGCGCGAGTATCTCGCTCGGAGCGCTGTTGCAGATGGTCGTGTAGTCCTTCGACGCCGCGACCCGCGCGAGCAGCGCCGCGTCCTTCGTTGCGATCCACCCGATTCGCACGCCGGCCAGCCCATAGGCCTTTGACATCACGCCGAGGCTGATCCCGCGCGCCGATGACTCGGCGGCAGTTGGCAGTCGTGGCGCGCCGTGCTCGAGGAAACGATAAACCTCGTCGGAAAACAGATGGATGCCGTACAACTCCGCGAGATCGACCAATCGCGAAAACTGCTCGGTGCTCAGTTGGGCGCCGGTCGGGCTGTGCGGAAAGTTGATGACGATGACTTTTGTGTTCGGGCGAATGGCGGCGGCGACGGCGTCGATGTCGAGCGACCAGTCGCGCGCGTTCAGCGGCACCAGCGTGACATTGGCACCAATGCCGCGCGCGACTTCATGGAGCGATTGGTACGCAGGCCACACCACGACAGCGTGATCGTCTGCGCTCAGCAACGCATGCATCGTGAGGAACACACCCTCTTCCGCGCCGGCGAACGTGAGCACGTCGCTCGCGTCGAGCCCTGGATAGAGCTTTGCGATCTCTTCTCGCAACGCGGTCAGGCCCAGCGACTCCGTATAACCAAGCTGCAGGTTGTCCCACCGCGCGCGCGAGTCGTCGTCGGCCAAGGCGAGCAGCTCGGTGAGCGAATAGGGCTCGGCGTCGGACGCGCAGAGCACATACCGAACGGCGAACTCCCAGCGCGCGAAGTACCGTTCGAGCGTGAAATCAGCAATGTGCATTCGTTCAATGCGCGGCGATGACGCCGCAGGCCATGCGAGATCCGGAATTGCCGGCCGGGTCCGTGATGAAGTCGTCGCGCCCCGAATGAACGATGATCGACGCGCCGTCGGCATCGAGCAACGCGTTCTTTCCTTTGAGCGAGACGTTGGCCAGAAGGAATTCGAACTTCATGGGTCCCGACGCCGGGGTCTCGACGTTCGGCAGATCACCGAGATGCGGACCATCGGTGCCCAAATAGCCGTGGTGTTTGTTGTCGGGATTGAAATGGCCGCCCGCGGTGGTGAAGGGGGCGTCGCATTTCCCCACGGCGTGAATGTGAATGCCATGCGCGCCGAGTCCCAGTCCGGAGAGGCTTCCGGTGATCAGCACTCCGGTATGCGTGTCCTTGAAGGTCGCGGTTCCAACGGTCACCCCCGCGGCGTCGCGAAGCGTTGCGGCCGCTGTCAATCCTGACAGCGGCATCGCGGCGGGCGGCCGTGCCGCCGACGGCGGAGGGGCAGACGAGGAGGGCGCCGACGCCGGCGCTGCGGTTGTCTGGACACTCGGCTGTGAACATGCGACGGCGCAAAGCGCGATCGACAGAAGCTGAAAACTGCGAGTTGGCATATGCGAATTGGGTTGGGGAAAGAAAACTCGTGGGTTCGAAGGACCGGCGCTATTGCTCGGCGCCGAGTGCGGCCGCTGCGGCGAGAACCTGGTTGAGGGCGTCTTCGCCCGTCTCTCCTGTTGCCGATAGATGACCCATCTTTCGCCCGGCGCGCGCTCCGCGCTTCCCGTAGAGATGCAGCCGAACGCCGCGCAGCGCGAGCGCCAACTCGAATCGTGGCTCGCCGTCGCGCCAGAGCTCGCCAAACAAGTTGAAGATCGCGCCGGGTCGCAGAACCCGCGGGTCGCCCAGCGGAAGGTCGCACACGGCGCGTACCAACTGCTCGAACTGGCTCGTCGCGCAGGCAACTTCCGTTTGATGAAACGAATTGTGCGGGCGGGGCGCGAGCTCGTTTACGAGCAACCGTCCGTCGCGAAGCACAAACAGTTCGACGGCGAGAATACCCTCGAGCGCAAACGCCTCGGCAATGCCGCGCGCGATGGCTTCGGCGCGCGTTCTGACGGCGTCGTCGAGCGGCGCGGGCGTGACCGACCAAGCCAATGTCTGTCGTTCGTGAAAATTGAGCGACGGCGGATAGACGCGTATCTCGCCGCTCGGTCGTCGCGCGACCATGACGGAGATCTCGGACTCGAGGTCGAGCCCTTGTTCCGCGACCGCGGGCCGTCCGCCGAGCGAGGCCCACGTCGCGTCGGCCTCGCCGGCGCCGGCCATGCGGGCCTGACTGCGGCCGTCGTACCCGCCGCGCGTGGCTTTCACGAATAGTCCGCCCGTTGCACTCCCGAGCTCGCGCGCGGCGGCGGCGAGCTCGCCCGCCGTGGTGACGTCGCGGTATGGCCCCACGGGAAAGCCGCCTTTCGCCAACCACTGTTTCTGCTTTGAGCGATCTTGAATAACGGCGAGCACTGCCGGTCCGGGTCGCACGGGTGCGTGTCGCATGGCGGCCGCCAGCGCCTCCACGCCGATCTGCTCGATCTCGAGCGTGACGACGGCGCAATGCTTCGCGAGATCCGCTGCGGCGTCGGTGTCGTCGAACGCGGCGGCCACCACACGGTCGGCCACGGAGCTTGCCGCACACTCTGCGTCGGGGTCGAGCACGTGGACGCGATACCCCATCGTGCGCGCCGCCATCGCCGTCATTCGTCCGAGCTGCCCGCCGCCGAGAATCCCGATCGTCGAGCCGGGCGCGATGATCGACATCAGCTCCGAGGAGCGATGTGTCTGTTGGCCATCACCTCATCGGTACGCCGCTGCCGCCACTCGCGAAGTCGTTCACGCAAGTCGGGTCGTTGATTGGACACAATCGCTGTCGCCAACAATGCCGCGTTGAGCGCTCCCGGCTCACCGATCGCCAACGTCCCCACCGGAACTCCTTTGGGCATCTGCACGATCGAGAGCAGGGAATCGAGTCCGTTGAGCAGTGTCGCGGGCACGGGGACGCCGAGGACCGGGACCATTGTTTTGGCGGCGACCATGCCCGGCAGATGGGCAGCTCCCCCGGCAGCAGCGATGATGACCTCGAGGCCGCGGCTCTCCGCGGTGGACGCATACTCGAACATCCAGTCGGGCGTTCGGTGCGCCGAGACGATCTTCGCCTCGTAGGGAACGCCGAGCGACGCAAGGAGATCGATTGCGGGCTGCAGATAGTTCAGATCCGATTCGCTTCCCATGATCACCCCAACCCATGGGCGTGAGTTGGACGGTAGTGCGGTGTCGTGTTCCATTGCCTGCCTGGGGAGCGTACGCGCGTGAGGAGCGGGGGGAGCGGGAGCGGAAATATAGAAGTTGCGCCTCCGCGTTGCGACCGCGAGGCAGGCTCAATTTCGGCGAATTCCAACTCGGTCTGAGCGTCTACTCGATCAACTATCGCCTCCAACACGCGAACCACGTGCAGATCACCGAACCCACGCGGGACCGGGGCTGGACCGAGTGGACACCAACGCTCGGCGTGCCGTGCGGTGTCGGTGCCGATTCGGTAGTCAGCCTGAGTCAGCATGTTGTGGCAACGGCGGCGCGTGACGACAGCCGCCGTTGCATTGGCTGATGCTCAATGGCTATCGCTTGTCCACCACCACCGCGCCGCCCTTCATCACCCATTTCACGTGGTCGAGCACCGCGTTGATGTCCGTCACCGGGTTCCCGTCGACGGCGACGATGTCGGCGAAGTAGCCCGGTGCGATACGGCCCAGGCTCTTCTCCATGCCCAGGACTTCGGCGGCGGTTGTCGTCGCCGTGGCTAGCGCCTGCTGCGGGGTCATGCCGAGCTTCACGAACCAGCCGAGCTCGCGCGTGTTTTGGCCGAACATGATGTGCACGGCGTCCGAGCCCATGCCGAGCTTGACGCCCGCTTTGAACGCGCGCTTGGCCGTTTCGAAATTCCGCAGTCGAAAAGAATCGAGCGCGGCGACCTGCTCGGGCGTGTACTTGTACTCGGTGTGATACTGCGCGTAGTAGCGGTTGTGATCAATCGTCGGCACGTAGTAAACGTTGCGTTTCACCATGTCGGCGAGGGTCGCGTCGTCGAGATCGATCGCGTGCTCGAGCGACGTGGCTCCGGCCTTCACGACGTCGCGACCGCCCTCCGGCCCGTACGAATGAATCGCGATGTGCTTGCCGTACTTTCGTGCGGCGTCGACGGCGGCCTTCATCTCGTCGGCGCTGAACGTCTCGTTGCCCGTGACGTCCGCGCCGCTGCCGGTCGATCCATACATCTTGATGTAATCCACGCCGGCGTCGACCTGTTGCTTCACCGCTTCCGGGATCTGCGAGATATTGTAGACGCGTCCGCGCAGCGTGTGCGTGGTGTCGGTATTGGGGCGAAACGGAGGACGCGCGCGTTGGAGTCCGTATCCGGCCACGAACATGCGCGGTCCCGTCCAGCCGCCTTTGTTGATGGAATCGCGGAGCGCAATGTCGGTGTAGTTCGACGCGCCGAGGTCGCGGACCGTCGTCACTCCTGTCTCGAGCGTTTTGGTGAGATTCGCCCGCGCAAGTTGGACCGTCTGCTCCGGCGTGCGCTGTGGCTGTCGCCACGGGTCGGTGCCCGAGGTCGAATCCCAGTAGTAGGTCATGTGCGTGTGCAGATCGATCAGTCCCGGAATCGCCGCGTAGCGCGAGAGATCGATGACCTGGGCGTTTGCCGGGAGTGCGTCGCGCGGACCTGCAATGCGCGTGATCTTGTCGCCGTCGACGATGATGACGCCGTTCAGTACGATGCGCCCCGTGCCCTCGACCACCAACGCGAATCGAAGCGCCTTGGTCTGGGCGCTCGCGGCCGTGGCGAAAAGGGTCGTCGCGACCGACGCGATGCGCAGCGCGCGAGAAAGATTGAGAGTGTGATTACGCATCGGGCTAACATCACCTCCGGCCGACGGATCGTCCAGCACCGTCCTGCTCGTCGATGGTTCGTTAATGCATCGAGCCGGCGAGAATCCGCCCGCGCCGCGTAAATCCGCTTCGGATCGTTGCGGCTTCTACTCGCGGACCTCCTCGCGGACCGCAATGCTACGCGCGCAAGCGCCGCCCGCCGCTATCGGTCGAACGTCACCCCGCCGACCATCGACGCCCACGGGTGCCATTTTGGCCCGCCGGCATAGGCGCGCGTCTCGCTCACCGCGCGATACGACAGGTTGAGCCAATGGAACCGAAGCTCGACCCCCAATTCACCCGCGCCAACGAACGCCTCGTGACCCGGGTCCGGCGACTGTCCGCCAGTGCTTCCGTCAAGAAACAGATCGCGCGCCACCGCGCGACCGGACACGCCGGCGACGATCGCGAATTCCGCCGCGTCGGAACTCGGGAGCCAGGGATGCGCGAGATGCCAGCCTAGGCGTGTCTGAAGCCCGAGCTCCGCGGCGGTCGACACGTTGCCGACCGCTGCGGCCACTCTGGGCACGATGTCCATCGCGAACGGCCCGGCGCTTGCCGACCCAATGCGTTCGCGTCGCTCGTAGCGGGCGATCACGCCGGGCTCGAATCGGATTTGCCGGCTCCAGTCCGTCGGCCGGTTGAACTCCGGCGCGAGACGATGCGCGAGGGTCTGCGTCGTTCGCGCGAGCGACGGAGGGCCCGTGACGCCGAGCGTCAACGTCAGCTCGTCGGAATGGCGGTCGTGCAAGCGCCGCGCCGATTCGGCGAGATAGAGCCAGCCGGCATTGGGACGCGACCCGTCGACGGCGCGGAGATTGTCCGAGCTCACGAGCGGCGTATAGATGTCCTGCCCCAACTCCAAACGCCCCATACGACACTCGCGCGAAACAGTCGTGCACGCGAGATCGCCGCGCAGGAGGGCGCGCGACCACCACGGCGCGTCACCGCCGTCGTACGTGATGTGGACGCCGCTCGTGTATTCCTCATCGGGACGATTGTACGGCTGCATCCAGAAGTCGAACGCGTCGTTGTCGATGCGGAGCGTCAACGTGTGCGGTCGCGGCGCAGGCACCGGCGACTGCGCAACGGCCGCTCCAATTGGAGCGGCCGTCAACAACGCACAGACAATGGCGCGAACGTTCACTGGTACTGGATGTACATCGGGCGCGGACGCAGCTGAAGAACTTCGCCGGGCGTGAGCACTTCACTGCCGCTTCGCGCGTCGTGATGAAAGAAGATCTTGAAGCCGGTGAACTGCACCGGTTCAACAACCTCGAAGTACCGGTATGAATCGAACTTGAGCCAGGGCGGGCCCCAGCCGTCCATGTCCATCACGATCTGCACGCGCGGATCGAGTTTGATCTCCGGAGCGTTGGAAATCATTTTCTTCGTCCACCGGTGCACGACGAGGACTTTCGGCGGCAGGTGATTCTCGTCGACGATCTGCGCCAGCGTGCGCGCCGCGTAGTTCACGTCGACCGCGTCAAACTGCCCCACCTTCTTGCTCGGCACAACGCCCTCGCTCCCGTAGTGCATGGAAAACTCGGCGTCGACGCCGAGGTGCACATTGGGTCGTTTGAGAAAGGGCACGAGGCGCGGAATTTCCTGCTGCAGCGTGCTGTGGCCAACTTGAATGTCGAGAAAGAGCAACGCGTTCTTTCGCTGTGCCCAGCGATAGACTTTCTCGATCAGCGCCGTATCCATCCGCGACCGATACATGCCGTCTCGTCCGGGTGCGCCCTGCGCCACGACCGCGATCAAATGGAGCGCCGGCTGCACGGGCGTTGACGGATCCGCCTTCTGCCAGAGAGCCACAGTCTGGTCCAGCTTGCTCAACATGTCGTCGACAGGATACTCGCCGAGCACGCCCATCTTTTTCACGAGCGGGTTGCCGTAGAACGCGACGATGCGCTTGGCCGGCAGCAACGCGCCCGCGACCGGTGTGGGCCCGGCAGGCCATTTCGCCATCGCTTTCACGCCGGCGCGAATGGCCACGCCATAGGACTCGTTATCGTGTGAATTGCGTCCCGGCAGCAGGCGCGGGTGAGTCGAGTCGCTCGACGCGTGCGCCGGAGCACCGGTCTGCACTGGCGTGGAGGGCATTGCTATCACCGGTGGCGCGACGTCGCCGCTCGCGGCCCGGACGGTGTCAGGTGGAGCTGCTTTGGCGGTGGGCTTGGCACTGCACGCGGTGATGCATGCGACGAAAAGCAGGGCGGACCTTCGGTACAGCAACGTCATCATCCTCTCGTGAATGTGTTCCTCCAAAGCTAGCGGAGAATCGATCCGCTGGCCGCCGACACCTTTCGACGCGCAACACCGTACGTCAGTTTCAAATACGCCAACGCGCTCGAGTGCGCCGCACGCCAATGACAGCGATCCCAAGGAGCTCCACGTGGTCTCCCCCGAAATCATCATCATACCCGCAGTCTTCGGGATCCCCGCCGTGGTCTTGCTCGCCCGGATGTCGTTCAAGCATACGGAAAAGATGGCGGCGCTCGCGCAGCCGGCCGCCGCGGCGCAAAGCTCATCCGTGGACGACCGGCTAGCCCGTCTGGAGCAGGCCGTCGAGGCGATCGCCATCGAAATGGAGCGCGTGGGGGAGGGCCAGCGCTTTCTCACCAAGGTCCTCGCCGAGCGTATGCCGGCGCTGACCGATGGCACCGCGCCGCGCTCGCCGGTGATCACCCCGCACTGACCGCTCCCACGCGGTTTCCATTCCTATCCTCAGACCTGCGGCCTGAAACCGAGCGTGCCGGCAACGAAAAAGCCGCTCTTCAGCAGCGACGCAGCGTGCGTGCTGACGAACAGCGGCTTTTCCAAGGCTCCCCGAGTAGGACTCGAACCTACGACCACTCGATTAACAGTCGAGCGCTCTACCAACTGAGCTATCGGGGATCGGGAACAGACTCATGAAAATAGCGACGAATGGGTCTAAGTCAACAACGGGCGAAAACAGCCCAAGCTCAGCACAGTCATCGACTTAACCACTTGTCGAGTCGCTGGTTAAACTGCTTGCGGTACCAGCTCGCGGGCTCTCGCTGGTCGCGGCCGGTGCTGGTCGTACTCAGCGAACCCAGGCAGCACCCCGCGCAACCATTGCCCGGTGTACGACGACGCCACACGAGCCACCTCCTCGGGCCGGCCCGTCGCGATGACCTCGCCTCCGCGATCGCCAGCCTCCGGCCCAAGATCAATCACCCAGTCGGCAAGCTTGATCACGTCCATGTTGTGCTCGATCAGGATCAGCGTATGTCCGGCGTCAACCAGCCGATCGAACACCTGTGCAAGCTTGCGAATGTCGTCGAGGTGGAGTCCCGTCGTCGGCTCGTCCATCACATAGAGCTTCTTGCCGGTCTTCTTCGTTGCCAGCGCGAGCTCGCGCGCCACTTTGAGGCGCTGCGCCTCGCCGCCGGACAGCGTCGTCGCCGGCTGACCCAGGCGAAGATAGCCGAGACCAACTTGCGTGAGCTGCCACAGTGCCTGGCCAAGCTTCTCCTCGCGCGGAAAAAACCGAATGGCCTCGTCCACGGTCATCTGCAGCACGTCATAGACGTTCTTGCCGTTCACGCGCACGTCGAGCACAGCGGGCTTGAATCGCTTTCCGCCGCAGTCGTCGCACGGAACGAAGACATCGGCCATGAACACCATCTCGACCTCGAGATAACCGGCGCCTTCACACGCTTCGCAGCGGCCGCCCGCGACGTTGAAGCTGAACGTGCCCGCCGTGTACTTCCGGTCGCGCGACAGCGGCGCGTCGGCGAAGATGCGACGGATATCGTCGAACGCCTTCACGTACGTCACCGGGTTCGATCTGGGCGACTTGCCGATCGGACTCTGGTCAATGCTCACGACGTCGTCGATCGCCTCGACGCCGGTGATGGCGTCGAACGCGCCGACCTGCTCGCCGAGATATTGCTTGGCGCTGTGCTCGCCGTGGATGCGCGTCTCCAGCGCCCGCAACAACACATCATGTATGAGAGTACTCTTTCCAGATCCGGAAACTCCTGTGACCGCCGTGACCGCGCCGAGCGGGATCTTGATGTCCACGCCCTTGAGGTTGTGCTGGCGTGCTCCCGTGAGCGTGATCCATCGCGGTCCGAGTCGCCGGCGCGTGGCCGGCACCGGAATCTCTTTCGCGCCGGTCAGGTACGCGCCCGTGAGCGGGCTCTCGGCAATGCGACTCACTGGTCCCGTGAACACCAGGTGTCCGCCCTTTTCGCCACTGCCCGGTCCAAGCTCCACCATGTAGTCGGCGGCCCGAATCGCCTCCACGTCGTGCTCCACCACGAGCACCGTGTTTCCCGCGTCGCGCAGACGATGGAGCAACCGAAGCAGGCGATCCATATCGCGCGAGTGCAGGCCGATCGACGGCTCGTCGAGCACGTAGAGTGTGTCCACCAGTTGCGACCCGAGCGAGTTCGCCAAACCGATGCGCTGCGCTTCGCCGCCCGACAGCGTGCGCGTGCCGCGGTGCATGGTGAGATAGTTCAGCCCGACGTCACACAGGAATTGAACGCGATCGCGCGCCTCTTTGAGAATGTGCGCGGCAACCTGCCGGTCGAACGCCGTCAGCTCGAGCGTCTGCAACCAGGCAAGCAACCGGTCCACCGGTAGCTCGCTGACTGCCGCGATCGAGTGACCGCCCACGCGCACCTGCAGCGCCTCGGCCTGCAACTTGGCACCGTGACAGTCGGGACATTCCTGCGCAATCTGATACTGCCGCAAGAACACTCGGATGTACTGCTTGTACTTCTTGTCCTCGAGGTCCACGAGGAAGGGAAAAATTCCCTTGTAGCCGCGGCCCTTGGCGTGGAGCAGCTTCTGCCGCGCGGAGGCCGGCAGCTTCTTCCACGGCGTGTCCATCGCGATCCCTTCGCGCTTTGCAAACTCGGCGAGCGCCCGGCGTTTGTTCTCGTAACGCGGTTTGGTCCACGGGTCGATCGCGCCGTCGCGCAGAGTACGTGTGGGATACGGAACAATGAGACTTTCATCATACTCGAGCGTGGCGCCGAATCCGTTGCATCGCTTGCAGGCGCCGCGCGGACTGTTGAATGAGAACAGTTGCGGTGTCGGCGATGGCGCGCGCGTTCCATCGTTCGCGCATTCGTACCGCTCGGTGAATCGAATGTGCGTCGTGGGAGTGGGGACGAACGGCGTCCGAACAGCCTCGGGAAAAAGAATGACGCAGTCGCCGTCGCCCTCACGGAACGCGGTCCCCACCGCGTCGGCGAGCCGCCCGCGTGCCTCGTCGCCCGCGACCAGGCGGTCCACCACCACGAGCACCTGCTTCGCGAAGGTGATGTCGATCGCCTCGGTGAGCAGATCGTCGAGATGTTTGATGATGCCGTCAATGCTCACGCGCACGAATCCCTGCGCGCGCAGATTCTCCACGACGACCTCGTGCGTCACCTCGGGCGAGAAGTGCAGGGGAAAGCTGACGAAGAACCGCGTACCGGGTGGGAGCGCCAGCACTGCGTCCGACGCGGACTGCACTGTATCGGGGCGAACTTCGCGGCCGCAGACCGCGCAATAGGTGCGTCCCACGCGCGCCCACAGCAAGCGCAGATAGTCGTAGATCTCGGTTGCCGTGCCCACAGTCGACCGCGACGTCTTGGTGGGGTTCTTTTGCTCGATCGCGACCGCCGGGGACAGCCCCTCGATGGAGTCGACGTCGGGCTTTTCCATGCGCTCGAGGAACTGCCGCGCGTACGCCGACAACGATTCCACGTATCGCCGCTGCCCCTCGGCATAGATCGTATCGAACGCCAGCGACGACTTGCCTGAGCCCGACGGCCCGGTGATGACTGTGAACGCGCGACGCGGGATCTCGAGGTCAAACCCCTTGAGATTGTGCTGCCGGGCTCCGCGGACGATAATGGCGCTCTTCACCTCTGAAAAATAGCCGCGCGCGCGCCCGAACAAAAACGGAAGGGTCGGCCCTTCTACCCCTCGCTCAGCGTTTGCGCCGAGCGAACCGGCCGATCGCGAGCAGAATCATCGCACCGAGGGTCGCGAGCCCGATCGAGCGGAAGTCGAGCTCGCCCTGGTCCACGGCCCCCCACCCAAGCTTCGCTGAAATGAGTCCACCCAACAACGACCCAACAATGCCGAGGACGACCGTGAAAATGCAGCCCGCGGGATCGCGCCCTGGCATGATGAACTTCGCGAGCGACCCGGCGATGAGACCGAGCAAAATCCAATAAAGCCAGAGCGGCATGCGCGAAGGATTGAGGCGAGGGCGATTGAAGGCCAGGGACGGAAAAATCTCGTTTCAGGTTTCAGGCGAAGTCCAGCGCCGTAGTCGCGCACCTATTGCAGATCTTGCCGTCCCCGTTCCGCGTCCGCGTTGCGTCCGGCCGTTTCTGTGCTCAGGCTTTCGCGGAACTCACCGCTCAAAGCAGCAGCGGACGCGACCCAAGTCGGCCGCGCCCGCCACGCTCTCCGATCGCACTGGAAATCTATGGAAGCGTCGTCCCACGACCGCGCATGGACACGCGATACAACCACAGCAGCACGAGCGACCCGACGATGGCGAGCAGAATGCTCCACAGCGAAAATCCATTCAGTCCCGTGCCGGTAATGGCGCCGCCAATGAATCCGCCAAGGAATGCCCCGACGATTCCGATGAGAGCCGTCACGACGATTCCACCCGGATCATTGCCGGGCATGATGGCCTTGGCGACCGCTCCCGCGATCAGGCCGAGCACGATCCACGCGATGATACCCATAGCCTTAGCCTCCGCATAAATGAGGACGGACGTCACTTGACGCCTGTCACCTTGGACCGGCGTCGGCGGCTTCTAACGCAACGGATGTACCAGAGGCGGCTTCAACCGCCGACTGGCGACTGTGTCACGTCGATAGTTTCCGGCATGTCCTTTCAGGAAGACGACGTCGTTGGCAAGGCTTACGATGCGCGCCTCATGCGACGGCTGTCCGTGTACGTGCGGCCGTACCGCTGGGTCGTAGCGGCGGCCGTCGGCTGTCTCATGCTCGACGGATTGAGCCAACTCGTCGGTCCACTCATGACGCAGCGGGTCATCGATGTCGCGCTCCCCGCCGGCGACATGGGACTCGTCGTGCGCTCGGCGCTCTTGTTCGCCGGCTCGCTCATTGTTGCGTTCGCTTGTCAGTACGGCGAGACGATGTTGACCGGCCTCCTCGGGCAGCGCGTGATGCGCGATCTGCGGCGCGACATTTTCGGCCATGTGCAGCGGCTGCCGGTCGTCTTCTTCGATCGAAACCCGGTCGGCCGGTTGGTCACACGCGTGACGTCGGACGTCGAGTCGTTGAATGAGCTGTTCACCGCCGGCGTCGTGGCGGGACTGGGTGATTTGTTTACGCTGTTGGCGATCAGCGCGCTCATGCTCGTCATTGATTGGCGACTCGCGCTCGCGTCGTTTGGCGTCATCCCGTTCGTGTATTGGGTGTCGCACCTGTTTCGGGCGAAGGTGCGTGACTCGTACCGCGATGTCCGCACACGACTCGCGCGTATCAACGCGTATCTGCAGGAGCGCATCACGGGCATGCGCGTGGTGCAGCTGTTCGGCCGCGAGCACACCGAGGCGCAACGATTCGACGAGCTCAATCGTGGACATCTCCAGGCCAACCTCGATTCGATCACGTACTACGCGCTGTATTTCCCGGCGATCGAAGTGCTGACGTCGATCGCGCTGGCGAGCTTGATCGTCGCGGGCGCGCATCGCGTGGAGATCGGATCCCTCACCGTCGGCACGGTTGCGGCGTTTCTCCAATTGGTGCGTCGCTTCTTCCAGCCGTTGCAGGACCTCTCGGACAAGTTCAACACCTTGCAACAGGCCATGGCCGCGTCTGAGCGCGTCTTTCGTTTGTTGGATACTTCCGAAGCGGACAGCGGCGCGGTTTCCGTTCCGTCACCGGCGAACGAGATCGATGGGGGAGAGCGCTTGGGTGCCGGTCAATCCGTTCGCCGTCGGCAGGGAGTGACCGTCGAGTTTCAGGATGTCTGGTTCGCATACGATCTCGGCCACGTCGCCCGCGAGGGCGGCCCGCCTGCGTCGCCGGAGTGGGTGCTCAAGGGAGTAAGCTTTAAAGTCGAGCCAGGGCGGACGCTCGCACTGGTCGGCCACACGGGGGCAGGAAAGACGACCATCATCAATCTCTTGCTCCGCTTTTACGACCCGCAGAGAGGGCGCATACTCATCGATGGTGCCGACGTGCGCGAGTTGCCGCTGTCGGAGCTCCGAGCACTGATCGGGTACGTCCAACAGGACATTTTCCTTTTCGCGGGCGACGTATTGACCAACATTCGGTTGTCGAATCCGATCTCCGAAGCGGACGTCGCGACTGCGGCGGCCCGCGTCGGCGCGGATCGCGTGGTCAACCGGCTGCCGCACGGCTACGAGCAGGTGCTGGGCGAGCGCGGTGCCTCGATCAGCGTCGGCGAGCGCCAACTGCTCTCGTTCGCGCGGGCGATCGCGGCCGATCCCGCGCTGCTCGTGCTCGACGAGGCAACGAGTGCCGTCGATAGCGAGATCGAGGCCGACATCCAGCGCGCGCTTGGCGTGTTGATGCACGGGCGAACGACGATCGCGGTCGCCCACCGATTGAGTACAATTGTCGACTCGGACGAGATCCTCGTGCTGCACCACGGACAGGTGCGCGAGCGCGGAACTCACCGCGAGTTGCTGGGGAAGCGTGGGCTGTACGATCGACTGTATCGACTGCAGGCCGGCGTCGCGCGCGACGCGCTCGAGGCGCCCGTATGACGCTTGCCAGCCGGAGGGGCGATGGGGTAGTTTCTGCCGGAGTAACCCCGTTCCCCGGCGGCGAGAGGCATCGATTGCGCCGCGTTCCCCGAGTTCGGATCGTCGCGCCCACGCGCATCGACATGCCGGTCATCAAGGTCAACGATCAGCAGTATACGTTGCGCCCAGGCCCGAATCGGCTGGGCAGCGGCGTCGACGCTGATGTTCACATTGGTGACGATGCGGCACTCGGCGTCCAGGCGATCGTCGATCTCGCGGGCAATCAGCAAGCCGTCATTCGGCGAAACGGATACGACGTCGCGGTTCGCGTGAACGGCGTGAATCTGGTTGATCCGACCCCGCTCATTCACGGCGACAAGGTCGAGATCGGCGGGAAAGAAGTGATTTTTTCCGACGACACCAAGGTCGGCGCCACATCATACGTGTCCGCGTCCGACATCGCCGACCTGGCGCAGAAGCGGGGCGGGCCGGCGCGCGCCACCGCGGCAACGGGTGGACGTCTCGTGTCGCTCGTTGACGGAAAGGAGTACGCGGTCCCGGCGACTGGAATCTCGATCGGTCGCGACGCGACCTGCACGGTCGTGATCGCGCTGAACGAAGTCTCGCGAAATCACGCCGAACTGATCCCGGTCGAAAAGGGCTATGAGATCCGCGACTTGAGCGCCAATGGCGTTTTGGTCAATGGGTCGCGCATTCAGACCGCGCAGCTGCTGTCCCGCGCCGACGTGATCCGAATTGGTACGGAGGAGTTTCGGTTTTACGCGGACCTGGCCGCCACGGCGTCGGTCGCCCGAGCGCCCGAGCCCAAGCCGATCGCCGCGCCGTCCGTTTCTCGACCCGCTCCGGTACCGGTTCAGGCATCGCCGGCCACAGTTGCCGCGGCTGCTGTTGCTGCCGCCGTCGTGAGTACACCGGCCGACAGTCGTCCAGTCCTCGGGGTTCTCGAGGTCACCAACGAAGGCCCGACCAAGGGCACCCAGTACGAGCTTCGTGTTCCGCTGGCGCATGTTGGGCGCGGTGCGCACAACGACATTTCAATCAATGACGACAGCGTGTCCGACACGCATGCCAAGCTCCAGCACCGCGACGACGGCTGGTACGTCGTCGATGTCGGCTCGACGAACGGGACGTACGTGGGCGGGCAGCGAGTAACCGGCGAACGACGGCTCGATGGGCCGACGGACCTACGCTTTGGCGGGGTCAAGACCATCTTTCGCATCCGTGACTCAGCTGCCGATACTAGTAAAGGAACGCGAGCGATCGCACAATTCAATCGCCCGAAGCTTACTCCGACCGTTGCGATTGCGGCGGCTCTTCCGCTGGCACGCACGTCGGCGTTGCCTCGCGAGCCGTCGCCGAATCGGAAACGAGGCGTTCCGGGATGGGTGTGGGTCGTGGGCGTCGTGGTGTTCGCCATCGTGGCGGTTGCCGCTTTCTTCTTGCTGAATCGCTAATGGTGCGTCTGCTTCACGCCGCTCGGACCGATGTCGGCATGATCAGGTCCGGGAACGAAGACAACTTCGCGGTGAACGCTCCGCCGGCTGGCGACCGCGGGCTCTTCATCGTTGCCGACGGCATGGGCGGTCACGCGGCCGGCGAAGTCGCGAGCGAGATGGCCGTGCAGGTCATCGAGCTCGAACTGTCCGGCGTCAAGGATCTCGATGATCGCGCCACGGCCGACCGCGTTTCCGAAGCGCTTCGAAAGGCGAACAGGAACATCCACGACCGAACGATCACCGAGGTCGACAAACAGGGCATGGGCACGACCGCGTCGGTCCTGCTGCTCTCGACGCACAAGTACATGATCGGGCAGGTGGGCGACTCGCGTGTGTATCTCCTCCGCGACGGCGCGCTCCAGCAGATCACCAAGGATCACTCGTACGTGCAGGAGCAGGTGGACGCCGGCTTTTTGACGCCGGAGCAGGCGCGGTACCACCCGTACAGCAACGTGATCACTCGATGCGTCGGAGCCAGCCCCGACGTCATCCCCGACATCTACGAAGGGGACGTGAAGGTCGGGGATCTGTTCCTCGTGGCCAGCGATGGCCTGACCGGAATGGTAGACGACCGCCGGCTGCAGATGCTGCTCATGTCGCGCGCCGAGCCTGACCGAAAGGTCCATGCATTGATTTCGGAAGCCAACGGTCGGGGAGGACTCGACAACATCACCGCCATTGTGGTGCAGGTGGCCCCGGACGATGACGGCTCGAGCACCGCGCGCACGCAGGAGATGCCTCCCGCCCGATAGCTGCCCAAGGGCGCCGGGGCGCGCACGCACAAAGATCTGCCTGGAGCGGCCGTTGGGAATTCCCAACGGCCGCTCTTCTCCTGCGTACTCATTCAGGGACTTCCGTACCGTCGCGCCCTGCTGCAAATCTCCTGTCGGTGCGGATCACTCACGAACCGTTCGCTTCCACACACACTCCTCCTTGCCGGGAGAGTTTGCCCATGCGTACTACGTTTTCCGCCGGCCGCGCGCTTGTCGTCGCCGCTGGACTGTTCACCTTGGTCGCGCCTTCGGGCGGCGCACAGGATCACTCCAACAAGGCCAACTGGGAGCTCGCCGACAATTTTTCGGCGGCGAACCTGCGCTCGCGCCTCTACACCAATTCCGTCAATCCGCACTGGCTCGGCCAGAGTGACTCGCTCTGCTACGACTGGAAGGATCACAGCGGCTCGACCTTCTTCCTCGTCGTTCCGACGACGAAGACCAAGAAGCCGCTGTTCGATCAGGTGAAGATGGCGTCGCAGCTCTCTGATCTCAGTCATCACGCGCACGACGCGCAGAATCTGCCGTTCACGTCGATCACGTTCTCCAAGGATCGCAAGACGTTCACGTTCACGGCGGACAGCTCCAAGTGGGAGTGGGACGTCACGAGCGAGATGCTCAAGCGCCTCGGACCGGCGGCTCCGGCCGGCGGCGCGGGACGCGGTGGTCGTGGTGGTCGCGGCAATGGCGGCGGCGTGACTGACGGACCGCCCGCGGCTCCGCCCGATACGGTGAACACCTGTGGCGGCAACGCCGGCGGTGGTCGGGCGGGCGGCGGTGGCGGCGGTGGTGGATTGGGCGGCGGCCGCGGTGGCGACTTCCGGAACTACTCGCCGGACAGCAGCATGTTCGCCTTTGCGCGCGAGCACAATCTCTTCCTCGTGAAGGTCGCGACCAAAGACACCGTCCAGCTCACCAAGGATGGCGTGAAGAATTACAGCTTTGGCGCGCGCGACACGATCCAGGACCAGCAGCAGCAGGAGCTGAACAACCAACAGCAGCAGCAGGACGACCAGGGCGGCGGCGGCGGCGTTGGCGGTGGCGGCAACAGCCGTGATCCGCGCGTTCGCGCCAACGTGACGTGGTCGCCTGACTCGAAGGCGTTCTCCATCACGCGCATGGACAGTCGCAAGGTCGGCGAGCTGTATTTGGTGAACAACCTCGCCAACCCGCGTCCCACGCTGATGTCGTACACGTACGCCATGCCGGGCGAGGAAAATGTCGGGCAGGAAGAGCTGTACGTCTTCAACGTCGGCGACACGAAGCTCACGCCGATCAACGCCAGGCGCTGGAAGGACCAGCGGCTGTACGACATCCACTGGAACGGAACCTCGTCCAAGCTGCGCATGGTTCGGCGCGACCGCACGCAACGACACTTCGAGCTGATCGAGGTGGATATTCCGAGCAAGGCCACCACGTCGATCTTGATGGAAAACATCGAGAACAACTCGAGCGAACGGCAGAACATCCGCTATGTGAAGAAGGGCGGCGACATGATCTGGTGGTCGGAGCGCACGGGCTGGGGCCACTACTACCTGTATGACAACAGCGGCCATCTCAAGCGCGCGTTGACCGCCGGCGCCTGGCGCGCCGAGCGCATCGCGGACGTGGATTCGGTGAAGGGCGTGCTGTACTTCAGCGCGGTCGGTCGCGAGCCGACTGAGAATCCGTACTATTCGCACCTGTATCGCGTGGGTCTCGACGGCACCGGGCTCGCGTTGCTCGACGCCGGCAACGCGACGCACGACGCGCGTGTTGCGCCGAACAAAAAGTGGATCGTCGACAATTATTCACGGACCGACCTCGTTCCCAAGGCCGTGCTCCGCGACGCCACCGGCAAAATCGTGATGGATCTCGAGACGATGGACGTGTCGCGTCTCAAGGAACTGGGATGGAAACCGGCCGAAACGTTCACCACCAAGGCGGCCGACGGCGTCACGGACATCTACGGCAACCTGTGGAAGCCGTTCGATTTCGACTCGACCAAGAAATACCCGATCATTGCCCACGTGTATCCCGGTCCGCAGACCGAAGGCGTGACGTACAACTTCGCGCCGTCCGCCGTGCCCCAACAGTTGGCGCAGCTGGGCTTCATCGTCATTCAGCTCGGCAATCGCGGCGGTAGCCCGCAGCGATCGCAGGAATATCAGGGCTACGGCTACTTCAATTTGCGGGATTACGCGCTCGCCGATAAGAAAGCCGGCATCGAACAGCTCGCGGCGCGCCACAAGTGGATCGACATCGATCGCGTCGGCATCTACGGACACTCGGGCGGAGGCTTCCTCACCGCGGCGGCCATGCTCCTCCCGCCGTACAATGAGTTCTTTAAAGTCGGCGTGAGCGAATCGGGCAACCACGACAACAACATCTACAACCAGAACTGGAGCGAGCAGTACCACGGACTCAAGGTCATCGCCAAGAAGGACGACAAGTCCAAAAAGGCGGCGGCGAACGACGGCGGAGCGGCCGAGCCCGACGAGATGGCCGACTCGACCTTCCAGATTCATGTGCCGACCACGGTGGATCTGGCGGCGAATCTCCGAGGCAACTTGCTGCTCGAGACGGGCGACATGGACAACAACGTGCACCCGGCCAACACCATTCGTCTCGTGAACGCGCTCATCAAGGCGAACAAGCGCTTCGACTACATGGTGCTTCCGGGCAAGCCGCACGGCTACGGCGACATGGCGCCGTACACCAACCATCTGATGTTCGAGTACTTCTCGGAGCACCTGCTCGGAGACTACTACCGGAAGGACGCGAACATCAAGAAGTAGTCAGTTGTAACTACGGTAAACTAAGAACTGCAATGCGAAGAGCCGTTGGCTGCTAAGCCGGTGGCCGTGAGCCGTACTGCGACGGGACAGTCCCGGCGTCGTCGGGCTCACGGCCTTTTGCTTGGTTGGGGTCGGCTCTCGGCGTTGTGAGGCTACAGCCTACGCCGTGGGGGCACGATGCAGGCGCCGCCGCCGGCGCGTCGTTCGTCCAGCTATTTCTCGATCTGCGCAATGCGACGGGACGGTCGCGTCGCCGTGCCGCCCACCACTTTTAGCGCAGCTGCGAATAGCTCAGCGCCTTGCAGTTCGTGTTTTCTTGCGCCGTCCCAGTCAGAGGAGCCTCTCGCCGTTCGCCATCGCCGACCGGATCTCTTCGGGCGACCGCGACACCAGTGCGAGGACGGCGTCGCGAGGTATCGCCCGGCGTTCGCGCGTGTACACGCGCAACCACCGCGCCGACTGATAAAACTCCTCTGACAGCTTTGGGAGATTGATCGCGCCCTCCCATCCGCTGGCGGTGAGTCGGCGCACTTCACCGTACGGCCGCTGCACGAGCAGATCGAGCCCGAGCATTTGCGTCTTCACCGGATAGTCGAGCAACAGCTCGCCGGGCTCCAGCCCGAGCTCGGCGGCGAGGGCATTCTCGACGGCGATCGTCAGCGATCGATCGTCGGCGATCCATTCCCCAACGTCCGGGTCGAGCTGCGCCGCCGGCGACTCGAACGCCCGCTTGTAGAGGCGGCGTTCGCGCAGCGATCGAAGCAACGGACTCGGCGCGCGCTCCCCGAGGTTGTGGAGCAGCCCCTCGTCGGTGTAGGCCGCGAGTGCGCGCGCGTCGAGCGTGCCGGCGTCGAGGGCGTCGGCGACCAACCGCTTGTACATCGCCGTGGCGCTGCGCACCGCGTGGTGCCAGTAGACATTGCGGTACATCTGGTACTTGGCGAAGAGCAGCGACTCGAGCGCCGAGAGTCCCTTTTCGATCATGCCCACCTGCGGCGCGTCTGTTTCGGGATCGCGAAGCAGCGTGAGCGCGTTGATCAACCGATCGACGTCGATCTCCCCGTAACTGACGCCGCACATGAACGCGTCGCGCCGCAGATAGTCCAGCTTGTCGAGATCGATCGAGCCGGAGATGAGCCCTTGCAACGGGCTGGCGCTGGTGCCGCGAATGAGCGCGACGATGTGCTCGGGCGCATGCGGACCCAGCTCGCGGCGAAGAATCTCGCCGACTTCACCGTCGCAGATGAGCGGCCGGGCAACCTCCTCATGGTGCAGCGCGCCGATCTCCTCGAGCGCATGCGAGAACGGGTAATGTCCGATGTCGTGCAGGAGCGCCGCCACGCGAACGAGCATGCATTCGTCGCGCCCGATCGCGCTGAAGTCGTCGTGTTCTTCGAACAGCGTCAGCGTCCGTCGCGCGAGATGGTAGGTGCCAAGCGCGTGCTCGAAGCGGGAGTGCGTTGCCCCGGGATAGACCAGAAAGGCGAGCCCGAGTTGGCGGACGAAGCGCAATCGCTGGAACGCCGGCGTGTCGATCAACTCGAAACTGAGCGGATCGAGCCGGATGTTGTTCCAGAGCGGGTCGCGAATGATCTCGACGGACATATTTTGGAGCGCGGGACAGGGGCGTAGCCGCGCGTTGGAACGGCCCGGCGCGGTGGGGCGTATGATAGCTGAGTTGCTCGGCGACCGCCGGATCGAAAGACGACGTTTGGAAACCTCGTATTCGCCGCTCACGTAAGGGGAAACATGCCGACACCCACCCAGTTGCCGCAGGCGCCCGCGACCCCGCGAGCGCCCTCAATCCCCGGCCCCGCGACCCAAGGCGGTGTGAGCACTCCAGCGGCCGCGCCTGTTGTCCCCGCGGTCGTGGACGAGTTCGCGGCCATCCAGAGCCTCGCCGAGCAGGTCGCCGCTTTGCGCGCGCAGCAGCGCGTGCTCGTGTCGCAGACCAGGTCGCGTGATCCCGGCGTGGCAACGTCGGCCCAGACCGCGCTTCCGGCCGTCGAGTAGCAGCTTGCCAGGGCGACCATGGACCTCGCTGTTCTGCGCGCCCGCCAGAGTGCACGACAGGGTCGTTCCGGAGTCCCGGATTTCTTCCCGCCAAACGCTGACCGTTCGAGAGTCAACGCCGACCAGATGACGATCATGACCCTGGCGTTCATTTTCGCGGTCATGATGCCGATCTCGATCGCGATCTCCCGCCGAATCTTCCGGCGCGGGTCCGTGAAGGCGGCCGGGCTGCCGCCGGACGTGATCTCGCCGCGGCTCGACCGGCTGGAGCAGGCGGTGGATGCCGTTGCGATCGAGGTCGAGCGGATCTCAGAAGGTCAGCGCTTTGTGACGAAGGTGCTCGTCGAGCGGCCAGTGACCGTTCGCCCTCCCAGCACCCCCGACCTCCACGACGCCTCGGGCTTTGCGGCTCCGTCAACCATGAAGGGCGCATCGGCCGCGAACGAACCGAAGCCGTTCCTCGCACTCGGCGCCGGCCCGATCGAACCGATCCGGGTGGCCGAACGCCAGGCTGTCCGGCAATCCGTAACTCCGCATTGATGGTTCTCTCGCCGTAGCTCAACGGCTTTGGTTTGCAGAGAGACCGATGAATTGAAAGAGAAATACTGAACGAACCGCCTTGGCGACCTTGGCGGTTCGTTCACCCGGTTGCTGCCTGGTCTCTTTCGACTACTTCGGCCCCGCGTTCTTCACGGCCTCCGGAACGAACTTCTCGAACTTCACAAAGTTCTCACGGAACATGCCGGCGAGCTTTTTGGCCTGCTCGTCGTACGCGTTCTGGTCCGGCCACGTCTCGCGCGGCTTGAGCACGTCGTTCGGGACACCGGCGATGTCCGTGGGCACCGAAAGGCCGAAGATCGGATCTTCGATCATTCGCGTCGTTCCGAGCGCACCGCTAAGCAATGAATTCACCATTGTGCGGGTATGCGCCAGCTTCATGCGCTTGCCGACGCCGAATGCGCCGCCCGTCCAGCCCGTGTTCACGAGCCACACCGTTGACTGGTGCTCGTCGATCAGCTTGCCGAGCATCTCGGCGTATTTCGTCGGATGCCAGACCAGAAACACTGCGCCGAAGCACGACGAGAACGTCGCCTGCGGTTCCTTCACGCCGCGCTCCGTGCCCGCGACCTTGGCTGTGTAGCCGGACAGGAAGTAGTACATCGCCTGCTCACGCGTGAGCTTGGCGACCGGGGGCAGCACGCCGAACGCGTCGGCCGTGAGGAACACGATGTTCTTGGGATGTCCACCGCGACCCGACGGAACGTTGTTCGGGATGTAGTAGAGCGGGTACGACGCGCGCGTGTTCTCCGTGATCGACTGGTCTTCGAACTTGACCTTTCGCGTCATTGGGTCGAGCACGACGTTCTCGAGGATTGTGCCGAACATCTGCGTCGTCCGATAGATATCCGGCTCGCCCTCGGCCGACAGGTTGATCACCTTGGCGTAACATCCGCCTTCGTAGTTGAACGCGCCTTCCGGTGACCATCCGTGCTCGTCGTCGCCGATCAGCGAGCGAGTCGGATCGGCCGACAAGGTCGTCTTGCCGGTGCCGGACAGGCCGAAGAAGAGCGCCGTATCGCCGGCGGGGCCGATGTTCGCCGAGCAGTGCATCGACAGCACGCCCTGCTTGGGCATGTAGTAGTTCATGACCGTGAACATCGACTTTTTGAGCTCACCCGCGTACTTGGTCCCCCCAATCAGGATCATGCGCTTGGCGAGATTCAGCACGATGAACGTGCTGGTGCGCGTCCCGTGCTTGGCCGGATCCGCCTCGAACGCCGGGGCGTGCAGCACGGTGAAGTTGGGCTCGAACGTGGGCAGCTCGGTGGCTTCCGGGCGGATGAACATGTTCCGCACGAAGGCCATCTGCCATGCGTTGGGGGAGACGTAGCGCACCGAGAGGCGATACTTGGGGTCGGCGCCGCAGTACAAATCCTGGACGAACAATTCGTCCTGACCGTCGAGATAGGTGCGCACGTCGGCGAGCAGCGTCTCGAACTGCTGTTCGGTGAACGGCTGGTTCACCTTGCCCCAGTCGACGTCGGCCTCCGATGATGGATCTTTAACGAGGAATTTGTCATTCGGCGAGCGGCCGGTGTGCGGCGCAGTGATCGCGCAGAACGGTCCCATGTCGGCCAATTGGCCTTCTCCGCGGCGAATGGCGTCCTGAATCAGCGCGGGTGCGAGCAAATTCCAATGGACTTCGCCCTTGGGGCTGAGTCCCTGGGCTTCCAAACCAACCTTGCCCTGAAAACCGGCGTCGTCCTGCGGCGTCGTTTGTGTGGCCATCATAACCTCGAAAAGATCGTCGGAGTGGGGCCGCCGCTATTCGTTGCTCGGGCGACGGGACCCACAGGGTAGGACCGCTCTTGTGCGTCGATCACGGCCACGGCGGCCATGTTGACGATGTCCTGGACGTCGGCGCCACGCTCCAACACGTGCACGGGACGATTCATTCCAACGAGAATCGGACCAATGGCCGTGGCACCGCCCAGGTGATTCAACAATTTGTACGCAATGTTCCCCGCGCTCAAGTTTGGAAAAATCAACACGTTCGCCCGTTCCTTGAGTGTACTGAACGGATAGTCCCGGGCGATGATCTCGGGATCGAACGCGGTATCCGCCTGCATCTCGCCGTCAACGACCAGCGAGGGATCGCGCTGCCGGAGCAGCTGAACGGCGCGAGCCATTTTGTCGGCGTCGGGATGTCGCACCGAGCCGAAGTTCGAGAATGACAACATCGCGATCCGCGGCTCGCCCACGCCGATCGTTCGCGAAATGCGCGACGCCGCGTACGCGATCTGCGCCAACTGCTCGGCGGTGGGATCGATGTTCACGGTGGTGTCGGCGCAAAAAATCACCTGCTTTTCGAACACGAGCATGTACATGCCGCTCACGAGGCCCGCCTTTGGATGCGGACCGATGACCTCGAGCGCCGGGCGAATCGTTTCCGGGTAGTGCAGGTTCACGCCGGAGACCAACGCGTCCACGTGACCACGCCCCACCATGCACATCCCGAAGTAGTTGCCGTTGTACAGACGACGGCGGGCCTCCTCGAGGCTCATCCCTTTGCGCTGGCGCCGCGTCCACATGAACTCCGCGTACTCCTCGCGCCGCGAAGACGTGGCCGGATCTTCGATCGCGATGTCTTCCAGCGAAATGTTCATGCCGTGCGCCTTCGCCTCGATCGCTTCCCGGTTGCCGAGGAGCGTGGGCGCGGCAATGCCGTCTTCGACGCAAATGCGCGCCGCGCGAATGATCTTCGGCTCTTCGCCTTCGGGGAAGACGACGCGCTTCGGGTTGCTGCTCGCGCGCGTGATGAGACCGCGCATCACGCCGCGCGCGCGGCCCAGGCGTGCCTCGAGCCGGCCCCGGTACTCGTCGAGATCGATGAATTCGCGCGCGACACCCGACGCGACTGCTGCCCATGCCACCGCCGGCGCGATCCACAGCAGGACGCGCGGATCGAACGGGAAGGGAATGAGATACTCCGGCCCAAACTTCACTTCGCGCAGGCCGTAGAGCGCGGCGACGCTGTCGGGCGCGTCTTCCTTGGCGAGGAGCGCCAGCGCGCGCGTCGCCGCCATCTTCATCTCTTCATTGATCTCGGTGGCGCGCACGTCCAATGCACCACGAAAGATGAACGGGAATCCGAGAACGTTGTTGACCTGGTTCGGATAGTCGCTGCGGCCGGTGGCAATGATCGCGTCACTGCGAACGGCGCGCACTTCTTCCGGTAGAATTTCCGGGACCGGATTCGCGAGCGCAAAGATGATCGGGTTCTTCGCCATCTTGGCGATCATGTCGCCCGTCACCGCACCAGCGACCGACAAGCCGACGAAAACGTCGGCGTCGACGAGCGCTTCGCCGAGTGAGCGCGCCTCGGTCTCGACCTGAAAGCGCGCCTTGTAGGGATCCATATCGCCGGGGCGGCCCAGGTAGATCACACCCGAGCGATCCGACATGATGATATTCTCACGCTTCACGCCGAGCCGGATGTAGTGTTCGGCCGTCGAGATCGCCGCCGCGCCCGCACCTGAGAACACCACCTTGATTTCGGCGATGTTTTTCCCGATACACTCGAGCGCATTCAACAGCGCGGCGCCGGAGATGATCGCCGTGCCATGCTGGTCGTCGTGGAACACCGGAATCTTGAGCGTCTTGCGCAGCGTCTCTTCGATGTAGAAGCAGTCCGGCGCGCGAATGTCCTCGAGATTGATGCCGCCGACCGTTGGCTCGAGCAGTTGGCAGAACTTGATGACGTCGTCCGGATCTTCCGATCCGACTTCGAGGTCGAAGACGTCAATGTCCGCAAACTGCTTGAACAGGTTGGCTTTGCCTTCCATGACCGGCTTGCCGGCGAGCGCGCCGATGTTGCCAAGGCCGAGCACGGCCGTACCGTTTGTGACTACGCCAACGAGGTTGCCCTTCGCGGTATAGGTGTACGCGAGATCGGGGTCGTTCTTGATCTCGAGGCACGGTTCGGCGACGCCGGGCGAGTAGGCAAGCGACAGATCCCGCTGGTTGGCCAGCGGCTTGGTGGGTACGACCGCGATCTTACCGGGTCGGCCGTTCGCGTGGTAGTCGAGAGCGTCTTGGCGTCTGGTCATGGCAGAAATGAAGAATAGCCAGTCGAGCCCCGTAAGTCAGTCGCCGGGGGCAGGGTGGCTATCGGAAATCTGATTCCGGCGAAAACTGAAACCCGATGACCCGGTTACGTTTACGCCAGATGCCTTCCGACCGGCCCCGGCTCATCCGAGCTTCGATTCTCCTGGCAATCGCCGCGGCGATTGAGGCAGGACTGTTTCTGGTTGCCCGAACAACTCCCGCCACGCGCGGGCTGATGCGGCCGTTGTACTGGATCGTTGCAGCCCTATTCGCGGTTGGACTCGTGAATGCGGTCCGGGCGCGGGCGAGAAAGGATCGGAGGTCGGCGGATCGAAGGGATAGAGCGTGAACCGGCTACTCGGGGCTCGACCAGGTTGACCCTGCCACCTCGAGCTCGTCGTAGCCTTTCACGCGATACACCAGACTCGAAACTCCCCAACTCACGACGAAAATTCCGATGATCAGGTACCCGATCATCCCAAAGTTTCCGTTCAGTGCGTTGATCGCGTCCCAAAGTCCTCCGCGCATCCCGAAGCGCGACGCGAGCAGCCCGAGCGCCTCGAGCCCGCCCACGAGCAACGCGACCACGACTGACACGAACGTGATTGTGAGATTGTAGTAGAGTTTTCGAATCGGCTTCGTGAACGCCCATCCGTACGCGCCGAGCATCACGACGCTGTCCGCGGTGTCCACGAGCGACATGCCAGCGGTGAAGAGCGCGGGAAACACGAGGATCGACCAGATCGACATGCCGCGTGCCGCCTCGGCCGCCGAGATGCCGAGGAGTCCGATCTCGGTCGCGGTGTCGAAACCCAAACCAAACAACAATCCCAGCGGGTACATGTGCCAGCTGTGCCGGACCATACCGAACAACGGGCGGAAGATGCGTGCGAGCAGTCCTCCGCCGCTGAGCAAGACGTCCAGATCGTCCTGCACGAACGCGCCGCCGTTCTTCACGCGGTGAAACGCGCGATACACCGACGCAAGGATGAACAGGTTCATCACGGCGATCGCGAGCAGGAAAACCGCCGAGACCGCCGTGCCGATCAGACCGCCCACGTCGTGAAACGACGCGAGGCTGGTGTTGAATGCCATAGCCGTCGCCGCGATCGCGATCGATGCGAGCACGACGACGGTGGAATGCCCGAGCGAGAAGAAAAAACCGGTCGCGACGGGTCGCTTACCCTCCTGCATCAGCTTTCGCGTGACGTTGTCGATCGCCGCGATGTGGTCGGCGTCGATCGCGTGGCGAAGCCCCAGCCCGTACGCGAGCAGCGACGTGCCAATCAGTAGCGGATAGTGTCGAAAGGCGACGAGCGCCCAGGCCCACGCCCCGACATTGGCGACGCCGACAAGCGCGAAAAGACCGACGATCTGACTGCGAACGTCGGCCGAGTCGTCACGCAGCAACCGAGAAAATCGATTCACGCCCGAAAGCTATCGCACTGCCGGCGCCGCGCGTAGCCGCCGTTGACCGATCCTCAGACCCATGTGCTCAAACCTCGAGATGGTCCCCCTCGCGCGACGACATCGCGTACAGCACGGGCATCAGGTACACGCTGATGAGCAGTCGGGAGAACAATCCACCCACGATGACGAGCGCAAACGGTTTTTGCGTATCCGAGCCGACGCCGGTAGATAACGCCGCCGGCAGCAAACCGAGCGCGGCGACGAGCGCCGTCATCATGATCGGACGCAATCGGAGCAGCGCGGCGGTACGCGTCGCCTCGGTGATCGTAAAGCCACCCAGTCGCAACTCGTTGGCATATGAGATGTACACGACCGCCGTTTGCACCGACACGCCAAAGAGCGCCAGGAAGCCGATCATCGACGACACCGAGAACGGCGTGTTCGTGACCAACATGGCCAACAGTCCGCCGAGCGGCGCCGACAAGATCACCCCGACGACGGTGATGAGCGGAAACTTGAAATTGCCGTAGAGCACGAACAGGATCGCGAAGATGAGCGTCACCGTCACCGGCAACACGATGTTCATCTGCGCGCGGGATGCCGTGTACTCCTCGAACTCACCGCCCCAGCGCACGGAATAGCCCTGCGGAAACTTGATGGCGTTGTCGACTGCTTTGCGCGCATCGGCCACCGCGCTCGCGAGATCGCGTCCTTCGACCGAGTACTGCACTCCGATGTAGCGCGAGTTGTCCTGTCGATAGATGAACGCCGCCCCATTCGAAACCTGAACGTCGGCGACCTCGCGCAGCGGAATCTGATGTCCGTCGGGCGTGGCGAGCAGAATGTTGCCGATCTGCTCCGGCGTTCCGCGGTACTGTTCCTGAAGACGGACCACGAGATCGAACGTGCGCTCGCCTTGGACCACCTGCGTCGCCGCTGCGCCGCCGACCGCCGCCTCGATCAATCCATTGACGGCGTCCACGTTCAACCCATACCGCGCCAACTTCGCACGATCGGCAGTCACGGTAAGACTCGGCTGCCCGAGCTCTTGCACCAACGTCACATGATTGATGCCGGGCACCTTTTCGATCACGGCTTTGATCGCGCGACCCTTCTGCTCGAGCAGCGCGAGATCGGTTCCGAACACTTTCACGTCGAGCGATGCCTTGAGACCAGTGAGCGCCTCGTCGACGGCGTCTTCGGCCGGCTGCGTGTAGTTGAACGTGATGCCCGGAAACACCGTGAGCTTTTTATGAATGGCGGCGATCAGTTGATCCTTCGACTTGTACGCGCCATTCCAGTCACCGTACGGCTTCAGCCCCACATAGAACTCGGCGTTGAAAAATCCGGTCGCGTCGGTCCCGGCGTCGTCGCGTCCGTGTTCCGACGCGACGACGGTGACTTCGGGGAACGTCTGCAGAATCGCGCGGATCTGCGGCACGATCTTGGACGACTCCTCGAACGAGATCGTGTACGGCATGGTCGCGCGCACCCACAGCGCACCTTCGTCGAGCTTGGGCATGAACTCGCCGCCGCGCGTCATGGCGATGCCGACCGACGCGGCGAACAACACCAGCGACGCCGTGATCGTCGCGCCTCGATGCGCCAAACACCAGTCGAGACCGCGCGAATACTGATCGCGAATCCACTCGAACACCGGATTGACGCGCTCCTTCACACCGCCGCGCAGTCCCAAAATGCAGAGGACCGGAATCACCGTCAGTGTGATCGCCAGCGAACCAAGCAGAGCGTAGATCGTCGTGTCGGCCATCGGACGAAAGAGTTTCGCCGACGGACCCGTCAGCGCGTAGATCGGCAAAAAGCCGGCGACGATGACCGCCACCGCATAGACGATCGGCCGATTCACTTCCGACGCCGCGTCGAGAATGACGTCGCGTACGCGATACTCGGTGCCGTGCCGTCGCGCGAGCTGCCGGTAGATGTTCTCCACCATCACGACGGCGCCGTCCACGAGAATGCCGAAGTCGATCGCGCCAATGGACAGCAGGTTCGCCGGAATGCCGCGCAGATCCAATCCGATGAACGCGACCAGCAACGCCAAGGGAACCGTGATTGCCGCAATCAGGCCGGCGCGCACATCGAACAGGAAAAAGATCAGGATGATGACGACCAGTATGATGCCCGTGAACAGGTTGTGGGCCACGGTGTGCGTGGTGAGCTCAACCAGATCGCTACGGTCGTAGAACGGAACGACCTTCACGTCCTTGGGCAGCACGTGATCGTTCAGCTCACGTGTCTTCGCCTCGACACGCTTGAGCACGACCTGCGCCTGTTCGCCCGTGCGCATGAGGACAATGCCTTCCACCGCGTCGTCGGTCGTGTTGAACCCGAACTGTCCGAGACGAGGCGCGTGTCCGATCTCCACTTTCGCAACATCCTTCACGAGAATGGGCACGCTGTTTTTCACGGCGAGCACGATGTTGCCGATGTCCTCGAGCGTCACCACCCGGCCGAGTCCGCGGACGTAGAAGAACTGTCCGCCCTCGCTGATGAATCCGCCGCCGGCGTTGCCGTTGTTCGCGCCCAGCGCCGCGGACACATCGCTGATCGCCAAACCAGCGCCCGCCAACCTTGTTGGATCGATGAGCACTTGATATTGCATCGTCTCGCCGCCGAGCGACGCGACGTCGGCCACGCCGGGCACGGCGCGAAATGCCTTGTCGAGCACCCAGTCCTGCATCACATGCAGATCCATCGCCGAGCGATCGGAGCTTTGAATGACGTAACGATAGACGAGGCCCGACGGAGAGAATGGCGCCTCGACGTCGGGCGCCACACCGTCGGGAAGACTCGCACCGGCGAGCCGCTCGATCGCCTGCTGCCGCGCGAAGTAAAGGTCGGTGCCCTCGGAGAACGTCACGTCGATGCTCGACAGTCCGTAGAGCGATACCGAACGCATGACGACGAGATTCGGGAGCCCGTTGAGCTCCGTCTCGATTGGAACGCTGATCAGTCGCTCGACTTCTTCCGCCGCGTGTCCGGGCCAATCCGTCGTCATCGACACGGTGACGGGCGAGACGTCGGGATAGGCGTCGACGGGAAGCCGGTTGAGCGAGAATACCCCGACAGCGATCAGGGCGAGCGTGAGGATCGCGATGAGCAGCGGTTGGTCAACGGCAGACGCGACCAGTCGGTGCACCGCACCTCGCCGGCCTTCCGCGCTGCCGCTCGGAATGGGCTCGCGAGGAGGACGAGTAGGCTCGGTCACTGGCTCTCCGCGAACTGGAGGAAGAGCGCGCCATCGGCGACGACCTTGTCGCCGGCCGCAAGGCCCGAAGCCACTTCATACAGGTCGCCGACACGATTGCCGAGATCGATGCGACGGCGAACAAACCCATTCGTGCTTGCCGTGACGAAGACAAATGGCAGGTTCTGATCGTCGCGCAACACCGACGACAGCGGGATGAGTATTCCGCGATGCTCATGCTGCGACTTGATCCGGACACGGACGAACATGTCGCGACGCAGCGCGAGCCCGCTGTTTGGGGCAACGATGCGCACCGACACGGCCTTTGTCCCCGGGTCCGCCAGCGCGGCGATATAGTCAACTCGGCCAGGCAGCGGCTTCTGACTCGCGTCCGTGATGATATCGGCCGATTCGCCAACGATCACGTCCTGGAGGTCGCTCGCATACACGCTGGCCATCACCCACATCGTGCTCAGGTCGGCGATCGTGAACGTCGCGGTGGTCCCGGCCTGGAGCAGTTGTCCGTCGGCGATCAGCTTTTCGACGACAGTTCCCTGGATGGGCGAGCGAATGATCGCCTCGATCGCGGTCGAGCGTCCGTCCTTGATCGCTTGAATCTGTGCGTCCTCGACGCCGAGCGCGCGCATCGATTGCACGGCGGACTCGACGTCGGCTTCGGCGGCGGCCAGGTCGGACTGCGCTTGCTCCAGATCGGCGCGCGCGAGCGCATCGTTCTTGAACAGCGCCGAGTCGCGGTCGGCAACGCGTTTCGCCTGGCGAAACGCGTTCTGCGCTTTGCGATAGTCGGCCACCGCGGACGCGAAGTCGGGCGACGAGACGTAGGCGAGCGGTTGACCGCGCGTCACGTTCATGCCGACGTTGCCGACGACGCGAGTGGTGGGCCCTGACACGGGCGACAGCACTTGAGTGGACTTGTCGCCGTTGAACGCCACGTTTCCCGTGGCTTCGAGCAGCGGCCGGAACGGCGCCATCTGAATCGTGACGATATGAATTCGCTGAAGCTGGTCTTCGGTGAGCGTCGTGTTCTTCGGCGTATTGGCGGTGCTGTCGGCGCGCTTGCTCTCGGCGTCGCGCGCGCACGCGGCGACCGTACCGATGAGCAGCAGGGAAGCGACGCTCGCCGTCGAGCGGAGGATTCGCGGGGTCATCGATTGGCTCCGGGGGCGGTGGCAGCCGGGGCAACGCCGAGTGCGCGATCCAGATCGGCACGTGCGGTGTTTGCGGCGGCGAGGGCGTCAGCGAGTTGGCTCTGCGCGCTGAGCAGTGTGCTCCGCGCGGTCAATACTTCGAGGGCCGACGAGCCGCCGAGGCTGTAGCTGGTGGATGCGACGCGAAAGGCTTCGCGCGCCGCGGGAACGAGCTCGTCGCGGAGGAAGGTGACCTGTCGCATGGCGGTGCTTGCGTTGGCGTAGGCAGTGCGAACGTCCTGCGTGACCTGCGCTCGCGTGTCGCGGTAGGTCGCGTCGAGCTCGCGCTCGAAGTGCTGAGCCTGCGCGATGTCGCCGCGCGAGTGTTGCCAATAGAAAGCAGGGAGCGGAAGCGCGATGCCCGTGGTGAACAGCGGCGATCCAGGCTGCGCATAGTCGCGCTGGATCGACATGGTGAAGTCGGGAAACCAGAACTGCTTCGTCAGGCTCGTCGTTGCCTTTGCGCCGAGCTGTTGCTGTTGCACGATCGCCAGCTCCGGCCGATTGGTCAGCGCGAGTTGATCGATCGTCGATGAATCGGGAAGCGGCGCCGGAACCTCGAGTGAGTCGACTGGCGCGATGGAGGCGCCAACCACGCGTCCGAGCGTTCGATTGAGCGACGCTTGCGCCGTCGCGATGTCGCGCTCGTTGCCGATCAGATCGTTGTCGGCCTGCGCCACGCCGACCTGTGCCTGAATGACGTCGAGCTTCGCGGCTGACCCTGCGTCGAAGCGCGCCAGCGTTCTTTTGAGAAAGTCGTTCGCCAGCGTGCGTGACTCGCGCAGGATGTCGCGGTGCTTGAGCGCGACCAGCAGCGAGTCGTAGGTGGACGATGCTTGGAGCGCCACCGTCTGCTGCTGCAGTCTATAGTTGGACTCGTTCGCGTGAATGTCCGCCCACCCGATGCGGCTGTTCAGCTTGAACTTGGTGGGGAAGGGCACGTCGAGCCCGAGCGCGACGGGGCGCGATGCCGATCCGCGAAAGCTGAACGGACCAGTGAGCTGGTCGTACGCCGCTTCCAGGGTCGGGTCGGGCACGGCGATGCCGGTCACGCGCCGGGCGCGCGCTTCGGCTATCTGCTCGCGAGCCACCTCGAGCTGTGCGTTGCGGTTCAAGGCTTCGGCCACCGCCTGCCGGCGGGTGAGGCGAAGCGAATCGGTTGCCTGCTGGGCCGGCCCGGTGCGGGCCGGCGTCGTTGTCGATGGCGCGGGCAATGGACGGCGGGCGTCCAAGGTCTGCGCATGTGCGGCGCTGCCGGAGGCGGCGAGCGCGCACAGTCCTATAATTAGGCGCATTTTGTCCCTAAATGGTGAACCAAATACTGCGTCGTGCTATGGGAGCAACGACGAGCTCAGTTCACGCGGGCGGTGCGCGCGGATTGTCCTTGGGAGGGCGCTGGACCGAGATGACGCGGTCGACGGCGGCGACGACGTTCGAGACGCGCAGCCCCTCTTCGAGGAGCGGCGGTTCCGGGCGCGAGACCGTGCCGTGGATGGACCGGGCCTGGCAGGACGCACAGGTTGCGTCGTTGTGGGACAAATGTCCCTTGGCGCCGCCGGATTCCACGTGCGACGCCATGCGTCCGTCGCGGCCCTCGAGTAGCGGGGCAGCCGCGAGTACGGCCTGAGACGCCATCGCCCAAAGGGCGATAACGAGAAACAGCCAGCCGTGGCGGGACGCGGTCGGTCGTGGGCGGACGAGCATTCTACATCAGTGTACGGACGAGGGTCCCAAACCGCTAGCTACTTCGACCATTCGCCGGGTGCATAGAACCGTTCACCCTGCCGTCGCGCCGGTTGCTGACCCCCGGACGCGAGATCCGGGCGACCGGATGGCGTTGCGCTGGATGGTGCGGAGTTTCCGCTCGTCGATCAACCGAATGAGCTCGAGACGTCTGTATACAGATGGCATCCTCGTGGCCGCGAGAGCAAGTCATCGCGTCGTCGCGCACGATCCTGAGCAATTAACGAATGCTAAAGTGTCTCGCAGCCGATCGTGGCGCAGATCGCGGCGTTCCATTCGGCCCTAGTTGGTCGCGATCGACCCCGGATCCCACCAAACACGCGGAAAAATGACGGACATAGGCTGCTCCTCAGCGGCCATTCCTTATATGCCCGCGTCGGCTGGCCACTACGAAGCCTCCCGGGGCAGTCCCAAAAAAATCTTGGGGCTTGTTGTGCAGCAATGCCAACCCGGAACTCTCAATCGCGATCAGCTTGACCGGTCGTGACGCCAACTCTAGGCTACGTGGCGTCACTGCTACTGCTTCCACTCTTGCCCATCGGCATGCCAACCAATCGTTGTCGTCGCGCCGCTGCCGTTGGTCTCGCGCTCGCTGCCGTCGTCGTGGGATCGAGCGGCGCCGCGAGTCAACTCCGCCGCGGTGGACCACCTCCCATCAAGCACGTGTTCGTGATCGTGCTCGAGAACGAGGGGTTCGACTCGACGTTCGGCACCGGACGCGCGCCATATCTCGCCGATTCGCTCGCGGCGGCCGGAGCGTTGCTGCGACAATACCACGGTATTGGCCACTTTAGTCTGCCCAACTACATCGCGATGATCAGCGGCATCGCGCCCACGCGCGAGTTGCAGATCGACTGTCCGAACTACAGCGAGTTCGTGGAAACAGCAAAGGCGAACGACGGGCAAGTGGTCGGCACGGGTTGCATCTTTCCGAAGCACGTGCAGACGATCGCCAACCAACTCGAGGCGAAGCATCTGAGTTGGAAAGGCTATATGGAGGACATGGGGAACGATCCCGCGCGCGAGCCGGCGACGTGCGGTCATCCGGTGCCCGGCGCCCTCGACCCGACCCAGCGAGCGACGCCGACCGATCAGTACGCGACGAAGCACGATCCGTTCGTCTACTTTCACGCCGTTCTCGATTCTCCCTCGTGCAAGGAGAACGTCATTCCGCTCACCGCGCTCGAGGCGGCGCTGCACTCCGCGGATCAAACGCCAAACTACTCGTTCATCACGCCGAGTCTCTGCCATGACGGACACGATCGTCCGTGCGTCAACGGTGAGCCGGGTTCGCTCGAGTCGGCCGACGCGTTTCTTGCGAAGTGGGTGCCGCGGATCATGAGCTCGCCGGCGTTCCGCGCCGACGGCTTGTTGATCATCACCTTCGACGAAGCGCTGAGCATCGACGCGACGGCGTGCTGCGACGAACAACCGGGCCCAAACATTTTGAGCCCTGGGGTCAACGGCCCGGGAGGCGGACGAATTGGCGCGGTGTTGCTCTCGCCGTTCATCAAACCCGGAACCGTCTCGACGGTGCCGTACAATCACTACTCGATGTTGCGAAGCGTTGAAGACCTGTTCGGTCTCGGGCATCTCGGATTTGCCGGACAAAAGGGGCTGGCGGCTTTTGGAAGCGACGTGTTCACGCAACCGGAGGGCAGTGTGTGGCCAAAGGGCGCGCCCGGGAACCTGCGGAAGCGGTGATCCGTGGCCGCGACGCAGATCGGGTACGACAATTGCTTGCGTTCGCCCCATTCGTTTCTTTGGGTCGGTTGTGGTTTCGACCCCGCTTCTCATTGCTCCTTTCTCTGACGCGGGACGCGGCCGTTGAGCGACCGGCTCACATTTGTCACCCAAGAGCAAGCTCTTCACCGAGGCTGTCGTTGACCGGAGATGATGTCGCTCAGGCCTTTGCGTTCACTGAACGCAACCTGACGGGTGCAATACGCGGGATTGCCCAATGAGCTTTGACCCAACCCGCGACGACCTCGTAGCGCGGATTCAACAGCGACTCGGCGATCGCCTCACGCGGACGGTGGTTGATGACGAAGGACGCGGCTGGGTTGTGTATGCAATTCCGGCGCGCGACTATGATCGACGGACCGGACCGTGTCTCGTGTTCGAATCGGTCGAGGTGATCCGCCGCCTCCGAACCTGTCCCGACAACTGGTACGACTTGAGCGAAGAAGATCTGTATACGCTCAGCCTGCATCCGTAAGAACCGCGGCGGCATCCAGCTGTCCTGCTTGCGCTACGCGCATCCGTCCGGCTCATGAGACGACGTTGTTGGATCCTCGACGCACGCGGCGCAACGATCGACGGACGTCTCGCCTAAGGTTTGGTCATCAACGCGTTGAACAACAATTTGTACGTACCATCTGCCTGGTCGCGATGCTGTGCACGAAACCCGATCAGCACCACGCGTCCTTGGCCGTAGGGCACGGACACCATCGTGGGCTTGCCGGCGATGACGTTTTCGCCGAGCAGCCAGCCGCTCCGCAGAACATCGGTGTCGACGAACTTCGCAACGGTCTGAACCGTCTGCGCGCCGGCGGGAAGAATCTCGTACGCCTGACTTCCCGACAGGAAAATCGCGAGCGCCGACGACGGCATCCCGTAGCCGAGCGAGTTCGCAGTGTCCACCGTGATTTTGAGCGTCGAGCCCGGGCACCAGAACTGTTTGTATGGTAGACCAGCGACGACGTCGCGCACGGGAAGCTGAAACCTCTCAATCGCGAACGCGCCTGCCTCGGCGAAGGTGACCAGCGTTCCACCTGCCTGAACGAAATCCTGCAGCGCCTTCACACCCTCGTCGCCAAACCCGCTTCTGAATTCCGGCGGATATACCGCCCCACCGCCGAATCCACCTCCACCGCCACCACCGCCGCCGCGACCGGCGTTCGCGCCGCCGGGTCCGCCGAGCACCGAGTTTCCGCCGCCGCCGCGTGGATTGGGATCAACCGGCGCAGCGTTCGCACCACCCCCTCCGCCCCTTCCGCCGCGACTACCCGCGGCAGCGGAGTCAGCACCCGGAGCACCCGCGCGTCCACCCGCTGCGGGACCACCGCCGCCGCGCCCAACGAGCGTGCCCGGATTGTCCGCCGGGAGAATGATGACGTCGTACTTCGACGCGAGACTCCCTCCCTTGAGCTCCGGATCGAACAACGACTTGTACGGCAAATCAAACTGCTCGAACATGAGTCGCGTCCATCCTTCGTCGGGATTCCCGCCGTTGTAGTGCTGGTACATCGCCACGCGCGGTGGTTTGAGCGCGTGGCTTACGCTGCTCGCATCAGCGCCGAGCGCGGCGAAGTCCACGCCGGTTGTTTTTGCCACGCTCGCGATGACATCGGCGGGCGCGCTCGGAACGACATAGTCTCCTGGCTTGAGCGATCCGCTCGCCTTGTCCACTCGGCGAACGACCACGCCTTTGGCGAACAGGAGATTGGCCGCGCGGAACGTCGCGTTGAGACGTCCGTCCATCGAATAGCCAGCCGCGCCGCTCGCGACTTTGCCGGCGGGTGGCTCGGCGTCGGTGACCTTGGTGAGTGGCGCGGTGACTTTCGTGTCGACGGGGTCGGCGCGCACGCCCATGAATTCGTCCATCGTGTCGGTGGACATGTCGTACGGGCGAATCGGGTTGCCGTCGTTGTCGCGCGTCCACCCGTTGTCGGGATAAAACGTGCGGCCGAGCATCCAGCGTACCACGCCCATCTTTGGCTGCGCCATGGAGACCACGTACGTGCCGGGACCGTAGCTCTTGCCTTCGTGCGTGAAGCCTGTCGCGGACCGCTTCACCTCGACCCCTTGGCCGAGGAGCTTGTCGATCATCTTCATCGCGGTGAGCGGATCGTGTTGCTCGCTGAACGGCACAATGAACGCGGTGGGCGTGCTCGCTTCGCCGCGTTCGGTTTGGTGCTTGGCCTTGAGATACGCGTTGCGCAGTAGCGTTTCCTTATTGCGCGCCGCGAGGTCGAGCGTTGCCCACGCCGAGATTTTCTGGCGATCGACGATGTCGCGGAGATGCCACACGCCTCCGGGCCACGGGTTGGGGAAGTTGGTCTGCTCCTCGTACTTGATGAGGTTTCTCGTATTGCCTTGCAGTTGCTCCCTCGGCATCGTCATCGGCGACGCGAGTCGTGCGCTGGCCGACTCGGTCAGCATGCCGGCGATGTTATGGAACGGCGTGATCCAGTGGAAGCCCATGTGGCCCCACCCGGAGTACACCGCGTCGTTGACGACGCCTGAGAGACTGTACTCCTCTTCCTTGGTCGCCATCTGCGCGCCGTACCATGACAGCTCGCGCCATACGATGGGGTCGGCGGACGGGCGGACCGGATCGGCGTACGGCGGCAGGAAGATGCGCGCGCCGTTGCTGCCCATGTGATGATGATCGACGTAGGCCTGCGGAATCCACTCGCGGAACAACAGCTTGGCGATGTAGCGCGAATCGGGCAGGTTCATCATGAAGGCGTCGCGGTTGTTATCGTGGCCGGCGTATTTCTGATAGAGCGACGGCGGCGACGAGCCCTCGGCCGGCGTGCCGAGTGTTTTGCGATACCACTCGGTGACCATGATCTCCCCGTCGGGATTGAACGAGGGAATCATGATGGCAATGACGTTGTCGAGGATGCGCTTGGCCTCGGCGTCGTTGCGAGTCAGCAAATCGTACACGAGCTCGACGGCCATCTGGCTGCCGCCGATCTCCGTCGAGTGCATGCTCATCGACTGGAGGATGACCGCCTTTCCATTCCTGACGAGCCCATCGATTTGCGCGGCGGGGACGTCGCGCGGATCGCTGAGCTTGGCGTTGATGCCGCGATAGTACTCGAGCTTCGCGAGGTTTTCCGGCGACGAGATGAACAGCGCGAGGAACGGGTTGCCTTCCGACGTCTTGCCCATGTTCACGACCTTCATACGATTACTCGATTTCGCCAGGAGATCGTAGTAGCGCACCATGTCGGTCCAGTGCGCCATCTTGTTGTCGGCGCCCATCGTGAATCCGAAGAATGCCTGTGGCGTCTTGAGCACGACGCGAGACGGTTCGGACGCCATTGGCGGGCCAATGATGGACTGCGCACCGGCGATAGGCAGGGCCGGCAGCAGAAACAACGCGACATGCATTGCGGTGCGGCGTGCGGCGCGAGCCAGGGCTGAGACGTTGAGAAGGACTTGGGACACGCGACGCTCCGGGTGTTGTGACATCACTTCCATCGTTGGGGTGGCACCGAAGACAAACTTCCCTCCCCGATGTGCCTCACGCAACATCAAGTTGTTACATCGCCTGGGGATGTCTCGCCGAAGCGACTCGCGTATCGTCTGGGTCGCCGACATCTTCCAAGCCATCATGCACACGAGACGCGACTTTCTTCGTAACGCAGCCGTCCTCACCGGCGGCGCCTTGGCCGCCGGTTCCATCCCCGATGCGATCGCGCGCGCACTGGCGATCGATCCCCCGCCGGGCACGACGTTCCACGACGCCGAACACGTCGTGATCCTGATGCAGGAAAACAGATCGTTCGACCACGCGTACGGCGCGCTGCGGGGCGTCCGTGGATTTCGAGATCCGCGCGCGCACGTGCTTCCCAACGGAAACGCCGCGTGGTTTCAGACCGACGCGCGCGGCGACACGTACGCACCGTTTCGTCTCGACATCGCGGGCACGAGCGCGACGTGGATCGGCGGACTCCCGCACACCTGGCCCGATCAGATCGATGCGCGGAACGGCGGCAAGTACGACCAGTGGCTCATCGCCAAGCCCAAGCGGGATCTTCCGTTCACGCTGGGGCACTACTCGCGCGCCGATATTCCGTTCTACTACGCGCTGGCGGATGCGTTCACGGTCTGTGACCAGGCGTTCTGTTCCTCGCTCACCGGGACGACCGCGAACCGCTTGTTCCTGTGGACAGGGGCGATTCGCGCCGGTGCCTCAGATGTCCCGCGCGTGATGAACGCCGACACCGTCTACGAAAAAGAAGCGGGCTGGCGGACGTTTCCGGAGCGACTGGAGGATGCGGGCGTTTCGTGGCGCATGTATCAAAACGAAGTGAGTCTCGACTCTGGACTTGCGGCCGACGAGGACGCGTGGCTCTCGAGCTTCGGAGACAATCCGATCGAGTGGTTCACGCAGTTCAACGTGCGATTTGCAAAGAGCCGTCGCGCATTTCTTCCGAAATTCATCGCGGCCGCGCCCGCACTGATCGAAGCGAAGGAGCGCGCGCTCGCGGCGGCGGATCTCACCGCCGAGGCTCGAGAGAAATTGCGCAAGGACGTCGCCGGTCTTCGAGCGCGTCTCGAGATCGCCGCCGTGGAGATCGCCAAATACACGGACTCGGCGTGGAACGCGCTGTCGCCGCACGCGAAGGCGCTGCATGAAAAGGCGTTCACCACCAACGCCGGCGATCCCCTCTATCGGTCTCTTGCCCCGTTGTCGTACCACGACGGCGAGGCCGCGCGAGAGATGCGCGTGCCGAGCGGCGACGTGCTCCATCAATTTCGCCACGACGTCGCCGGCGGAACGCTGCCGGCCGTCTCATGGCTCGTCGCGCCCGAGAACTTCTCCGATCATCCCAGCGCGCCGTGGTACGGCGCGTGGTACGTCTCCGAGGCGCTCGACATTCTGACGAAGAATCCCGACGTCTGGAAAAAGACGGTGTTCATTTTGTGCTACGACGAGAACGACGGGTACTTCGATCACGTGCCGCCGTTCGTCGCGCCGCATCCATCCCGCCCCGACACCGGGAAAGCCTCGGCGGGCATCGACACGACGCCGGAATGGGGAAACGTCTACGACCGAGAGCACTCGCTCGGACTCGGCTACCGCGTGCCGCTCGTGGTCGCATCGCCGTGGAGTCGCGGCGGATGCGTGAATTCACAGATCTTTGATCACACCTCGGTGTTGCGCTTCCTCGAAGTGTGGCTTGCCGGAAAGGGAAAGCAGGTGAAGGAAACGAACATCAGCGACTGGCGACGCACCGTGTGCGGCGATCTCACATCCACATTCCGTCCGTTCGACGGAGAGCGCATCGACCTGCCAACCCCGCTCGCGCGCGACGCGACGGTCGAGCGAATCCACGCGGCGAAATTTCGCCAGCGACCGCACGGCGGTACACCGCTCACCAAGGAGATGATCGCCTCGGCGGCGGTCGGCGCGTTTCAAGAGCCGGGCACTCGGCCGTCCTGCCCGTTGCCGTACGGACTCGTGGTCAACGGCGACGCGCGCGGCGTCGAACTGACGCTCGTGATGGAAGCGAGAAGCACGGTCGCTGGCGCGGCGGCGCAGGGGGTCGCGTTCAACGCGTACGCGTACGGGAGCGAGATGTACTGTCGCTCCTACGCAGTGCGAGCCGGCGACGTGTTGCGCGACGTCATTCCGATTGCCGGCGCGTATCGCGTTCGAGTGGACGGTCCCAACGGCTTCATGCGCGAGTTCGCCGGCGGACCGAACGGTGGCGACCTCTCTGTCACCGTCAGCGACGCGACCGCGGGCTCATCGGTCGGCCACGTCGAGATTCGGTTGGCGAACACCGGAGCCGGCGCACACGAGGCAATCATTCGCGACGAGTCGTACAAATCTCCGGTGCGCCGTGTGAGCGTGGGCGGCGGGCAGCGAGCGACCGTCGTTGTCGACGTCGGTTCGACGCACGGCTGGTACGACTTCAGCGTGCGTGTGGCGGGCCTTGTTTATCGCTATGCCGGTCGCGTTGAGACCGGGAAGTGGAGCATTACCGATCCGGCGATGGGCGGCGCGTAACTCGAACGTAAAAAGCCCCGAGCGACGGCTTGACCGCGATACGTGGGCCCAGGCGTCGTCGGGGACTTTGAACGAAGGGCGCTCGTAATGATCTAGTCCCCGCGCTCCCACGTGGCGTGGGCGTCGCTCGTCGTTTTGTTGAGACGCACCTGCCCGCCGACATCGGCGACCCACTCGAGCGGCACGAAGTGATGCTTACCATCGGCCGCCGCATCTTTTCTCGTGAGCTTGATTCGGCTGCCGTCGAGATGATCGACGGTGCCCACGTGCCCACCGTCCGAACCTACGACTTCCATCTCTTCCTGAATCTTGGATTGATCGATCATGTGAACTACCTCCGCGATGGATGTGTGGACGGAGGCGTCGAGGTGCACGGAGCATGCCCACATGCGCCCGAGCTCGTTCAATCCGCGCGGAGTGCTTGCACCGGATCGATCCGCGTCGCACGCCGCGCCGGCACGTACGCCGCCGCGGCCGCCGTCACGACGAGCAGCGCACATGCGCCGCCGATGCTGAGCGGATCCGTCGGGCTCACCTCGAACAACAGCTTGGCCAACAGTTGCGTTCCAACAATCGCGACGCCGAGGCCCACGACGGCACCCACTGCCGTGACGCTGAGCGCGGCGCGCAGCACGTCGCTGCGCACACGCTCGGGTGTCGCGCCGAGCGCCATGCGTACGCCGATCTCGCGTGTTTGCTCGCGGACGGCGGCCGCCATGATGGCGTAGAGTCCGATCGCCGCGAGCAGTGTCGCCACCAAGCCCAACGCCGACAGGAGCGTCGCGCTGAGGCGCGGTTGGGCGAGCACCGTGTCAAGAAACTCATTCGCCGCGCGCGTTGCCCAGAGATCGATGTTCGGATTCGCGGCGTGCACGGCGCGCTCCAGCTCGTGTTGCATCGAGGCGAGCGGACGCGTGGTGCGAATGGCGACACTGCCACCCCACGCGAACTCGCGCCATGGCACGTACATCATCGGCTGCGCTTCCTTGAGGCGCCGGTACCGAACGTTGTCCGCCACGCCAACGACCGTCACCCACGCAGTGGCGCTGCTGTCGAACGTGCTGCGGAATCGCTTTCCGATCGCGTCCTGGCCCGGCCAGAGCAGGCGCGCGGTCGCTTCGCTGAGAATCGCCACTCTCGCCGCGCCTTCCGCGACCTCCGCCGGAAGGAATTCACGGCCGCGAATGAGGCCGATGCCGAACGTGCGAAGCAACTCGGGCCCGCCGATCGAGACCGGGAGCAGCACGGCGCGATCGCTGCTTGCCGACGGGCCCGTCTCGGTGACGACCTTTGTCAAGAACATATCGGGCGCGATGTACGGGCCAACGAGGACAGGGCTGGTGGCGACTACGCCCGGGACGGCGTGCAACTGCCGACTGAGGTCGTCGTACACGGCGTCGATCCGCGATTGCGATTTTCCAAGCCGTTCCCAGGAGATCGAGATCGAGAGAAATGACAAGTTGTCGGGCGCGTAGCCCAGGTGAATGCGCTCGAGACGGATGAAGCTGCGCGCGAGCAGACTGCCGCCGACCAGAACGACGAGCGCGAGCGCGACCTGCGACGCAACGAGCGTCTGGCGGAAGCGACGGCTTCGCTTGCTCTCGCGCCCCGAGCGCGAATCGAAGCGAAGCGGCGTCGCGAGATCGCGGCCTGACGCGAGGAGCGCCGGCGCGAGACCGAACACCAACAGCGTGAGCAGCGTCGTCGCGGCGCACCACGCCAGCGGCGCGCCGCCCAGCCGCACCATGTCGAGGCGCGGAAGTTCTGACGGCGCCGTCACGATGACGGCACGCACCAATCCCTCGGCGCACGCCAGCCCGAAAAGACCGCCCGCAACGGCGAGCACTGCGCTTTCGACGAACAGCTGTCGCGTGATGTCGCCGCTGCTCGCGCCGAGTGCGCGGCGAACGGCGAGCTCGCGTGAGCGACTGGCCGCTCTCGACAGGAGCAGGTTGCCGATGTTCACGCAGACGATCAAGAGCAGCAGCCCAACCGCGGCGGCGAGCATGCTCAACGCCGGTTTGACGTCGCCCACGATCGCTTGCGGAAGCGTCGTCGCGTTGGATCGTGCCGCCGACATGTACGTCCGCATCACCGGATCGCGTTTCATGAACTCGAACAGCTCGGCGCCCGCGACCGCGGGACTGGCCGACGGCGCGAGCCGCGCGACGACGTTCATCATGCCGCCGCCGGCCGGCGTGGCGGCGATCCATGCTTCGATGCCCGCCGGGTAATCGAGTCCGGGTGGCGCAACACCGACGATGGTGAACGGAGCGGGGTAGTACGGCGAATTGAGCCGACGGCCAACGACCGACGAATCGCCGTGGAACTGACGCTGCCACGCGCCGTAGCTCAGCACCATGATATTTGGCGCGCCGGTCACGTCGTCGCGCGTCGCGATGAGACGGCCGATGATGGGACGCGTGTTCAAGACGTCGAAGAAGTTCCCCGTCACGCCCGCCATGCGAAGCATGAGGCTGCGTGTGCCATCGGTGAACGGCGAGTCGTTCGCGCCGCCGTGCGTCACTCCGGCGACGCCTTGCATGGTGCGCGCCTCGCGATTGAACGCGGCGAGCTGTGGCGGCTGCACGTCGAGGGCGACGCCGACCTTATCGAGGATGCGCGGCAGCACCACGCGGTCCTGCGCGATGACCGGCAACTTTCGCAACAGAACGGCGTCGTAGACGGTGACCGTTGCCGCGGCCATCCCGATGCCGATTCCGAGAATCAGGATGGTGGCGACGGCGAAGCCCGGCGTCCGGCGGAATCCGCGCATGGCGAAGCGAACGTCCCGCATCAGGCGATCCATGTACACTCCCTGGTTCACTCCCGTTTCTCTCTAAGGCACCGCGCTCCCGCTTAGACACGCGAGGCGCGCGGAACCCGGTAGCCGTCATTCATATTTCAAAACAGCACACGTGTCACGCCTTGCGTGAGGGGCGACCTGAGCCTTGCGTGTCTTATGAAGACACAATCACGCCGCCCCTACACCACCACATCCGCCTCTCGCTGGCAACACGAATGAAACACGCGATCCCCGCTCTGACCATCTGTGCCGCTGTCTTCAGTGCCGGGTGCTTTCATCGCTCGCCCCGCACCCTCGATCACGACCCGGCCGCACTCGCGGCGGTGCGCGCCGAGCCCAGGATGGTGAACGGCGAGAGCACGTGGGTCACGCGTGGAGCGGGCTACGAGTTGGTCGGGCGCTCCAAGGGAGATCTCGTTCTGTTTCAGCCGCAGCTCGATCGCGAAGCGGCGGTGTTCCGGCTCGTATTTCCCGGCGACAGCCCCGCCCTCGTCGTGGCGACAGTGCGACGGATGCCTGCCGCCGGCAAGCCGTTCGTCGCGGCCGCTCCGGTCCCGGCCACCAGCGGAAGCACCGTCGTCGAGCTCGTTGTGCCTGATCCAAACGCGCAAAAGGATCAAGACAAGGCGCGCGGTTCCGCCGCGGTTGACGTGGGAATCGTTGCGGAGTGGCACCCGGTGTTGCCCGTTGTCCGCGCGTGGCTCTCCGCTCACGCCAGCGCGGTGGCGCACACGCCGGCGCGATCGATCCAGGCCAACGGCGAGGTCGAAGATCCACGCGTGCCGGCGTGGGCGCAGGCGATGGTGCCGTCGCTGATCGCCGACTCGCTGGTGGATCGCCTCACCACGACGCTCGCGCTGCATTCCGAAGCGCTCATCCCGCTTCAGAAGTACTTCACCATGGATGAGTCGCTGGCGATGAACTCGGCGGACCAGCGCGGAAATCGCGAGGGTCGTAACGGCGGTGGCGGAAACGGCGGCGGCATGGGCGGCGCCGGCGGCAGAGGCGGCATGGGCGGGCGCGGAGGCATGGGTGGTCGCGGCGGCATGGGCGGCCGTGGTGGTATGGGTGGAGGCCGCGGAGGAACGGGCGGTGGAACGCCGGGCGGTGCGCGTGACGACAGGCCAGTCCTCGAGGGTGGCGCGCTGTTCGACGCGCAATCAATCGTCTTCGGTCGATATCTGGCCCGACAGGGGTACGATCTCATCGGCGCGCTCGTCGATGCGCAGATCGTTGGTCAATCGGTGGACGACGCGCTCGCCAAGCGGAATTCGATCACCGTCGCGCAGATGGACGTCGAGTGGCGGCGTTGGTTGTTGGATCGCGCGGTGGTCGTCTCGCCGCGCTGATCGTCAAACCAACTCGTTGGCTGGAGCAGCGCGACACGCGGGAGGAATCTAGATGGATCGATTGGATCGATTTGGCAGCGACCTGCGGTTTGCGCTCCGAGGGTTTCGCCGCACGCCGGGATTCTTCGCCACGGCGGTGATCATCCTCGCGCTCGGCATCGGCATGTCGGTCGCGATGTTCACCGTGTTCCGCACCGTGCTCGTGCGACGGCTGCCGGTGGTCGATCAGGATCGCATCGCGGTGATGTGGACGTATCGCGATGATCCGAAGGTCGAATACACCTCGGGCTCCAAGGAGTTGGCGGCGTTCAAGCGCGACGGCAAGACGATCCGCGACGTGGCCGCCGTCGCGCACTGGCCGGCGACGGCGTCGGCGTTCATCGACGGCACACGCTCGCTCGCGCTCAACCGCGGCATGGCGACGGGCAATTTCTTCGACGTCGTAGGCGCGCGTCCGGCGTTGGGTCGGTTGTTCAGACCGAGCGACGACGACACCGGCGACACGTGGGATGCGACCGGCGGCCATTCGTCGAAGGTGCTGGTGCTGAGCTACGCAGCGTGGCAAACGCATTTCGGCGGCGATCCCTCGGTGATCGGGCGCGAGCTCGTCGAGCCGCTGCTCGGCTGGAAGTACAAGGTCATCGGCGTGGCGCCGGCGGGGTTCAGCTATCCGGTTGGCGTGGAGTATTGGATTCCGATGTGGCAGGGCTGGAACGGAAGCGTGTCGTCGTTCGCCGTGGCGCGGCTCGCTCCCGGTGCGACGCTCGCCGCCGCGCGCAATGAGTATTTTGCTATCGAGAGTCGCGTGCAGTCGACCGTGCACTTTCGCGGCGCCGCCGCGGCGACCTTCACCGAGACGGTGCTCGGGAACGTGAAGCCGGTGTTGTCCACGCTCACTGCCGCGGTGGGCCTGCTGTTGTTGATCGCGTGTCTCAACGTCGGCAATTTATTGCTCCTGCGCGCCTCGGGGCGCGCGCGGGAGATCGCCGTGCGACGGGCCCTCGGCGCCGCGTACGGCGACGTCGTCCGCCAGTTGTTCGTCGAGGCGGCGGCCCTCGCGGTCACCGGTGGCTTGTTGGGCTTCGCCGTGGCGGTTGGATTGCTTCGAGCGCTCGTGGTGTTCGCGCCGGCGAACATGCCCCGTCTCGACGACGTGAGCTTGAATGGCGCGCCCGTGTTGGCGGCGATCGGCATCTCGTCGGCGGCGGTGCTGTTCTTCGGACTCGTGCCCGCGCTGTTCGCGGCGCGCACCAATCTGGCCGCGCCCCTGCGATTCGATTCACGCTCGGGAACGGAGACGCGGCGGCGACGCATGGTGCGCCAAATACTCGTGTCGTCACAGATCGCGTTGGCCATGATCATGCTCGCCGGCGCGGCGCTGCTCGCGCGCAGCCTCGAGCGCCTCACGCGACAGGACCTTGGGTACGTGAGCGACCACCTGTCGATTCTCGCCTATTCATGGAACGCGAACAAATACGCGTCCACGCCAAAGATGATTGGGCTGAGCGATCAGATCCTGTCGCGCCTGCGCACGATTCCCGGCGTCACGGCGGCAACGCCGATCGTCATACCGCCGCTCCTCGGATTGACCGTGTGGCAAGGGCGGTTCGACAAAGAGGGACAGACGGACGACGAGGCGAAGACAAATCCCGTCGTGCCCATCGAGACCGGCGGGCCGGAGTTCTTCAAGACGTTCGGCATTCCAATTGTTCGAGGCCGGTCGTTCAACGACGCCGAGCAGATCACCGGACCGTTCGAGGTGCTCGTCAGCGAATCCGTCGCTCGGCGATACTGGCCCGGCGAGAATCCCATCGGAAAGCGCCTTCGCACGGAGATCCCCGCCGATTACATGCCGGGCGGCAATGCGTGGCGCACGGTTGTGGGCGTTGTGGCGGACACGCATTTGCGGACGGTGCGTGAAGCGGCGCCGACGGTCTACCTCTCGTGGCGTCAAGGCTATTGGCAGGGCAGCTTCGCCATCCGCAGTACTGTCAGCGCCACGGCGCTCGCCCCCGCGTTGCGCGCGGCAGGCATCGACGCCGATCCGGAAACGGTGCTCTGGCGCGTGCGAACGATGGACCAACTGCTCAGCGAGCCGCTTGCACAGCCGAGGCTGGGCGCTCTGCTGATGTCGAGCTTCGGACTCGTTGCGCTGTTGCTGGCGGCGATCGGCTTGTACGGCGTGATGGCGTCGCTGGTCCGCGATCAGACGCGAGAGATCGGAATCCGCGTCGCGCTCGGCGCAACTCCGGCGCACGTTCGGCGCGAAGTTCTTAGCCGCGCGGCGACCGTCACTGCCATCGGGGTTGCCGTTGGACTGATCGGGGCGCTGGTCTCGTCGCGGCTCTTTACGACAATGCTCTTTCAGGTGAGCCCGACCGATCCGCTCGCACTCGGGGGTGCGTGCGTGGTGCTCGCGGCCGTCGGCGCGCTCGCGGCGTATTTGCCCGCGCGGCGCGCGACGAGGATTGACCCGGTGGAGGCGCTGAAGGCTGACTGATAGGTCTTCGCTCTCAGCCGCGCCCAACCACCTCTCCGCGAGCTCCACCGCTCGGCCGTTCACACCGGAGCCTCGCCTTTTGCCCCGCCACCACAGCCGCGAACCCCTCCGACTCGCGCTGGATTCGTTTTTCATGTATCGTGCGACCGTGCGCTATCCCACGTGGTACCGCGTCCTCATTGGGATCTGGGGACTTTGGTTCGCGGCGTCTCTCTCTGACGCAGCGGGACAGCACGCGTGTCCGATGCACGGCGATCACGCCGTATTGGTGGGCGCGTCCGCGGCCGTCGCCGACGCGGGCCACGCACACAGCGCGGCGCACCATGACGGGTCGTCGCACGAGAGCGATGGCTCGCACCACACCTGCACCTGCTTGGGGTCGTGCTGCTGCGCGCCGTCGATCGTCGCGCCACAGGCGCAGGCGTCGCTCGCGGTCGCGCCGGTAGTGGAAGTGACCGTCGCGGCATATCGAGTCGCGATCGTCGCCGTGGTTCGCCGAGCGTACTCGCAGCCGTTCGCGAACGGGCCACCAGAGTCGGTATCGCTGTAGCGCTCGACGAGCGCCGGCCACTACAGCTGTTCTAACAAACCGATTCGCTCTGCCTGCGCCAATGCGCAGCGCGGAGCCGCGCGTCCGGCGACGTTGACTAACGCCGTTCGCGCTGGGCGTCCATTCCAGCGGCCACGAGAGCCATACCCATGTTCCGTAGAGTCGAGCGCGCGACGTGTGTCGCGCTTGCCGTCATGCTAACGAGCAGTATCGTCGTTCCCGTTGCCGCGGAGGCGCAGGACACGAGTCGCACCACGCGAACCATCCGCAGCGACTCGGCCCGCAAGGATTCGATCGCGCGCCTGAAAGCGGTGACAATCGTCGCGACGCCCGCCGAGCGCTCCGAGCCGGTGAACGCGACGCAAGTGGGTAGCGCCGCCATTCGCCTGACGCCGGCGAATAGCCCGTACGAGTTGCTTCGCCAAGCCGCCGGCCTCGAGGTGCACGAACAGGGGCAGGGCCCGGGGTTCGCGTCGAACGCCTCGATGCGCGGATTCAGCTCGGATCACTCGACCGACGTTGCGCTCTGGATCGACGGCGTTCCGATCAACGAGCCGATGAATGGGCACGCCGAGGGATACAACGACTGGTCAGTGTTGTTTCCGGGCGGTGTGCGGGACATCGACGTGCTCCACGGTCCGACAAGTGCGCTGTTCGGAAATTTTGCGCTGGCCGGCGTCGTCAACGTGCGCACGATCGACCGCATGCGCGGCAGCGAGATCAGCGCGTCGGGCGGGTCGTTCGGTCGGGCGGACGCGATGGCGCTCACCGGGTTCGACCATGGCGCGAGCGGCGGCGGCGTGTTGGGTGCGCGGTACGAGCGTGAGGACGGCTTTCGTCCGAACGCCCGCTTCGACGTCGGGCAGGGGCACGCTCGAATCGTGCATGACATCGGCGCGGGAACGACGATCGACGCGGGCGTCGAGTTGTACGGCGGACACTGGAACTCTCCCGGCTTCTTGAGCGCCGACGAGTTCAGCGCGCACGATTACAACGTCGTCTCCAATCCGAGCGACGGCGGCTACAAGCGCCGCGCGCAGGAGCGCGTGAGTCTTCGCATGTTGTCGGGAAATCTGATGTGGCGCACCACGGCCTACGCGACGCAAGGACGTTGGCAGCTCTTTCTCACCATTCCGCCGGCCGGCGGCCGCTTCGAGGGATCGGGGAGTCAGAGCGAGGAGGAGGATTCTCGCGCCGGCGCCGGCGCGACGAGCGCGCTCACCTGGGCGCTCGAGCGCGGAGAGATCACGGTAGGCGGCGAGGCGCGGTGGGATCGGTCGCACTATGAGAATTATTTCACCACGGTGCGGTCGCGCGATTCCGCGGCCGACCTCGTCACTGGCCGCCAGATTCTCGCGGCACCATTCGTACAATCGTACTTCAACCTCACCGACCGCGTGCGCGTGGACCTCGGCGTTCGATACGACGTATTGGGCACACGCTCCGCACCCGACGGAGAGGATGTGACGGATGCCACGCACGGCGTGGTGTCGCCGAAGTTCGGCACGCTCGTGCGGCTCAATTCCGCGTTCGGTGTCTATGGAAACGTGTCGCGGGGGTTTCGGTCGAGCGACGGTGTGATCAGCGATCCCACGCTTGCGCCCATCACGGAGTGGGCATACGAAGGCGGCGTGAAGGCGGATCACAACGGCGCGAGTGTGTCGGCGGGGTTGTTCCGCATGGACGTGAGCAATGAGCAAACGTTCAATCCCGTGACGCTGGCGTCATCCAACGGAGGGGCGAGCCGCCGGCAAGGAGTGGAGCTCGACTGGCACCTGCCGATCGTCTCGAAGTTGGCGTCGCTGTCGGGCGAGTGGACGTTCAACGACGCGCGGTATCGAAGCCTCACGGCTGTTCCCGAAGACGGTGGCGGCCCGCCGGTGGTGCTGAACGGTCTGCGCGTGTACAACACATCGAAGTACGTCGGTGGTGCGGGCATCGATCTCGCGCCGGCGGGTGCGGTGTGGCGCGCGCGCGTGAGCGGCAATTGGGTTGGGCCGTACTCTCCGTTCGACGAACCGGGTGTCGTGCTCGGCGGCTATGGCCTGGCGCACGTGAGCGTGGGCTGGACCTTCCGCACGTTCGATCTCGACCTCGGCGTTCGAAACGCATTCGACCGCGCGTATCCGGAACTTGTGGCGGGCGACGTGGTTGCCCCTGGGCAGCCGCGCACGTTGTATCTCTCGATGCGCGCGCGTCAATACTGATTTAATGGTGAGGCAATCATGAACAGCAGAATATTGATTGGCAAAATATTGCGTCTTTCGATCGGACCGACGGCGGCGCTGACCGTGGCGATGGTGGGCGCGCACGGCAGCGCGCCGGCGCCATCCTTGTTCGCTGCGACGCCGTCGGCATTCCACGTGCACCTGCTCCGGTCGCAACCGGCGGAGCATGATACGCTGGCCAAGTTGCCGGCCACGATCACGCTGTGGTTTTCCGAAGCGCCCGAGTTGGCGGTGACCTCGGTCAAGCTGACGGGGGCCGACCAGCGTGCAGTGTCGCTCGACGCGCCCAAACGAGCCGACGCGTCGCTCGGCGCCGGGAGCGACGCCGCGATCGTCGCGTCCGTCAAGGACGCCACCAAGCCGGGCGTCTACACCGTCGCATGGAAGACCGCGGCCAAGGACGGACATCCGGCGAGCGGGACGTATTCGTTCGTCGTCGCGCCCAAGCGATAAGGGCGGCGCGACGGCGGCGAGGCAACTCGGAAACGGCGCGCAACCGACGTGAGCAACCTCGATGTCGTTGCCGCGCTCATTCGGTGGATGACGTTCAGCGCGACGATGCTGCTCGTCGGCATCGTCGTGTTTCGAATTGTCGCAACGCGTTCGGTACTGGATGCCGGGGACGCGGAGGCTCAGGCGTTCGCCGAGCGCGCGGCGAGGTCGAGTCGCGGGATTGGATCGGGCGTGGCCGTCGGGTTGATCGCGGTCAGCGGAATGCGCCTTGGCGTTCAGGTCATGACGCTCGCAGGCGGCGATCCGTGGCGTCCGCTCGTGACGGCCGTGGCGCTTCACACCAGCTGGGGGCGCGGGTGGATGGTCGGACTCGTCGGCGCGGCGAGCATGTTCGCGTATATGAGAGTTGGCAAGGCGTCGTTGGCGGCGATCGGAGTTGTCCTGCTCGCGGTGAGTCCGGCGTTGACCGGCCATGCGATCGCGTCGCCCACGCATGCGGTGATCGCAGTGATTGCGGACGCGACTCACGTCCTCGGGGCGAGCGCGTGGCTTGGGACGCTCTTGGTCATCGTCGTTGTTGGAATGCCGGCGTCCGCTGTCGCTCCTGAATCTCGAGCGCGCTTGATCGCGCGCACCGTGACTGGGTTTTCACCCATCGCGCTCGGCGGCGCGTTGGCGGTGGGCCTCAGCGGTGCATTGAATGGACTCCTTCGAGTGGACCATGTCGCGCTGCTCTGGACGACGCTCTACGGCGGGTTGTTGCTCGCGAAGGTTGGGCTGTTCGTGCTCATCGGCGCAGTTGGCGCGTATAATTGGCGACGCGTGACGCCGCGAATGACGGGCGGTGGCGGCGTCGACCTGCTGCGTCGCTCGGCGCTGGCGGAACTGACGCTGGCGGCCGTCGTGCTCGGCGTGACGGCTGTGTTTGTGGGGACGGACTTGCCGATGTGACTCCCGACTCGAGCAGTTGCGCAGTTCAAAACTCGCTCAATCGCTGCTGTGAACGCCTGCGTCTCGCGTCAAATTGGTATTTTATGTATCGTGCGACCGTGCGCTATCCCACGTGGTACCGCGTCCTCGTCGGGCTTTGGGGTCTTTGGTTCACGGCTACCCTTTCGGGGGCCGCGGGACAGCACACGTGCCCAATGCATGGCGAGCACGCCGCGCATACGGGCGTATCGGAGTCGGTGGCGAATGCGCCCCACTCGCACTCGCACGCGGCGGTTCCTGCCCAGCCGAACGACAGCTCGCATCTGGACTGCACTTGTCTCGGCGCTTGCTGCTGCGCGCCGGCGATAGTTGCGCCGTCGGCGTCGGCGGGGCCCCCGAATGCCAGCGTCGTCGATGTGGGTATCGCACGATTCGGTGAAGCCGCGGTCCGCGTCGCTCGACGCGCGTACGCCCAACCGTTCGCGAACGGCCCACCCTGGTCTGCATCGCTGTAGCGCTCGACGAGCGCCGGCTTTCGACAACAGATTCATTCTGTCCGCCCGCGCCAACACGCGGTGTGGAAGCGTGTCCGGCGATCCTCGATGACGCCGCGTGCGCTCGGATATCCATTCCTGCGACCCACGAGAGCAATTCCATGTTTACTAGAGTCGAGCGAGCGAGGCGTATCGCGCTTGCCGTCATCCTTCCCAGCAGCGCGCTTGTCCTGCTGACCGTGCTCGCTGCGGGCTGCCTGGACACCAAGACGGTCCGCGCGCCGGCCATCGGCGCGGCCGCACCGGGGTTTGCCGCCCAGGACCTGGATGGTAACCGAGTCTCGCTGGCCGAGCTTCGTGGGAAAGTCGTAGTGCTCAACGAATGGGCCACGTGGTGCGAGCCGTGCCGCGGCGAGCTGCCGCAACTCGAGGCGCTCCATCAACGATTTGCGTCGCGCGGTCTCGTGCTGGTTGGCGTGAGCGTGGATGGCGCGGGCATGGGGGCAGACGTCCGCGACTTCACTCGCGAGCACGGGCTGCACTATCCTATTTGGCTCGACCCGGAAAAACAGTTTGCCTTGCACTTCTTGACGATGGGGGTCCCCGAAACGTTCGTCATCGACCGCGACGGCGTCATTCGCTGGCGCAAGATCGGTGCACTGCCGGATGGCGACACGACCCTCGCGTCAGCCGTTCAACGGGTACTCGGATCATAAAACGCTCATTCCCTTCGTTGCCACATTGACTCGAAAGAGGCTTTCGATGCGACAGTCATTCATAAAGCGTTGCTTGTTCATCGCCATCGCGGCGTTGATTGGTGTGAGCGGAGCGCGCTCGGCGCTGGCGCAAGGGCGGATTGCAACGCTCGCCGTGGACGGCCGTGCCAGCGCAAACCCGTCCATCGCCGCCAGGGGCCGATTTGTCGCGGTTGCCTGGTCGGCGGCGACGACAAGCTCGATGGACATCTTCGCCGCAATGAGCAGCGATGGCGGCGTGACGTTCTCGGCGCCGACGAGAGTCAACGAAACCCTCGGCGAAGCGCGAGTGAGCGGAGAACAACCGCCGCGGATCGTGCTCGTTCCAGGCAAAGGCGCGACGCCGGACGCGGTCGTCGTGTGGACCGCGAAGGCCGCTGCCGCTACAAGAATACTCTCGGCGCGCTCCACCGATGGTGGCCGCACGTTCGGAGCGACCAAGGCGGTGCCGGGCAGTAGCGGCGACGGTTCGCGCGGATGGGAATCGGTCGCCGTGGATTCGAGCGGACGCGTTCTCGTTTTGTGGCTGGATCATCGCGAAACCGGAATGGCCGGCGCGATGCATCATCAAGAGCCTGCGACGAATGCTGCGGCGGCGACTCCCGCTCCGAAGATGGATCCCACGGAGCGCGCCGCACTCTCGAAGCTGTACTTCTCGTCACTCGACGGCGCGAGCGCCATACCCATCACGCCGAGCGTGTGCTATTGCTGCAAGACGTCGCTCGTCGCCGCGGGCGGGGCGGTGTATGCGGCATGGCGGCACGTGTATCCTGGGGGCCAACGCGACATTGCATTCACTCTGTCGCGCGACGGCGGCCGCACGTTCGCGTCGCCCACTCGCGTGAGCGACGACAAATGGAAGATTGATGGATGTCCGGAGAACGGCCCCGCGGTTGCGATCGATCGCGAGAGTCGCGTTCATGTGGTGTGGCCAACGCCGCCCGACGGCAAGATGGACACGCCACTCGCACTTTTCTATGCGACGTCGCGTGACGGTCGTCAGTTCACGCCGCGAGTCCAGATTCCAAGCCGAGGGCCGGCTGCGCACGCGCAGATGACAATCGGTGCCGACGGCGCTCCGATGGTCGCGTGGGACGAGATCGTGGATGGCGCGCGCCGGTTGGCCATGGCTCGCGTCCGACTTGATGCATCGGGAAAGCCAACGTTCACCGCGGTGCCGGCGCCTGATGCGGCGAGTGGCGCGTGGTATCCGGTGCTCGCGACCGCCGCGACGGGGACGATTGTCGCGTGGGTGCGGCAGTCGGAGAAGGGGAGTACGATCGGCGTCGCGCCGGTAAAGTGATGGGACGAGCCATGTGAACGAATGTCAGGAATTCGTCGCCGGACAGCGGCGCCCATGTCGCTCGCGCCGGCGTGCCGATAATGTTCACCGTTGGCGCCCACCCATTCCGGAGGACACATGCGCTTCAAGCATTCAATCACGCTGGCCTCGCTGGCCGCGATAGCCTTCGCCGGCCTGGCGGCGGCGCAAACCACGGTGTCGACGGGTACGGGGCAGGGCGGAAGCCCGCACGAAAAAACAACGTGGAAAGTTGGCGCCGCCACGATCTCCGTCGAGTACGGCCGTCCGTATCTGAAGGGGCGCCCAGAAGCCCAGTTGATGCCTCTCGGAAGTCCGTGGCGAACCGGCGCGGATCAGGCAACGGTGATCACGACCGACAAGCCGCTTACGTTTGACAAAGTCTCGCTCGCGCCCGGCAGTTACACGATCAATACCGAGCCCGGCGCCAAGGAGTGGCACCTCATCCTCGGCAAGTTGGGTAGCGCGGGGCAGTGGGGAATTCCGTATCTGCCGAATCTCGAGATCGGCCGCGCTACGATGAGGGTCGGCCATCTCGCCAAGCCCGTCGAGCAAGTCACCGTCGAGATCGACAAGGCGGCACCTGCTCTTCGCATCGAATGGGGAGCGACGTCAGCCACGGTCCCGTTCAAGGTCGGCGGCTAATTCGCCGGTGAGAACCGACGTGTCGTCACGTCTGTAACAACTTGTACAACATTCCCACGTATTGCTCGAGCGTTTGCGCGCCGCCTTCGCCGAGCTTCGCGTACTTGGAGAAGATCGGATCTTTTTGCAGGGCTTCCGGCGATTTCTTCTGACGGATGCCGCTTTCCGCCGCGGCAACAGTTTCTTTGAGCATGGTGATGTAGTTGTTCAGATCCGTCATCGTCGCGAGCTCGCCGTGGCCGGGGATGACCTTCGTGTCGGCGGGAAACTGCGACGCGATGAGGTCCAGCGACGCGATCAACTGCTTGATGTCGCCGCCGCCGTCACGATATACCGCGGGGAACATGCCGACGAAGAACATGTCGCCCAGGTGCAGGACTTTCGACGTCTCGAAGTAGACGATCGCGTCGCTGTCGGTGTGCCCATTGGGGAAGTGCAAAATGCGAATGTCTTCTCCGTTGAACCGGATGCGCAGCGAGTCCGTGAATGTCACCATAGGAAACGTTAGCGGCCGCGCCTGACTGACGCGCTTGAGCACATTTTCATGGGCGATGACCGTGGCGGTCTTTCCCAGCACCGCATCGCCTTGGATGTGATCCCCGTGAAAGTGCGTGTTGAGCACGATCCGAATGGGAAGCTCCGACTTGCCCGCCAGCGCCGCCTTTAATTTGGGCACCATCGCGGAGTACATGTCGTCGACCAGCAGAATGCCGTCGGCGCCGATGGACGCAGCCACGTTGCCGCCGCCAAACCCATTGGGGCAATCGGCCATGTAAACGGCTCCGCCGGCGGTGACCAGACGAATGGTCAGGCTGTCGAGATTGCCCTGCGCTGCCGCGGGTGCGGCCGAGATGAACGTCGCGAGCGAGATCGCGCAAAGGGATTGTGTGAGACGCATGGCATTCGAGTTGTGAGAATCGATGGGCCGCTCTGGTTTGCGTATGTAACGCGCCGCGCGGCCCGGACCGGACGCCAATAGGCCTCGAGAAGTGTTCGCGGGGAGTAAACTCTGCTGCGGACCGGCTCACGGCGACGCCATTTCGCCGGCGGGTTGCCCGGCGTCATCCCCGCGCGCACCCGACGACCACGCATTGTTGGTCCGGCCCGCGACGAGAAGACGTAGTGCTTGGCTGGGCGATCACGAACTTCTTGTTCATACGTCTGCGTAAAGGAAATCAAATTCAAGGCATCCGGTGCGCTCCCGGCCCGCCGGGCCCCTGATGCGGCGGCGTGTCGAGCAACGCACCCACCGGCGCGAGTGCCTCCATGAAGTTGGCCACGGCGATGATGCCGCCGTCGACCGGCGACTGAAGAAGATTCAGGAACGTGGTCGGCGCTCGTTGGCCGTGTTCCCCAACGAGCTCCAATTGCAATCGTGACGCATGAACGAACGCGCGACGCTGGCGGAGGGCGTCGATCGAGAGTGGAGGTACTCGCGGGGCGGCGACGCCAAACAAACCAAAGTGGAGGAGGGCTTCGGTCGCCCACCGAATGGTCGGCTCGACAGACCGATAGCCGGGCAACGGATCGACCTGCGCGGCGGAAATAGCCCGCGCTGAAAGGTTGACCACGCCAAGCGGTACGCCGTCGTTCACGATCGTGTACCACATAGGGCCTCCGAGGTACGAGTTCAAGATTGAGCTGTCCGGAACGACAAGAGCTCCGTCCATGCTTGGACGGAGCTCTTCGATATTCGCGAAGGGAGAACCCCGCGGCGGCGGTTCTTTCCCTGCAGTTAGCTTAGCGCGAACCGCGGGCATTCGAAACCCTGACCATGCCGCACAGGGGCGACCGAAACTTGCTTGCGCGGATTGCGGGTCAACGATCCAACACCGGCAGGTAGGCGCGCCACGGGCCCACCGCGTCGCGATACTGTTTCGCCATGACCCGCGCCGTCTGAGCCACGTGCCCCAAATCGTGGGCCACCCACGTCGCCAACAGTTGGCGCAGCGAAACGGGACCAAACGCAGGATGCTCGCCTTCAAGCGCGAGCTGCGTCTCGGACAAATGCCAACCAGTCAGTGTCGCCACGTTCTCTTGCCGAAGACGCGCGAACTCATCCAGCAGCTCGATGAGTGACTTGTCCTGGTTCTCGCGAAACTGAGCGAAGCGATCATAGGGCGTAAAACGCCTGTTGACGCCCTGCGCGAGAATGATCTGTGCGCGCGGGATCCAGTCGGTACGCTCGGCGTGGATGAGATGGCCCACGATCACGTAGGGGCTCCAGGTGTCTGGGCCCTCGGTCGCGTCGGTCCACGCCGGCGAAAGACCGGCGAGCATTGCGCGCAGTGTATGCGGGGTGCGTTCGAGCACGGCGATGCCCGCGGCAAGGTCAAAGTCCATCGTCGTTCCTGGAGTAATGAGGCGGCCTACGCTTTGCGCGACACGTTGAGCATACTATAAACGTCGCAAAACATCGAACGAGTGTCGGCGATGCTAATTGACACTGTGCGCCGCCGCCCGCCGGGAATGGTTCCATGCCGACCACACATGATATCCGATACCGATCGCGACCGCTTCCAGGGTGGTCCCCGGCGAAACTCCACCCGACGCAACGAGCTCACGCCAGCCAAAGACGAGGAGCGGTAGGTACACCGCCGTGCCCGTGAGAACGCCCGGTGAATAACGCTTCCGCCGAACCGTGGCCCAGAGGTGAAAGACGGCGTTCGCGGCTCCAATGGTTGCGACGACCAACCACAAGGCAAGGCCTCGCGGCGTCGAGCCCAAGAGCGGCGGCAGCAGCGCCACCGCGACGAGTACCGCGTTGGTGATGACGAGGAAACGCGCGGTGACGCTCGCTGCGCGCGCTGGATGATACCAGCGATACCAAGCCGCAAATCCGCCCGGCCACACGAACTCCTCCACGAGGTGCACACTGACGGCGAGGATCGGAAGCCAGAGAAACAGCCGCGAGCTCTCAGACACGGTGTGCCGTCAGTTGGGCGGGGAACCGTTGCGCGACTGCGCGCCGGCGCACGCAGCGATGAACGCGTCGGTACCCACACCCGCCGGCAGCGAGCGGAGCGTACGAACAAGAAGGCCTACGTCCAACTCGATGACGTCAAAGGAACTGCCATCGGCCGACGGATGCTCTTCTTGTCGAGCAAGGCCACGCATCCGCTCGGACGCCGCATGAAAATCCACACCCACGCGAGCGGCCTCGCGCTCGACCTCGGCTATCAGAAGAGCGAGATCGGCGCCGTGCTCGGTATGCGATTCGTCGTCACGCATTGCTGAGTCTCCCGATGGATCGTTGTCTGGCCTGAATCGGCGAACGAGCGATAGAATGTGGGCCGAAGAGCCGACATCAGCAACAACGGCCGCTCAACGACCTCGAAACGGCCTTTGACGAGCTCTCGGACCTCATCTGGCTGCTCGAACCGCTTCAGGATGACATACGCATGACTCCCGGGAATGCCGGTCTGGCGCTCGGGCTTCTCGTACACCTGTTCATACTCGAGCGCACGAGCGCGGTAGTAGTCGGCGAGATTCGTATCAGTCGGCATCGAATCCGGTTTGCACATTCTGACCGTCAATCAATATCGTTCCGGTGTCGCTTACGGAGTCGTCGGTCCGTGACGAGGTGAATCGCGGAACCATCGTGTTGCGAGTTTGCTAAAGGGGGTGTCGCGCGCCGCGCACGGCCCGTTCGTCGAGTAGCGGTCTTGAGTTGCGAGTCCTCTGTGCAAGACACCAGTCCGTCTCCGTGTCCCCACTCGAACTGCTCAGAGTATGCCGCTCACCGGGCGAATGGACGTATAGGCGTCAGAGCGCCGCGACGTGGGCATCGTTGACCAGCGTTGCCGGTGCGCTGCGGATAACGATGCCGCGATTGAGCCGTCGCGAGCGAACGCGCCACAACCAGTACACCATCGTCGCCAGGATCACCACCACGGGAAGCGCCAGCAGCGGATAGATGCGCATCGACTTGGGAATCACCTTCGCCTGGCCGATGAAAAACGAGAACGCTGCGATGAATAGCGCGAACGACATCCGCCACAGATGCCGCGCAAGGCGTGACGCGCCTCGGAGCGCCCCCGACCGGAGCAAGCGAATGTCGCCTGCGCTCGCCACGAGCGCGACTGTCGCGAAGATTGAAAAAGGAATGACCATCCAATGGGTCTTGGCGTTGGAGCTGGTGATCGCGCGCAACCCGAGTGTGAAATCGGTCAGACCAACGGCCAACGCTAGCAGCAAAAGTCCAACTGCCAACGGGCGTGACCATCTCGCCGGAGGGCGGACGGTGGTGAGACCGGTGACGACCAAATAAGCGGTCAACAATCCGGCGGGGACGTTGGCCTGCGGCGCGACGTTTCGTAGCGCCGCCATTCCCGCGCCCATCACCGACATCGCGAGCATCGCGTAGACGAACACCATGCCGACTCTCCGATGCAGGGGTGCCCCCTTCGTCGTGTACAGCGCGGCAAACCCGGCGACGATCCCTACCGTACCACCGAGAATGTGCGCCATCACATCGATTCGCATGGATCATCCTCCCGTCGCGCGTGGTTGGCTTCGCCGTGGCCCGGTCCTATGGGATACGCATACGAGAGCCGCGACGGCATGGTTTCAGTTACGGTTCGGGCTCGCCATTCGCAGTGTTCAATCGCCCGCCGTCGCGCTACGCCCGCATGGCGATCGCCGGATCGATGCGCGCCGCACGCCGCGCCGGAATCCAGCACGCCGCAATCCCGATCGCCCCCATCATCATCGCCACACCGATGAATGTGATCGGGTCATGTGGCGCGACCCCGAACAGCAGTCCGCGAATGACACTGGCGGCAAAGAAGGCGCCGGCAACGCCCGACACGAGACCAATCGCCAACAACGCGCCGCCCTCTTTCAAGATCATTCGCTGCACGCGACCGCGATCGGCCCCAAGACTCATGCGGATGCCGATCTCGTTGGTGCGCGCGCTCACGGAGAATGCCAGGACGCCCGCAATGCCCACCGCCGCAATGATCACCGCCAGAATTCCGAGCAGCGACACGAGCGCGGCATTCAAGCGCCGCGGCGCGACGCTCTGATCCTTGATCTGCGCAACCGTCATCACGTTCTCGATGGGAGCCGTGGGCGCGATGCGCCGGACGACACGCGTTGCTGGAACGATGAGCGACGCCGCGCTGCTGTCCGTGCGGATCACCAAGCCTCCACCCATCGCCAACTCCTGCGCAAACGGCATGAACACCACCGATCCCGGCTTCGCGTCGAGACCCCCATCCTGTGTATTGCCGACGACGCCAACGATGGTGCGCCAGTCGCCGCTGATCGGAGTGAAGCGCAGCACGTCACCCGACCACGCGATTCTCTTGCCAATTGGATCGTCGTTGGGGAAGAACTTGTCGGCGAGCGTCTGATTGATGACCACGACGCGTCCGGAGCCCATCCGATCGGTCGCCGCGAACGCGCGTCCTTTGAGCACCGGAATTCCGGCGGCCTGAAAGTACTCGGGGTTGGCGGTTCGAAACTCGGCGCGCGGCATCGCCTCGCCCACGGCGAGCGCCTTGCCGTCTGCTTTCACGTCGAAGACAACTTGCGAGTTGCGAAGCGGCATCGTCCCGCCAATCCCCACTTGGGTCACGCCCGGCAAGGCGCCAACTTCGCGCCGCATGCGATCGTAGCGATCCTTGGCTGATGCGTCGCCCACGCCCGACAGCAGCTCCGCTACGGTCACCAGCGGGATCTGCATCGTCAGCACTTCCTCGGCCCTCAGCCCGGTGTTCACGTTGGACAGCTGCACCATTGTCCGGGTGAGCAACCCCGCGCCCGCGAGCAACACGACGGACACCGCGATCTGTGCGACAACGAGGCCACGCTGAACCCGATGCTTGCTCAGGCTTCCGCTGATGCGCCGCACGCCGGCGGAAATGATCGATGCGATCGTTCCTTCCTTGGGGAGCAGGGCCGCGAACGAGAGCAGCACGGCGAGGCCCACGGAGAGCGCGAACGTAAACCCAAGGACCGCCGAATCCAGACGGATCTCGTCCGCGCGCGACGAGTATCGCTCGGCGAGCGATATGAGTAGTCTAACGCCGCCGAGCGCGATCAGCACGCCGACGAAGGCGCCCATGAGCGTGAGCACGAGATTCTCGACCAATAGCAGGCGCCGCAGCCGCGCACTACCGGCGCCGAGGGCGGCGCGGACCACGAGCTCGTGCTCTCTGCCCACGCCGCGCATGAGCGTGAGATTGACGACATTGGCGGCGGAGATGATCATGACGAATGCAGCCGCTCCCATGAGAAGCCACAACGTCAGTCGCGCGCGTTCGCCCAGGGCTTCCTTGAACGGGATGACAGCGACGCGATAGTGCGATCCCGCGTCATACGCATCCTTGAAGTCGCCTTGCATGCGCGCGTAGACCGCCGCAACCTCGGTCCGTGCCTGTTCCACGGTGGCGCCGGGCGCCAGACGGGCAACCATCTCGGTCATGCGATGGGTGCGGCCTTGAACCATCATGGCACTCACGTGGTGTTCGCTGATCACCATGTTGAGAAGCGCATCGATACGATCCGGAAAGAACGGTGCGGGCTGGAGCACGCCGATCACCGTCACGGACTTGCCGTCCAACGTCACGTGCGTGCCGACGATGCTCGAATCGCCGCCGAAGCGTTTCATCCAGTAGTCATGCGTCAGCACCATCACCGGCGGAACCCCCGCCCCGTCGTCGCTCGGCCGCGTGAGCCTGCCGAGTATCGGGGACAGCCCCATCACTTCGAAGTAGTTGCCGGTGACGAGTCCCACGTCGACGCGGATGGCGTCGTTGTCGCCCTGTAGTGTGAACGTGAACGGCGAATACTCCGCGATGCCGCCGAGTGTTCTGGCGCCGTCGCGGAAGTCGCGAATTTCTGGAACGGAGAAGCCGACGTTCGTTCCCGCCGGTCCGTCCATCGACTGCCGCAGATACACGAGGCGACTGCCGTCGCGATGGGGCAGGGGCTTGAGCAGCACACCGCGGACAACGCTGAAGATTGCGGTGTTGGCACCGATGCCGAGCGCCAGAGTGACGACGACGACCGTGGTGAATGCCCGGCTGCGCCGCAACGTGCGGATGGCGTACCTGAGGTCCGCCACAACACCTTCGACCCATGGGAGTCCGCGCTGGTCGCGGACCGCCTCGGCGGCTACAGTGAGTCCGCCGGCCGACAGCATTGCCTGCCGGCGCGCCGCATCCGGATGCATGCCGCGTCGAATGTTTTCGGCCGTCTCCATGTCGAGATGAGCGTGCATCTCCTCGCGGAGGTCGTCGTCTTCTCGGTGTCCAGCGAAGAGGCCGGTGATGCGCGCGAGCGCGGAACGGATCTGTCTCATCATGCTTCCTCCCGCCGCGGCGCAAGAAAGGCCGCGATCAGATCGGCGGTTCGATGCCAGTCGCTGGCTTCGCGCGCCAATTGCTTGCGTCCCGCAGCGGTGAGCGAATAGAACTTCGCGCGACGATTGTTTTCGGACGGACGCCACTCCGCGGTGACGAAGCCCTCTTGCTCGAGTTTGACGAGCGCGGGGTAGAGCGTGCCGTAGTTGAGCGTGAGGCGGTTCTTGCTCGTCTCCTCGATGCGACGGGCAACGCCGTAGCCGTGCAGGGGCCCGAGAACCTCGAGGGTTCTGAGAATCATCAACGCGAGCGTGCCCTGCTTGACTTCCAACTTGTCCGCCATGGCCTGTCCTATGGGGTGGCCATACGACGGTAATGTCGGGGGTTGGATCGCGCAATAGGGATCTGCAGGGCTCGCCCGTCGATGGGACGATGTCAGGTGATAGCCACGGAATCCACGAATTCCGCGGACGCCGTGATCAACACGAGGAGCGTTCCCTCCGACGCAGGCCAGGTACGGTGAGCCACGCCAGTGTTCATGCTCACCGAAGGCGAGCTATCTCCGCCCCTGGCGACTACGCACTCTGCTGCCGAGTGCGCGGTCTTTTAGCCAGGCTGTTCAGCGGAAGGCATCTGGTCAAGAACCGCACGACACTCCGCGAGGCTTGCGCGCACCACAGTTGCGTCAGCGTCGAGTTCCTTCAGCGTGTCCAGCGACGCCTGCTGCGCGACTAGTGCGTCGCGGGCGGCATCATCGTCACCGTTATGAATGGCAGCCATCGCGCGCGCTTCGAATTCGGCGAAGCGCCCTTGCTCGCGCGTGGTGGCCTGAAGGAGACGCGCGAGGTCAGCCTCGAGCTCGGCGGCGGCTGCGCGAAGTCCAGCGGCGACGTTCTGCACGTCGACAGGGCCTTGTGTGTTCGAGGTGCCTAGCTGGCTCTTGAGTTTGGCCTTCCACACACTGACGGCGGTATCGATTCGGTTCGCGAATTCTGGCAGCATGTTCAATTGCCTTCAGCCGGAATCGCATTCCTGATGCCGAGACGTCCTGCGCAGGCGATCGCCTCGCCGGCGAGCGTTACATCGGCAGGGGCGCGGAGGTTGCGGCCCAAGCGACGACGCACGACATCGCTCTCATGCCGCCGAGACGTGAGCGCCGAAATGGTTGGCATGTGTCTCCCTCCGCGAGCGTTGTTCATCTGAGTATTGTAGTAAGTTCCTGTCTAGGTACAATAGCGGAGACATGCCCGAGCAAGTCGGGCCGGCAACCAGCCCCAACGTCACGACAGTTCGGAGTAGCCGATCAACTCGTAGCACGATTGGAGAGCCGTGATTCGGCTCACATGCCAATGCGTCGCCCAGCGAAATCGATTGTGCTTTGCACAGGATCGGTCGCGTTGGCCTGTCGTCTGCTCCATTC
>JBDUEJ010000007.1:0-148276 GCA_040002475.1 bacterium | reverse complement strand
CTCCGCGGCGCGATAGCCAAAGATTCGCTCGGCGGCGGCATTCCAATGCGTGACCCCGCATGTGGCCCGTGACGTCGGCGGCAACTCCGACGAACCGCACGGCGCGCCGTGTGTCGCCCTCTCCTTCGAACACATAGGTGCCGTGCGCGTTGATCCACACGATGCTCCCATCAGGACGCTGCGAGCGGAATACCATCTCGACTTCGCCATTGCCGTCGGGCGCCATGGCACGTTCCGCCGCGGTACCGAACGCGGCGCGATCGTCGGGGTGCACTCGCTGTTTGACCATGTCGAAGGTCAGGTTCGTTCCGAGCGGGAGCCCGATGAGTCGGAGCGTCATCGGGCTGGCCTGCACCTGTCCGGTGACGACATCGTGGTCGATGGTTCCGACGCGCGCCGCATCGATGACCATTCTCAGATAGGCTTCCCGTTCGAGCAACGCCGTTTCGGCCCGCCGTTGATCGTCGATGTTGCTGGAAACGCCGATCCATCCGGTGAGCTCATTGCGATACCCGCGGACGGGCTCGCCGCGGCCGTGGAACCAATGATACGAGCCGTCTCGCAGTCGAACGCGATAGTCCGATTGAAAGTGCGATCCATAGACGACGGCGTCGCGCATTGCTGCGTGCACCTTGCCGCGATCCTCGGCGTGAATCGTCTCGAGCCAGCCGTCGTTCTGAAGCTCGTGTTCCTTCTTGCCGGTGATTTCGGCCCAACGCGGAGCAATGAGTCGTTTGCCGTCTGAGCTCAAGCGCCAGATCACGTGCGATAGTCCCGCGGCAAAGCGCCGGAATTGTTCGTCCGTCATCACTCCATCGGCTCCTGCCGGTCGGGCCGCTATCGCAGGTTGTGATTTTATCGACATGGACCTGTTCCTCAACGACGAGTACGAATCAACCCCTTGGGTCTAAGGATCGCCCGTGAGGAACGCGCACAGCGTCGGGAAAGCCGCGAATTTCTGTCAGGGGAACCCCGATGCCCTGAACGTCTGGGATCGGGGGTGTCGATTGACCGTCGCGCGGAGTCTAGACGCGACGATTGCCGGTGCGACGGGCGCCGGCGATCGAGGTCCTTCCCCCGCCTCAGCAGCGGGGCCATGCGAGATGTTAGAAGCCTACCGCGCCCTGAACCATGAAGCCCTTGAACTGTCCGCCGTAGCGGATGTCGGTCGTCGGGAAGGCGTTGTACTTCTGGTTCACCCACTCGAGCTTCGCCAACACGTTCGGCGTCACGAACCAGCCGCCGCCCACCTGATACCGTGTTACGTTCTCGTCGAGCGAACTTTTGGAGATCAACTCGCCCTTGAGGGTGTTGTACCGACCGCCGACGTAGAACTTGTCGCCGCCGAGACGGTAGAGCCCTTCGTACACGTTCTGGTGAATCGTGCGCAACTTCGGCTCGGTGAACGAACCGCCCGTTGCCGTCTCGAAGTTGCCGAAGAACTCGGCGCCACCGATCTTGACGAACGGGTTGATCACTTCCGCGTTCACTTTGTTGGAGAACCCCGGGCGGACCTGGCCTGACCACGCATTCGCCAACTCGGTTGACGCCGAGTTCTCGAGCACGTCGTAGTACGCCGAGCCGCCGCGGTCGCCGGTGAACAGCGTGTTGCTCGCGGCCTTGTTGTTCGCGTAGAACGAACCCGTCAGGCGGACGCGGATGAAGTCGTCGAGAATCGCCTTGTCGAAGCCGAGCTTGCCGAGGACGCTCATTGAGCGCGCCTGCGGGGCCGTCACCTGTCCGTGCACTTCGCCGCCCGTCCCGCCGAGCATGGCGATCAGGCCGTTGGAGCGCAGATACACTTCGGCGCCGATTTCAGTCGTGAAGTCGTCAAGGATGTAGTTGCCGACGAACGGATTGTAGATCGAGTTGCCGTTGTCGCTCCGGCGAAAGTGCGCGTCGCCGTAGTTGATCTCGAAGTGCCCGACACGAAGCGTCGTGTACTTCATGATGTCCTTGAGGAGCGTGTTGTCGATCGGCGAGTCGTCGATGAGGATGTAGCCGTCCTTGACCCACGTTTCCTGGTGATGGCGGGCCGACAGATAGGACGTCATCGCGAGGCGGACGCCTGGGGCGAGCTGTGCGTTGACGTTCAGATTCGCGACGGCGTTGTTGAAGCCGTGTCCGATCGTGATCAGCTGATTCGCGTTGACACCGCTCACCAGGACCGGCGCGGCAGTGTTCTGATGGGCGAGGCCTTGAAACTCTTGCGTAAAGGCGCCGCCGAACGAGAGCGTGAAGCCGGTGAATGGGACGGTGCTTTCCTTCGCGGCCTCGAACACGTTGACGCCGCGCTGATCGGCGGGGCGGAGATGGTTGATCTCAGAGGGTCGGTACAGGCTGATCTTGCTCGGTTGTTCCCTTTTGGCGCCGGAATCGGCGCGTGCGCTCGTGTCGCTCGTCGGCTTGCCGCTCGCGTTGTTCGGCTGCTGCGCGGCGATTGTGCCGGCGCCGAGCAGAAGAGCGGAGAGTGTGAGTCGCGTGACGTTCTTCATGGTCAGTTTCCTTTTGTCGGGTTTACAACGCGAACGCCACTGCGACAAACCGCTCGTGCTTCGTTCGCCTTGATGACAATTGTAGGTGTGTCGTTTGGAGCACTCAGTCCGGAAACACCTGCATTCGCGTGGTGGGGAACCGGTTTCTTTTGTGCGGGAATGCCGGACGTTCGTCGCACTGGACTCGCGGGCTAGGAGGCGAAGGTCAACAGCGTTTGCCCCGAACCGTGAGCGATCCGGATCGCCATGTCCCGACCGGTCTCACTCCGCAGGATGTCAATGCTCGTGACTGCCCCAATGGCCCGCGTGAGATGGCTATTCCCCTCTCCGAGCTCTCCGAACATCAGCTCCACGCGTTCATCGTGCGGGTCGAACGTGGCGCCGAGCAGCGGATAGTCGAACTCCTGCGCTTGCGCGCCGATCTCGGGATCGTCCACCTCGAGCACGCCGCGCCGCCCGACATTCCGACGGGTAAAATCGTCGAGCCGAGCCATCCATTCGGCGACTGGAACAGTCATAACGGCGGGCGGTTCGACTGTCGTGCGCACGCGCGTCATCACCGCGGCATGGGGCACGGTCAGCACGCTGCACGTGGAGCAGCGAACGATGCGTGTGGTCACGCTGCCAACAAGCATTCGTGCCACGAAGCCGTGGCCGTGACTTCCGGTGGCGATCAGATCAGCATTGACACTCGTCGCAAACGCCAGCAGCTCGGTGGCGGGATCGCCTTGAAGGAACACGTTCTGCACGACGATGCCGGCGGGAACACGAAGCTGCTCGCGCATCTTCTGAAGCGCCTCGCCGGCGTCCTGCTTGTACGTCGCTCCCCATCCCTTCCAGTCGTACGACATGCTGTCGCGCGGTGCAACGTGCGTCAGATAGATCGTCGCGTTGGCGGCCGCGACCTCCATCACCAGACGCGCCGCGCGCAGGCTCGTCTCGCTGAAGTCCGCGGCAACAACGATGCGGTGCGGAGCGCGCCTCACGCCGTTGGCAACGGCGAAGACGGGAACGTCGGACATGCGAATGAGACGCAGCGCCGTCTCGTCGCCAAATACGCGATCGGTCACGCGATGGCGGCCCAAGCCGGCGACGATCATCGTCGCACCAGCGCTATGGGCCAGTCGCGTCAGCACGGTCGCCGGGTCGCCGTCACGCAGCTCGAAGTCGAAGACATCGGACCATGTGCGGTCCATCTGCTCCTTGACCTCACCGCGCATCTCCGCCCGGCGCGACTCCTCGAGGTTGGCGCTCATCGGTTGGGCCTCGCTGATGACCGGCATCGCCTTGAGGACCGCCACCACGCGAAGCGCGTCTTGGGACTCCGCGAGCAGTCGCCCAACGATCAGCGCGGAGTCGGACTGTCCGCGGCCGTCGGTCGCGATGATGATCGGAGATGCGTGACTGGCCCGAACGCCGAGCTCCGGTAGCATCGATGATGTTTTTTGCGTGTGCATGCTTCCTCCTCAACCCTCTTCATGCCAGCGTGAGCAGACCGAGATTCAGCGCCAATCGGACATATTCCGATCGGTGTGAGATGTGAATTTTTTCCTGGATTCGCTGCTTGTACGTGTCGACCGTCTTGGGGCTGATCGAGAGCTGCCGACCGATTTCCGGGGCGGAGAACCCTTGACCAGTGAGGCGTAGCACGTCGCGCTCGCGAGGCGTGAGCTTGGCGAACATCTCGTGCTCGGTGCTCGGATGCACCGCCGCGGGCAACTCGTACGCCGCGACGTGTTGCGCGACGGGAGAATTCGGTTCATTGGCGATCGCCGCGGCTCGCACGGCGGTTCGCAGCTCGCGGTGCGCATTGGCCTTGATGACAAATCCCGTCGCGCCCGCGCTCATCGCCTCGGCTAGATAGTCGGGTTCAGAGTGCATCGTGACCGCCACGATGCGTGCGCCGAGATTCCGCGCCACGATCTCGCGGGTCGCGGCAATGCCGTCCATCACGGGCATTGACAGGTCCATCAGAACCACGTCGGGGCGCAAGCGCTCGGCGAGGTCGACGGCTTCCCTCCCCGTGGAGGCCTCGCCGACCACCTCGATGTCGCGCGCGCCAAGCAGCACGGCTCTGAGGCCGGCGCGAACAACCGCATGATCGTCCGCCAACAGCACTCGAATCGCATCCGTGCGCATGACCCCTCCAGTGTATTGCAAACCCGCATCGCCGCCGTGGCAGCCGTATGAGTACGCGCCGGCGACGTGACCGATCGGGCCGTACTCCCCAAGTGTGCGCATTCTGATCTCGGATTCGTGTCCGGCAAGTTCCCAATGCCGTCAGGGAATTGCCTGATATTTGCGGTCGGCGATGGCCGGCGCCTTGATGCGGAAGAATCATGTCGCGCGAACCGGTGCGAAGTCGGGGATTCCGCGTTACGGTGTCCGTGGTTTCCCGAAATGATGTCTTGCGCGGCCACGATATGTTCTACATTATGATGCCATATGACGCCGACCATTGGGGAATTGGAGCTGGCCGCGCTGTTGACGGTTGCGCGATTGGGACACGACGCCTACGGCGCGAGCATTCGACGCGATCTGTCCGCGCGGGCGGAACGCGACTATGCGGTGGGCGCGATTTACACCACGATGCAGCGTCTCGAAGACAAGCGACTCGTGACGTCGTCGATGTCCGAACCGACGGCCGTGCGCGGCGGACGCGCCAAGCGCTGCTTTCGTCTGACGGCCCTGGGCGGTCGCGTGCTCGCTCAGCAACGCCAGATGAAGGAAGCGTTGTGGAAGGGCGTGCCCACAGGGCTGGGCGCGACATGACCGCTCGACCGGACCACCGTCCTCCGCGACTCGCGCAGGCGTTCGCCGAGAGTCTCATCGGCGATGCCGACCTACGGGACGCCGTGGTCGGCGACCTGGCCGAAGACTACGCCCGGCTCGCCGGCGACCGTTCGCCCGCGATAGCCGCCGTTTGGTATTGCTCACAACTCGTTCGCTCGACCGCGTCGCTCTCCGCGCTGGGCCTGTCGCGCGGCGTCACGCCGTGGATCCTGCTCATCGTTTCCGTCGTCGTCGGCTACGCAGTTCTCGCCGTCACGGTGTTGTTTACAGATCTCTGGATGCTGTCGCGCTTTTCCGGCGGAGCATCGGCGGCGTGGGTCATGGCCGTGCTGTCGCTGATCACCGGGGCGGCCTGCGCGATGCTCGGTGGCTTCGTCGCCGCCTCGATCGGGCGACGCGCGCCGATCGCCTCCGGTGTGCTCCTCGGAACGGTCTGCGTGGCGATCAGCGGTGTGATCGTCGCGCACGGAGGCGACGGCTCACCGATGTGGTATCAGATCGTCCTGATGGTGATCGTGGGGCCATCGGCCGCTGTCGGCGCGCTCGCACGTGCGCTCAGACTCGCTCGCCGGCATCATTAGCATTCTCTGACTTCCCTTCTCTCGGGGTGCACCATGAATCGTCCTACGCCGATGCTGGTCGCCGGGCTCCTCTCGCTGTCTGCCGTCTCCATTCGTGCGCAGGCGCCAAACGTTGCGGCAACGCAAGAGATCGAGCGCCTCCGCGGCACGTTTGCAATGGTGAGCGGGCAGGCCGACGGCGCCGACCTGCCCGCCACGATGACGCGCGCCATGAAGCGCGTCGCCGAAGGCAACGTGACCACGGTGACCATGGCCGGGCAGCTCTACATGAAGGCAACGTTCACCGTCGATCCCGCCGCGAGTCCCAAGACGATCGACTATGACATGACCGGCGGATTTACGGCCGGCAAAAAGCAATTGGGACTGTACAGAATGAGCGGCGACACCGTCACGTTCTGTTTCGGATCGCCAGGCGGCGAGCGTCCGCGCGACTTGCAGTCGCGAGCGGGCAGCGGGGTCACCTGTTCCGTGTGGAGACGCGAATCTCCGTGATGAACCGGGCGCGCTATCGCTCGAGGATTTCGTCGGCCGCCCGCCAGCCCGATGCGATCGCGTCGTGCACCGTGCCCGTTCGACCTTCGCGATCGGCCGCTTCTCCGGCGAACCAGATCGTGTCCTGAATTGGCTTGGCCAATCGAACCGACGCGCGATGGCCACCGACCAACGGATACGAATAGGCGCCGCGAGCGAACGGGTCGTTGGCCCAATTGTGATAGTACGTCGCCTGCAGACGCTCACGGACCGTTCCCGGCCGTAGTGCAAAGATCGCCGCCAGCGATTCCACCGCGCTCGCTTCGAGCTCGCACAGCGACTGATTGGACAAGGCAGCCGCTCCAGGCCCGCCCACCCAGGCAATCAACAACGACGACCGCGCGGGCAACGATCGAGCCGAGCGGCTCCCCGACACGATCGCGATACTCCACGTCGACGTGCTTGCGCCGCCAACGGATTGATGAGACCACCGCGCCCAACCGAATTCGGGCGCGCACCGGATCCGCGCGGACATCGTCGAGACGACCGTACCCATCGAGCAACCGACCAACGCGAGCCTCGCGAACATCATCGCCCGGCGTTCCGCCGTCGGCCAGCGCCCGTTCGCTGATGAGCGCGGTATCGGCTGCCTCAAAGCCCTCGATGAATTGCTTCGCCAGCCGACGGTCGGCGGCCGGCAAAGGATCTGTCGGGGTCTCGGTCGGGATCGAGCCGACGCAGCACCCGATCGATCTGTGGCCAAAAATCAGGTGACCGAACCAAGCGCGTGCCGGAACTCAAATAGCGATTGTTGGGTACGGACACGGACGCGAGCGAATTCGCCGTCGCGATCTCGTGGATCTCCGGCGCAGAGCCATGAATGAACTCCGCCCCGAGCTCGATCGGCGTTGCGAGGCCGTGAACGCGCTCAGTGAGAATGCGACCGCCAAGGCGATCCCGTGCCTCGAGCACGACAGGGTCATGGCCGCCCTCGATCGACCGCGACGCGGCCGCGAGCCCGGCAACGCCCGCGCCAACGACGACGACGTCACGCATCCGCTGTCGCGTAGCACGAGTGGTCGGCATATTGCCCTTCGCAGTCAGAGTTCATTCGCCAACATTGCGGCCCTCGAGCCCGGAACGGAATGACCGACGCAGTCGCGCGCCTTACCACGGCACTCGCCGATCGCTACCGCATTATTCGAGAGGTCGGCTCCGGCGGAATGGCGACGGTGTACCTGGCGAACGATGTGCGTCACGAGCGCAAGGTCGCGCTCAAGGTGCTCCGCCCCGAGTTGGCCGCGGTGATCGGCGCCGAGCGGTTTCTGGCCGAGATCAAGACGACAGCCCATCTGCAGCACGCGCACATTCTCGGCCTGATCGACTCCGGCTCCGTGAACGGTACGGTGTTCTACGTGATGCCGTTCGTCGAAGGCGAATCGCTGCGTGACCGGCTCGATCGCGAAAAGCAGCTGCCGGTCGCCGATGCCGTACGTATCGCCATGACGATCGCCGGCGCGCTCGACTACGCACATCGCCGCGGCGTGATCCATCGCGACATCAAGCCGGCGAACATCCTGCTTCACGAAGGCCAGGCCCTGATCGCCGACTTCGGCATCGCGCTGGCGATCACTCGGACCGAGACGAGCACGACCGGTTCACGCATGACCGAGACGGGCATGTCGCTCGGTACGCCGCAGTACATGAGCCCAGAGCAGGCGATGGGCGAGCGCAACATCGACACGCGCACCGACATCTATTCGCTCGGCTGCGTTCTGTATGAGATGTTGACCGGCGAGCCGCCCTTCACCGGCCCAACAGCGCAGGCGATCTTCGCCAAGGTAATGGGCGTCGATCCGGAGCCGGTCACCACGCTTCGGCGATCCGTTCCCGCCAACGTCGGCGCGGCGACGATGACCGCACTGAACAAAGTACCGGCCGATCGATTTGCTACCGCGGCGGAATTCAGCGAAGCGCTTGGCGACCCGCGCTATGTTGGACTCGCCGGCTCGTCCACGCGAGCGGCGGCGATCGCCAAGCCGTCGAAGTCCATCATCGTGACCTCTGCGCTGCTCGCGATTGCAATCGTCGCGGCGATTGCCGGATGGATGCGGTCGTCGGTCACGCCATCACCAATCGTCGCGCGCTTCGAGATTCCACTGCCCGCGTCCGCCTCCCCCGGGCAGTTCGTGGTGAGTCCTGACGGCTCGCGCATCTTCTGGGGGAACAACGACGCGTACTTCGAGCGCCGCCTCGACAGCTTGAGCAGCCGGCGTCTGCGCGACGTCGCCATACCGCAGACGGCGCTTCGCGCGATCTCACCGAACGGCCGCGAGGTGCTCATCGGCGGCCGCGGCGGAATGGCGATCGCCCCGCTCGCGCAAGGTCCATCGCGGTCACTCGCTGCAAATGCACGCGGCGGCGCGTGGGGCACGGACGGCTACATCTACTTTGCGTTCGGCAATGCTGGATCGCCGCGCGGAATCGCTCGCGTACGCGCCGGCGGCGGCGCAGTCGACACGCTCTCGATCACGGGCGACCTGGGCGTCCCGTCGGATATGATCGTGCTGCCGGGAAGCAAGGCCCTTGTCGTCGTGCTCAATCGCGCCGCCGACGTGGTGATCAGCACGTTCGACCTCGACAAGAAAGCCTGGCATGCGCTCGGCATCAGCGGCTCGGCCATACAGTTCGTGGCGCCGCGCTTTCTCGTCTACACGAGCGGGCAGTACATCATGGCCGCGCCGTTTGATGTGAAGCGATTGGCCGTGACGCAACCGTCCATTCCAATCGCCGAGGCCCCGGGTGGGAGCGTCGAGCGATTCGCAGTGGGAGGCAACGTGCTGGCGTATTTGCCGGCGCCTGATCCACTCGGTGTTCCGGGCATTGCGGTCCGCTCGCGCTCGGGCACGGAACGGCTGCTGCCGAATGTCCCCGACTCGATCATCTTTTCGGGATTCACGATGTCGCAGGATGCCGGTCGGTTGGCCGCCGTCGGCACACCGCGTCCGGCGCCAGGCGCCAGTCCGTTTGCGCAGGGCATCTCGAACATCTACGTGTTCGAGCTTGCGTCGGGCCGCATGTCGCGTTGGCGGTCGGATGTGCGCGAAGGCAATCCGTCATGGATGCCTGGCGGGCGCGATCTGTCATTCGTTCGCATTACCGCCGACTCGCCCGCGACGGCGACGCTGATGCGTCGCCCGTGGGACGCGAGCGCCGAGGCGACGCCGATTTACACGATGCCGGCGCAGGCCGGCGGACGAGGGTCGCCGATGGGATCCGCGGCGTGGTTAGCCGACGGACGCGGCATCATGCAAATCGCCCGCGGCGTGAGCGCATCTGTCGCTGGACGCGCGGGACAGGGTCGAGGGCAACCGCCGACGCAGAACGATCTCGTGGCGTTGTCCCTCGCCAACCCCGACAGCCTGCGTCCGTTCATCGTTACAGATTTCTCAGAGGGCAATCCGGTGGTGAGCCCGGATGGTCGCGCAGTGGCGTACACGTCGAACGAGAGTGGACGCAACGAGGTGTACATACGCCCGTTGAGCGGTGGCGCGCTGAGGCAAGTGTCCGTGAGCGGCGGCACGCAGCCAAAGTGGGCGCGGAGCGGACGTGAGCTGTTCTTTCGCAACGCGGACACGATCTTCGCCGCGCGCGTCACGACCGACGGCGACGTCTCGGCCGACCGGGTCGTGCCGGTGCTGTCCGGCGGGAATCTCAATTCCGGCTATGCCGTTGGGCCGGGTGATTCGAGTTTCATCATGCGGGCCGCGCCGACCGGGCAACGGCCGGCGACCGTGTCGCTCATCGTCGTGATAAATATCGCGACGGAGCTGGAGCGCCTCTTCGGCGGCGCGGATCGGCGGCCGCCGCCATGAGGTCTGGGGCGCGGGCAGCGTGGGCAAGGCGAGTTGACCATTTTCATATTCACGAATACATATGCTCGCGCGTACAGCCGCGACCATGGATCCAGCGAGGCCGATTTCGATTCGTGGTAGCGCCAACGAGTGATCGTGGTTCGCGGCATGCCACAACTCGTATCACGGTCGCGCGTACGAGCGTGCTCATCTTTATGCTCGCCCGGTCTTGCCAAACGCAACCGAGGTCGGAAGATTCGACGCGTCACGATGTGCAAACCGATCGCGCGTGATCGGCACGCTCCCCGCCGGAGGCACCATGCGCTGCTACCGCCGTCTCGTCGCAGTCCTTTTGATGGCGACGGCAGGACGAGCGCACGGGCAGGAGGTTCGCCCCGGTGCGACTCCAGCGCCGCCGCGCCCGATTGCCGAGCTCCGGTTCGGATACGAGAGCTCGTCGGAGCATAGCAGCGCCGACGCGAAGGTGGACGAAGCCGTGCTGCATCTCCTCGCGCTCGTCGACTCGGCAATGCATCCCGACCAGGTAAAGCAGAAGGCTGGATCCGGTACGAAGCTGTTCGCCATGCCGTTCTCGTACGAGACGCCCTGCTCGCTCATCCGCGAGAATGCGATCGCGATGTTGACGCCGATCAAGTATCTCGATTGTCGTGACGCGTTGGGCGGCAAGCTCATTCCCCTTTTCGTCGTCGAGAAGGACTTCGTATCGAGTGGCTACTATTCGGCGCTCATGATCTCGGACGGCGGCTCGAACATCAAGAGCCTCGACTCGCCGAACATCAAGCGACTGGTCCTGGGCAGTCGCAACTCGACGTCGGGCTATGTCGCACCGCTGTTCATGCTCTGGCAGATTGGCCGGATTCCAACGCCAACGTTGTGGGGAGCGCGGCAGTCGTTCGAGATTGTCGAGCCGCTCGCCGACGGGCGCTCGGTGAAGGACGCGATCGCCGGCGACCCGTCGGCGATCGGCGCGGTCAGCGAATTCAAGGGCGACGCGGACATTCACAGCCGGCACTTCAATGTGTTGCTCCGGTACGATCATCTCCCCGAAACGATGCTCGCGGTCAGCGCCAATCTCGGCGCGGACACGGCACGCATTGCCGCGGCGCTCGAGCAGTTCTTTGAACGTGTGTCGGACACGACGTTCAAGCGCGCCGATGCGGCCGTGATTCGGCGCTCCTCCGTCGACGCAACCGGCGTCATTCGCTTGAGCGAGCATCCCGAGTACCTCAACGCCTACACGCGCCTGAGCCACATGCGGGCGCGCGTCATCGGCGGACGCATCGGCATGAGCGTGTGGAACGGACTGTCGGCGTTCGTCGCGGCCGCATGCCTCACCGTGGCGCTGATGATAACGCTGTTCGGCGGCTACCTCATCGGACGGGTACGAAGGGCCGCGTACGCTGAACCATCGCATGCGCTCGGATATTTGGCGACGGTCGCTCTCGGCATCGTTTGGTTCGAGCTACTGCTCTACCCAATGGAGCCGCAGTGGTTCACGCTGGTCGCGGACATCATTCTGTCGGCGTTGATGGGCACATCGCTCCGGCGCGTCAGTCGCCAATTCGCGGGCGAGTCGGACGATCGCGCCAAGCCGCCGATTCTCGAGGCGTGGTTCGGTCTCCTCGTCGCCTTTGCGTTCGCTCTGGTCCTCCTCGGCGGCGACAGCTTCTTTCGCGGCAATTTTATTCTGCCGGCTCCGGATGGCACGATCCAACGCGTGTCGCTGATCGTCGCGCTCACCAGCTTCGGCGCGGCGTGGCTGCTCGAGGATGCCTATCGAACGCTTCAACGGAAGGTGACGCAGCATCTCGAGACATCGGGGGGTTCAACGAGCGCCGAACCCGCTGTCCACGCGCCGCAAACCGGTGGATACTCGGCCGCTCTGTCCGAGTCGAAGCGCACCGAGGATACTGCGTCGCCGTAGCGCTCCGGCGGCGATTTCGGGTTGACCGTGTTTCCGCTCCAGCGGTGCGACCGTCCTGAACGCTCCGCGACAACCGAATAGGATCGTCGAGGCTGGAGTCACGCTACCGTTCGTAGCTCGAAGGGTATAGAATGCGCGAATGGCGAATGTCGCTCTCGGAGGCACGGCCGGAGCAGACAGCCGTCGTCAACGAGGCCCGAGTCAGGAGAGCGTGATGCGGATTGCCGGGATCATCTTGATTGTGGTCGGAGTCATCGGGCTCTCCTACGGCGGCATCACGTACACGCGCCACAAGGACACCGTGAGCCTGGGCCCGGTGAGCGCGACTTTAAAGCAACGCGAGACGGTTCCCATTCCGCCCGTGCTCGGCGGCGTGGCGCTCATCGTCGGCATCGGACTCCTTGTAGCCGGCGGGCGCCGCCGCACGTAGACCCAAGGTTTGCGTCATACAACAACTCACATCGGCCACTCACGACGCGCGATCGCAGTTCGGCGCTGCGAGGCGGCCCGGCGACGTCTCCGCGCGAGACTACTTCCGCTCGAGCGGAGTCACCGTCCGCTGCTGTCGGACGCCGCCGCGGAAGAACACGAGCTCGATCGGCGCATCGATCGCCTCTTCGGCGAGCACGCGGTGCAGATCGTCGACGCTGGTGATTGCCGCGCTACCTACGCCAACCAGGAGATCGCGCACCGCGAGACCCGCCGCCGCGGCCGGACTGTCGGTCTCGACGCTCGTGATGAGCACCGCACCGGGCGCAGCGAGATGATATCGATCGGCCTGGCGCCGCGTGAATCGAATGGTCTGACCGGCGATGCCGAGAAACGCCCGGCGCACACGTCCGTCGCGCATGAGTCGTGACGCAACGAATTCCGCCGTGCGCGATGGAATGGCGAAACAAATGCCCTGCGCGCCCGCGATGACCGCGGTGTTCACCCCGATCACTTCCCCGCGCGACGTTACGAGCGGACCGCCTGAATTCCCGGGGTTGAGCGCGGCGTCGGTCTGAACCACGCCGTCAATCAGACGACCGGTCTGCGAGCGCATCGTGCGGCCCAGCGCGCTCACGACGCCGGCCGTCACGGTCGTCTGGAAGCCGAGCGGATTGCCGATCGCGATCACCAACTGTCCGGCGCGCAACGACGACGAATCGCCGAGCACGGCGAATCCCGGGGCGGAATGATCGACTTTGAGGACGGCGAGGTCGGTATCGGGGTCGCTCCCGACCAGGTGGGCCGCGTAGGCGCCGCCATCACTGAGCGTCGCGCGCACGGACGACGCGTTCGTCACCACGTGGCTGTTGGTGAGCAGGAACCCGTCGGGCGTGAAAAAGAACCCGGAGCCCGACCCATGGACCTCCTCCCCACGCCGGCGTCTGTCGGTCGATCGGCCCACGATCTCGAGGTGAACCACGGCCGGTGTCACGCGATCCACTGCGTTGACGATCGCGCGCGAATAGGCGTCCAGCAGCGAACCGTCCTCGAGCGCCGTATAGGAGTCGGTGACCGTCGACCCTCGTGCCGGCGTGGTCGTCGCCGCTTCGTCCGACGCAGACTCCACCGTTTCGTTCCCTGTCAGCATCAACATCTGCACTGCTCCTTCAGCGTAGGACTACCCCTCAAGTGTACGGATAGTGGGAAGGCTCGCCGCGGGAACTTCGTGCGCGAAACCGGCATATCTCCTGAAAGCCGCCGCGATCCCGTCTCGACGACAGGAGGAAACTCTGATTGTGTTTCGCGTGTCTCTTACAACGGGGACTGGCGAATGGGCGGCGGAGCCGAGATTGAGAGCCTGACGGAGAAAGATTAGAAAGCCTTAATCTTCACGTCATTGTCACAACAGGAAGTTCGGCTAAGTTTCCAGCGAAATACACGCGCGTTTCTGGGCGCGCTCTCTCGCAAAACCAAACACCAGGATGTGTCGTGGTCATGGTCATGGTTCTAAGAGATGCCGACGGCGTTGAGTGGGAGTGTACGGACGTGAGCGACGGGCGCAGCTCGTACGCCACCTATGAGTGCCGTCGCGTCGACGTCGCCGAGGCTCATCCACGGCGGATCAGTATCCCGCGCGCGTCAAACCTCAACGACCCGGCCGTCGCGCGATCCATGCTCTCGCGCTAGCCCGCGTTAGCCCCAAGGCGCTACGTGCACCAGCTCAGTTGCGCGAGGTCCGCATCGGAGAGGTCGCCCCACGTCGCGGAGTAGTCCTTTACGCGACGAATCACTGCTGCTGACTCGAAGATGAGCGACAGCCCGGGACGCTTGCTCTCCAACGAATACCTGGTCTCGTACACCGTCCACGTTACCCCATCCATCAGCAGGGTTCGCCGCGGCCCATGCAGAGCCGGCCGAATGTGCCTGTCATCAAATACGTGTTTCATCTTGCTGGTCCACTTGGATCGCCGGCCGAGGGCCGACGGCTGACCTTTTGGAAACAATCAGAGCACCTGCAATGGTCGGACCCATATACCCGTGTCCAGCCAGCAGTTAGGTAAATAGATTCGCCGAGGCCCGCTCGGCGTCCTCGCCGTTGGACAGACCGAGACGGGACTAGACGTCTGTCGGCGATTCGGGCCCTAGATCTCCGGTCTCGAGCGAGACTCGGGCGAGTGATTTGAGGCGTCCATCCTGATTCTTGGAGAGTGCGCGGATGTTTCGGCGCGCCCGCCGGTACGCCATCGGGACGAATACGCGCGCGCAATCCACGTGCGACCGCGCTCCAGTCTCGCTGCCCGCGCGCTCGATTTCCCACGTCGTCCGCGAGAGAACGGCAGTAGCCACGAAGATATCGATGGCGGCGTTCGCCATGCGCTCCTGGATGAACTGCATGTCGATGATGTTCTTCCCGTGCTCCATCACGGCGCTTTCCACGGCCATTGCCAGATCGTGCACGGAGGTCGCCACGAGATCCGCCTCTTCCACGAGCGACGGATGCACCTTGGTGAATGTTGGTTTGGCGATGGTCCGCTTGACGCGTCCCGCGAGGTAGTGGCCGATCGCGCCGAGCGAGTGAATCGGGTCCTTGAACGCCTTGCCGAGCGCCTTGAGGCGTTCGCCCGGCTGTTGCAGACCCATCAGCGCGATCAGCGCCCGAAGGATTTCGTTCGTGCCCTCGAAGATGAGATTGATCCGCGAATCGCGCACGGCCTGCTCGTATGGAAATTCCTTCGAGTAGCCGATGCCGCCGGCAATCTGCAGCGCGTCGTTTGCCGCGCGATATGCCAGTTCCGACCCAAACACCTTGCACGCCGCGGTCTCGAGAGAAAAATCCACGCCGCCACGGTCAACCATTCCAGCCGCAACCATCGCCGCTGAATCCGCGGCATAGCACTCGACCGCGTTGATGGCGAATTTCCGTTCGATCATCTCGAACGAGCCAATTGACCGGCCGAATTGCTCTCGCTCTTTGGCGTAGGCGAGCGCCTTTCGCATGATTGATCGCGTTCCGCGAGCCGACGCCGTGGCGAGACCGAGTCGTCCCGAGTTCAACACCTCGAGCGCGATGCGAAATCCGTGACCCACGTCGCCCAGGCGATCCTCGACCGGCACCTTGACCTTGTCGAAGAACACGGCGCGCGTATCGGACGCCTTGATTCCCATTTTCTCTTCGCGCTTGCCCAGCGACACGCCCGCCCCGTGCGCATCCACGATGAACGCCGTCACGCGATCTTTCCGTGCGCCCTTCTCTTCGACGGACACTTTCGCGAACACGGTGAACAGGTCGGCGTAGCCGGCGTTCGAGATCCAGATCTTCGTTCCGCTCAGCAGATAGTGCGTGCCGTCGTCGCTCAGCACGGCCGACGTCTTCATCGCCTGCGCGTCCGAGCCCGAGCCGGGTTCCGTGAGGCAGAAGGCCGCGACGAGCTCGCCGCTGGCGCAGCGCGGCAGGTACTTTTGCTTCTGCGTCTCGGTGCCAAACAGGACGATGCCCTTGCAACCGATGGACTGATGTGCGCCGAAGTAGACGCAAAGCGCGGCGTCGGTCGCACCGATCTCGCCGAACACGCGATTGTACACTTTGGCCGAGGCGCCGAAGCCGCCGTACTCTTCGGGAATGCTCAGCCCCATCACACCCAGCTCGTGCAGTCCCTGTCGAACACCGTCGGGGAAGACGCCGTCGTGGTCGAACTTCGCACTGTCGATCCGATCGGCCGCGAACGCGCGGAACGAATCGAGAATCAACCGCAGCGATTCACGCTCCTCGGGCGACAACGCCGGGAACGGAAACACGAGATCTTCGCGGATCTCACCGAGAAACACGCCTTTGGTGAACGACGGATTGACGTCGGGCGACGCCAAATGCGGTTGATGCATCTCGGCTGGAGTGGTCATGTTCTAATTCTACTCGGCGCGCTGGGCGCCGGACGATGGGTTGGTGAACTACTCGAGTGATCCGCTGGTCGGTTCAGCCAGGCTCGGAGATCGCCTGGCGTCCGTTGACCTCGTCGGCGTGAATCCGGAAGACCGCTTGGCGATGCGGGGTTGCGTCGTCGGACGTGAGCGCGCTCGCGTCAACCGATCGCAGCAGATCGACCGCGACGTCGTACGCCTCGCGATCGCGGCCACTGGCGTCGGGATCCAGAAAGTAGATCGTGCCGCGCACCACCACACTGCGCCAGTCGAAGGGCCCACGGACTTCATCGATCTCGAACGCCACCCACGGATGATGGTGTACCGTATCGAGCTTGGTGCCCGGCGACGTTCTCGCGTACAGCCATCCGTTGGCGTACACGTACGAGATTGGTTCGATGTCCACACGATCATGAAACGTGAACGCCAGCCGACCGACGTGGTTGCGCTCGATCAACGCAACGGCCTCGTCGCGTGGAAGTTCCGAGAACGTAGGACCCTTTTTCGTGTTCATCATGATCTCCTTACTCAATTGTCGCGCGGCCTGCTTGCGGGATCGTGAAGGCGAACGTGCTTCCCTGCCCCGGCACGCTCTCGACCCAGATTCGACCGGCGTGCGCCTCGACGATCCCCTTGGCGATCGACAGACCGAGGCCCGAGCCGCGGGCTCGAACGCCGTCGGACGACTGCCAGTATCGGTCGAAGACGCGCGACTGACTCTCGGCGCTGATTCCAACCCCTGTGTCGCGCACGGTGAACTCGAGAGCGTCGCCGCGGTGCTCGATGCCGATCACGACTCGACCTCCAGCCGGCGTAAACTTGATCGCGTTGCGCATGAGATTGCCGAGGACCTGCACGATCCGGGCTCCGTCGGCTCGGACGAGTGGAAGGTTGGTCGGCAAACGCGCGTCGAGAGCGAGACCCTGTTCGCTCGCCTCCGTTTCAAACATGTGCAGCGCCTGCAGCGCGAGCTGTGAGGGTTCCTGGGGAGTCAGCTGGAGCGACAACCGTCCACGTTCGATGCTTGCCGCATCGAGCAGATCATCGATCAGCCGATTCATCCATTCCGTCGATTCACGGATCGTGACGAGCAACTCTTTCTGCGTTCGCTCGTCGCCCGGCGGGTTCTCTTCCAGGACGCGAGCGCACATGGCGATTGCGGACAGCGGATTGCGGAGGTCGTGCGACACGATGCTGAGGACTTCTTCACGCGCGCGGTTTGCCTTGCGCGCTGCGTCGTATAGTCGGGCATTGGCGAGGGACGTGGCGGCGCTCGTGGCGTATTTGTCGGCCAACGTCCGCCGCTCAGCATCGAACGCGCTTGGCTGGGTGCGAATGAGCGTCAGCGCTCCGAACGTTTCGCCCGCCGCGTGCAACGGAAGGATGAGCAGCGACATTGGTCCGATGGATCGCCAATGCGGAATGGTTTCTGGATCGGCACTTCCTTCGAGCCAATCCTCGTCCACGGTATCAACGGCCTCGCGACGGTTCCGTCGGATGGCATCGATGATCGGCGACGGGGAGTCATAGGTGAGCGTGTTGGCCTCGAGGCCGGCGAGGGCGGGCGTGAGCTCGGCGCGCTGGCGCAAGCTCGTGATTCGCCGAAACTGATCGTTCGCTCCAACGAGGTCGAGCAGACAAGCATCGGCAAGGCGCGGGATGGGCAGATCGACGATGGCTCGCAACGTTGCCTCGACCGCCAGCGTCTGTGCCAGATCGGTCGAGGCGCCGCTAAGAAAACGCTCATCCTCTTCCGCGCGCTTTTGGTTCGTGATGTCGCGTAGCACCACCGTGAACAAAATTCCGTCGGGCGCGACGAGTTTTGAGATCGACGCCTCGGCGGGGAATTCGGTTCCATCGGAGCGGAGGCCGAAAATCGCCCGGCGCTCGCCCATGCGGCGGGCGGTGGTGGCGGATTGGGCGAATCGCTCGAGATGCGCGTCGTGCGATGCGCGGAAGCGCGCTGGAAGGAGGATCGCGAGATGGCGGCCGATGGCGTCCGGCGCCGTGTACCCGAAGATCTCCTCGGCGCCACGATTGAAGTGGACGATCCGCTGCGCCTGATCCACCGTGATGATGGCGTCGGCGGCGATCTCGAGTATGCCTGAGAACTTCGCTTCCGAGGCCCGCAGCTCGCCCTGGATCCGTCCCTGCTCGCGAAGGCGCGCGCGAACATTAAAATGTTGCGCGACCAACAGGACCAGCGCGGCCCCGGCGATCAGCGTTTCAGTCAGCAGGTCAGGCCTCCGCGAGGATCCCCAGTTTGAGCGCAAGCTGAACGTAGTCGGATCGGTGCGCCAGACCCAGTTTTTCCTGAATGCGCTGCTTGTACGTGTCGACCGTCTTCGGACTGATGAACAACTTTTCTCCGATCTCCGGGGCCGAGTATCCCTGCGCGACAAAACGGAGCACGTCCCGCTCGCGCTGTGTGAGCTTCTCGAACCGGTCACGTTCCGACGCGGCAGGATCCTTTTTTGTGAGATTCTTCGCCAAGACGCGCGCGGCCGACGGACGAACGTAGACGTCGCCGTGCGCCACCGCCCGCACCGCGTCAACCAGCTCGCGGTCGGCGGCGCTCTTCACCAGATAGCCGGCCGCGCCGGCTTGCATCAACGGAACGAGATAGTCCTCTTCGGCATGCATGGTCAGAATCAGAACGCGCGCCGCGAGACCCTTCTCGATGATTTCTTTGGTGGCCGCGGTGCCGTCCAGTTCCGGCATGTCGAGATCCATGACGACAACGTCGGGGTTGAATCGCTCGGCCATGGTCACGGCTTCGCGACCGGTTTTGGCCTCACCAATCACCTCGATATCCTTGGCCACGCCAAGAACCGCGCGAAGACCGGCACGAACCACCGTGTGATCGTCGGCGAGGATAACCCGAATTATGTCGCCAGTCATGCGTGCTCCGAGTGTACGTGGCCGGTCGGCGCGTCGAGAGGGACGGTCGCGGAGATGGTCGTCCCGCTTCCCTTGGCTGTTTTAATGTCGAGCGAACCATTTACGAGTGCGAGGCGCTCCCGCATCGAGAGCAAGCCCATGTGCGAGGACTCTCGTTCGGCCTCCGCCAGATCGAATCCATGTCCATCATCGTGGACCTCCAGCGTGGCCGACGTCATTTCTCGAACAACGTTGATGCTCACACGGGTGGGCGCCCCGTGTTGCGTGGCGTTGCGAACCGCTTCCTGCGCGACCCGATAGAGAACCGCTTCAGCGCGCGCCGGAAGGCGGTCCTTGACCGGCTGGGCGTTGACGTCGATGTCAATGCCGTTGCCGGTCGATGAATCGCGCGCCAGCCGACGAAGCGCGACTTCCAGGCCAAGGTCGTCGAGTACGCGCGGATGCACCGTGTGCGAGAGAACCCTGACCTCCTCGAGAACCGCTTCCGCCGAGTCGCGGGCCGCCGTCAGGCGATCGGCAAGCCCGATGTCGTCTGCGTCGCGTGCCGCTGTCGACAGTTGCAACAACAGAGCCGCAACCTGTTGGGCGATCGAATCGTGAAGCTCACGCGCCAGCGCCGCGCGCTCGCGGTCGCCTACCGCGATCACCTCGGCGGCGAGCGCGCGCATGCGCTCGCGGTCCGACTCCAAGCTGTCGAGCAGGAGGTTGAACATGGCGCCCACTCGCAGCACCTCGTGATCCGCGACGGTTGAGCGCTGCACGCGTGCGCCAAAGTCGCCGCCGCGAACGCGCGAGACCACGGCGTCGATCTCGCGAAGCGGACGCAACGCAAGCGTGACGAGCCCCAAATGCAGGAGCGCGGCGCCAAGGACGATCACGGGGACGACGCCGGTCACCCGTCCCCCGGTCGCGATCCAGACGGCAGATACTATGGCAACGACGATCAGATTTGCGCCAATCAACTTCACGGCGAGGGGCACGCGCAGCGCGGCAAGACGAATGCTTTGTCCTGACCGTGCCGCGCGTAAATCACCATTCATTTCTGTACCACGAGCGCCGTGACCATTCCGAACATGCCATTCTCCGATTCGGCATGCGGAAGAATGTGGCAGTGGAACGCCCAGGTCCCAGGATTATTGCAGTTCACGATCACGTCGTATCGCTCGCCTGGCGCGACGTTGAGCGTGTCGCACTTCCACGGCGCCGGAACCAGCCAGCCGTCCTTGGCGATCACCGTCATGTGCATTCCATGCAAATGCATCGGATGAATCATCATGCCTTCGTTCATGAAGCGGATGCGCACCTTCTGGCCAAGCTTCGCGACGATGGGCTGCGTGGCTGGAAAACTCTTGCCGTTGAACGTGTAGCCGTGCGCGCCGTCGTTCAGCACCAATACCTCATCGACGTCTGCGTGGTCATAGGAGGTCGTCTCCTTTGGCTCGACGATGAACGCGCCGAGCAGACCCAGGCCGACCTGCTTGGTGGAGTTGTGATGTGAGTGGTACATGTTGGTTCCGGCATTCGGTACCGTGAACTCATACGTAAACGACTGCCCGGGCTTGACCGGCGGCTGCGTGATGAACGGGACGCCGTCCATGTCGTTCGGCAATTCGAGGCCGTGAAAATGGATGGCCGTCGATTCCGGTAGTTGGTTGTGCAGGATGATACGAACCCGGTCACCTTCCTTCACGCGAATCTGCGGGCCGGGCACCTGATCGTTGTATGACCACGCTTCGACCATGTGCCCCGGTTCGGTTTCCCACTGAATTTTCTTGGCGGTGAGCTCGAATACCTTGACCCCTTTGTCCATCGTCGGCGCGAACAGCTGATTGCCATGACCCGCGGTCTTCGCGGGAAACGCCTTGATGCCTTTCTCGTGCATCGCGTCCATGGTGTCGGCCGACGTCATGCCCGTCGCGCCCGCGACGGTATCATGCGCGCCCATGGTGCCGCCGGTCTGACCCTTCGCGGCTTGTCCGGCAGTAACCGCCGCTGCCTTCGCCTCTGACTTACAGGCGACGCCAACCCCTGCGGCAAGTGCGGCAAAGCCGCCATCGCGAAGGAAGCGGCGGCGGGACGTTTTCTTCTCGATGAGATCGAGTGCGGTCGTATCGGACATGGAAGGCTCGACGTGTAGAGAGTGGTATTAGAAAGTTTAGGATCACGAGGCCATCTTTCCTGTCGGGGCTGGGAGGAAAAACCGACGGGGAATCCCCGAGACGTTTGTCAGGGATTCCCCGATGCGGATCCTCCGCCCAGTTACGGTGTGCCGAGGGCCGTAGCGATCGCCTTGGCTCCAACCGTGAGCTCGAAGTTGACCCTCACGTCGTCCCCCGTCTTGAGGCGTCCGAAGATGGCCGTCGGCGGTTTGATGCCGAAGTCAGACATCTTGATCGGAACCATGCCGGTCGCCTTCACCGTGCCATCCGCGAGCCGGGTCGCGACCACGTCCATCGAGACCTTGTTTTCCTTTCCGGCGATCGTCAGCGTGCCGATCGTATGAAGGGTGAACGTGTCCTTCACGTCGCCTGGAGCCGCTTCGAACGTGGCAAGGATGTAGCTGATCTCGGTCGTGCCGTCGGCGTTGAGTGCTTTATAAAGATTGTCGTCCATAGCGCCGTGTCCGCACTTGAGCGACTTGACCGGCACCTTCACCTGCACGCGCTTCAACGCCTTTGGCGGAGCGACGCTGATCTGCGCCGCCACGGCCGCATCGAGATCAATCGACGCATCCATCTTCTCGGCTTTGCACGTCCAGCCATGCAGATTCGACGTGCCATCGATCCACAGTTTGCTTTCCGGTGCGACCGCGACACGGGTTGTTTCCTGTGCGTGCGCCGCTGTGCCGATCAATGCGAGCAGCGCGACCGCTGCCACGTGAGTCTTGAACATGTCCTCTTCCCCCGGAACTCTCGATGTTCGCCATGCGCCGGTCGGCGCTGTGGGTACATCGAACTACAGGGAAGATCGAAACCGCGGCGTGCACAGACTGTCGGGGACAAGACGAAGTTTTGTCGGGTGACTTCGTTCAACCGTCGGGAAATTCCCCTATCCGGACGCGGCTGTCCCGCGCTTCGTCGCTTGCGTTCCAGCGATCGCTGCGCCGGCGACTGCGGCAGCGATGGCCAGAATCGCCGAACACATGACGACAATGCGAAACGCCGCGACGAACGACGCGTCGATCGCGGTGCGCACTCCCTTGGCGTGCTTCGGATCGGCGAACGCAATTCGTCCGACCTCGGCGCCGGCCAGCTTGGGAAGCTGTGCGTCGACGGCTGCGCGCGTCGGCCGAGGCAGCGCCATCCGATCGAGTTGCACATCGACACGCGTGTTGAACACCTGTGACAGCACGATGCCGAATATGGCGATCGCGAGCAGGCCCGCAACGCGCGACACGGCGTTGTTGATCCCCGACGCAACGCCGGCGTGCCGGCCGTCGATTGCGCCCATCACCGTCGTCGTGAGCGGTGCGACGGTGATTGCCATTCCGAATCCCAGGACGACGATCGCGGGGAAGAACGTCGTCCAATACGATCCGCCCACGCCTGGCCGCGCGCAGAGTCCAAATCCGAGGCCGGCGATGATCGGCCCGGCGGTGAGTGGTAGCCGCGCGCCAATCCGGGAAACCAACCCGCCCGACCAGCGCGACAGCATGAACATGATCACCGGGAGCGGAAGCAACGCCGCGCCCGCGGCCGTCGCGGAATAGCGCTGCACTTGAATCAGGTTGAGCGGTACGAGAAAAAACACCACGCTGAGCGCGGCGTAGAGCAACAGCGTCAGAATGTTCGCCAACAGAAAGGTGCGGATTCGGAAGAGTTCCGGCGTGACCATCGGATTGAGGACGCGATGCTCCACGACACCGAGTGCGATGAGCGCGAGCGGTCCGACGACGAGACTTGTGATGACCAGCGGATGCGTCGCACCAAGCGACGGCCATTCGAGAAGTCCTACGACGACGGCCCCAAGCCCAACCACGGCGAGCGCGGCACCGGTCCAATCGACGCGGCCGGCGCGAGACGGATCGCGACTCTCCTTCATGAAGCTCAACGACAGCACGAGCACGATTGCGGCGAGCGGAACGTTGATGAAGAACACGGCTCGCCAACTCACATGCTCGACCAGCCAGCCGCCGGTCACGGGGCCGAGTGCCGTCGTCATCGCGCTGAAGCCCGACCACACGCCGATCGCTTTGCCTCGCTCTGCGCCGGCGAACGTCGCGCTGATGATGGCAAGACTGCCCGGCACGAGTAGCGCCGCACCAATGCCCTGCACCGCGCGCGCGGCAATGAGCAGCAGCGTCGAGGTGGCGACGCCGCATCCAGCAGAGGCTGCCGTGAACAGGACGACGCCGGCGAGGAAGATTCGCTTGCGTCCAAACTGATCCCCCATCGATCCACCGACGAGGATCAGCGCGCCCAGGAACAGCGCGTACGCCTCAACGATCCATTGAACGTCGGCGAGCGTTGCATGCAAGTCGGCTTGGAGGGCCGGCAGCGCGACGTTGACAACGGTGCCGTCGATGAACGTCATGCTCGACGCGACGATCGTCGCGATGAGAACCCACCGGTTGGCCGAGGTCATCGTGTGAATCTTGCGGCGATGGACGTGACGATGGGCGAGCTACGGTTTCACCGGCGAATCCACCGCCTTGGGCGTCACATAGAAGTTTACGTCGACCTTGAAGTCCGAGGGATTCGCCAGCGACACCTTCGTTGTCTTCCACGCCTCGGTGGGGCGAATCACGGAATAGTCGCGGCCGTTCAGCGCCACCTTGACCGGCATGTCGAAGCCAGGCACCACAGTGGTCCACCGATACGACAGCGTTTCTCCGGCAATGCGATACTCGAACGTCGGGATCATGGTCGTTCGCAAATACTCATCGAACACTTTGGCCAAATCGACCCCGGCCTCTTTGCTGATGTAGCGCTCGATCTGCGCGCCCATCACCGTTTGGTGCCGAAAGGTGGTGTTGAGACCGATCAGAATGGCGCGCCATTTTTCGTCGTTGTCGACAATCTGGCGGATGGTGTGCAGCATCTCGCCGCCCTTGGGATACATGTCGCCCGAGCCCTGATCGTTCACGTCGTAGCCGGGGATGATCGGCCGGTCGTTGCGGATGCCGCGCCGGTTCCCCACGATGTACTGCGCGCCCGCCTCTTTGCCGAACTGGCACTCGGTGTAGATCCCCTCCGCGTAGTTTGCGAAGCTCTCGTGCACCCACATGTCGGCGTTGTCTTTGGCCGTGATGTTGTTGCCGAACCACTCGTGCGCGCTCTCGTGCACGATGATGAAGTCCCACTTGAGCCCGAGCCCGGTGCCGGAGCCATCACGCTTCCGGTAGCCGTTCTGATACCAGTTTCCATATGAGACGGCGCTCTGGTGCTCCATGCCGGTGTTCGGAACCTCGAGCAGCTTGTAGCCGTCTTCGTACCAGGGATAGGGGCCGAACCAGTGCTCGAAGCATTTCATCATCGACCGCGCCTGCACCCACTGGCGGTGCGCGTTGTCGAGATTGTAGTCGAGGGGCCAGAAGTCCATCGACAACTTGCCCTTGAGACCGTCATACGTCTCGGTATAGTGCGCGTAGGTGCCGCCGGCGACGGCAATCGCGTAGTTGTTGATTGGATTGACGACAAACCATTCATAGGTCGTCGTCCCGTTCGGGTTGTGCGTTGTCTTGCGGAGACGGCCGTTCGATACATCCAGCATTGGGTCAGGCAGCGTCAGCGCAACACGCTGGCTATCCGGCTCGTCGGCCTGGGTGTCTTTGTTCGGCCACCATACTGAAGCGCCCATGCCCTGATCGGTTGTCACGACCCACGGTCGGCCAAGGCTGTCCTTGGTCCAGGTGAAGCCGCCCTGCCACGGTGGATTCTTGGCGATCTGTGGACGCCCGTGATAGTAGACGCGAATCGTCTTGCGCTCACCCGACCGCTGCGGCGCGACGAGCGTGGCGAAAAACGCATTGCTGTCTCGACGGAACGCGACTGCCCGCCCGTCCTGGACCATGCTGTCGACCTCGAGTGGCTGCATGAGGTCGATCTGCATTTCCTTCGCTGGTTTGAGGATGCGATAGGTAATGCTGTTGTCCCCGCGAAGGCTGCTGTCGGCGGGATTGATCGCGACGTGAAGATCGTAGAACGTGACGTCCCACCACGCGCGACCGGGAGTGACGAACGATCCGCGCAGCGTGTCGGCATGCGAGGCCTTCGGCTTGTACGGCGTTCGCGGTGCGAGCGCCGCGGACTGGACGGTGCGCGGAGGCGTCGTTGGGTTCTGGCCGCCGAGCGAGCGTCCAGCCGCGGCTGACACCGTCGCGGCAATCACGATCGTCCGCACTAACGTTGCACGCATGGTCATCGTCACGTCGCCTCGATCAAGTTCGAGAGATTGAAAGGCGCGGCGTGGTCGCGGCGCGCTCCGTGCTTCGTTTACAAACTACTTCGCGAAAACCACGACTGAACAGGCCGCCGTGCCGGTTCGGCCCAGGTTGATTTCGATGCCGGTGACGCCGCACCGACAACGGTGAGTTGTCATCCGTGGGCCGCGAGATGTTGACACACCTACGCGGGGCCGATACGTTCGCCGCGCCCATCCGCTACGCCGTCAGTCCTCCGCGCGAATCGCGCGACAAACGCATGGATGTGTACACGACCGCGCCCGATGAAGGCCGCGGTTTCGCGCCAAGATCCACCTCTCTTGGAGTAATCTGCTATGCGATCGGGTCGGCCTCTATGCACGTCCGCATCTTCCGTCGTTGCCGCGTACCGGCGATGGTGTCTCGCGGCGTTGGCCGCAGCCGGCATGCTCGCCGCCGCAGTACCGGCGGTGGCGCAGAGCGGTAGCGGGACTATTAGTGGACGCGTCACCGATGCGGCGACCGGGACTCCAATTATTGGAGCGAGCGTCCGCGTCTTCGGCACGCAGCTCGCGGGACAAACCGCGGACGACGGCAAGTACACCGTGCGCGGCGTCCCGGCGGGATCGGTCAGCCTCCAGGTCAATCGCATTGGGTATGACGCCAAGAAGGCATCGGTGACGGTCACCGCGGGACAAAACGCGACGGCTGATGTCACACTCGCGCAGGTCGCCTTTTCGCTCTCGGAAGTCGTAGTCACGGTGACTGGTGCGCAGCGCAAAGCCGAGATGTCCAACACCGTCGCCTCGGTCGACGTTGCGGCCAAAGCCACGGAGACGTCGGCCAACTCGCTCGGGCAGTTGCTTTCGGGGCAAGCCGCTGGAGTGCAAATCGTCTCGGCCGGTGCCGCGGGTGGTGGCTCGCGCATCCGCATTCGCGGCGCGTCGTCGCTCTCGCTCGGCAACTCGCCCGTCGTGTACGTCGACGGCATCAAAGTGAACTCGGACGCGACCACGGGCAGCGCCACGCGCGCATCCCGCTTCGACGACATCAACCCGGACGAGATCGAGAACATCGACATCCTCAAGGGACCAGCCGCCGCGACACTGTACGGAACCGAAGCGGCGAACGGCGTGATCAACATCACCACCAAGAAAGGCAAGGTTGGCGCGACCCGGTGGGCGTTCTTCGGCGAGAACTCAGCCTCCAAGGACCAGGACGCGGGCCACTACCGCGATCTCTGGATCTCCTTCCAGAAGAACGCGAACGGAACGCTCTCCCAATGTCTGCTCACACAAGTTGCGACGGCTGCGTGTCACATCGACAGCACGTACCACGGCAACGTCCTGAACAAACCGGGCCTCACGCCGATCACCACCGGCGGCGTCAACAAGCTCGGGGCTCAGGTCACCGGTGGCTCGGAGCGCAATCAGTATTTCGTCTCCGGCGAATACCAGCGAGAGATGGGCACGTACAAGATGCCGCAGACAGAGATCTCGCGACTCGAAAAGGAGCGCGGCTCGGCGGTTCCGTTCAACCAGATCTACCCGAATGCCGACGGTCGCGCGCAGATGCGCGCGAATCTTTCGACGCAGTTCGGGTCCAAGGCCGATCTCAACATCTCGACCGGCTACCTCGCGCGCGCCAATCGCCAACCGCAAAACGAGGACAACTCGGTCGGCCTCATGGTCGACGCACTCGGCGGACTCGCGCGCACCGACTTGTACCAAAAGAGGAGCAGCACCGACAGCGTCGCGCTGAACGGCTACCGCAGCTATCCCATGGGCGACGTCTTCGCCCAGGAGCGCGACGAGTACCTCAACCGCTTCACGCAGTCCGTCAACGCGCGGTACTATCCATTTTCGTGGCTGAATACGCGAGCGAATCTCGGGTTCGACTATTTCCTGCTGCAAACGAAGAACCTGATCCGGTTTGACCAAGGTCCCTTCGGCGAGACGACGCGTCAGGGCAGCATCTCCGACACGCGGACCGAGAACTCGCAATACACGCTCGACCTCGGTGCGACAGGCACCTTCACGCCGCGCAGCGCCATCACGTCCAAGACGTCGGTCGGCTTGCAGTACTTCCGGACGTATAACGATCAATCCGGTTCATCCGGCCTCAATTTCACACCAGGCGCTACACAGGTCAGCAGCGGTGCAACGCAGTCCGCTACGTCGGGAACCGACCTGACGATCACGCTGGGAAGCTACGCCGAGCAAGTCGTCTCGCTGGCCGACCGCCTCTTCCTCACGGGACGCGTCCGATACGACGGCAATAGCTCATTCGGTAAGTCCTTCAAGGGCGTCCTCTATCCGGGCATCGGCGCATCGTGGCTCGCGTCGGACGAGAGCTTCTTCCCGAAGGGGAGCTGGATCAACTCCTTCCGGCTTCGCGCCACCTACGGCGCCTCGGGAGTGCAGCCGAGCACCACAGCAGCGGCGAGATTCTATCAGTCGACGACGGCCACCATTGGCGGCGTCGATCAACCGGGCGTGCAGCTGGGCGCGTTGGGCAACCCGAATCTCAAGCCTGAGTACTCCGGCGAATTCGAGACCGGCTTCGATGCCACGATGTTCAACAACAAGACGACATTCGAGTTTACGTATTACAACAAGAAGACGAAGGACGCGATCATCGCGCGACCGATCGCGCCGTCCATCGCCGGCATCACGTCGATCTTCGACAACCTTGGTTCGATCCGAAACCAGGGAATGGAGGTCACGCTCAACAATCGCTTCATCGACCGGAACAACTTTGGCTTCGAGCTCCAACTCACCGGTTCGACCAACAAGAACCGAATTCTCGCGTTGGGCGAGGGTGTAACACCGGTCCTCACGGGCAACCGCAGCACGCAGACCAACGCGGCGGGCTATCCATTGTTCGGCTTGTGGGGCAAGCAGATCACTTACAGCGACAAGAACGGGGACGGCTACCTCGCGGTCAACGAAGTCTGCCAGGACGTCGGTGGTTGTCGCGGAGCCGATACGGCGATCTACATTGGTCCCACCTCGCCGACACTGGAGTTCGCGGTCCAACCGCGCATCGAACTGCTGAAACGCAAGCTGACCATTTCGGCGCAGTTCGACTCCAAGCAGGGCCTCAACAAGTTCAACAACACCCTGCGCCATCAATGTCAGGGTGGCCTATCCTGCGCCGGCTTCTGGGATCCGCAGGCGTCGCTGTCCTCGCAGGCGCGTACCGTCGCCGTCAACAACTACTCGGTCTACACCGGGATGTACGAGAACGGCCGGTTCACCCGGCTGCGCGAAGTCGCCGTCACCTACGAGTTGCCCGAAGCGCTCTCACGCAGCATCCGGTCGAGCCGGTCCACGGTCGTTCTCGCGGGCCGCAATCTGCACGTCTGGACTCCGTACACGGGCGTGGATCCTGAGACCTCGGTCGGCAATGGCGATCAACGCGGCAACGAGGAGTATTTCGCCACGCCGCCGCTTCGCTACCTAACGGTTCGCCTCAACCTCAACTACTAAGGGCGAATCTCTCAATGACCCACACACAGACCCACACACACGGTTTCCGGAGAATGATGTCCCTCTCCTCGGCGGCGCGCTCGCGCGCGTATGCAATCGCTGCGTTTGCCCTCGCCGCCGGCGCGGCAGGGTGCAAGAAGGACGCTCTGCTTCAAGTGACGGACCCCGACATCCTGAACACGGGAGACTTTTCGACCCCCGCCGGCGCGACGCCACTGCGGGTTGGCGTGATCGCCAACTTCACGACGGCGTTCGACGGCGGCACGGACTCGTTCGTGACGATGAGCGGCAACCTCGCCGACGAATTGCTGGCGAGCGATACCTTCGACGGCCGCCTCACGATCAACGCGCGCAAGTCGGTCGAAGTGAACGTCGAGATGGAACCGGTCTATCGAAACATGCAGCGGGCCCGCACGGCCGCGGCGCGCGCTGCCGGCATTCTCGCGACCACCGCACCGACGCCGCTGTCGAACCGCGGTGAGCTCTACATGCTCCTTGCATATAGTGAAATGTTTCTCGGCGAAGCCTGGTGTCCTGGGGTTCCATTCTCTACCGAAGACGGAACCACGACAACGTTTGGACCGCCGCTGACGACGGATCAGATGTTCCAGGCCGCGGTCGCCCACTTCGATACCGCGCTCTCCCTCGCAGAAACGAACGCGCGAGTGTTGAACGGCACGAAACTCGGCAAGGGTCGCGCGCTCGCGAACCTCGGCAAATTCACCGAGGCCGCGGCAGCGGTGGCCGGCGTTCCGAACAACTTCGTGCTTACGACGTCGCACTCATCGAACAGCAGCACCAACGGTGTCTGGAGCGGCTCGACGAGCGGCGCATCGCGCTATCGCGTGATGACGAGCGAAGGCAAGAACGGTCTGCCGTTCCTCGGGCAGACCACCGCGCAGGATGCGCGCATCGACTGGTCGACCTCAACGCGTTCCGGATTCAGCAGCCAGTTCACGGCGCAGCCGAACCAAAATAAGTTCGGACAGTACATCGACGGTGCCGTCACCACTGGCGCAGAGGCGCGGCTCATCGAGCTCGAGGCGCAACTCCAGGCCGGGACGCAAGCGGCGCGCGACGCCGTCTTCGCCGGTTTGAACACGCTTCGGACGGCCGGCGCAGCAATCGGCGGCGCCAAGGGAACAACGGTGATCACGGTGGCGGCGATCTCGGGCACCGCACCGACCACGCAGGACGCGGCAATCGATCTCCTCTACAAGGAACGGGCGTACTGGATGTGGCTCACCGGTCACCGCCTCGGTGATCTTCGCCGGCTGGTTCGCATCTACAAGCGCGATTCTGAGTCGGTCTTCCCGACTGCAACGCTGACGTCGCCGCTCGACGGAACGTACGGCACGAGCACGACGGTCACGATTCCTCTCGCGGAGCGCAACAATCCGAACTTCCAAGGGTGTCTCGACGGCAAATAGGCTGTAACATCCTTTACGGGGTAGCACGAGAGCGCCGCGGCGAACCGCGGCGCTCTTTCCCTATCCGATTCTCGAACAGGAAGGACTGATGTTGAAATTGAAGGGTCTGTGCGCGATGCCGTTGTTGGTCGGCTGCTACACGTACACGCCGATAGAGCCTGCCGCCGTGCCCGCGGGTGTGGAGGTACGAGCCCGCATTACCGGCGCGGCGTCCGACCGTGTCGCTCCGTTGCTCGGTTCATTCAACACACGAGAGCTTGTCGGCAACGTCGTCGAGAACAACGGCGGAGCCATCGTGCTTCAGGTGCCCATGGGCGCGATGCCAAATGTCGCGGAGCTGATCGTCCCAATGCAGACGCGCATTCCGCTTGCGGCGGCCGATATGGTGAGCCTGGAGCGACGGAAGGTCGACGTCGCGCGGACGTCCATCTTCGTTGGTGCGATCGTGGCCGGCGTTGCACTCGGCGCCGTTGCGGCGCTCCGCGCGGGTGGTGAGGGCGACGCAGGAAAAGGTCCGCCGGAGCCACCGCCGGTTACCCGAATTCCGATCTGGCGCCTGCACTTCTAGACGTCGTCGACATCCAGGTCGACATTCAAGCCGACACTAACATCGAAATCGAATGACGATTCTTCGCGGCGTCCTCTTGCCGGTAGTCGCGCTTCTTCTGTTCGCGCCGCGCATCGCCAAGGCACAAGGCGCGCCCGCGTCCATGCCGCGCTTGCACCATGTAGGGTTGAACTCCGTCGATCCCGACAAAGCGATCGCCTGGTACCTCAAGGTGTGGCCGAGTGCGAAGCGGACGACGTTCGCCGGCTACCCGGCCGTTGAGTCGGACATGCTCGTGCTGTTCAACAAAGTGGACCATCCACCGGCCGGCGCGTGGCGAGACGATCTGCATCGCGCTGAAGCGCAGAGCGCGTTCTGGCACATTGGTGCGAACATCAACTCGACCGACATCAAGGACAGATTGAACGCGGCGGGCGTGTTTCACCTGCCGCTCTACATCCTGCCCAACGACACGACGAAAACGGTGTGGCGTTCGGGACTGGCGCCATATGCCGGAACGCCGAACGCAGCGCAATTGGCCAAGGCCGAGCCGGCCGCGCCGCGCGACGGTGGATTCAGCTACGTCGTCGCACCGGATGGTGTGTTGTTCGAGCTCACCGGCGGACCTGGCACGAAAGAGTCATTCTCCCACATTCATTTCTTTCACGAGCAGCCGCTCTGTGCCGCCAACTGGTATGTCGACCATCTCGAGATGCAGCTTCCGGCGCTGCGTGATTCGAGTGGAACGGAATCGCCGCGCCCGCGCTGGGATCCGTGTGAGGTGAAATTCGGCGACGCAGGTTGGCCGTCGCTCGAGCCCATCGGAACCATTCGTCAGCCGGCCGGCAGTGTGCGGTTCGCGAATGGGACGATGTCGTGGTATCCGCGACAATGCCTCGGGAGTCGTTGCGGCCGCGACCAAAGGCTCGTTCCGTCGCGCGGCCAGGTGCTGGATCATGTCGCGTTCGCGGTGAACGATTTTGACGCACTCTACGCCAAGCTCCGGCGCGACGGCGTCAAAGTGCTCGAAGCACCACACGCGTTCGGCTCCACGCGAGCGTTCATGATCGAGGACCCCGACGGCCTGGCGATCGAGCTTGTCGAGATTCGATCCTGACCGAGCTCTGCCTTTCAACGTATTCCATCCGTTGGTCGCATTCTTGACATGGAGCTACCGGATTCCCGGGCGCCGGCCGCGCGCTTGATCTCTGTGCCTTAATCTCGCCCATGTTCATCTCTGATTTTGCGATCAGTCGTCCGATCATCACGGTGGTCACGATGATCGCGCTGGTCGTGTTCGGCGTGACGTCGTTGCTTCGCCTGGACACGGATGAGTTCCCCGACCTCGACCAGCCGATCGTCTTCATCGGGGTCGCCTACCCGGGCGCCTCTCCCGATGTCGTCGAGCGCGAGGTCGTCACGCGGCTGGAAGACAAGATCTCCGGCATCAGCGGCGTCGACAAACTCAACTCGACGTCGACCGACGGCTTCGCCCAGATCGTCGTGCAGTTCGTCTTCTCCGAAGACGTGAACCAGGCGACGCAGGACGTGCGCGACGCGATCTCCGCCGTCCGTGCACAGCTGCCCGCCGAGATCATCGAGCCGATCGTTCAGCGGTTCGATCCCAACAGTCTGCCAATCGTTTCACTGGCGATCACGTCGTCCGTGCTCTCGCCAACGCAGCTCACCCAACTCGCCGATCAAACGGTCGGGGGCGAGCTGCGTGGGGTCCCTGGGGTGGCGCAGGTGAACATCGTCGGCGGCGACAGCGCGCAGCTCACCGTCGACGTCCGTCCTTCCGATCTCGCTGCTACCGGAATTGGCATCGATCAAGTCGTCGCCGCACTGCGCGCGCAGAATCTCGCGGCGCCCGTCGGCAACGTCATGACCTCGACCGAGCAGCGATCGATCCGTCTTCAAGGGCGGTTCGATCGGCCGGAAGACTTCGCAGGCATGGTCGTCTCGTCCAGAGCAGGACGGCTGATCACGCTCGGACAGGTCGCCAACGTCTCGGCTGGTGCGGCCGAGCCGACGTCCGCGGCGCAATTCAATGGGACGCCGGCGATCGGCTTGGATATCGTCAAATCGCGGGACTTCGCCACCACTGCGGTGAGCGACGGGATCCGGCAGCGCGTCGCGGCCATCGTGAAGACGCTGCCGCCCGGCACCAAGATTGAAACCGTGCGCGACGCTGGCGTGCGCGTCCGGGCCTCCGTGTCCAACGTTGAGGAAACCCTCATCGAAGGCGCGCTGCTCACCGTCCTTGTCGTCTTCCTGTTCTTGAATTCCTGGCGATCGACCGTCATCACCGGGCTCGCACTGCCGGTGTCGGTTCTCACGTCGTTCGCGCCGCTCCTCGCGTTTGGATTCACGCTCAACGTCATGTCGCTGATGGGCCTCTCGCTCGCCATCGGCATTCTCATCGACGACGCGATCGTCGTGCGCGAAAACATCGTGCGCCACATCGAGCTCGGCGCGGACCATGTCACGGCGGCGCACGAGGGCACGAACGAGATCGGCCTGGCCGTCACGGCGACCACGTTCTCCATCGTCGCGGTGTTCGTGCCCGTGGGCTTCATGCCGGGGATCGCCGGCCAGTTCTTCAAGCCATTTGCCCTGACGATCGCCGCAGCGGTGCTCGTGTCGCTCTTCGTTTCGTTTTCACTCGATCCGATGCTGTCCGCCGTGTGGCCCGATCCTCAGCTCGCCGCGCACGAGCGCCGGAACGTCATCGCACACACGCTCGAGCGATTCAATCGCTGGTTCGACCGGCAGGCGGATCGATACACGGTTGCGATCGGCTGGGCACTCGACCATCGCGCGCTGATGCTGATCCTTGCCGCCGCGTCGTTCATCGCCGCCGTCGCGTTGCAGGTCGCGTTCGGCGGGTTTGGCTTCGCGCCGCTCAGCGACAATAGCGAGCTCAATATCGCCATCGAAACGCCGCCCTCATCAACGGTCGAGTACACCGCGCTCAAGGCGGAGGAAGTCGCGGCCATCGCTCGTCGTCACCACGAAGTTGCCTACACGTACACGACGGTGGGCAGCAGCACCGGCTCGGGCGCCGTGGACAACGGCACAGTCTATGTCCGCATGATCCCGAAGCGGCAGCGTACGATCAGCCAGGATCAGTTTGGCCAAGTGCTGCGCGGCGAGGTCGCGCGCGTCGGTGGCGCAACCGCCTACACGTTCGCCGCAGGCGGCTTCGCCGGCAACCAAAAGCAACTACAACTACAACTTCAGGGACCGGACGCCAACGCGCTCGCCCGGCTCGCCGAACCGATCGCCGACTCGGTCCGTGCCGCAGCAGGCGCAGTCGACGTCGGCGTCTCGACGCGCGGACAGAAGCCCGAGTTCAATGTTTCCATCAACCGAGCGCTGGCCGGCACGCTCGGCGTCAGCCTGAGTCAGCTCGCTGTCTCGCTCCGCTACGCGTTTGCCGGCGTCGACGCCGGAACATGGGTCGACCCGAGCGGAATCTCGCGCTACGTCCACGTTCGACTCGCGAGCGCAGCGCGGGAGAATTCTGCCGATCTGGGTCAACTCCCTGTGATGATCACTCCGCCGCCGGGCGCGCCGGCCGGAGCAGTTCCGTTCATTCCGCTCAGCCAGGTCGCAACCATTACGCCGAGCACTGGACCGGCGCAGATCGACCACTTCCAGCGTCAGCGTGTGGTCACGATCGGTGCGAACGTCATCGGCGCGTCGGTCGGCAACGTGAACCAGGATGTCATGCGCCGCGTGAACAAGGTCCCGCTGCCGTTGGGATATCACATCACGCAGGGCGGCCAGATCGAAGGCCAGAATCAGGTCTTCACCAGCATGGTCCTCGCGCTCGGCGTCGCGGTCATGCTGATGTATCTCATCCTCGTCATTCAGTTCGGATCATTCCTCGATCCGCTGGCGATTCTGGTGTCATTGCCGCTGTCGCTCATCGGCGTTGTGGCCGCGCTCCTGATCACGCGCGACACGCTCAACATCATGAGCCTCATTGGCGTGATGATGTTGATGGGCATCGTCGCCAAGAACGCCATTCTCCTCATCGACTTCGCCAAGTGGGCACGTGAGGACCGTGGTATTCCGAGGCGGGAAGCGTTGATCGAAGCCGGTCGCATTCGGTTGCGCCCCATCCTCATGACCACGCTCGCGCTGGTTGCAGGCATGATCCCCGTGGCGCTGGGGCGCGGCGAAGGCGCCGACTTCCGCGCGCCGCTCGGACGAGCCGTCATCGGCGGCGTCATCGCCTCGACCGTGCTCTCCCTGCTGGTGATTCCGACCATGTATGAGATCTTTGACGAATGGCGCGAGTGGCTCTTTTCCAAATTCCGGCGCGCAACGCACGCCTCGGCGCCTGCCCCGCGACACCCGGCCGCCGAGGTCGCGGGCGACGACTGACGGTCCATCGCACTTGGCGCCGACGATCGGACGCTACGCCTGCGGCGTGTAGATGATCACGCAGACGTCGTCGGGGCCGGACTCCACCGCGACTCCGCGCGACGGCACTCGCGGACGCCGGTGTGTCGATTGCATTGCCGCCGACCGACCAGCCGTGGGGCCACCGCACGCTGTTCTTCCGCGACCCCGACGGCAACGTTCTCGAAATCTACGCCGACATCTAGGCCTTCATCGCAAGATATCGCCCTTCGATGGTTCGCAGGTGTCGGAGCTCGTGTCCAGCGATGTGGTACGCGAGCCCGCGCACTGATGCTTCGTAGCCATTCACAATGCCGCGACGTATCCACTGCTCTGGCGTCAAGCCGGTGAGTAGCGCGACAGTCGCCGCGCGCACCGTTCGATATTCCTCGAGAAGTGAGTCGAGTGGCTGCTCCTCGAAGCGCGCCGCCGCGACGTATTTTTTCTCGTCGAACCCGTCAAGCCGGCGGGCGTCGTTTCGAAGAACACAGAGCAGACGATACATGAAGATGCGTTCGTCGTCGGCGAGATGGCCAATGACTTCCTTGAGCGTCCATTTGTCCGGCGCGTAGCGCAATCCACTCACTGCGCCATCATCGAGGCCGCCGAGCGTCGTCAAAACGCGCTCGCACTGCTCGGCTAGCGCTCGCGCGATGTCGTCGCCGCGGACGAACGCGATGTCGTCCTGGCCGTAGCTTGCATACTCGCCCGGCTGCGCGCGGCCCGACGGGAGATTGAGACTGCTCTTCGTCATGCACCCGCCAGGTGAAACGCCATAGCCTGACCGACTTCACCGATTGAGCCAATACGACATCTTCACGAGAAACGTGTTGGCCGGATGCAGGCGAAGCAGGTCGCGAACGTCGCCCTGAAAATTGTCCGTCCCCTCCGCCGAATTGTACCCCTGACGACCCTCGTTCCACACGAGAAAGAGCGTCGATCCGGGGCGGTACTCCCAGCGAAACACCAGGTTCGACTGGAACGCCTTGAAGTTGAATCCGCCCGGACTGTTCGTAACGGACGTGTCGCCGTACGCCGCAAATCGCGCGTCGTACGCCGCCGCTCGGGGAGTCGCCGACAGTTGCCGCACATCGCTGTACGTCCCCTTGGACACAAACGGCTGCGTGTATAGCTGGAGCGACACGGCGGGCGTGAAGGTGTAGTTGAGCCGCAGGTTCATCGACGTCGTCGTCTGATCGAGATAGGCGAATAAATAGTGCGTCGCCCCAACGAGATCCGTCGTGTTGTTGTACCACTGATTGTCGGACACATTGCGTGACCAATTGAGCGACAGCGCCGAACTGAACCGGCCAAGCATTTTGTAGTCGACTTCCGGGCTCACACTCCACGACGAGCTTCGACCGCCGCTCCCGCGAAAGTAGTTCGCGGAAAAGAATGGGACGAGTGAGCGGCGATCGTCGCCGTTGATCGAAAGCCAGGGAGAGATATACGAATCCTGGCGCACCGCCGGCCCTCCCCGCGCCGTTCGATCGTCGTACGTGGTGCCCAGTTGGCCGAGCGTACCTCCCATGTGCCATCCCCAATTGTTCTTGAGCGTGATGTGCACATTCGTGTTGTACGCGGCCTCCTGCGCCAGGCCGGCCGTTGTCCAGTACTGCCACCAGTTGTTGTTCCACTGAAAGCGGTTGTAGAACTGTCGCTCGCGACGGTCGAAGTATCCGACCCACGTGTTCCACGATTGCTGGTCCGCACGTCGCAAAAATCCGAGATCGTTGACCTCGAACCCCGCCGACCGGCGTTGATACGCGGACTCGAACATCAGGTGCTTCCCGCCGACCTTGTCGAACTTGAATTCCTCGGCGTCCCCCGAAAGCATCGTACGGTTGGAATCGAGCGGAAGCCCCGCGTCGGGGCGCTGGTAGTAGTGCACCGCGTCGGTCTGCAACCCGAGAATCGCCGCGCGACTTCCCTGCACCCGGCTTTCGTCGAACGACCCCGACACTTCGTATTTATTGTTCAGAAAACGATGCCGGAAGTCCACCGCGCCCACGTACGCGCTCGACGTGAGATAGGGCGAGGACCACTGATCCTGCTGGCGGTTCACCGCCGTGAGCATTCCACCGATGCTGCTCATCCCGTTGCGCAGATCCTGCTTCACTCGCGCAACCGTGAAGTTGGTCGACGGTTCGTACGTTGTATCGCCGGGACTCGACGCGCGTCGCGTAGCCGCGTCCAACACGCCGAACGTCAAGCCGCTCGGGAATCGTCCCAACAGCTTGGCCGCACCCAGGATGGTCGTTGGCTGCAACGGGATCGTGTCGCCGTACGCGCCGGCCAACTCCGGCGTGCGACCGATACGACGGCTGTAGTAGAGCTCCTCGCTGCTACAGTTGACGTTATTGCAGTTCACATCGAACCGAAACAAACCGCGCCCCGCAACGAAGAACGGACGCCGCTCATCGAAGAACGATTCGTACGCCGTCAAGTTGAGAACCGCCGGGTCCGACTCCACCTGGCCGAAATCAGGATTGATCGTTGCATCCAGCGTGAGATTCGACGCGACGCGATACTTCACATCGCCGCCAAGCGTGACGTTCGCGCGATTGGTGAATCGGTTGTCGATGATTTGCGATGCATGCTTCGTCACGGCGTACGGCATCACCTCCAATCGTCGCGGCGCCTCGAGATCGTTCAACCCTTCGAGCGAGCCGAGTTGCGACACCAAATCCGGCTTCGCCTGGCTGAACGCCGGCCAACTCGTTCGCTCGGCGTATCGATAGATGTCGCGGTCGATCGTGAATCCAAACGTATGCGCGCGATCTCTGCTGTAACGCATCTGCGAAAGCGGAATTCGAAACTCCGCCGTCCAACCAAGCGAATCGATTCGCGTCGCCACGTCCCACACACCGTCCCACGCCGAGTCTTCATTGCCGCCGTCGGAAATCGCCAGATCCACCTTCACGCCGGCGGCGTTCACGCCGAACTCATATCCGGTGCGCCGATCGTGGTAGGGATCTAGAAACAGCCAGATCATGTCGGAGGCCGTGAACGAGTCCCGGCGCTCCAGAATGCGAATGATGCTGTCAGGGTGGGGATCAAACGCGCGCACGAACACGAACAGGTTCGCCGCATCGTACGCGACTCTCGCTTCGGTACGAAATCGCGGAGCCTTGCCCTCGGTCGGCTGCCACTGCGTGAACGCGGTGATTGGCGGAGCACTACGCCACACTTCGTCGTCGTCCTTGCCATCGATCACCGGTGGAACCGCGGCACGGAGCGCCATGGCGCCGGTATCCGTGGGAAGCGCGATTCCGCCCGCCGCCACGCCGCGAGCGCCGGCCGAGCGATTGGCCTGCGGAACCTGAGGAAGCTGAAGGATTAGGAGGAGCGCAACAACACCGGATGCACCAACCATCGCGCCGTCCAGTCCGCAAGATGAGCCGTCGCCATCACGTCTACGGGATTGGACAACCTACGGAGGGAATTGGTTGGACAGTTTCAATGGCGACGCGATCGAAACGCTCAGTCCGCGCGAAGCGTGATCGACGGGTCGACGCTCGCGGCACGCCACGCTGGAATCCAGCACGCGACCGCCGATACGCCGAGCAAAAGCACGACGACGCCAGCGTACGTGATCGGATCAAGCCGTGAGATTCCAAACAACAGCGAGACGAGCGCGCGCGATGCGGCCACGGCGCCAGCGATCCCCAGCGCGACACCGAGCACGGCGAGCGTCATACCCTGTCGCAGCACCAGCGTGAGAATGTCTCGCGGACGAGCGCCCATTGCCGACCGCACACCAATCTCGCGCATGCGTTCGGCAACGCCGCCGGACAGCACGCCGTAAATCCCCGTCGCGGCAAGCACGAGCGCAACCGCGCCGAACGCCTCGAACAGGATCAACGCAAATCTGCGATTCGCCGCCGCCCGGGTCGCGAGCTGTTCCATCGTGGCCACGCGCACAATCGCCTGATCCTTGTCCACGGACCAGATCGCGGCGCGAATGGCCGGCGCAAGCGACACCGCGTCGACGCGCGCGCGGACCACGAGAGAAGCCACGGCATCCACCCAATGCCATTGCGACGGCGGGACGTAGACCGCGTCGGGCTGGTCCACGTCGAGGGACGCCTGACGCACATCGCCAACGACGCCGACGACCGTGTACCACTCCCCTTCGTCCGGACCGAAGCGCATGCGTTGGCCGATCGGATCTCGACCGGCGAACTTCCGCTTGGCGAACGACTCGTTGATCAGCACCACTCGCGGCGCGCCGGCCACGTCGTGCGAATCGAACACCCGCCCGCGCAGCAGAGGAATTCGCGTCGCGGCGAAGTAGTCCGGTGTGACTGCGTAACGAAGCGCGGCGCCGTCGTCCTTCGGGTTGCCGTCACGCTCGAAATGGACGCCGTAAATATCCAGGTCGCCGCTGAGCGGCAACTGGCTCGTGAACGCCGCACTCATGACGCCAGGCACGCGTCGCACCGCGTCAAGCGCCTCCGTCATGAACCGATACCGCACGTCATCGCGACCATATCGGTGCCCGGTCACCTGCACCTGCATGGTCAACAGACGCGACGAATCGAACCCGATGTCCACCGCGAACAAGCGCTCGAGGCTCCGCATGAGCAGGCCCGCGCTCACCAACAACATGAGCGCCATCGCCACCTCGACGACAACCAACACTCGGCGCGACATTTGTTGTCCACCCGCCGCGCGCCTCGAGCCGTGCTGCAGTCCGGCACGCAGGTCTTCGCGCGCCGCGTGCAAAGCCGGTATGACCCCGACAATGACGCCCACGAGCGTCGTGACGATGAGCCCGAACGCAAACACGGCTCCGTCCACACGGATGATTCCCACGCGCGGCAGCTCGGGAGGACTCAGCGCCGCCAGCCCGCGCACACCGATCTCCGCGACGACCATGCCGATCGCGCCGCCAATAAGCGCAAGAAATACACTTTCCGTGATCAGTTGTCGCAGCAGACGCGTACGTCCGGCACCGAGCGCGGCGCGCATCGCGAATTCACCGCGTCGCTGCGCGCCTCGCGCGAGCAACAAATTCGTCACGTTCACACAGGCGATCGCCAACACGAGCAACACCGCGCCAAGCACTGCGAGGAGCGCCGGCCTCACCGCGCCCGTCACGTCGTCCTTGAGCGCCGTGACCAGCAATCCATCCTTGAGCGACGCCCACGGCACGCGCACAAAGTCCGGGCGCGGCGCGCGCGCGATCGCCGCCATCTCGCGCACGGCCTGAGCGAGCGACACGTCCGGCCGCGTCCGCGCCACCATGCGCAAATGGTGCCCCCATTCCCTGGTGTCCGGGCCAAACACCGTACGGTACTGCAACGGCGTCCACAGCTCGGCGCGCGGCGCAGTGACGTTCTCGAAATTGCCGGGCATCACGCCAATGATGAGATACGCATCGTCGTCCAGCTTGATGTTTCGCCCAACAGCGGTTGGATCGGCACCGAGACGCCGCCGCCACAGAGCGTCGCTCACCACCGCGACCTTAGGTCCGTCCACGCGATCGTCCGACGCCTGCATGTCGCGACCGAGAATTGGTCGCACGCCGAGCACGCGGAAGTAGTCCGCGGTCACGCGCTGGCCGGTGAGACGCTCTGGCTCCGCGTCGCCAATCATCGTCGGCTGCCATGCGCCAAACGCCGCCGCGTGGGCGAACGAGCGGCTGCGCTGCACGATCTCGCGATATGTCCCGAACGTGACGGCCATTGGTCCGCCGTCGGACGCGATGTCGGAGACCATCGTGATCCGTGAGGGATCGGGATACGGGAGCGGCTCGAACAAAATGGGATTGACGGCGCTGAAGATCGCCGTGCTCGCGCCAATGCCAAGCGCCAACGTGATCACGCTGACGGCGGCAAATCCGGGACTGCTGCGCAACCGTCGCGCGGCGTACCGCAGATCCGTCAGTAGCGTGCCGATCAGATTCTCCCATCCATAGGCACGCACGTGCTCGCGCGTCACGGTCGTGTTGCCGAGCTCTATTTGCGCCGCCCGTCTCGCGTTGGTTGGCGAAACGCCGCGCGCAACGTGCGCCGCGACCGACCGCTCGAGATAGTCTTGGACCTCGTCGTGCACGTCCAACTCGGCCGCGCGCCGGTTCGCCAGCACGGACAAGCCACGGGTGAGTTGGCGCCAGAGTCCGACGAGTGACATGCGTGACGATACAACCGTCTCATCTTGATTGTCAAGATATGAGACCGGCGCGACAGGCGTACGCCTACTCGCTCCGCAACGCCCGCGCCGGATCCAACGCCGCCGCCCGGCGCGCCGGCAGCCAACTCGCAACTATCGCCGTCACGAGCATGAGTGCCGACGCACTTCCCAACGTCGCGGGATCGGTCGGGCTCACGTCGAACAGAACGGTGCCAAGCACGCGAGTGAGTGTTACCGCACCAGCCAATCCGACACCCACGCCAATCAACGCATCGATCATCGCCTGCCGCGCGACGAGCAGGCGAACGTCCCGCGCGTCGGCGCCGAGCGCCAACCGGACGCCGATCTCGCGCGTGCGCAGGCTCACGAGGTACGAGATGACGCCGTAAATCCCAAGCGCACCAATCGTCGTCGCCACCGCAGCCGCGATCGAAAGCAGCAGCAGAGTGAACGTCGTTCGCGCTGTCGAGATGGCCAGAACTTCCGTCATCGGCATGACCCGATACAACGGAAGGGTCTGGTCGAGCGCTGCAACGGCGCGGCGCACCGGCGCGACGAGACGCGCTGGATCCCCCGACCCACGCACGACAAACGCGAGGTTGCGCGGAATCCACGGCGCACCCGCCGCATTCATCGTGACCAGCGGAGAGTACACTTCGTCGGCAGGCGGCTGCGCGAGGCCAACACCATGCACGTCGCCGACGATACCGACGATGGTCTGCCACGGACCGGCGGCGTTCATTCGCACGAGCTTGCCGATTGCCTTGGCCCCGCCCCAGTACCGCGCGGCAAATGCGGCGCTCACGATCGCCTCGGGCGGGCCACGCGACGGCTCACCGTTGACGTCCGGCGCGTCGAACAGTCGCCCAGCCACCAGCGGAATGCGCATCGCCTGGAAATAGCTCGGCGTCACGAAGTTGATCTGGTGCAAATTGGGCATCGCACCCATTCCCAACGGCTGATCCGCCAGGTACACCGCGCTGTCCTGGCGACTCTCGGTGGTGAGCGGAAGCTTCGTGATCACGCCCGCTGACTGTACGCCTGGAAGCTTTCCAATTGCGTCGAGCACTCGCACCACGGTCCGAGCGGCTTCGCGCGTTGTTGGATATTCGACGTCCGGCATCGCGATGCGAAACGTGAGCGCGTGATCCGTCGCGAATCCGGGATCCACCGAGCGGAGGCGCGAAAAGCTGCGGGCAAACAATCCCGCGCCGGAAACGAGCACCAGCACCAGGGCCACCTGCGCGACGACGAGTCCACGCCGGGCGCGGTTCCCCGCGCGACCGCTCGTTGCCGACCGCCCGTTCGCGATGAGCATTGATGAGAGCGAGCCGGTCTTGAGACGCGCGAGCGGCAGAACGCTCACGACGAGCGCGGCCACCGCCGCGATCCCGACCGCAACCGCGACCACCAGTCCGTCCACAGTGACCTCGGCCAATCGCGGAATGGCCGTACCCATCTCCATCGACTTGAGGATTCGCACACCAACGTCGGCGCCGCCAAGCCCGAGCGCGCCGCCGATCGCCGCCAAGACGGCGGCCTCAGATGACAATTCCATCAACAACGCCGTACGTCCGGCGCCGAGCGCACTCCGCACCGCAAGCTCTCGCTGTCGTCCCTCGGCACGCGCGAGAAAGAGATTCGCGACGTTGGCGCATGCGATGAACAACAACAGCCCCACCGCGCCGAGGACAATCCAAAGCACGCGACCGACGTCGCCGATGGTGACGTCACGCAACGGACGCACGACCGGCTGCATTTTGACTTGCTCGATCCCGGCCACGGTGAGCCGGCCCGGAAACACGACCGGCACTCTCGGAAGCAACTGCCGAAGCTCGCCAAGCGCCGCGGCGAGCGAAACGCCGTCGCGGAGCCGCGCGACGCCACGATAGTCGAACGCCGCCGACTTGGTTTTGGCTGGATCGAGTTGTAGCGGAACCCAGAGATCGGATTCGGCGTTCGGAAATTGAAAGCGCGCCGGCATCACGCCGACGATCTGGTGCGCGACACCATCGATCATCACGCGTTTGCCGGCGATGCCCGGGTCGGCGGCGAAGTCTCGCTGCCACAGTCGTTCGCCGATAAGCGCGACTGGCGGCGACCCAGGTCGATCGTCTTCGTCACTCAACACCCGTCCCACGATTGCTCGAGCCCGCAGCACGCCGAACACGCTGGCGCTCGCCAGCGTTGCACCTACTCGTTCGGCACGCGCGCCATCGGTCGGCCGCGATCCGTCGCCCGCGCCGAGGTTGACTGCCGTGGAGCGATACGCGCCGACGTCCGTGAAAACGTGATTGTCGCGGCGGTAGAGCAGATACGTCGCGTCCGACTGGTCGATCGACGTGAGACCGGAGATGGTGATCACGTGCGAGAGATCCACGAGGCGCTCGGGACGGTCGTATGGCAACGGGCGCAGCAGAACGCCGTTCACCATGGTGAACACCGCCACGGCCCCGCCGATGCCCAACGTCAGCGTGAGCGTTGCGGCGAGCGTGAAGGCTGGAGCGCGAACCAATCGGCGGATGACGTGACGAAGCATTGGCAATCTCACGAGTAGAGGCGTCGCAGTCGGCGCTCAATTCGACGTTAACGTCGGGCGAAGATCGTGTCAGCCCGTGGAGTGTCAGAGTCCTGTGGAATGACGTCGCCGGCAGCGGTGAGGATGAGTCGGGTGCAATGAAGCGTGCGGAGCGGTTGAAGGCCGGAAGCTCGGGGGATGGATGGCTTCATTGCGCGCGTCATGATTGGTGCTGCCCGTGGGCCGAACACGACTCTATCGTACGCGATGGACATTCGCGCGGAACGATCGCGGCGTGTTGGAAGCGCTATCTACGGCCTCGGGTTGATCGGCTTTGGCTGGGTTGCCTTGGCGCACCTCGATGCCCTCCCGGCACTCGAGCCCATCTCGACCTCCTTCCCGCTGCGACCGCTCCTCGGTGTCGTGACGGCGATTGTCCTCATCGGCTGTGGCGCGTTGCTCGTGACCAAACGACAAGCGCTGCAAGCCGCTGTTTCGGCCGGCGCGTTCTTCGCATTCCTGCTGGTGTCGTTGCACATCCCGAATCTCGCGGCGCACCCTCTGAGCGGCGGCGCGTGGGTCGTCGCGTTTGAAGTTGTCGCGATCAGTAGCGCGGCGTGGATGCTCAGCGCCGCCCTCATGCTCGACGGCGCGGCCGACTCGCGTCAGCGCACCGTATGGCGCCGAGTCGGGGTCGTCGCTCGACAGGCCTTCGCTATTTCACTCCTCGCCTTCGGGGCGTCGCATTTCATCTATCATCAGTACGTCGAGAGCGTCATCCCGGCGTGGATTCCCGCGCACCGCTTTTGGGCGTACGCCGTTGGAATCGCGTTTCTTGCTGCCGGTGCCGCCATCTCGACCGGAATCAAGGCCCGCCTGGCGGCGACGCTGCTCGCCGTGATGTTCGGATCGTGGGTGCTGCTCGTGCACTCACCGCGGGTCGTCACGCATTCACCGAACGCCAACGAGTGGACAAGCCTGCTCGTCGCCGTCGCCATGTGCGGCGGTTCCTGGCTCGTCGGCGTCTGCTTCGCTCAGCTCGATCAGGCCGTGGAAGACGCCGGTGTGGCGTCGCGAGGCGTGCGCGCCAAAGGACGGCAGCTCGCATCGCTCTGATCGCCCGCGGGCAAACACCTGAACGGGTGACGCGTTCCGTTCAATTACTATAGTCTGCTGAGACTACCGCGTCGACGTCAGCTTCGCTGATCTGCTGGATTCCGTTCCAACAGCGCATCGCCCGCGAAGTCAACCGTCCTGAGCTCATGCGCCGGCTCGTCGCGGTGCGCCGGACCCGAGTCGCCAACCTCACGCTCTTTGCCCTCGTCGTGCTGCGGCGATCACTGCTGTCCTCGGTGCGTGCCACCAAGTCGCTGCGAACGAGGCGATCGATGGCCTGGCTGACCGCGGGAAGCGTGAGATCAAGGGTCTCGCCTCCGCATTGCGAGATTCCGTCGACCAAGGTCCGCAACAGGACCCCGACCGGCTGTGCCTTTGGTGTCATTGCTCTATCCTTACTCATTCGCGCTGACGAGGAACTGATGCCACGAGGCCGCACGCCTGATACGGTACCGATGCAGTTGACTCTGGACGCCAACGGCGGGCCTCGTCACCAGCAGATCTACGCGGCACTCCGGGCTTGGATTCTCAACGGCTCGTTGCGCTGCGGTGATCGTCTGCCGTCCACACGCGTGCTGGCGCACGATCTCGGTGTGTCGAGAACGACAGTACTTGGTGCGTTCTCGCGACTGCTCGCCGAAGGCTACGTCACCGGCAAAGCGGGAGCCGGCACGCGAGTCGCGGCGTTGCCCGCGACAAGCCGCCGCGCCGAACGCTCGCTCTCCGGAGCCGCGGCGGCGATCGCGCGCGCCGACGTTGGCGCGCGCATCGCATCCTCCGCGGACGCCACGCCGTCCCTGTCGAGCGCGGCGAAAGCTCTCTTCGCCGAAGGAAAGTGGCGACGCGTGCCGGCCGACGTCGTGCCGTTCGCGGCCGTCGCTCCAGCCCTCGAGCTCTTTCCGCTCAATACATGGACGCGGTTAACGGCGCGACGCTGGCGTCTATCGGGACGCGACCTCCTGCTGCTCGATTCTCCCCGGGGATACGAGCCGCTGCGCGAGGCCGTGGCGCAATACGCCGTGACCGCGCGCGGCGTTCGCTGCACGCCCGAACAGGTTTTCATCGTGAACGGCGCGCAGCACGCGCTCGACTTGTGCGCGCGACTTCTCGTGGGTCCCGGCGACAAAGTTTGGATGGAGTCGCCCGGCTACCTACCGGCGCGCGGCGTGTTCGCCGCCTCGGGCGCAGAGATCATCGATGTTCCCATCGACGCGGACGGCCTCGACGTGGCCAGCGGGCGGGCGCTCGCACCGACCGCGCGACTCGCATACGTGACGCCGTCGTTTCAATTCCCGCTCGGCGTCACCATGCCGGTCGATCGCCGGCTCGAATTGCTCGAGTGGGCACGCGAAGCGAATGCGTGGATCGTGGAGGACGACTACAATGGCGAGTACCGCTATGACACCGCGCCCGTCCCCGCGATGCAAGGACTCGATCATCACGGACGCGTGCTTTACGTCGGTACGTTCAGCAAAACACTCTCGCCGGCCATTCGTCTCGGCTATCTCATATTGCCGCCGGCGTTGGTCGCGCCGTTCACTCAGGCGCGGTTGCTGCTCGACTGGCACTCGCCCGTTGCCGCGCAGGCGGTTCTCGCCGACTTCATTTCGAGCGGGCATTTTGCGCGGCACATTCGGCGCACCCGTACGCTGTACCAGCAGCGGCAACGGGCGTTCGTGTCACTCGCCGCCCGTGAGCTCGCCGGACTGGTGAGCGTAAGTGCCGCGCCTGCCGGAATGCATCTCGTTGGCTGGCTCGCTCCCGACGTCAGCGACCACGCGGTCGCCGAGGAGGCACTGCGCCGCGGCGTCATGGTCGTTGCCATGTCGTCGCATCTTGACGCGGCGACACACGGCCCCGGACTTCTGTTTGGGTACGCCGCATACACACCGGCACAAATGCGTGTTGCAATGCAAACGCTGGCCGCGGCGATTCGCGCTGTTCAGGAACGATCACGCTCGGGCGCAGACGCAAGCGATCACGCCGTGCCCAAGGGTGATCGTTCCCCTTGGGCGAGGCGAGCCATGATCGAACGCATTCGAGTATCGGCGGCGCGCGAGGCACGCCCGCTCTAAATGGACATCAGCGCACCAATGAACGACGCCATTCGCACACAGCTCGCTGACGCGCTCGGGTCGGCCTTCGAGCTTGGCCACGAGCTCGGAAATGCCGGTATGTCGCGCGTCTACCGAGCCCGCGACACGCGCCTCCAGCGCGACGTCGTCGTGAAGGTCTTGAGTCCGGATCTCGCCGAGCATCTTTCGGTTGAGCGGTTCGCGCGTGAGATCATGCTCACGGCCGGCCTGCAGGAGCCGCATATCGTGCCGCTGCTCGACGCGGGCCAGACGGCGTCGGGCCTCCCCTATTACACCATGCCGTATGTGGCCGGTGAGTCGCTGCGCGCCCGGCTCGATCGCGCGGGGTCGCTGAGCACGAGCGAAACAATCGCGGTACTCAAGGACATCGCGCGCGCGCTCGCGTTTGCGCACGCACGCGGCGTGGTGCATCGCGACATCAAGCCCGAGAACATTCTGCTCTCCGGCGGGACCGCCGTCGTTGCGGATTTCGGAATCGCCAAAGCCCTCTCGGCGTCGGAACGCCACCTCTCGAATCATTCGCTGACGGCACTCGGCGTATCAGTGGGCACTCCCGCCTATATGGCTCCCGAGCAGGCGGTCGCCGATCCAACGGTCGATCATCGAGCCGATCTCTACACGTGGGGTGTCGTCGCGTACGAACTGCTTGCTCGGCGACATCCGTTCGCTGAACGAACGACATATCAGGCGTTGGTGGCGGCTCATTTGACCGAGCGACCAGTCTCTCTCGCGCTGCTGGCCGAACTACCTGCGTCGGTCACGGAGATCGTGATGCGCTGTCTCGAGAAGGATCCGGCGGATCGTCCGCGCGATGCCAACGAACTTCTTGCCGCGCTCGAGATCGCGGGTAGCTGGGCGGTCGATGCACCGCGGCGAATTGCCGAGCGCACCTTTCGCCTGTCGGAAACGATATGCCGACGGTTGGACCGAGCGCTGCTCGACCCGCGGATGATCGGCGACGCAATGCACTATTTGGAGAACGATGCGCCGGCCGGAGTTCTCCTTTTCTGCTTGCACGGAATGGGGCAAGAGGCGGGGCAATTCGCGCCTCTGTTGGCGGCAACATCTCATCACGCGGTCGCTCCCACGCTGTACGGGTTCGAGCCAGGAACGAAACGCGAGCGCGTGCCGCTCGCCGTCGATGCACACCTGGCGCTTCTCGTCGAGTTGCTCCGAGAAACTGTGGCGCGCGTCGCTCCCACGCGCGTGGTGCTCGTCGGCTACTCGTCGGGCGCCGACCTCGCGCTCCGGTTGCTCGCGGCAGCGCAAACCGATATGCCGCACGTCGACGCGTGCCTCGCGCTCGGGCCCAATCTTTCGCTCGCCACCTGTTTCGGCAGCCGGGTGTTCGCTCGCCTGGAGGCAGGCGATCCGGCTTCCATCCTCGACGACGTGAAGCGTTTGGACAGCGAGGCCGCCGATTTCGACGAATGGTTGAATCTGACCGCGTACCTCCTTCACGTGCTCCGCAAGTTTCGCGGTGATCTGCGACCGCTCAGCACCTTTGCGGCGGGGATCGTGAACCCATTCCTCGACGGCAACGACGCATTCGCCAACTGGTTTCGCAATGCGGCCGTGCGAACGAGCGTATTGCGCTGCGTCTTCGAAGGAAGCGCCCTGTGCGCGACGCTCGTTCGGGCGCTCCGCCTCCGAAACCTGGACGACGGCGTGCTCGGCCCGCGATATGATGAAGCATCGCTTTCGCTCGAGGCCACCGCGGACCACCTCGCGCTCATCGACAGCGTGGAGCGGCACGTCGACGCCATCGTCGACGCGATCGCTTCACGCCCGGGAAACCCGTCTAATGTGAGTAGTGCACCGCCACCGTCGGTGGAAATTGGTTCAACACGTCTGCCGTGATGCGCTGACCGGAAATCCGCAGTTCCCGTAGCTTTGGAAGGCGCGCCAGCCACGTGATCCCATCATTCGTGAGACCGGCGCAGGCGTCGAACGTGACGGCTTCGAGCGACGCGATCCGTGACAACAGTTCGGGCGTGCGATCGGTGATCTGCGTATAGCTGGCGAAATACTTCGTGAGCGCCGGCAAGCCGACGAGATGCTCCGTTGCGGCATCGGTGGTTTCGCGGCAGTACATGAGCACCAGCGAGTCGAGCCGTTCGCATTTGCTGATATGACGATATCCTGAGTCCGGCACATCCATCGGCATGAGCTCTCGCAGTGCCGGAAAGTTCGGAAGCGTGGCAACGCCCACGTCGTCAACGTTCAAGCAGCTCACCGACAGGTGGCGAAGCGCCGGCATCTGCGAGAGTGCGATGAAGCCTCGGCGCTGCAAGTTGTGAGATCGGCGTCCCCAGATATGCTCGATCGACTCTGACCGGGCCAGCGCGACGAATCCGTCGTCACCGGCAACGGTATCCTGACAGCCAAGGAAACGCAGTCGCGGCATTTGCGCGATGTACGGCATTGCGTCGTCCTTCGCATCAAATGCAAGCCAGCCGAGGTTGGGCAGGCTGAGGAGTGGCTTCAGTCCGGCGCCGGTGACGGAGAGCTCGCCGGCATCAAGGTTCAACGCGAAGAGTCCGTCCAGTCCGCGCAGATGCTCCATCCCGCGATCGGTAAACGGCCCGCGCAGCAACAGGCGATTGGGGCTCGCGTCATAGCTCAACAACGCCATCTTGGGCTCGCCGCCATGCCATGTCTTGAATACCGGCAGATCGTGAAGCATTGCGAGCCCCGCATCCGTGACCCCATTCCCGCTCGCGAAGCTGCTGAGCTCTGGCTTTGCCGCCAGCGCGCGGATGGCGCCATCTCCCGTGGCCGTCCACATCAGCTCGACGCGCCGCAGCCGATCACAGTGCGACAGGTGCACCATTCCCGCGTCCGTCACCCGCGTCATCACCAGTCTGAGCGTCTCGAGCGCGGGGAGTCGGCGAAGCACCTCGAGCCCACGATCGGTGACCGATGTTCCGCTCAGGTCCAAGTGCTTCAACCCGGGCAATCGCGCGAGCACCTTGACGCCGTCGTCGGTCACCCCCTTTGAGCCGTCGAGATTGAGGGTCGTGATGCGTTCCACGCGCGACACATCGTCGAGTAGCGCGTCAGTCATTTGGCCGTCGGCGTGAAGGCCGTCCGCGCCGTCTTGCGCCAGCAATTGGATCACCGCACTCCAGTCTCGCGAGCTGGCGGTCGTCCCGCTTCCGTCCTCCCGCGTTGAGCCCGACGTCACATGCACGGGTTTGGCAGCGATCGTCGAGCGCACAGGCATCGTCGCGACAAACTGTTTTAGCGCATCCCAGGTGTTGAACCCATGTTCGATTGCAATGAGATATCGCGCATCGTCGGCCGTGATCTCGACGTCATCACTTTCGGATGCGGGACGCTTCCCAAGGTCGAGCTGGACGTACGTGCGCATTCCCTGCCACGGACGGCGATGCCACGTGTAGTTCCAATGCCGCTCCATCGCTTCCGGCGTCCCCGTGCGATACGCGTCGAGGAGCGCGGCTGCCTTCGCCTCGTACCGCTCGAGGGTAGACGCGCTCACCTTTGCGTCCACGTCGATCTGCTCCTTGAGTGCCGACCATCCCGGGAATCCGTGCTCCAGCGCGAGCGCGTGCTGCACATCGCGAAGCGTCGGCGCGGAGGGGGCATTGTATATCGCTCGCTCCAGGCGAGCACGCGCGGCTTCGACGTTGGCCTGAAGCGCCGCGAGCCACCGCTTCGCTTCCTTCTTGAGACTGTCGAGACTGCGCCGGCGTGAGAACGGGTCGGTCATGTAACCTTCCTCCGAGTGCGCCTGAAGTCCGCTGAATTGCAGGCAGGAGAAAGGGTCGTCGATGTACTGCGAGCCCTTAAAGGGTGGGAAGATTCCCTTGCCGCGGACAGGAGGCGCCCCAACGCGCGCTGAACGAATTCTCGATCAGCGCTCGCCGGCAGTCAAGCGTTCCCGGTCAAAGCGCGCGTCGCCGTGATCAGGCTGGCATCGCTCTCGCTATGAGTGGGCGTGGTGGTCTGGGTTAGTGCACCGCCACGCGCCGGCAGCCGTGCGGCGGTGGCGGAAACGGCTGTTCGCACAGCGAGGATTGATGTCCAAAGGAATGAGGAGCATTCACGTTCGCATCGTGATCGGCGGTGTGATCCTGCTTTTGGCGGCGGTCGCCTGGATGTACGAGACCAGCTTTATTGCGGCACGACCGTAGCGCCCGGGCGTCGTCCTGTGGCCCCAACGCGTGCTGTCAGGTGGCCCATGGAGGCGTGAAACTCTCGCCCCGAACTGTCCCGACCAGCCCAGCGCGAACGCTGACGATCGCGACGCACTGAACGTTGCCCGGGTTCGAGATGGAGAATTCTGTCCCGGCGGAAACGACGAGAGCGTCGTCGGCATGGATCTGGAACTCTTTTTCGCCAATGCGCGCGACGAGCGTTCCGCTCACGACCACAAAAACTTCTTCGCAGTCGAGACTGTGAACTCCGCTGTCCGCGCCTGGAAGCGCACGCAACCTCCAGGTGCACAACTCCGACGCGCCGCGACTCGGCGCGCTCAAGGCATAGATGGAGAAGCCCGGCAGCTCGAACACGGGCGCCTCGGCACTGCGAATGACCGACATAGCGATTCCTGTCATGTGAGGGATCGCTCATAGTAAACCAGGTTGCCTTTTTAGGCAACCCAGTTGCCTATCGTTTCCGCCGAACGGGCCGCGCCGGCCGCGTCGGGACCGTGAACGTGTCGTCCGCAGCGGGCGCGACCGGACGATCGCTGAGAGAGCCGATGAGGCGGACGAGGGTGTCCTGCAGGGCGGCCACGCGCGCGGCGCCGAGGTCGTTTGCGTATCGGGAAACGAGCCGCGCCATTCCCTTATCCGCCGCAGCGCGGAACGCGCGTCCGCGCGCCTCGAGGCGCACGCGAATCGCCCGCTGGTCCGCGGCGTCGGGGTCGAGTCGGACGTAGCCCAACCCCTCGAGGTCCTTTGCCACCCGCGCCATCCATTGCCGGCTCACCTGGGCGCGGCCCGCAAGGTCGACGAGACGCACTCCGTCCTGTTCGTCGACTGACAGATTGGCGAAGAGCGGGAGGTGTCCTGCGGTGATGTCATTGAACCCGGCCGCGTGCACCTGCTCGAGGCCGTCGGTCACAACGAGGCGCCAGGCTCGGAGGAGCAGCTGGCCAAGGTGATCCTCGCGGGCGGGCGGTGGCGTTGGCATGGGTGGAACATAGAAACCCGGTTCAACCCACGGCAGACTTCCTGCGAAGTGCGGGCGACGGACAACTCGGCTGCCAACGCTGGTTCATGAGTATTATCTCGTGTGGCAAACGGTCTGGCTCCGTGGCGCCACGACGCGACCCTTCTACCTCGGCGGACGATGACCCTCGAACCGTTCAGTGACGCGCGAATCATTGATTCGTGGCGCAAGAACGCCGCGCCGTGGACGACCGCGGTTCGTGAGCATCAGATCGAAAGCCGGAGGCTCGTGACCGACCGAGCGGTGGTTGACGCTGCGCTCAGTCGTTCACCGGTCACGGCACTCGACATCGGGTGCGGCGAAGGATGGCTCGTTCGCGCGCTCGCCGAACATGGCGTTCGTACGATCGGCGTTGATGTTGTTCCCGAGCTGATCGACCAAGCCACGCGCCAGAGCGCGGGCGAGTTTCGCGTGGCGTCGTATGAGGATATCGTCGCCGGGGCCTTCGACCTCGTTGTCGATTTGGTCGTCGCGAACTTCTCGCTCATTGGCTACGAATCTGTGAACAATCTGGTGGCGTTCACACCGCGGCTGCTGTCACCGGGCGGCACGCTGATCGTGCAGACGCTTCATCCAGTTGTCGCAACAGGTGCGCTTCCCTACCGGGACGGTTGGCGCGGCGGTTCGTGGGTTGGATTCGACGCCGCGTTCTCCGATCCGCCGCCGTGGTATTTCCGTACGATCGAGAGCTGGGTGCGGCTCGTCGGCGCGAGCGGGCTGCGGTTGCTCGAGGTTCGCGAACCCCTGCATCCGATATCTGGAGTGCCGGCGTCGATCATCTTCATCGCCACCGCGCCGGGTTAGCGGTACCGTCGGCGGCGCTGCATCCGCCTGCCGCAAACTGCAATACGCGGCGTGCGCTATGCCTGGTATTCTGCGCGCCACGCGTGTGTGATGATTCACGTGCGAACCGGGTGCGGCAATTGCATCGTCCCTGCGTACGCGAATTGCGGCCGCGAATACGGCGTCATCGATGCCGCGCGTCCGACGATGTGGCCTTTCACCTGGGTAGCGCGTCTCTCTCATAATTGGCGACCAACTCGGTTCGCGGGTCATCGGCCGCGGTCTTCGATCAACAACCAACAAATCGATCTGTGACGGTTAGCCCCAGCGTCAGAGCCCGTCCTAGCGCACCAGTTGCACCAGATCGACCCAGCGGTCAGCGACGCACAGCCATCGAGCCGGAACCTCGCGCCTACATTCGCGAGTTCGATGGCCTTCGGGCAATTGCGGTGGGACTCGTGTTCCTCAACCACTACGCACCCGTCGCGTCGGTGCCGGCGCTCTTGCTTTTCCGCCAGATCGGTTGGGTCGGCGTCGACGTGTTCTTCGTGCTCAGCGGATTTCTGATCACCGGCATCCTCCTCGACGCCAAGGCTGAACGCTACTATCGAAACTTCTATATCCGACGGTCGCTTCGGATTTTCCCGCTCTACTTCGCGACGATCACGGTGGTCCTTGCATGGATGCTCATTGCGAATGATGGCGAGGATTACACAAGCCTGATCGGTACGTGGGGAAGCCCCCTGTGGCTGTATGCATTTCTTGGGAACGTGAAGACGGCGGTCTCCGGCGTCGCGCCGCCATTCGTGTTCGTCCCGCTCTGGTCACTGCACGTCGAAGAGCAGTTCTACCTGATCTTTCCGTTTGTCGTGCGCCGACTGCGCCGAGAGACGTTGTTCAAAACGCTCGTCGTGCTGGTGATCGCGGCGCCCGTTATCCGATGTTTGTTGTGGTCGTACGATCGCACGAATCCGTGGCTGCAATACATGCTTCTGCCGTCCCGCATGGACGGTCTGGCCCTCGGCGCCCTGATTGCTCTCCGTATGCGAATGGGAGCGTGGCACGTGCCCAAGCGGGCGTTGGGTGCCGCAGGGCTCTTGCTCCTCGCCGCGTCGTGCGCCTGGTTCATCGCCGGCGGACGAATCTTTAGCTCTCCATTGGAGCGAACCCTCGGCTATTCTCTCTTCTCGCTCGCGTTTGCCGCGTTGGTCCTATGGATCGTGCAGTTCCGCGGGTCCTGGCAAACGAATTGGCTCAACGCCGCGCCGCTGCAATTCATCGGCAAGATCTCGTACGGGATGTACCTGTTGCAGGTGCCCACGGCGATACTGTTCGCCAAGTTGACCAGGAGCCTCAACTTGCCTCGAACCGTCGACGAAACCGCACTGGGCGCCCTCTCGCTCTATGCACTCTGCGTCGTCTTGGCGTCGCTGTCGTTCTACCTGTTCGAGCGACCCATCCTGCGCCTCAAGGACACGTTGGCGCCGACCGATGGCCAACGCCGCCCACTAGCGCTATTCGCGGGACAGCGTCGGCGATTCACCTAGCCAGCCGGCGCGACCAAGGCATTTCGGCCGGTGCGGACGGCGGTGCGTTGTTCACCCCATTGATCCATTTTGTGCGGCCGCGGCCGCTTCGCGTGCGTCGCCGACCCGCCTGGCTAGCTGAGGCCCGCGAGGATATGCTCAGCGCACTTCTCCGGAGATGCGTGCATGATGCTCACGGTTGCTGTTCGGCGCGGCATACTTGGCCTGTTGCTCGCCATTACACCACGATTGGCAAATGCTCAAGCCGCCACCGGCACGATCCGCGGTCGGGTCATCGAGGCCGGCTCCGCTCGAGCAGTGGCTGAGGCACAGGTCACCGTCACCGGCACGCGGGTTGGCATGTCGACTGGCGCGAGCGGCGACTTCACGCTCATCTCCGTCCCTACCGGCGTGCGCACCGTCACGGTGCGGCGCATCGGATATCAACCCGCGACGAAAGCGGTGACGGTCACCGCCGGTGACAACGCCGTTGGGGACATCGCCCTCAATGTGAGCGCGGTCAATTTGAACGAAGTCGTCGTCACCGGGACGGCGGCGCCGACCGAGCGGCGCAAGCTCGGAACGAGCATCGCGTCGGTCGACTCGACACTCATCAGCCGCGCTCAGGCCGTTACCGTCGACCAGGCGTTGCAAGGCAAGGTCGCCGGCGCGCAGATCACGCAGAACTCGGGCGGCCCCGGCGGTGGCGGCATTTCCGTGCGTCTACGCGGGACCAACTCATTCATCTCCGGTTCTGATCCACTGTACATCGTCGACGGGGTGATCGTCGACAACGGGTCGGCGCAGCTCGCCGATCTCGGCGGTCGCTCGAATCCGCAAAACCGTCTCGCCGACTTGAACCCGGCCGACATCGATCGCATCGAGATCATTCGCGGCGCGGCCGCGGCGGCGTTGTACGGATCGCGCGCGAACAATGGAGTCGTCCAGATCTTTACCAAGCGCGGCAACCTCGGAGCGCCTCGCTTCACATTCATGTCGCGCGCCGCGCAGAGTGAACTGCGCGAGCAGCAGCCGTTCAATTTCTATCCCTTCAACGAGAATGGACTGCCCACCGCGCGGTTCAATTACCAGGACAACATCTTTCACCGGGCGCCGGCCACAGAACAAAACCTGACGATCGAAGGCGGCACCGATCAAACGCGCTACTACATCAGCGGCAATTTCTCGAACGAGGACGGCATCCTCCGCTCCACGTCGTCGCAACGTGCGAGCGCGCGCTTGAACCTCCAGCAGCAGCTGACGCCGCGGCTCATTGGCAACATCACCGCCAACTACATCCGAACGAACAATCAGGTGCAGGCGTTCGGCGAGCAGAACGACTACGGCATCATGGGTTCGTTGTTCTTCGCCCCGACGAACGTCGATTTCCGCCCGGTGAACGGCGTCTATCCGTTGCCACCCTCGCTCGGCACCAACCCCTTGCTCGCCATCGACCGGATTCGCAACCCACAGACGATCGATCGGTTCATCGGGTCGTCGAAGTTGACCTGGACGCCCGTGACCAGCCTTCTGCTCGACTACACGATCGGCGTCGACAATGCGGGCTTCGAGCAGGACCAGTTCGTTCCGCGCGGTGCCGTCCTCGGAACCGCGCCCCTGGCAACCGGCCGGTCCCAGTCCGTCAACCAGAGCACGCTCGTCGTCAACCAGGATGCCGTCGGCTCCGCAGGCCAGCCTGCCCGTCTATTTCCCTGACGAGGCGCTGCTGATCAAGGCCGAAGCGCTGGCCAATCAGAATCAACTCGCGGCCGCGCAGGCGGCGCTCGATTCTGTACGCACCGACTGCGCCGGCGGCCGCGGCCTGGACGATCCGAAGGCATGCCTTCCCGCGCTCACGTCGCAATTGACGCAAACTCAATTGTTGGCCGAGATCTACGTTCAGCGTCGCTACGAGTTGTTTGGGACGGGACTCCGCTGGGAGGATGTCCGCCGACGGTCGGTCATTCGAGGTCCGGCTGCCGCTCCCGCCGTTCCCACCGATGGCCAACGCTGCTGGCTGCCGTACGCCCTCGGCGACCGCAACGCAAATCCAAACGCAACGTTCACCGCGCTTCCGGATCCCGCGGAACCGGCCACGTTCCCCGCAAACTGCCCCGCGAGTTGAGGCCGACGCACATGATGAATTTTCTTCACACCCGCGGTGCGCTCGCGATGCTGATCGCCACCGCGGCCTGCGGCACAAAGGAAGCACCGGGGCCGCTCGAGCCGTCAGGGGCCACGAGTCGCGTCCGATTCGTGAACCTCATCACCGACACCACGCGCGGCCGCGTCAACGTCATTCTGGAAGGCGTGCCCTTCGGCGTGAATCTCACCTACGGCCAGAGCACGCCCGCAACGCTACCGGCACCGTCCACCGCTAACTATTCAGCGATCCTGGTGGGCGTGCGCACCATGCTGCTCAAGCGAACGGCCGATACGAGCGTTACCGTGTCGACGATCAGTTGGGCCGCGGAGGAAGGGATCGACTTCAGCGCATACGCGATCGGCGGCACGGCTGGCAGCGCCGTCACCTCGGTGGTCATCGGCGACGTCAATCCGGACATCCCCTCAGCCGGAACGCGCCTGCGCGTCGTCAATCTCAGCCCGACCGGCGGCGCGGTGGACGTGTTCGTGACCGCGCCAAACGCCGATCTCTCGACCGCGACACCGACGTTTGCCAACCTCGCGTACCGAGCGGCGTCGACCTACGCCACGCCGGCGCCGGGAACGTATCAAGTACGCGCCGTTCCGGCGGGGACGGCGCCGGCGGCGCGCGCGGCCGCCGTTTCAGTTACCATCGCCAGTCTCGCGCTCGCCGGCGGCACCGGGCGAACGGTGGTCATCGCCGACCGAAGTATCGGCGGCGCTCCGCTCACTGCCTTCGTGCTGACGGATCGCTGACGGGCGAGCCGCCCCTCGCGCTCAGCCACGGTGTCGTCGTACTAGGCGCGCGTCGAGCGAAAGCGCGCCACTGCCCGCGATGACGACGACCGTGACGAGTGCCAGTACGAGCAAGTGATACTCGAACCCCTCCGATCCGGCGGGGAGCGAGCCGAACCAGTTCATGAAGAATCCGTTCGACGCGTGCGTGGTGATCGCGCCGAGCATGATGCCGCCAATCCCGAGCGCGGCGAGCCGCCCGCCGAGGCCGATCACGAGCGCAACGGGCGCCACGACCTCGGTGATGATGGCCAACGCCGCGAGCGGCGACGGAAAGCCCAGCGTCTTCGTCATCCATCCCAGGGTCCCGGAAAAGCCGTAGCCGCCGAACAAACCAAACGCGTGTTGCGCCCCGTGCGAAAGAATGATGAGTCCAAGCGCGACGCGCGCGATGAGCGGTGCGGCGTCGGTCCGAGTGTTGATAATTCTAGCAAGCATAGGAACAATGGATTGAATGTTGTGTGGTTCTCTATCAGCGCAACTGTTGCTCTGATAGCTATTGAACACCGAGCACGACGAACGACGTACGATGTGCGAGCGCAGCCGAGTGACCCTACTCGGCGCGGACCATGGTGCGCGGCGCGCCCCGCTCGGCGTTGTGAGCGCGCACCAGATTCAACAATGCGATCAGTTGCGCGACCTGCCGCGCAGAGAGTGCCCCCATGGCCTCCTCGTCCGCCGTGTCGACGACCTCGTCGATGCGGTCGAGCAGGCGCTTTCCCTCCGCCGTCACATAGCAGATCACCTGGCGACGATCGGGCTGCGTCCGCTCGCGGCGAATGAAGCCCGACTCTTCGAGTTTGTCGAGCAACCGCGTGATCGTTGTGCCTTCCTCGATCATGCGTTCGCGAATGGCGAGCGTGGGGATGCCGCCCGCCCCTGCCCCGCGAATGATGCGCAGCGCGTTGTACTGTGCAGTGCTCATCCGCGACGGCTCCAACACTCGACCGATTCCACGCCCGACGATCGATGCGGTGCGCAGGAGGGCAATGGTCGCTTCCTGCCGAGCCGAACGAAACGCGCGTGACTGCTTGATCTCCGCCTGGATTGTACTCCGCGGTGCACGTGCCATGCCTTGGTCCGGTGAGAGCGACGATTCGCTTGCCATGATATCAGTTGCTATGATAGCCAATAACCCGCTATCGCACAAGGCTCGTCGGTCGAGCCCTGGGCGACGAGCCGTGTGCGATCGCTAGCGTAGCATTCGGCCGGCCTGACCATCGGGCGCCGCGGTGTGCACCGGCAACTGCTGCAGACACGCGGCATGCTCCGGGTAGCGCCGCTTGATCCGGGCGACGGCCGTGTCGGGCACGCAAAGGACGGCGGCGTCCGTCTCGCACCCGATCGTGACGCGCGAAAACGCAACGCCGTCCGGCGCGCACGCCGCCGCCGGGCTGGTGTCGCTGTGAGGGAGATCGACATTCAATCGCCCATGGATGGCCATAAACGTGCACGTGGCACGGTCCCCTTCCCGTCGCAGCAGTGCACCGGCCGGAAAGCAGTGCACAAAGCTCATCGAGCTCAGTTCGGTCGCGACGTCGATCGGAAGATGCAGTCGCGCGGCGAGCGCGGCGCCGCAGCGGTGGTGGCCGGGATCAGACTCGTAGTACGTACCAATGATCGGGTGCGTCGCACGGAGCCACTCAGCCCACTCGGGTTCATCGGGAAAGTAGGTCGTTGCGGGCAAGCAGGCGGAGCGCGTCTTTCGAAGATGCTCATAGTCCGTTGCCGGGAGCACCATGGGAATGAGCAGGCCGACATCTTTCGTGCAGACGGCCGATGCCGTGTAGCGGACGTATCCCAGCCGCTCGAACAGCGGTACGAGCCCGGGGTTCGTCGCCATGAAATCGAACTTCGCTCCCAGCTCGCGGCCGTAGGCGTACGTGTAGCGAGCGAGGCTTGGCAGGACCCAGGTGGATCGATGATCCGGCGCGATGGCGAAGCGACTGCTGAAGCCGAGCGGGCATGCGTTGGAGCGCGGAAACCGATCGAGCTCGAGCGCCGCAGGCAAACGAGACAAATCGAAATCCGCCCCGATGATCGTCTGCGCGACTGTCCCAACAATCGTCTCGCCGTCGCGCGCATACCAAAGGCGCGAGAACGAATCCAACGAGTCAGTCAGTTCCCCCCGCTCCCAGTCCGCGCCATCTGGTTGTTTGCCTTGTTCGTGCACGTACACCCGATAGCGCAGTTGACACACTCGCCGCGCATCGGACGCATCGTCCACGATCCCAACGGTCGCGTGTGCGGGCGCCCATGAGGGATCCGCGGTACACGGCCTGGGTTCGATGGAAGGGGACGCAGTGCGGAGAGGCTTTCCCCGCTGCTCCATTCCGGTTTGGTCGTCGATGTGCCGCACCGTCGTCGTGTAGACGCTAGTCGACATACATCCTCCGCGGTGAAGGAGGGCGTCGAGCCGACACAGGAATCCGAGCTCAGACGCAGAGTTCTAATAGAAAACCGCAGAATGCCGACAATTCCGGACAAGGGCGCACAAGTTCGACCGGAACCGAGTGCCGGAGGCCCCCACGGCGCCCGCGCCATCTACCTGTCTTTTTCGGAGATCATGCCGGCCGCCAGCAAATTGATCATGAGTCTCGCCACACCTGAGTTGGCTGCCGCGAGCTGTTGTTCGATGGAAAGCGAGGTGTAGATGAGGATGCCCTTCCCGACGCGTGCGGAGAGAATCGTCGCTGCCGTTGGCGTCTCGCCGGGATCGCCCATGGACAACAGCGTGCGATAGCGACCATCGAACGCGACCGGCAGATTGCGCGCGCGGTCTCCGGTCCAGTTGTCGAAGTCTCTCGGTGTAATGACATTCGGCCAATTGAGGAGCGGCGATCTCCCGTCCGTCACACGCACCTTCGCAGACGGATCCCTCACGCGGTGCGGCACGGTGTCGAACGCGATCGGATACGGGAGAAGGCCGCTCTCTGCCACCTCGCCGCGGCCCGAGAGAACCACCACCGTTCCGCCGTTGCGCAGAAAGTCGCGCAGGGCCGGGACGGCGGTCGTCAACGCTTCGCCCGCGAGGCCGCCCGCGCCGACCAGGATTGTCGTGTATCCCGAGAGGTCAACCACCGACAGCAGAGCTGGATCGAGGAGCTGCCCCTTCACCCGCAGTTGTGCCAGCGACGTTTGCAGGTCATCGCCGCCCTTCACGTACGCGACGTGCAGGCGCGGCGGAACGCGAACGTCGACGGCCTCGAGCCGGTCGCTCGAGAACCGCACGAATTGCTGCGACGGGATATGCGGATACTCATGTACAACCACGCCAAGCCTGAACTCAGCCGACGGATCCAGTCTCACGATGCGTTGCGACTGGCCTGGCGGGACGAATGCGATGCTCCGCGCAGTCACGGCAATCGTGTCCGAACCCGGGCTCAGTGTTCCGCGAAGACGAAAGAAGACATTGCGCGCGCCGAACGGCGGCAACGCGATTCGTCGTGTGACTGAATCTGCGTTGAGACCGAGCGGTAGCCGCAGGGTCACGGCAAGCGTATCCGGGGTGGATCGGGCCGAAGATACGTATACTCGAAAAAAACGATCGATCGGCAGACCGGCGCGCTCGTACTCTTCGGTACGTTCGAGCAGTATTGACGTGGCCGGAACGCCGGCGAGCGGATGGCGCGCATCGCCGCGCACGGTGGTGGCGCTTCGATAGACCAGCGGCCTTTCTATGATCGGCACATCGACCCCGCCAATCGCAAGAGTGGCCTCGACGCGGCTCGTGAGGATGCGATCCTCGCCACCGATCAGCTGCGGAGCGAGCTCGTTTCTTTGCGTAATGCGGAAATCGTGAATAGACGTGCCGCTCACCAGGCCATTGATCTGCCACCAGTGGTACGAGGGAGCGAGGAGATTGACGGTGGTGGACCATTGGATCGATCCGCCCGGCGGGATCACGATGCTCGAATCCCGCACGAGAATCGACGGCACATTCCCGGCGGATACCGCCACGCGGCGAACGACCGCCGGAAGGGCGCCACCGTTGTACATCGCCACGACAACGGGAACGGAGTCGCCCGCCGCGACCAGCTCGCGAGCGACGGTGCCGTCGATCACGAGGCCGGACGCTCCGAGCATCGCCCGAGTGGCCCGCTCGCGAATCGTGTTCAGCGCGACGGCGAGATCACCGAGCGCGCCCGGACAAACCGGGACGGCGTACACGTCGCCACAACGCATTGCCAAACGGACGTCACTCGTGCGACTCGCCACGCGTGCGAGTCGCGCCGCCAGCGAGTCAACAAACGCGGTCGGCGAAAGCGCGGACACATCGGCGATGGCCGACCGGAGCGTATCGAACTGTGCTCGTGCTTCGGCCGGCGTGCCGGCGCCGAAGCGCGCCAACGTCGTGTCGAGACTCCCGAAGAACGATGGGTCGTTCCCGACTCGAGTGCTGTCGATGCGCAGCAGTCGACGCACGGTCCCGAGCGCCGGCGCTGGAGACGGCGCCTGTGATCGTTGGAGTTGACGAATGTCGCCGCCAATCTCGGCGAAGCTGCGTCCCGCGCCGCGGTCGAATTCGCCGACATCGAGCGCGACCACCGATTCTGCAACAAGCGGCGCGCTATCCACGCGCGTGAGAAGGCGTGAGACCGTCCAGCTCGGAAGCCGCGATGTCGCGCCCGTGAACGGTCGCGCCGTGTCGGCGGCGGCGAAGAACGCCTCCGCGGCGAGGCGCGCGGCAAGGCGATGCGTGGCATCGCGCCCGCCGCTCGCCGAGAAGAGGGATACAACTATGTGCGGCCGGAAGGCACGAACGACGGAGACGACGTCCTTGAGCAGCGAATCGTGAGGCCATGCGGCGTTGACGATGGAATCGGCGCTCGTCGAGCCGATGTCGTACGCGCGAGTGAAGTACTGATGCGCGCCGTCTCGCCGACGCTCCGCCAGCAATTCAGCCGTGCGCACGACGGCCAGCGGCGCCTGCTGTTCCGGCCCCATGACGTTCGTGCCGCTTTCGCCGCGCGTGAGTGAGAGGTACGCCGTTTCGATGTGTCGCCCAAGACTGAGCCAGGCGATCAGTGCGTTGTCCTCGTCATCGGGGCGGGTGCCGATGATGAGGACGCGGGCGGTCGTGCCGATGTGCGCTGCATGCTCGCGCCACTCCTGGCCGCCGGCCCGCGGACGAGGTAGCGCGAGCAGCAGGATAGCGATGAGGGCGGTTCGCTTCATTCTGTCATTCCCGTACCAACTATGGCGATAGTAGATACACACGCGGGAAGGTACGCACGCCGCAACGAGTGTCAACTCTCCGAATGACGGAAGCGCCGCTCCCGTTCGGGACCGGCGCTTCGGTAGGGAGGTTTCGATGGACGCGGTGGCGCTGGAGAATTCCGCCCGCCCTAACTCGGCTTCTTGCCGAGCACGTACTCGTCAAAATTCGGCAGCGGCTTGATAAGCGGCATGAGCAGCTTCGAGCTTTCCGCCGCGGTCAACACGTCCTTTGCATCGAGCTTGATGATGTCCGCCGCGTTTCGATCGGGTTCGAGAATATCCTCTCGCATGAGCCGGCACCGCTCATCGTACGGCCAGAACCACTGCTCGGACGTCTTATAAAGATACATCTGGTCCAGCTCGGCCTTGAGGCCCTTGAACTCGAGCATTTTGATGAACAGCGCCTTCGTGAGACCCTTTGGCAGGATGTGGAGCACCTTGGACGCCGCCAAGGTTCCTCCCCAGATCTGCTGGTACGAGGTCAGCTTTGACGCAACGAAATTGTCGGCGACCGCGACCTGTTCATTCTCGATGTAGAAGACGCACTGGTTCGTCTCCGCCCAGTTCTTGTACATGATCCGCACCTGGTCCTTCCCGTCGATCATCGTATCGACGCCGAGCGCGCGGATGGTGTACTGCGGATGGTCCGACATCATCTCATCGGTCAGGACTTCATCGTAGTGTCCCGAAAACTCCAGGTGCCGATGCCGGGCGTAGCTCATCAGGATGTAGCGATGCCGCGGATTGGTCGTGGTCTCCAGCAACTTGTCGATGGCAATGTTGCATTTGGTGATGTCGAGGTTCAGCATCGCGTATTCCTTGTCTCCGCTAACGAGTCACTTCGGGGAATCAACCAGCCGCTGGTTCGGCTGCCCGCGCGGCGTCGCGCGGGAGGATTTTGGCGCCGGAAATCCGGGCCCGTGAATTACGTCAAAGTCAGATGAACGAGGATAAACGAGTCTGCGGGAGACAGCGGGCTCAGCGGGCAACCCGCTCGGCGACACGATAAGGCTCGACGCGCCGGGGCGCGTCACGAACCGCTTTCCCGCCTTCGGTTATACGGGAATCTCGTCGTAGCGTCAAGCGACCGGGAACGCGACGTCTCACGTCGCACGAGTCGATTCGAGGATGCTCATGGATCGGCCGCTCTGCGCGTCGAACAGATGCAGCCGGTCGGCGTCGGCGCGCAGCACGACTCGCGCGCCCAACGGCGGTCGCTCGCGCGCTGCGCCATGGACAGTCACAATGAGCGCACCGACCCGGACGTGCAGCAACTGCTGATGGCCGAGCGGTTCCACGAGCTCAACGACGCCGGCCAAGGCGTTGGACGAAGGGGATTCGGCGTCGGTCAGGATGGCCGTTGCGTCCTCCGGTCGCAGACCGAGAATCACCGACTCTACTCCCTCGCCCTCGGCCGCGGCGGCGAGGCTTGCTGGAATGTGCACGAACGTGTCGGGAGCCCCGGCGAGACGCACGCTCACCGCGCCGTTCTCGCGCACCAAAGACCCTGGCAGAAGGTTCATCGGCGGACTACCGAGGAAGCTCGCGACGAACGTGTCGTGGGGATGCAGATAGACATCGGTGGGCACACCCACCTGCACGATGCGTCCGGCATTCATGACGACGATGCGATCGCCCAGCGTCATCGCCTCGACCTGGTCGTGCGTCACATACAACATCGTCGCCGCCAAGCGCCGGTGCAGCCCGGCCAGCTCGCGCCGCATCTCGCCGCGCAGCGCCGCATCGAGGTTTGACAGCGGTTCGTCGAACAGAAAGACACTCGGCTCGCGCACGATCGCGCGTCCAATTGCCACACGTTGCCGCTGGCCGCCCGACAGCTGCTTGGGAATTCGCCCGAGCAGCTCCGTGATGCCGAGGGTCTCCGCCGCGGCGTTCACCTGCTCGGCTATCTCGGCCGCGGATCGTTTCCGAAGACGGAGCGCGAACGCCATGTTTTCGCGCACCGTCATGTGCGGATACAGCGCATAGCTCTGGAACACCATCGCGATGTCGCGTTCGGCGGGCGGCACGTCGTTGACCACTTTGCCGCCGATCGAGAGCTCGCCCGCCGAAATCGACTCGAGGCCGGCCACCATGCGGAGCGTCGTACTCTTGCCGCAACCGGAGGGACCCACGAGCACGACGAGCTCGCCGGCCTCCACGGTGAGGTCGGTGTCGTGCACGGCGACGACGCCACCGGAGTACTCCTTTCGCACGCCACGGAGCTCGACGCGCGCGGCCCGGCCCGCCGCGTTCAGTGTCATGCCACACGCTCGCCGCGGCAGCCGACGTACCGCAATGTCGCGCGGACTGAACTACCTTTCTCCGCGTGAACGAATCGCATGGTTTTCCTCAAGGGTTCCTGTGGGGCGCCTCGACGTCCGCCTACCAGATCGAAGGCAGCCCGCTCGCCGATGGTGCGGGTCCGAGCATTTGGCAGCGCTTTGCGCACAGCCCCGGTCGCACGGCGAACGGAGAGACCGGTGACGTTGCGTGCGACCACTATCGTCGGTGGCGCAGCGACGTAGCGCTCATGCGCGAGCTCGGATTGCAAGCGTATCGATTCAGCATCAGTTGGAGTCGCGTGTTTCCGCAGGGAACGGGCCCACTGAACGAGCGAGGGCTCGACTTCTACGATAACCTCGTCGACGAGCTGCTGGCGAACGACATCCGGCCGAACGCCACGCTCTTTCATTGGGATCTTCCCGCCGCGCTCGACGACCGCGGTGGATGGCTCAATCGCGACGTCGCCGACTGGTTCGGTGACTACGCATCGGCTGTCTTTGCGCGACTCGGCGATCGCGTGCCGATGTGGGCCACGCTCAATGAGCCGTGGGTCGTGACCGACGGCGGGTATCTTCGCGGCGCGCTCGCACCGGGACATCGGAATCTCTTCGAAGCGCCGATCGCCAGTCACAATCTGCTGCGCGCGCACGGACGAGGCGTCCAAGCGTTTCGCGCCGAGTCGCGTTTGGGGGAGATTGGGATCGTGGTGAACCTCGAGCCCAAGGATCCGGCGAGCGATTCGGAGAATGACGCGCAGGCCGCGTGTCGCGGGGACGCGTACATGAATCGCCAGTACCTCGATCCGATCTTCACGGGGAGCTATCCGCCCGAGATGCGCGAGATCTTTGGAGTGGCGTGGCCCGAGTTCCCCGCGGAGGATTTCGCGCTCATTGGCCAGAAGATCGATTTTCTCGGGATCAACTACTACACGCGCGGCGTGGTCCGCGACGATCCCGAGGCGCGGCCCGTTCGAATTGCGTACGTGCGTCAGCCGGAGCATGCCTATACGGAGACCGGTTGGGAAATGCATCCGCCGTCGCTCGAGCGCACATTGCTCTGGGTGACCGAGCGATACGGACGTATGCCGCTCTACATCACCGAGAACGGCGCCGCGATGTACGATCCGCCGCACGCCGTCGATGGCGCGGTGCACGATCCGCTGCGCGTCTGGTACTTTCGCGAGCATCTCAAGGCGGCGCGCAGCGCGATGCGTAAAGGCGCGGACCTCCGTGGCTATTTTGCCTGGAGTCTGTTCGACAACTACGAATGGAGCCTTGGCTACACCAAGCGATTCGGCATCGTGCACGTGAACTACGAGACCCAGGAGCGGACGCCGAAGTCGAGCGCCCACTATTACAGTCGCGTGATCGCCACGAACGGGTCCGCGCTCGACGACTGACATCAGTAGACGAACTCTATTGTCGCGGCACGCCGCACGACGACGGCGCCATGCACGAGAGGCACGAGAACACCGTTGACACGGGCTTCGCGTGCCGCCCGTCCGAATGGCGCGCGCACCTCGATTCCCCCCGGAGGGTGAACGCCGTCGATCGTCATGCGAACACCGTTCGACGCCGGCTCGGCGCGGAGAGAAAGCGAACCCCACCACGTTCGCAGCCCGCGCACCGTCACGCCGTGTGAGTCGTGCGCCCAATCAAACGGAATTCCGGCGCCTACGACGAGCGTTGAATCAGCCTCGCGCTCGTACGCCAACAGATCGAGCGTTGCGCGAATGAAATCAGATTCAACCCATCCGTGCGGCATATCGCCAACGAATTTTGGCGCGCGCGCGTCGCGCCAGACCGCCTCACTCCATTGATTCCATTCCACCGGCCGACGCGTCTCCATGTACCACTGGGCTAGCGCGTGCGCGCGTTCCGGCTGCCCGAGCCGCGCGAAACTTCCAACCATGCGCCATTCGTAGGGCGTGTACACCTCCCACGGCGTCACTCCATCGCGGCGATCGGTGAACGTACGCCAGGCGCGATCGAACGTGGCGTACACGGCTGAATCGGGCAGAACTCCTAGCAGCTGTGCCGGCTCGAGCGCGATCGTCGTCGACGTCGGATCCAGGTCGCCCAACTCAGCGGCGCCGGGAATCTGCGCCATGTGGTGCGCCGCCATCGAGCGCGACACCGAGGCGACGACGTCATCGCGAAACTCTCGAGACGCAGCGGTGAAGCGGCCGGCTCCGGCGGCGTCGTTCGCGAGGCGCGACAACAGTGCGGCGTCCGCCATACCGCGTAGTCCCCAGAAGTCGTCCCAGTATGAGTACGCCGGCTTCGCCGAATAGCCTTCATGGCTGATGGACGGCGGCAGCAGGCCGAACACGAGCAGCGAATCGGCCGTGCGATACTGTGCCGTTCTGCGTGAGCGGCGCAGAGAATCCAGATGCGAGGCGGTGCGCGCCAGCGACGGCCAGAGTTGTCGAACCGTTTGCGTGTCTTGGCTCATCCGCCAGTACTCGGCCGCGAGATACAGAAGCTCGCCGTCGGCGTCGTTTTCGGTCACCGGATCGGCGCCGCGCGCATCGACGCAGCACGGCACCTTTCCGTCGGCGAAGACGAACGGCACGAACCACTCGAGAAAGGCGCGCGCGTCGCCCGCATGGCCAAGGCGCAGCAGCGCGGACGACGTGAGTGAGCCGTCGCGAATCCAGCTGCGACGGTAGCTTCGCGTGCCGGGTTGGATGGCCGGACCGCGGGCATTCACGAGTACGTGGGCAAGCGCAATTCGGAGCGCGGCGGCCATCGATGCCCCTGTACCAGGCAGATCGATTTGCGTGGACGACAGCTCGGCGTCCCACATTGCGCGCACGCTGTCCAACGCGGCTGCGCCGGTTGACGCGATCGCGGCGGAGTTGTCGCTGGGGAGCGCGATCCAAACGTCGCTGCTGTCGTGAGGCGACAGATTGAAACGCCACTCCAATGCCGCCGATGCGAAGCCGGTGGCGTCGTCGATGCGTTTGGCGGCAGGTGTCGCTTCGAGCAGGTGGTCGAATGCCGGGCCTGCGTCGAATCGGGCGAGAGCAACCGCCGTTGGTCGCGTACTGGGGACCAGCGCGTCACCTTCGTTGATGAGCAGCCGTTTGCCATTCCACGCGATCGCGTGCACGTCGGCCGCGCCACCGGGTACACCGAGGAACTGCCACGGCGGGTTTACCTGCACGGGGCGTGCGGCGACGACGAGGCGCACCGCACGGCGGCGTGTTGAGAGATTCCTGATGCGGTATCGCACCCAGAAGGTCGATCGCTCCGGCCGACCGCTCGCTAGCGGGCGGACCTCGAGCGAAAGATCGCGATACGTGCGTGTCGCGATGGGCATCGGACGGAACCCGCCATCGAGGGCGTGCGACGTCTCCGCGTTTGCCCACGACAGCAGCGTGCCTTCGGCAAACAGAAAGGGCTCGAGCGCGAACCCGCCGGGCTTGGTATCCACGGCTCCGTCCTCACTCATGAGACCATCGCGTGTGTCGCGCGGGAGACCGAACACGGTCCAGTATGATTGTTGACGTGTAAGCCCGCGGGGCCAAGTACCGAGAGCGCCAGCATCGGCGACGCGTTCGAGGAATGCGCTTGCCGTGGGCGCAGCTGAATCGGGAAGCAGATGAATCGCTCGCAGCGAGTAGCCGTCGCCCCGCGCACTACGATGCAAATGGAGACGCAACCACGACGCCTCGAGCGCGGGAAGGCGGACAAGACGCCGACCACCGGCTGCATCGCGTACTCTGCGCACGGTTGTCCACTGCATGCCGTCGTCCGAGCGATCAATGTCGTAGTCCGCGGCCCAGCTATCTCCCCAGTCGAGCGCCACTCCGCTCAATTGCCGGACGCCATGAAAGTCGAGCGAGATGGTTTGCTCGCCCCCCGCGGCGCGCCACACAGGCGGACGGAGTGGATCGGCGCGAGTAGGTGAGCGCGCAAAGTCGGTACCAAGCAACTGGTCCGCACCCTCGCCCAACGACGCCACGATGCCAGGCCGAATGTTGTCGAGTACGGGCGGGGTGAGCGGCACAAGCGTGAGCTCGTCGAGTGCGAGCCAGCCTCGCCCTCCCGCTCCGGCGGTAAACGCGATCTCAATCGCCGCAATGTCGCGGGGCGGACCACCGCCACGCGGACCCCACGCGAACGACAGGTCACTCGGTCGAAAGCGGAGTTCCGTCCACTGCGGGCCCACGCGAAGATCAGGACGGCGCATCCACCATACGCTCAGTCCGGACGAGTCGACGAGCTTGAGCTCGAGCGTGTTCGGCGGAATGTCGCCGCGAACGCGGAGCGTGATTGCCCAGTATGGAGGCAGCGCCGGCAGCGTGAACGCATGACGTGCGACGGCGTAGCCGGCGTGCCCCTGATAGTCGATTTCCAGGCGAAGCGAGCCGCGGACCAGTCCACCGTCGCGGCGAAGGGCCAACCGCACCCCGTCCGATGGTACCGCGCGCCATCCGGTCGTGTCGTCAAACGTCTCGAGTTTCACGGGTGCCTCGTGTCGCGCCGGCGCCTGCGATTGAAGCAGCCGAGGGCACGCGAGCAGCGCCGCGACCAACAGGCGCGCGATCATTTTACGGAGCCTTCTGTCACGCCCTCGACGAAGAACCGTTGCAGAAAGAGAAAGAGCACGAGCACCGGCAGCACCGTCACGACCGATCCGGCCATCATGAGCTCGACGTCTCGCGCGTGTTCTCCAATGAGGCCGGCGAGCGCCACAGGAAGCGTGTAGCGCCGATCGTCGCTCAGTATGATGAGTGGCCACATGAAGTCATTCCATGTGGCCAGGAACGTCCACAGCGCGAGCGTCGCGAGCACCGGGCGAATGGTCGGCAACACAATTGAACGAAAAACGCGAAACTCCCCTGCCCCGTCAATTCGTGCCGCGTCGAGCAAGTCATCAGGAATCGCGAGTGCGTACTGACGGACAAGGAAGATGCCGAAGATGCTCGCCAGTCCCGGAATGATCACGCCACCGTAGTTGTTGACGAGACCCAGCGCCTTCATGAGTAGAAAGAGCGGAAGCATCGCGACCTGCACCGGAATCGCCAGCCCGGCTGCAAGCACACGAAAGGTGGCGTCGCGTCCCTGGAAGCGGAGTTTGGCAAAGGCATAGCCTGCACTGGCATTGATCGCGAGCGACGCGGTGGTGGTAACGACCGCCACGAACGCGCTATTGAGCGCGTATCGGCCCAGCGCGAGTCGCCCGAACAGATCCGCGTAGTGAGACAGCGTGGGTCGCTGCGGCACGAGCGGTGGCGGAAAGGTGGTCGCCTCACCCGTAGCCATGAAGGAGGCGCTCACCATCCAGAGCAGCGGGAGCAGCGACAGGGCACCAAACACGACGAGCGCCACGTGGAGCGCCACGCTGGCACCGCGACCGCGCGCACTTCTGGTGGCGCTCATACTGCCGCTTTCGGGGTGAGTCGTCGCTGCAGTGCGGTGAAAACGAGGATGATCAAGAAGAGCAGAAACGCGATCGCCGCGGCAACGCCGAGGCGCCACCAGCGGAATCCTTCCTCGTACATGTAGAGCACAAGGCTCGTCGTCGCGCGCAGCGGACCGCCGCGCGTCATCACGTACGGCTCGGTGAACAGCTGTAGGTAGCCGATCATGGTGACGACGGCCACGAAGAACAATGTGGGCCCGAGCATGGGAATCGTGATGTGACGAAATCGCTGCCACGGGCCGGCCCCGTCCAGCTCGGCGGCCTCGTACAGGTCGCGCGGAATGCTCTGCAAGCCGGCGATGCAAATGAGCATGTTGTAGCCAAAATTCTTCCACGTCGCCATGAGAATGATCGCCGGCATTGCCCAGCGCGGGTCGCCAAGCCAATCGATTGGGTGGACGCCAACATGACTCAACAAACTGTTGAGCAATCCATATCGCGCGTGGTACAGGTAGCGCCAGACGATCGCGACGGCCACGAGGGTCGTCACGAATGGCGCAAAAAACACTGTGCGCGCGACAGACTTCCAGCGGAGCGCGCGGGCGTTGACCATGAGCGCCGCACCGAGCGACGCCGCAACCGTGAGCGGGCCGCCGACCAGCGCGAAGTACAGCGTGTTGCCCAGCGCTTGCCAGAAGAGCGGTTCGTGGAGCACGCGGCCATAGTTGCGCAGTCCCACCCAACGAGCGGCGTGCCAGTCGGCCAGCGCGTAGAGATCGAAGTCGGTGAAACTGAGCAGCACGGCGGCGATCACCGGGCCCAGAAAAAAGACCACGATCAACACGAGCGCCGGCGTCACGAACCACCAGCCAGGCGCGACGCGTCGTGTCGTCGCCGAGTTCATCGCTTGCCGGGGCGCGCGGCGACCACGCGGTGAGCCTGCAACCATCGGCGCTTCTCGAGAACCCCATCGACTTCGGCGTCGAGCGCGGCGAGTGCGACGTCGATGCTCTGTGTTCCTCGCGCAGCCCGCTCTGCCGCCGCGGCGATGTCAGTGGCAATGAGCTCCCATTCGGCAACGGCCGGCGTTGGCACGACGCGCGCGAGTTGGTCACGGAACGCAGCGAGGTACGGATCGCCCGCCAGCCGCGGTGCATTCCACGCCGAGCGACGCGCCGGTAGGTCGCCCGTCGCTTCGTAGAACGCGGCCTGCCGCGCCGGATCGCTCAAGAACGCGATGAAGCGCATCGCGTCATCCGGGTGGCGCGCGCCGCGCATGACGACGAGACTCGATCCCCCGGCGAGCGACACGCCAGGCTCGGTCGGACCAGGGAGCGGCGCAGTGGCCCATGCACCCTGTAGCGTATCGGGCATGCGCTTCCGAAACTCGCTGACGTTCCACGGTCCGCTGATGTACATCGCGATTCGGCCGGCAGCGAATTCCTGATAGACGTTGCTGACCTGGGTGTTCGCCAAGGGCGGAGCCAAACCGTCGCGGAACAAATCGACGTAGAATTCGAAGCCACGACGGAAGCGCGCATCGCGGAAGAAGCCGCGTGTTCCGTGGTCGGCGAGCAGCGGCGCGCCACTCTGCAGCGCGAGAATGACCGGCTGTGCCCACTCGTCGAGCGGCATCAGCATGGGAACGCTGCCCGCGGGTTGCACGCGCTGCACGCGAGCGAGAGCGTCGCGCCACTCCGCCCACGTTGCCGGCGGCCTCGCAACGCCCGCCCGACGCAGGAGGTCAGAGCGATAAAACATCACCCTCGTGTCGACGTACCAGGGCACACCGTATAGCGTGTCGTCCACCACGTTCGTCGCGAGCACGCCCGGGAAGTAGTCGGCGCGCGGCATGTGCGCGGCATCGCTCGCGAGCGCGCTGTCCAGCGGCGTGAGTGCCTTCAACGCCTGAAACTCCGGAACCCACGTGTTGCCCAACTGCGCAACGTCGGGAAGCGCCCCGCCGACGAACGCGGTGAGCAACTTCTCATGCGCGGCCGTCCACGGGATTTGCTGGACGCGCACGCGCACGTCGGGATTGGCCCGCTCGAAGTCGCGCACCATCGGAGCTACAGCCTCCCCCTCGGCGCCAAATGCCCAGACACGAAGTTCGCGAACACCGTTGCCGGCGCGGGCATCGGCGGTGGTGCACGCGACGATCACGCACGCCGGCGCGATGAGGCGAGCGAGGCGCTGGACGCGCCGATTCAGCAGCGGCCGACTAACCATCCGCCCGTAAACCCGGCGCGACACATTCCTCGTACAATGTCGGCGTCGCGACGCAGCAGATTCCAGATCATCCCGCTGCGCCAGTTCTCCGTCATGGCGATGATCGGCCCTTGGTCGATGCCGAGATAGTCGGTGTCAAACCACGACAGCCCATTCACGATCGCTCCATGGTGCAACTGGGGACCGTTCGTCCGAAGCGTCGGGTTGAACGCGTCGACGAATCCGTAGCGCCCAAACAATGGCGTTCCGTACCGCGAACGCATCGCGACCAAGCTCGGCACCACAATTTCAGGCGCGAAAGCGATCGAGCCGCCAGCGGCCGCGGGGACCAGCGTGCCGTCGTCGTTCAACTCGCCGGTGCCGGCCCCGCGCGCCCAATACGTGTGAAAGGTTCGCGCGCGTCCGTCGATCGTGAGCGTCGAGTCGAGAGGTCCGTCGCTCGCGGACAAGCCCCAGGCGTCTTGCCCGTAGTCGCGCCAGCCGAGCGGATTGGCAATTGCGTAGGCGCGCTGCGACAGTGTCGCGCGCCGAGAATTCTCGAAGTAGTCGATGCCGCGCGAGCGCATATAGTCGTCCTGCACGCCGCGAAAGTCGATCCAGATGTGCGAGTACTGATGGCCAAACAGTGGCGCGAACTGCACAAAGTCGTACCCGTGGAACTGATCCCACCGATAGGTCTTGGTCCACTCGGTCCACGCAGCCCGATCGACCGGGTGAGTCGGCGACCCAAGGGCGAGAACGTAGAGAAGCATCCCTTCGTCGTATCCGCGCCAGCTGCTGATGTTGAAGCCGCGCGCGTTTTGATTGCTCGCCGGTTCGGGCCGCCACCCCATGTTTACCGCGGCGCCGGTGTCGCGCGCCCACTGCCAGTCGATGCGCGCGTAGATAGAATCGGTGAGCGCGCGAACTTCCCGGTCGCCGGCGTCGTTGCCGTCGAAATACTGGCGGCACGTGAGCGCGCCGGCCAGCAGCAACGCCGTATCAATCGTCGAGAGCTCCACATGCGCGAACCGATAGCCCGTCTCCATGTCAAGAAAGTGGTAATAGAATCCCTTATAGCCGGTGACGTTCGCACCCTGCGAACCCTGCGGCGCGCGCCAGAAAAAGCGAAGCGTGGCGAGCACCCGCTCGCGCGCCACGCTGCGACTCACCCATCCATGTGCCACGCCGATCGGATACGCGGTGAGCGCGAACCCCACGGCGGCCACACTCGAAAAGGACTGACTCGGCCAGCGGTCTGGGGTGAGTCCGTTGCGGGGGTTTGTCGTTTCCCAAAAAAAGTCGAACGTGCGTCGCGAGAGCGTATCGATGAACGCGCGCTCGGCCGGGCTGCCCGTGTATGCCGCCGTGACGGCGCGTTGCCCCGACGTTGGCGCCGAGACACACGCCGCCAGGCCGGCAACAGCGAGCAGCCGAGCGACGCGCATCAGAAGTCGAGCTGCGCGCCAAACTGTACTCGACGGGCGTCAGTCGTCGTGCAACCGGCGTGGCCGAAGGCCGGGGCCTTCGGATCGCCGGTGTCGTAGCAGCCAAGGTTCGCGCGGTTGAACGCGTTGAAGAGATCGACGGTCACACCGACCGCCTTGGACGTGCCAACGCTGTAGAAGTCTTTTCGCGCGCGGAGATTCACGTTCTGATACGGAAACAGACCCGGTACGGTGAAGGCGCCGGGTTGGTAAACCGTATTGCAGAAACGTGCCGGACAGCCGACGTCCTGCCTGTACTTGCCGCCGAAGGTGCCGAGACCCGAGAGTTGAATTCCCCAGAGGTATGGCAGATCGCTGACGGCGTTGACCACAAGGCGATGCTTCTCGTCGCCGGACAGCGCGTTGTTCCCCGCCGTCGCAACGTGCTTTGGAATGCTCGACGCCCGGGGGAACTCGAACTGATCGCCGAGGTTGTCCATGCCCTGCACCGAGCGGTTGGCGTAGGTGTAGGCGAGTCCGGCGCCCCACCCGATGCTGTGCGCGGACACCCGCCGGTACGGACGATCGATCTGCACTTGCAGCGCGTCGTACCAGGTTTTTCCTTCGTTCGACGAGTAGATGAAGTTGCTGAAGCCGTGTGGTGATGTGTCGAACGTGTTGCAGCAACTGCCGTCGGGCTTGGTGGCGATGTTCGCCCAATTCATCGTGAGCTGGTCGACGCCGCGTTGGGCGGCATAGGTCACTGCCACAGTCCAATCGGTATTGATCACCTGGCGCACGCCGAAGTTGAACTGATTCGTTTTGGGGACCTTGATGTTGTTGTCGATCAGCCATGCTTCCGGTTTGCCGGTTGACCCGATCAGCGCATCGAGCTGCGAACGGTTGCCGGTGAGGTACGAGTCGTTCCATGCGATCTGGCTGCCGGTGGGCGCCACGCCGCGCGGCGCGAAGGCGATCGTGAACTGCGGATGCGTCAGCTTTTGTGTTTCGTCCACGGCGACATCGAACAGCGTGCGGTCGTAGTACACCCCGAATCCGCCGAAGATGGTCGTCTTGCTCTCCTGGTCGATGGCGTACGAGAAGCCGAGGCGCGGCTGGACGGCGCCGTAAAACGGCTTCCGGTTGCTGCCGGTGCTGATGTACTGGCTCACATTGATCGGTGCCGGGAACTGGCTGTTGTAGCGGGTCAGCGTATCGATCACGTTCTGCGGCGTCACGTAGTCGTAGTTCATCATGTGAGATTCGTAATCCCACCGCACGCCGATGTTGAACGTCAGGCGCGGCACGGGCGACCAATCGTCCTGGATGTACGCCCCGACCTCGTTGTTGTGCGCGCTGAACTTCGGGTCGCCGCGCCCGTAGATCACCTGGAACGGTGATGCGTAGTTGTACGCCTGCCCATTGACCACCGAATTGTAGTAGAACTCCGGTGTGCCGTTGTTGTCCTTGACCAGGTCGTAGCCCACGAAGTCGACGCTCGCGCCGCCCTTCAGCACGTGCTCGCCCAAGGCATGGAAGCCGGAGTACGTGAGATCGTTGCGGACCCCCAGCCGATTCTGCTTGTAGTCCTGCGTGCTCACGTTGCTGCCGATCAGATGGTCGCCGTTGTATTGGTAGTCACGCGCCGCAATCCCCGGCGTCAGCGGACCCGGGTTTCGCTGGAAGCGCGAGAAGTCCACCTTCGCCTCATTGAACCACTCGCCAACGAAGTAGTTGTGCTTGAGTTGCGCCACAGTGACGTTCTGCCGGTAGTCCACCGCCGCCTCGTGCGCCGTGGTGAGGCTGAAATCGCGGACGTCCGTCTCGTTGCGATTGCTGATGCTGAATTCGGCCGATGAGTGTTCGTTGATGGCGTCGGTGAGCTTGCCGAACAACAGGGACTCGCGGAATGGCGAGGCGAACGTCCCGCTGTATTTGGAAAGCCCAACCGTGTCGAGCGCGGGAAAGCCCGTCGGGGCGCCGCTGAAGTCCACGCGACCCGACCGGTTTTGAATATTGCCCTCGTACGAGCCGAAGAAATGGAGCTTGTCCTTGATGATCGGTCCGCCCAAGCTCACTGCCGTCAGCGTGCGGTTGTAGGGCGGCTTCGCGAACGTCGATGGCTTGCCTGTCGCGTGGCCGATGCTGTCGGCTACGGCCCTGTCCCGGCGTTGGAAGCTGTCGAGCTGGACCATGCTCGCGTTCTGATAGCCCGCCAGCGCGCTGCCGCTCCACTCGTTGGTGCCTTCCTTGGTCGTCGCCGTAATGATGGCGCTCGATGCCTTTTGGTATTCAGCCTTGAAATTCTGGCTGATGACGCGGTACTCCTTGATCGCGTTCTGAGGGAACGGGTTGCCGCGGCTCGCGTCCTGTCCAGCGACGCCGCCGCCGGTGAGATCGTTCTTGAAGCTGGTGCCGTCGACGAACAGGTTCACGGCGCTCGCCACTTGCCCCCCTGCCTGAATCGTGCGGAAGTTCGACGCGTTGATCCGGTCTTCGCTCACCGTCACGCCCGGAGCCAGTCCCGCCAACTCGAGAAAATTGCGGCTCGACGTCGGCAGCTTGTCGATCTGCGCCTGGGTCACGTTCGTCGCCACTTCCGACGTTCGCGTTTCCGGTGCGGCCGCCGTGGCCGAGATGACCACGCCCTGCAACTGCGTGGTCACGTTGGCGAGCGCCCAGTCCTGAATCTGCGTGGCTCCGATCTGGACGACGACTCGCCGCGTCTGGGGCGACGTGCCGATCCGTCGCACGGTAAGGTCGTAGGCCGCGGGCACGAGGCCGGCGAGGACGTAGCTGCCGTCGGCGCGCGACGTGGCCCCGCGTTGCGCGCCGGTCTCAATATTGCGCGCCGCAATCTGTGCGTCGGCGACCGGCGTGCCGCCGGCACCCGTCACGGTGCCGCGAACGGTGCCGGTGGTATTCTGCGCCGACGCGGTGGCGGCAACGGCCACGCTCAACAGAAGCGCGGCGAGTCCCGCGCCCAGGCGATACGCCACTTTATTCTTGACCATACAGACTCTCTCCCTGTGGTTTAGCGAGAAACAACCTGGCACTGGATGACGCGGCGCCGGACGAGCCCCGAACGACCAGTTCCGTGGGTAGCACATCGCGCCGTGACGTGGCGGCGCGACTCGAGCGCGACGCCGGGGCAACCAGAGCATCGAGCAGCACCTGCGTTCCGCGCGCGCCGAGTGCGGCGATTCCAACGCGCACCGACGTGAGCGGAGGGTTGAGGAAACGGGCAACTGGAATGTCGTCAAAGCCGACGACCGTCATGCGACGCGGAACGTCGATTCCCACTTCGCGGAGGAAGGCGAGCGCGCCGACGGCCATCGCGTCGTTCGCGGCGAAGATTGCCGTGGGCGGAGAAGCGAGCGAGACGAGTGCGCGCGCACCCGACACGCCGCCCCTTTCGGTGAAGTCGCCGCGCACGACCAATGCGGGATCACTCGCGGCGCCCGCCGTGCGCAGCGCGGCGCGGTGCCCGCGCTCGCGTGCCTGCGCATCGGCGTTGTGCACCGCGCCGGCGATGAAGCCTATGCGCCGATGACGGAGCGAAAGCAGATGACGCGTCATCGCGGTCGCGCCTCCGTAGTTGTCCACCGTGATGGCGTGCGCCGCGTCGCTTCCGGCGGCGCGCCCATTGAGCAGCACGGTTGGAACGTCGCGCGGCAGCGCGTGAGCGAGTGCGCTGCGCGTCACCTCCGGCGCCATGACGAGCAGACCGTCGATCCGGCCGCGGATCACGCGCACGGCCGCTTCGATTCCGCGCGCGTCGTGGTGCGAGCTCGAAACGAGAAGCGAATAGCCGGCGCGTTGCGCGGCCTGATCGATCCCGCGCAGGAGCTCAGAAAAAAACTCGCCGTAGAGATCCGGCAGAATGACGCCGATCGCGAGCGTGCGCTGCATGCTCAAGCTGCGCGCGGCGCCATTCGGGGAGAAGCGAAGCCGATCCGCCGCGGCGAGCACGCGGTCGCGGGTCCCGGCGAGCACCGGCGCGCTGTCGTTGATGACACGCGAGACGGTAGCGACAGAGACACCGGCGAGACGGGCGACGTCCTTGATGGTGATGCTCATGCGAAGTGTCGGGTCACGAAACCGGCGAGCGGTCCGGCGTCGGATCGGCAGGCATGAAAACGTTTACATCGCGGGCGCACCGGTCAAGGGGGATGCACAAAAATTTGACGGCCGGGCTCGCTTGAACGACCGGTCGAACGCTTGAGCGTTCTTGAATGCACCCGGGAACTCTCGGTGCCCGCCTTCGGATGTCGCCAGCGGCAATCGGCGCTGCATCGGCGCTGCGGAGCGCTACGCTCGGCCGGCAATGGCATGCGGATGGTTCTGGCGAGCATACTGCGACCACCACGGACGTCCAATTGATTCGCCGACGATTCACCGACGATTCGCCGACGATTCACCGGACGAAGGGGACGAAAGAACGTACGCAGCTCCTCGGCGAGGAGTTGCGGCTCCTCCATCGCCGCAAAGTGTCCGCCACGAGGCATCTCCACCCAACGCTGGATTTCATAGAAGCGCTCCGCCCATTCGCGCGGCGGACTACCAATATCCTTCGGGAATCGCGCGAATCCCGTCGGGACTTTGCACGCGCCCTTCCACTGCTTCGCCGCCTCCACGATCCAGCGCATGGCGCCGGCGTTCGTGAAATCCGCGTAGGGCACGAACGACGACCCGATCGTTTCCGTCGCCCAGTAGATCATCACGTTCGACAGAAGCTCGGTCTTGCTGAACCTCCGCTCGACGTCACCATCGCAATCACTCCACCGCTGGAACTTCTCGATGATCCACGCGGCGAGGCCGAGTGGCGAATCGTTCAAACCCTGCGCGAGCGTCCGCGGGCGCGTCCCCTGGATCATCGCGTACGCCCCTTCCTTCTGCATGAACTCCGCATTCCCAGCCAGGAACTTCTCTTCGGCGGGACTCGGATGCGAAGGCTTCTGGAACGCGTGCCAGAACGGAACGTCGGTGAGGTGGATGCCAACGACGGAGTCGGCGTGGCTGCGCGCGAGATGCTCGGTGACCGTCGATCCCCAATCACCCCCGTGCGCGCCGAAGCGCTCGTAGCCGAGCTCCTTCGTCATGAGCGTTTGCCAAAGATCGCCGACGTGAAACGTCAGATTCTCTGTCGCCGGCTTGTCCGAGAAGCCAAATCCGGGAAGGCTTGGCACGACGACGTCGAACGCGTCAGACGCGTCGCCACCGTGCGACGCCGGATCCGTGAGCAACGGAATCAGCTTGGTAAATCGAAGAAAGGAATCGGGATATCCATGCGTCAAGATGATCGGTAGCGGCGTCTCGCCGTTGCCACGCTCGTGGATGAAATGAATCCGCAGTCCATCGATGGTTGCGTGGAAGTGTGCGAAACGATTGATCCGCGCTTCTTCCGACCGCCAATCAAAACCCGTTTGCCAGTAGTCGGCGAGCTGTCGTACGAAGGCGGGGCTGGTCCCGGCGCCCCACGACGCGTCGTCACTTTCCGGCATGCGGGCGGCTGCCAACCGCACCTGGAGGTCGTCGAGCGTCGCGTCGGGAATCGCGACTCTATAGGGTTGCAGAGACACGATTCCCTCCTTGGCCCGCGGGCTTCGACATCGTTCTCAGCTCACGGAGAAACGCGACCACATCTCTCGCGTAAAGCTCGGGTTCTTCGAACGCCGTGAAATGGCCGCCCCGTGGCATCTCTGACCACCGCTTTACGTTCAACGTTCGCGCGGCGAATCGTTGGGGAGGTATTCCGCCAGGCTCCTTGGGAAACAGCGCGAGCGCCACGGGCACGGCGACGTGATCCGCCGTAGTCAACGATGGCGACACGGCGTCATCGTAGTACGCTTTCATCGAAGAGCCGATGGTCGCCGAAACCCAATAGATCATGATGTTCGTCAGGATCTCGTCCATGGTGAAGCTCTGGCCGACGTCACCATCGCAGTCGCACCACGAGTGGAAGCGATCCACGATCCAGGCGGCGAGGGCCGCGGGCGAGTCGTTCAGTGCCGGTGCGAGGCTGTTCGGCTTGGTCGCGTGGACCATCGCGTACGCGCCGTCGGCCATGAACGCCTTCTTCGCGCCATCGAGATACTCCTTCTCTTCCTTCGACACGGACGACGGATCGACATTGGCTACGTGCCATCCCAGGTCGGTCAAATGAATGCCAACGACGGACTCAGGGTGATCGATCGCGATGAGCTGCGCCAGCGCGCCGCCGCCATCCCCACCGGCGACCACGAATCGCTCATAGCCAAGCACATCGGTCATGAGACGCCAGAGAAGATCCGCCGTTTGGCGATTCGGTTGATGTGCGGACGCGCGCGCGCGTGCCACCGCACCAGTGAAGCCGAACCCAGGGAGCGACGGCACTACGACGTTGACGGCATCGTCGGCGTTGCCCCCGTTCACCTCCGGCTGGGCAAGCAACGGAATGACTTTGTAGAAGCGATAGAACGAATCCGGCCACCCGTGCAGAAGCAGGAGCGGCAATGCGTTCGTTCTCTCAGCGCGCTGATGAATGAAGTGGAGAGGGGCGCCGTTCACGTCGGCCTTGAATTGCGGAAACTCGTTCAGCCGAGCCTCGTGCCGGCGCCAGTCGTACCCATGGAGCCAGTACGTCACGAGGTCTTTCAAATACGTCGTGCTCGTGCCAGACGTCCACTCGTCGTCGCGCGACGCGGCCAACCATCTCGTCCGGCGGAGCCTGTCATGCAGGTCCACGAGCACGGAGTCTTCAACGCGGATTTGGAACTGCTGCGGCGGCATGCCGGATCCTCGTGTGAGCAGACGGGATGATCGGTTGCAAACATCGTTCTCGGTCCGGCCGCACCACTCGTTATTTTCATGGCGACCTCGACCACCTTGCGCCCCGCGCCGAAAGGCCCGTAATTCGCGACCCGATGAGCACACCAGACTGGATCACCCCGATGGCGGCGACGTTGACCCAGGAACGGTTCACGGGGCCGGACTGGATCTTCGAGCGAAAGCTGGACGGCGTTCGTCTTCTCGCGTTCAAGAACGGCGACGACGTGCGCCTGCTGTCGCGCAACCAGCATCCGCAGAACCTGCCCGACGTCGCTGCCGCGATCGCGAGTCTTCCCGTCACGGAGGCGATCTTCGACGGTGAGATCACCTGGGACGCCGGAATCGCCTACCATATCTTCGACGTCATGTGGTTCAACGAGCACGACGTCACCGGGCTTCCGCTTTACGTGCGCCAGTCCATGCTTGCCAAGCTCCCGATGCACGCGCCGTTGTTTCGCGTCCCCGAGCTCGATGACGCCGAGCCGTGGACACGCGCGTGTGACGAGGGCTGGGAGGGCGTGATCGCGAAGCGGCGCGATTCCCCGTACGTACAGAAGCGTTCCAAGCAGTGGCTCAAGATGAAGTGCGAGCTCTCGCAACCGTTCGTTGTTGGCGGGTTCACCGACCCGCAAGGTGCCCGGGTCGGACTTGGCGCGCTCCTGGTCGGCTACTTCGACGGCGACGAGTTTGTCTTCGCGGGAAAAGTCGGCACCGGGCTCGATACGCGATTGCTCATCGACCTGCGCGCGCAGCTTGACGCGTCAGAGATCGATACGACCCCGTTCAGCAAGGCGAAAGGGCTACCGCGCATCCGGAGGCACTGGGTCCGGCCCGAGATCGTGGTCGATGTGGCGTTCATTGAATGGACCGTGCACGCCAAGTTGCGCCACTCACGGTTGCTCGGCGTCCGTACCGACTGCGCGCCGCGCAGTGTCGTGCGCGACACGGAGCGTGAGGCCGCGGCGCCGTGATCACGCATCCCGAGAAGGTGATGTTCCCAGACGATGGCATCACCAAGGGGGAGCTCGCCGACTACTATGAGATGATCGCGCCGGTGATGGTGCCGCATCTGCGGGCGCGGCCCGTCACGATGGAACGATTTCACCGCGGCATCGGCGCCAAGGGATTCTTTCAGAAAAATGTGTCGCGCGGCTTCCCCGCCTGGCTGGAGCGAGTCGCCGTACCCAAGAAGGACGGCGTGGTGAACTACCCGCTGGTCACCGACACGCGCGGTCTGTTGTGGCTCGCCAATCAGAACTGCATCACGCCGCACGTGTGGGCGTCGCGCGCGCCGGATTTGGTGCATCCCGACCTCTGCGTCTTCGACCTCGATCCGTCGGATGACGAACCGGTCGTGCTGCGCAACGCAACTTTGTTGCTGCGCGACACACTGCGCGAGCTTGGGTGCACAAGCTGGGTGAAGACGTCGGGCTCCAAGGGATTTCACGTCGTCGTTCCGCTCGACGGCAAGGCCCACTGCGGCGAGGCGGCCCGTTTCGCCCACGCCGTTGGGCGACTGCTCGTCGAGCGCGATCCCGACCATCTTACGCAAGAGTTCTACAAAGCAGACCGCGGCGGCCGCATTCTAGTCGACACTGGACGCAATGAGTTCACCGCGACGTTCGCGGCCGCCTACGCGGTGCGGCCGAAGCCGGGCGCGCCGGTCTCCGCGCCGTGTACGTGGGACGAGGTCGAGCGGGGCGACGCGTTGCCGCAGTCGTTCACCCTCCGCTCGATGAAGGCGCGAGTGGACGCGGTCGGCGACCTTTGGGCCGAGTTGCATGCTCGTCCGTGCGCCCTTCCCCAGTCGGTTTCCTAGGCGGTCTCAAGCCCGGCGCGGGCCGTAGATCCGCGTGCTGTCGATTTAGGAAGAACGGCTCCGACTTAGGGGTGAAGGCGGCCAATCGGCCGATCTCAAACCCTCGACCGGAGACATTCCCATGACGACGACGATTCAAGCAATCCAGGCCGCGACGCCGTCGCGCGCCGTGCTTCGCAGCATCGCCGCGGTCGCGGCCGCGTTCGTCGCGATGGCGATCATGACCCTGATTGTCGACCAGATTCTTCATTGGCTCGGCGTCTTTCCGCCGTGGGGACAGATCAGCTACGAACCGATCCCCTATGCGGTCGCCGTGGGCTATCGCACGCTGTTTGGAGTCGGCGGCGGGTTCGTCGCCGCGCGATTGGCGCCGCGCGCACCACTGCGTCATGCCTTGTCGCTCGGATGGGTCGGCGTCGTATTCGGCGTGGCAGGTGTCGTTGCCGCAGTCACGCGTGATTTGGGGCCGGTCTGGTATCCGATCGTACTGCTCGCGGTCGCGCTCCCGGCCGCGTGGGTCGGCGGAAAACTGGGCGCAGGTGCGCGCTAGTCTGTGCGCGCTAGCCGTGCGTGATGCGCTCGCGCGACTGGCGACGTCCGAGGGCAGTTGGTCCGTCGTCCTTCGCTTTGCGGGGCATGTCTTCCTCGAAGTAGCTCCGGGGAACAAGTCGCGGCACCGCAGTGTGTTGACGTGTTAACACCGTCAACACCGCTGCCGTTGAGGTCTGGTTGACATTGCTCGCGATCTTTGCCGCGTGCGACGACCGAATCACCTCACCTCAAATGACGAGCTCTGACGAGATGGAAAGATTGGCGATTCATCGAGCCTTGCTGCGCGCCATGCTGGCCATGGCGGTCGCGGTACCGGTTGGGTGTGGCAGGCAGAGCGACGGCAAGCAGTCCAACGGCGATCCCGCAGCGAGCGACGCTGCTGCCGAACCGCGCCGATCCGGCTGCTCGCTCGTCACGAGAAGCGAGATGGAGACCATCCTCGGCGGGCCGATCGAACCACCGGTGGACAGTACCGATGCATCGCACACCAAATGCTCCTACCCGGTCCCCGGCGGTTTGAGTGCGGTTGGGATCCAGGTCGACTGGAACGGCGGCGCCGCCGGGTGGAAAGGCGTGAGCCTCGGCAAAACCGTGATGGACAAAACCACGGCGGGAATGGGAATGGGCGACTTCAACGAGCCCGTTGCCGGGCTCGGCGACGAGGCGTTTGTCCAGAGCGTGAAAATGCCCAAGCTGCCCGCCGGCAGCATCGGCGGCATCGATCTCAGCAGCCTGGCGTCAGGCGAGGGCGTGCTCTGGGTGAAAAAGGGCAAGGCAATCATGTCGGTGACGGTCGCCAACCAGGACAGCGCCAAGGACAAGGCGATCGCCGTCGCGCGGGTCGCGCTCGGCCGGATGTAGGCGGCGCTCCTTCACAGCATAGAACTCAAATACACCACCCACCGTAGAGGTTTGTATGAAAACGAAACACACACTTCGAGCGACACTCGCGGCGCTGACCGTCTTCGCCGCCGGCCTGATCGCGACGCCGTCCGGCGCGCAGGCGCCGAATGCGTGTCACCTGTTGACGAAGGCCGAGATCACCGACATCAGCGGCATGCGTGTCGACACCGTTTCCGACCAAGGTGCCGCGTGCATCTACGTGTCCAAATCGCCGTCGGCGAGCATTCAGGTTCGCACTTACGGCCCGGAGACGAGTCAAGGCGCGGAGCGCATGTGCGCAAACGGTAAACCCGTAAGCGGTGTCGGTGACCGCGCATGCATATCAGCGCGAGGACCGGCCAGCACCTTCATGACCTCGAAGGGAAAGTTGGCGCTGGTCGTCGTCATGTTCTCTCCGCAGAAGCCCAATTCCGACGAGACCCTCAAACAAATCGCGCAGAAGGCTCTGAGCCGGATGTGATTTGGGGCCTCGGGTCAATCATGACTCCACTCACGCCTCCACCCACCTGGAGACCGCAATGAACCACACGACAACACCGCGCGTCCTTCTCCTGCTGACCGTTGCGGCGGTTGGCGCCGCCTCGTCGAAAGTTCGTCAGCGCATCCCAAAATCTCGCCGGCTATGTACACCGGCATCCCGACGCGTTCAAAGGGACCGCCAACGACGATAGGGACTACAAGAGTCTCGACGAGGCGTCGAACGCGTTGTGCACGAGCCAGGCCGACGTTCGCAAAGCAATCGAATCGACGGCAATGACGTGCAAGCAGTATTTCATTCTGATCGTGAAGCTCGAGACAACTGCCGCGGCAGCGCTGATGGCCGATGCCGGTCAGCCATTGCCGCCGGCGATGAGTGTTTTATCAAGCGACCTTGGCTTCTACAGGAAACACACGGCCGAGATCACAAGGGCGCTCGGATCACGGGACCCACCGGACACCGGTCGTGAACCATGACCGATAATACTCTTGCTGAATTGGCTGGTTGACAGTTCCCTTATATCGGTCGAGCGGTTGGTTCGTGAGGTTGAGCGCCTCAAAGAACAGGCGGGCACCGCCGGTCAGCTTCACGTTGCCGCTGAAATCCAACTCGTTCGCGGCCTTGGTGAACAGGTCGGTCGTCGCATCGGTGCCGTACGTGTCGAGGAAGTTCGCCTTGAAGTTCCAGGCCAGGCGCGCCTGGAGCCGGCCATACTCGTAGAACCCGGCGACGTTCCCGGTGCGCGGCACGAGTCCCACGAAGTCCGCCGTACGATTTTGGCTCGGGACGTGCGCCGTCGAATGTGTGATCGTGTAGTTCGCGTTGAGGCCCAGGCCTGAGAGATAGCCCGGCAAGAACGTGAACTGCTGTTGCCAGTCGACCTCGGCGCCGCGGATCGTCGCGCTACCACCCTGCTGCGGCTGGCTTACGATGTAACCGGCGTACGTGCCGCTCGTGGCGGTGAACTGCACGGGCGCAATGAAGTCGGTAATGTCCTTTTCGAAATACCCGATGGACAGCACTCCAATGCCCGACAGAAACTGTTCCGCCATCAGGTCGTAGTTCGTCGCCTGCGCCGCGTGCAACGCCGGGTTTCCGAGTGTAACGGTGAGCGACTGCACATCCGGGAGCGCATAGCTTCGGATGTTGTCGTAGATCGGACGCGACAGCGAACGCACGACGGCGGCGCGCAGGTTGGCCGACGAGGAAAGTTGGTAGCGAACGTTGACGCTCGGCAGCACGTTCGTGTAGCTGCCGTTGGTGGACGACGGCGTGGACGACGTCCACACGCCGTTCTTCGTGTTGACGGTGAATCCGTCGGAGCCGATGCTGGTCGCCTCGACGCGCACGCCGGGAATCACTCGAAGCGCGCCCAGGTCCATGATTGCCATCGCGTAGCCGGCGCTGACGTTCTCCGTGGCGCGAAAGAGATTTGGGTCGCGTGTGAGATGGGCGGCGGCGGTGTCGATCGTGCGCGTGGAGTTGTACCGCGCGATGAGTCCGTCGAGCAAACCTTCGTCAACGTTGGAGTGGGCAAAGTACGCCGGGCCGAAACGGTAGTTCGTGTTCACCCGGTTGCCCATGACGGAATCGAGCGTGAGTGCCACGGGGAATTTGGTCGTCACGACGTCCGCTTCGGTCGAGTTCTTCAGCTTGCCGCGAAATGCAGCGCCAAATTTCAGCGAGCCAATGAGTGAGCCGGGCTGAAACGGCACCGTAATGTTGACCCGACCCGAGAGATCGCGGTCGGTGCCGTCGCGAAAGTCTTGCGTCAGCGCGTTGAACGAGTAGAGATTGGCCTGATCGAGATTTCCCTTCGACAGCGAGAGCACGGGGTTGTACGGGTCAGCCACGTTGTACTGAATGGTGGCGTTGCTCTGGCGAAAGGTGACTTCCTCGCGGTAGGGATTCGTTTCGCGCGCCCGCGACCACCCGGCCGTCGCGTCCACGGCGTAGTTGCTCGCCGTGTGCTCCGCCCGGAGAGTGTAGTTCTGCAGATAGTCGTCGAGCTTGCGGTGGCGCAGCGTACGCTCGATGCGCGACGCGGTCGCGGAATCTCCGGGCTGGATGGTGCCCGGCCGGAACCGTGTACGCCAACGGTCTTCGCTGTCGCTGAAGTTGTCCACGTTCGAGCGGAGCGAGAAGTTCGTGGTCGAGCTCAGCTTGTAATCGAGCGTGCCGACGTACGACTGCCGCGTGCGCGTGAGCAGATAGTCGCGCGGCTCGAAGTTCGTGGGCGCCTGAATCGTCTGCGCGCCGACCTTGGTGGGACCCCAGTCCGTCTCATAATCATTTGACCCGCGATCGGTGGTCTGATAGCTGGCGCCCAGCAACAGCCCAAGCTTTTCACCATCGCCGAAACGCCGTCCATACATGCCTGAGTAGTTGCCGATCGCACCTTTGGTGAGTTGGTCATAGCCGCGCGCGATCGTGAGATTTTGCGTGACCCGGCCCTCTTCCGCCGCCTTGGTGATCAGGTTGACCGACCCGCCGATCGCGTCAGCGTCCATGTCGGGCGTCAGCGTCTTGCTCAAGACGATGCTGCCGAGCACTTCGGGCATGACGGCATCGAGGGCAACGGCGCGCGTCGATCGATCGGGCGCCGGCAGGCGCACACCATTCAGGCTCACGCTGCTGTACTCGGGTGGCGTTCCACGAATTTGAAAGAACCTGCCTTCGCCCTGATCCCGTTGGACCGACACGCCGGGTAGCCGCTGGAGCGCTTCGGCGGTGTTCACATCGGGCGTGCGGCCGATGACGTCGGCCGAGACGACGTTCGAGACAATATCGGCGTTCTGCTGTCGCGTGAGCGCGCGAGCTTGCGCGTCGCGCTGGCCTTCGATCTTTACAGCGCCGAGCGTATGCGCGACCTCGGAAAGAACGAAGTCCTTGGCCAACGTGTTGTCGGCAGCGACGGTAATCTCTTGCTTGGCGGCTTCATACCCGATGAATCGCGTGATCAGAACGTGACGCCCGGCCGGAATTCTCTGCAGCCGATATCGCCCTTCGTCATTCGTCGTCGCGAAGATCGGCGTGCTGTCGATCCATACCGCGGCTCCGGCGAGGGAGCGGTGGTCGCTGCCCGAGACCTGGCCCACGACGGTACCGGTTCCGGACTGAGCGCGAAGCACGGCGCAGGGAACGAGCAGGATCCCGCACGCGAGGACGACACGTGAAGCACACGACATGAAGGGGTTCCGGACAGGGTTGGTGAGTGCCGAGCCGTGCCGCTGCGCCCGGTGCACCGCAACCTTACAGGAACCTGTCAGGTGTTTTCGTCTCGCAATTGACAAGAAGTTGTAACGGCCCGGCGACAGGCTCGCGCGCGACGAATTGGCGATACCTTAGAGCGCAAGAGAGCTTCCGCACTCCTTATCACGGGGACGCGACCAATGGCCCACCGCCCAACGCCGACCGCGCTCATTTCGGCAATTGCGCACCGTACTCTGCTCGCGACATTTTCGTTTGCGGCGACCATCTCCGCGCAGGTCGCCGCGGGCGCTCCGTTCCCGCGTCCCGTGGGCACGCACGAAGTCGTCATCGAGCGATCGGTGATGGTCCCGATGCGCGACGGCGTCCGCCTCGCCACCGATCTGTATCGCCCGCGCGACATCACCGGTCCGCTTCCTACAATCCTCATGCGGACGCCGTACAACAAGGCAGGGAGCGCCGGACCAGCGAATTATTTCGCCTCGCACGGCTACGCCGTGGCGGTCCAGGACGTTCGCGGGAAGTTCGAGTCGCAAGGCGAGTTTCGTGTGTATCAGGGAGACATGACCGACTGGTCCGACGCGTTCGACTGGGTCGGCGCGCAGCCGTGGAGCACCAAACGCATCGGCACGTTCGGATGCTCATACCTCGGCGAGCAACAGATCGTCGCGGCGCAGCAGCGTCACCCGTTCCATATCGCGGCCATCGCGCAGGCGGCGGGCGGTAACCTCGGTCGCGTCGGTCGCCATCGCACGTTCTGGGGATCGGTTGAAGGCGGCGCCGCGGCCGTTTCGATCAATTTCGGCTGGATGCCGGTGTGGGCATCGGTCGACAAGGGCTCGCGCCCGCCGCCGAAGGTGGACGTCGCGCCGTTCATGCGAACGCTCCCGCTCATCGACATGACGGAGCGCGCCGGCTCGCCGTCCTGGGATTGGCGCAACTTTCTCCAGCGGTCACCCGATGACCCATGGTGGGACAAGCAGGGCTACCTCACGGCTGACGACAGCGTGAGCGTCGCGGCGCTCCACGTGTCGTCCTGGTTTGACATGGCCGCGGAAGCGCTCGAGGAACGCGCGATCTTCCAGAAGAATGGAACCAACGCGCGCGCGCGCGACGGACAGTATGCCATCATCTCTCCAACGACGCATTGCGCGTCGGAGCGCGCGTCGGCCCAGACGATGGCCGGCGGACTACCCGTCGGGGACGCTCGCCTTCGCTACTGGGACACCTACCTCGCATGGTTCGATCATTGGCTCCGGGCGAACGAACACGCGATCGATTCACTGCCTCGCATTCAGTATTACGTCATTGGCCGGAACGAGTGGCGCACCTCGGACCGCTGGCCCGTCAGCGGGATGCACGAGACGCCGTTCTATCTCCACAGCGACGGCAAGGCGAACAGCGCCAAGGGAACCGGGCGTCTCACCCTCGAGGCGCCAACGCGCGAGCCCGCGGACACATTCACGTACGACCCGGCCAATCCTGTCCCGTCGCGCGGCGGATCCATCTGCTGCACCGGCAATCCCAAGGACGTCCCCGGCTCATTCGACCACGCCGACATCGAGCAACGCCCCGACGTGTTGATCTATACCGGTGACGCGCTCCGCGAAGGACTCGAGCTGACCGGACCAATCCGCGCGATCGTGAACCTCAGCTCCGACGCGCTCGACACCGACGTGACGGTGAAGCTGCTGGACGTCTTTCCGGACGGACGCGCGATGAACATGGTGGAAGGCATCACGCGCGTGCGCTATCGCGACGGTTTCGACAAGCCGCGGATGATGGAGCCGGGGAAAGTGTATGAGGTGCCGGTTGATCTCCACGCCACGTCGTGGTACCTCCCGCCCGGCCACCGCCTGCGGGTCGACATCTCGAGCTCGAACTTTCCGCGCTTCGATCGCAACCTGAACACCGGCGGCCACAACTACGACGAGACGACGTGGCGTTCCGCGAAGAATGCCGTGTATCACACACAAGCGCAGGCCTCTCGGCTGATTCTTCCTGTCGTCCGCTAGCCGGAGACGACGCACGTTCTGGAAGGCCGTTGCGCAATCACACGCAGGTCGCCTTCACGTCGCGCAGTTGGACGCGCTTCGCGACATGCGCCGAGCGCGGGTTTGCAATCGCCAAGACCATCGGACCCGGTGTGTTCAGTTGGATATTCAAGTTTACTAACGTCGTGGTATCGCTCGACAGGTAGGTTCGCACGGCGTGTCCATCGGTGAGATTCTTGTAGTCGCCTTCCGCTACCACGAAGACGCGAACGTCCTTGCTTCCTCCGGATGTGACCTCGACGTGCCCGGTCAGGTGGCAGTTCGGCTGAGCGACAGGGACGGTCCAATTGAACCGCGCGAGGCTGCCCGCGCCGATGTCCATCTCCGTCGCGGGGGCGATCAGGACGGTCAGTGGACCCGACCGAACCAGGAAGCCCTGCCAGCGCTCGCGCTGGAGAAGCCCTGTGCGCAGTGCCGGACTGGCAACCAGCGTCGCCGCGGCGCCAACGACAATTAGCGCCGCTACGAGGAGGACCATCATGCTGCGCCTTCGTCCTCGAGGCGGCGCCGTCTCACCTGGGACAAAATCTCCCTTCGCTGGGAGGGACGACGGCACCGCGGCCCGCTCACGGCCGCAATGCTTGCAAAACACATCGCCGTCGCGAACTTCCTCGGCGCAATGGGCACAGCGCGCCAACGGCGCCGTTTCGTCCGTCGTCACGTTTACGAATGCCTCAGCGCTAGTGCCCGCGTCATACGATTGAGAGTGGCGCCTCAACGCTGGTGCGACGTGTAAACCTTGTTCACGATACGCCACTCGGTGCGATACCACTCGGACTGCGAGAGCTGGCGCATGGTGCCGTCCTTCTTGAGAAACATCAATTTGGCGCCGGGCCAGAATGCCGCTCTGAGGCTCAAGGTATCGTTGAATTTTAGTCCATGAAGATACCTCTGCACCACCGCACGAACGTCCGCGTTCTCCGGTGTAGCGCCTCGTAGTTGCGCGCTGAGCGTGACGGGAGCGCAGATGACGGCGAGCGCAAAGCGATAGAGGACGCGTCTCGGCATTCCGATTCCGTCGTTCGGGTGGGGTGTTTAAACATGAAGCCGCCAGACCGAAGCGTCGAGCGCCGGCAACCGACCTCGACTTGGTCGCCATCGGCGGCCGTCTCTCACGACCTCAGCCGGCGGAATATTCGGGCCCGCGCGGGAGTCTCCCTCCAACCAGCCACGATCGCGACGCGGCGGCGTCTGGTCCTTGACCGGTCCATGAAGGAGCAAACATGTCGCCTAGGGTCCGCCGAATCTCTGCACTCGTTCTCGTTACCCTCACCTCTGCCGGCTGCTCAGAGCAGTCATCCACCGCGATCCGACCACGCGCGGCGGCCAACGCGCTCGACGACGCCCGACCAGCATCGCCAGCGACACCCACCACCAGTGTTCGCTGGAACGAGGTCTCGCGAACTCTCGTTGCCTCCCACAATACCAACGGACCAATGGCGTCGCGCGTCTATGCCTTGGTGAGTGTGGCGCAGTTCGGCGCTGTCACCGCAGTCGACATCGCCGACCGGGAGAACGGACCGCACGCCTCTCACGACTCGAGCCGTGGAGCTACTGATCATCCGTCGCTCACGACGGCGATCGCGAGAGCGTCGTCGGACGTGTTGAGCAAACTCTATCCAGACTCGGCAACGCAGACGCTCCTCGCCGCGAAGTTGAAAGAGGACGAAGCGTTGCCAACCGGCCCCCAAGCGAAACACGCGGATGTCCACGCGGGTGACGTGATCGGAGCTCTCGTCGCTCAGGTGGTCTTGGCTCGCGCGGCGACGGACGGTGCCGCGGCAGCGGACTGTCCAACGACACCGCCAACGCCGTCCACTCAATTCTGGCACGACGATGCGGTCCCGCCCAATCCACAGCCGCAACTCCCATGCTTCGGAAAAATCCGTCCGTGGTTGCCCATCGACATTGCACAGTTCCGAGTCACTCCAGCACCGCCACCTGCACTCGGATCTCCCGCCTTTCTTGCCGGACTCGCCGAAGTCAGACACATCTCCGACACTCGCACGGCACAGCAGTTGGCGACCGTCGACAAATGGCTCGACGGTAATAACTCATTCACCCCACCGGGTCACTGGAACTTGATCGCGTCAGATCTCATCGCGCGTCACGGGCTGAACGATGCCGCCGCGGCCCGCGTGCTCGCCGTCCTCAATGTCGTGATGATGGACACGCATATCGCTTGCTGGGACCGCAAGTACACGTTCTGGGAGCTGCGCCCGTGGATGGTGGATTCGCAGATCACGACTCCGCGCGGCCAACCGCACCACCCATCGAATCCGTCAGGACACGGCTGCGCCGGAGGTGCCGGCTCAGGTGCGCTCGCGGGTCTCTTCCCGGCCGAGCGCGATTCTCTCCTCGCGCTGGGCGACGAGGAAGGATTCACGACCGTCCAGGCGGGCGTGCACTATCGATTCGACGTGGACGATGGATCGCGAATCGGACGGCTGATCGCCGCGAAGGCGCTCGAGCTGAACGGTCAGGATGATTCGATCCGCCTCATGAGCGAAGATGTTGTTCGCCGGTCGCGCGACGAGCGCGCTCACCCGCGCTGACGGGTCCGATACACCATCGGTGCGGGCCGGCGGGCTTCGCCTCGCCGGCTTTGCACTGCTCGTCCAGGTAGTTCTGGCGGTGCACGACGATTTGCCGGCGGGCACAGACAGTTCACCGCGATCCGCTCTAAGGGCGGCCGGCCGGTAGTTGCTTGAGCACAATGCCGAGTTGGTCAATCTCGCGACCGTAGGTGGCCCAGTCGCCCGAGCGCTGCGCGGCAATCGCGCGGTCGTAGTGTTGCTGCGCTTGGTGGATCAAATCGGCAAATGTGCTCGCCGCAGCATTGGGTGCGCGCGTCACGGCGGCGGAATCAGACGCAACATTGGTTGGGCGCCCCGGCGCTCGCGCACCGAACAACGCCGCCAATCCGTCCTCCAGCGTCTCGCCCATTTCGACGTGGTTCTCGTGCGCGACGACGACGCGCTTCAACTCGGGGATCGTTCCGCCCTCGGCGCGCAGATACAGCGGTTGCACATAGATCAATGATTCTCCGATGGGAATCACGAGCAGCTCACCGCGAATGACGCTCGAGCCCTTCTGGTCCCAGAGCGTGATTTGCTGCGAGATGTTGGTTTCCTGGTTGATGCGGTTCGCGATCTGCTTTGGACCGTAGACGAGACTCTGTTTCGGAAATCGGTATGCGACGAGCTTCCCGTAGTTGGGACCATCCATGCGCGCCGCCATCCACGCCGCGAGATTGTCCTTCCCGCGCGGTGTGAACGGCGTCATGTAAATGAATTCCGGATTCGTCTCGCCCGGCAGGCGCAGAATGATGTGTCGCATGAAGGGATTCACATTGGGTGCTCCCTTTTCCACGCCAGGATACTGCCATTGGTCTTCCCGATGGTAGAACGCATCGGGATCTATCATATGATACGTGGCGTAGAGCGTTGTCTGCAGGCGAAACAGATCTGCCGGATAGCGCAGATGCGCGCGTAAGTCGGCGGGCATGGTCGCCAACGGCTTGAAGATCGCGCCAAAGATCGCCGCGTATGTTCGGACGACGGGATCGCCGGGATCAGCCAGGTAGGCGTCGACGGTGCCGTCGTAGGCGTCGATCACGACCTTGACGCTGTTGCGCAAGTAGTTCGTCCCATCCGGCATCGGTTGCGAATAGGGCCAGTTCTGGCTCGACGTGTAGGCGTCGAGAATCCACTTCAGCGCACCCGAGTCGGTGACCACCAGATACGGCTCGGCGTCGAACTGCAGAAAGGGCAACGCCGCCTGCGCGCGCTGTGCGACGTTGCGGCGATAAAGAATGCGCGCATTGTGCGAGAGATACGACGAGAGCACGATGTCCGTTGACCCAAGCTCCCAGGCGTAGAGCGCGCGCCGCACGAACGAGCCGATCGGAACGCCGCCGCGGCCGGTGTAATTCGTGAACGTGTTCTTGTCGCCGGCCGGCGAGTCGAATTCCTTTTGCCCGGTGCCGACGAAGACGTAGCTGTTCGTGAGCTCACCGTAGTAGATCTGGGGCCGCGTGACCTTGATCGAAACGGTCGAGACGGGTGGCAGATCCTTGATGAACAGCACCGGGAGGCCTTCGGACGTCACCTGGTTGACGGGCGCCATGGCGATGCCCATGCCGTGCGTGAACGTGAGGCGGTCGTTGATGAAGTTGCGGGTCGGAAGCGAGGCCGTGTTGAGCTCACGCGCCGAGAGGTGCACTTGGCGGTATCGGCCGTCGATCATGTACCGATCGTCGTTCACCGAATTGAAATCGTAGTACGTCCGGATTTCCTGAAGCTGGCCCAGCGTCTGCTTGAGCAGGTCGCGCTCCCAGAGACGCACGTTGTCGATCGTTGCCGCGTTGGCGCGTACGTCCGCCATGGTAAGCTGCACGTCGCCGACGAGGTCGCGTGTGGCGACGCTATCGAGCCGCCATGCGCGGCGCGTTGCCGCAATGTGTTGCTGGATGTATGGCCGCTCGCGTGCAAGCTCGTTGGGTGCGATCACGAACTTTTGCTCGGCCGCCGGCGCCAGGACGCGAAAGACAAGCCCCACGGCAGCGTAGCCACCCACAGCGAGGAGCGCGAACCGGAGCAGTTTCTGACGCACGACCCCGTACACCACGAGTCCGGTCGCGACGAGCGCCGCGGCGGCGGACAATCGAATGCCGATTAAGAGCACATGCACGTCGGCGTAGCTCGCGCCTACCAACGGGCCGGTGGTTGAATACAGGAGCGCTGACGAATCGACAATCCACAATTGGACAGCGAAGAGCAAGAAGAGCACGACGAGCAGCGCCCCGAGATGGCGCGCGGCCTTCGGGTCGATCGACGCGCGCTTGGGCGGAAGCACCACCGCACCACGGATCGCGTAGAGAAACGCGGCGGCGATGAATGAGAGTACTGTGAGCACGACCAGGGCGCTCAGCGCAGCGGATATCGCGGGGAGTCGAAACAGGTAGAAGCCAATGTCCCGCCCGAAGAGCGGGTCCGCTTCGCCCACCGGCACGGCGTGCAGCGCCACCAGCACCGGCATCCATTGTCCCGACGCGACCAACGCGGTGACGAACGCGACGATCGATGCGACGACGAACGATAGCCGGGGAATGAGCCCGGAAACGTCGATGCGCTCGCCGCCGCCGCGATCGATGAACAGCGCCGGAACCCCGGCCGACCCATGGCGCACCCATCGGACGTTGCCATACACGAACGCGAATGCGACGGCGCCGGCGATGAGAAACAGCAGCGCGCGCGCGATCAGCGACGTGAGGAAGACCGACTGAAAATGAATCTCGTTGTACCACAGCCAATCGGTCGCGAAGCTCGCGAGCCACGGAAATACGACGATCGCGAAGAACCCCGCGGCGATGACGCCGAGCAGGATGCCCCGAAGACCAGGGTTCGAACCCCGGGCGGAGGTGCGGCGGAAGCCCGTCGGCGGGAATGTCATCTCGCGAACGATGGCGCGACGGCGCGCCGCATGCTAGGCCATGCCGGCGCTCAGGTTTCTGTGCTGAGGGATTGCAACCCGACGATCGTTCCGTCCTCGGTGCGACCGAACAGCCATACGCGGACTCGCACAACGCCTTTGCCACGCGCGAAGGCGAGCGACAGATCCGTGAGCGTCGCATGCATCACCACGGCAAGCTGCCGGAAGCCGCCGGCCGTGTCTTCGCCCAAATCGTCTCCGGCGTTCCCCAAGTCGGTCAGGCGCTGGTCGGCCGACGACAGGTCGATCTCGTATCGCGCGCCAATATCGAGCGCCTTACGAAAGGACTCCGGATCGAGCTTCGTGTTCGCCGGCATCGCGGCTGTGAACTGGTGGAAGAAGTCGGTCGACTCGTCCCAGGGATTGGGAAGGTCGTGCGCCAGCGCTTGCAGAGCGTGTGCGAGGCGCACGGCCTGCGCGTTTGGGGCGGCGGGCGCTGCGGTCCTCGCGGCGGTTTTCGTGGCGGCCTTCGTGGCGGTCTTCGTAGCAACCTTCGAACTACGGCGCAGTTTGCTGACCCGCCGAGTTGCGTGTGAACGTTTTTTCATCGAGTTGGTCGTGAGTATTTGTTGTTAATGGACACGCAGACGTCTGAGACTGAGCGCAGTCCATGTTAAACGCGACGACCGACGACAGTAGGACAACGCGGCGCTGAGCCGGGCTGTGCGGAGCGCCGCCGGTGAATCGAGCGGCAGCGCTTCCCTTGCTTATCTACACGAACCATCGCATACTCTCTTGTCGATAACCAAGGGGACGACCATGACCAAGCCGACCGACCTCGTCCAAGGCACACTCGACCTGCTCATCATGCGCACCATCGTCACCGAAGAGCTCCACGGGTGGGCGATCGCGCAGCGCATTCAGCTGCTGTCGAAAGAAGTGCTCCAAGTGAACCAGGGCTCGCTCTATCCGGCACTCCAGCGGCTCGAACGACAGGGCTGGATCACGGCCGAGTGGGGCGTCTCCGAGAACAATCGGCGTGCGCGATTCTATCGACTGACCGCGTCCGGAAAGCGCCGGCTCGAGCAGGAACGCGCCGATTGGGAGCGACTCTCGGCGGCAATCTCGCTCGTCATGCGAACGGCCTGAGGGCAACAACATGCGAGCCGTACGCCGAATCGTGCCGCTGCTCCGTTCGCTGTTCCGCGGCGCGCGCGTCGACGCCGATCTCGCCGAAGAACTTCGCTTTCACATCGAGCGCGAGACCGAGGCCAACGTCGCCCGCGGCATGTCATCCGAACGCGCGCGACGCGCGGCGCGTCTCACGTTCGGCAGCATCGACGTCGCGCAGGAGACGTCGCGCGACGATCGCCCCGGCGCGAGTGGGCGTCAGGTTGCGCGCGACATTCGATTTGGTGCACGACTGCTGGCGAAGGCGCCGGCGTTTGGCGTCGCCGGCGTCACCATTGTCGCGCTCGGGATCGGCGCCGTCACGGCAATCTTCAGCGTCGTCTACGGCGTGCTGCTCCGTCCCCTGCCCTTCCGAGAGCCCCAACGCCTCGTGAGCATCTGGACGACTCCGCGCACGCTCGGCCGCGGCCGCATGTATCCCGCGGCGGCCGACGCGCGGGAGTGGCGTGAGTCGAACCATGTCTTCGACGACATCGCGCTCGTTCGGAGCAGCGCCGCCAATCTCACTGTCATCGCCGGCGGCGAGGCGGAGCGGCTCCAGGGCGCTCGCGTGTCGCCGAATCTCTTCTCGGTGCTCGGCGTGTCCGCGGCGCTCGGGCGAACGTTCGCCGTAGATGAAGATCAGGTGGGGCACGAGCAGGTCGTTCTTCTCAGCCACGCACTGTGGCAGCGTCGATTCGGAGGCGACCGCTCCGTCGTGGGCCGCGGCATGCAGCTCAACGGTTTGCCGTACACGATCGTCGGCGTCATGCCGCCGGACTTTCAATATCCGTCGCCAGAGTTCCACGTGTGGATACCAATCGTGATCGATCCGCTCGAGCTGTCGCGGCAGGTCACGCAGAACTATCGCGCGGTGGCGCGGCTCAAGCCGACGGCCACGGTGGAGCAGGCGCGGGCGGACCTCGAGGCAATCGCGAAGCGGATGGAGGCGGCGTACCCGGCCGGCAGTCGCGCCCTCGGCGTTTCGGTGGACTCCATGCTTCGCGATGCCGTGAGCGCAGTTCGCCCGGCGCTGATCGTGCTGCTCGGCGCGGTGTCCTGCCTGCTCCTCATCGCGTGCCTGAATCTCTCGAATTTGCTCGGCGCGCGCGCCGCTGCGCGCGGTGGCGAGTTTGCCCTTCGGCTCGCGCTCGGCGCCTCGCGCCGACGTTTGGTTGCCCAGGCGATCGCCGAAGTCACGCCGATCCTTGCGCTCGGCGGACTGCTCGGCGTTGCGGCAGCTGCGTGGGGCGTGCGCGCGTTCGTGGCTACGGCGCCGGTGGGGATGCCGAGGCTCGAGAGTATTGGCTTGAGCGCGCCCGTGATCATCGGGTCAATGATGATTCTCATATTTACCGGTGTCGTCGCGAGCCTGATGCCGGCCATCACCGCGTGGCGATCGGATTTCACGGCCGCCACCAAGGTAGGCAGCCGTTTCTCCGCCGGCGGGCGTCCCCATTCCGCCGGTCGTCGCATTGGCGTCGCCGTACAGATCGCGTTCGCCGTGCCGCTTCTCGTCGGTGCCAGTCTGCTGATTCGCAGTTCGCTCAAGCTCGCCAACGTCGATCTCGGATTCAGACCGAACGGCGTTGCAACGTTCAACCTCTCCGTACCACGCACCAAGTATCAGTCGGATATGCAGGTCGCCGCCTTTTTCCAACGATTGGTCCAGGCTGTTGCCAATGTTCCCGGCGTCGCGCATGCCGGGATGGTGAATCGGCTTCCGCTTGCCGGCGGGCAGACGATGTCATCGAGCGCGCGGACGACTCGCGGCGATACCGTCGAACTCAGCTCCATCGACTCACGCCCGGTCACGCCCGACTACTTTGCGGCGCTCGGCATCGCGGTTCTACGCGGACGATCGTTCACCGACCATGACGACGTCAACGCGCCGGCGGTCAGTGTCGTCGACGATCGCCTGGCGCGCGCGGTCTGGCCTGGCGAAAGCGCGCTCGGCAAACACGTTCGGCGCCCTGACGGCGCCTGGAGTACGATCATCGGCGTCGTGGCGCACATTCACACGGAAGGTCTCGACGTCGATGCGCGCCCACAGGTGTATTGGAGTTACGGCCAACTCACTCCGGATCGAATGGTGCTCGTGGTTCGCGGCGCGGGAGAACCGGCGGCACTCATCGCGCCGGTCCTGCTGGCGATCCGCTCGGTCGATCCGGAACAGTCTGTCTACGATGTGCGGACCATGACCGCCGTCGTGGGGCGGTCGCTCGCCCAACGGCGATTGACGATGACACTCATCGGAGCGTTCGGCGGGATCGCGCTATTGCTCGCGGCGGTTGGCGTGTATGGAGTCGTATCGTACGGCGTGACGCAGCGGTTGCGTGAGTTCGGTATTCGCGTCGCGCTCGGCGCGACTCGCCGCGACGTGACGCGTTTGGTCGTTCGGCAGGGCCTGTCGACGGCCATCGTCGGTGCGGCAATCGGTCTCGTCGTCGCGCTCGCCCTTGCCGGTGCAATGAGCAGTCTCGTATTCGGCGTTGCTCCACGCGACTTGATCAGCCTGGCGGCGGCAACCCTCACGCTGTTGACCGTGGCCGCGGTTGCCAGCTACATCCCGGCTCGCCGGGCGTCAGCGGTCGATCCGGCGCTGACGCTGCGGGCCGAATAGGCGGACTCTTTCTACAGGGTCGTCGGAGTGGCTCCGAGTTTGCCTGCTGGCGCGGGGATGGTCCTCCGAACAAGATTCTCACGAGGGTGCATCACGCCCGCGTCAGCAGGCCCGACCAACTCATCGGACGTGCCTGAGAACGCCATCTTTCCCGCAGCCGGCTACCGTTGCGATCGATGTCTCTCCAATTCGCGAAGTCTTCAATCCGGCGACACGCAACATTCGTCGCCGCCGCCGTGCTCCTTGTGGCGCACGCCCCTTCCCTCGCGCTCGCGCAGCGGCTGCTCGTCCCGATGGACGACGCCCAGCAAAATCATCTCAAGGCGTATGGTCTGACGTACAACGCCATCAAGTCGGGAGCATCGGCGGAGTGGCTGTTGAACTACCGCGGCGGCGCGTTCCTCCTCGCCGACACGCCCGAACTGCGTCGCCAGGCCGGTTTGGCCGGGATCACCATCGAGCCGATCGACAACGGGCGCCTCGGTCAGATTCGCGGCGAGATCGCAGCCAACAATATGGAAGCCGTGCCGCTGGAGAAGGCGCCGAAGGTTGCCGTCTACACTCCGCCCGACGCCCTGCCGTGGGATGATGCGGTTACGATCGCGCTCAAGTACGCCGGCATCGAATACACGTCCATCTACGACGACGAAGTCGAGCACGGCGATCTCTCGAAATACGATTGGCTTCACCTGCACCACGAAGACTTCACCGGGCAGCTCAACAAGTTCTATCTGACCTATCGCGATGCGCCGTGGTTCATCGATCTCCTGCAGAAGAACACGGCGTCCGCCAAGCGGCTCGGGTTCGGCAACATGCCGGGTCTCAAGAAAGATGTGGCCGAAAAGATTCGCGAGTTCGTGGACCGTGGTGGCTTTCTCTTCGCGATGTGCGGCGCGACCGAGACGATCGAGCTCGCGATCGCCGGGAAAGGAGTCGACATCGCCCAGAGCTTCGTCGATGGCACGCCGATGGATCCGGACGCCGATCGCAAAATGGATTGGAAACGCACCTTCGCCTTTCATGACGCGCACCTCGAGCAGTCGCCCTTCGTCAACTCGATGAGCGACATCGACGGCCATCAGGTGAACGTGCCCGGACGACAGCAGCCGCTCGGCACATTCACGCTATTCAACTTTTCGGCAAAGATCGATCCGGTTCCGTCAATGCTCGTTCAGAACCACCGCGCGGTGGTGAACGATTTCTATGGCGTCACCACGAGCTTTAACAAGGCCGTGCTCAAGCCGGGCGTGACCGTGCTCGCCAACGAAGAGAGCGCGCCATGGGTGAAGTACCTGCATGGCGATTACGGCAAGGGCACGTGGACGTATTACGGCGGTCACGACCCTGAAGACCCGCGGCACGGGATCGGCAATCCGCCCACCGACCTCTCGCTCTTCAAGAATTCACCGGGATACCGGCTGATTCTGAACAACGTGCTGTTCCCGGCGGCAAAAAAGAAGCCGTTGAAAACCTAGAACGTCGTGAGGTTCGGGAACGCCCAGTGTGTCAACGACGAGCTCGACCGAATTCTGAACGCCGCTTGCGTCGGAGCGGGTTGCGGCGTCCCTCGGGTGACGGATTCGGATTCGCAGCCGCCGTGATGGGTATGTCTCTTCAATTCGAACGCTATACGGAGCACAGCAATGAACGATCAGGCGCGGATTGCCGGACGATATTTCTTGCTCGTTGCAGTTACGTCCGTGTTGGCGGCGGCGGCGTGGCCGACGCACGCGGCAGATGTGCCCCTCGCATCACTCGAGCTGAGCAAGATGCGCGTGCAGGCGGGCGGCGGGCGTGGCGGACAGACACAGACCGTCGCGCAAGCGAACAAATCCGTCGACGGTCGCACCATCCGCATCGGTGGGAAGGAATTCGCCGAGGGTGTGGGGACGCGAGCGACGAGCGTGTTGTTCGTGAACCTCGGCGGAGGCGCCGAGCGCTTCTCTGCCATGGTGGGAGCGGACGACAATCCGCCCGTACCGCCGCCGGCCGGGGCCGCGGCCCCGGCTGCGGCGCCCGCGCCCGCGCCGCCACCGATCCCCATCGTCTTCCGAGTCGTCGGCGATGGACGAGTTCTGCACGTGAGCAAGCCCGTAGTGCTCGGCGACGCTCCCGAAGGTCTGAGCGTCGACGTGCATGGCATCAAGACGTTGGTGCTTCAGGTGAAGCCGGTGGACGGCAGTCGGCCCGTCGCGGCTGATTGGGCCGACGCGAAATTCTCGGTCGTCGCGGCACCGCCAACGGCGATCGACGTACCGGTCGAGGCGCGTGAAGTGCTCACGCCGCCGCCAGGCCCGACACCGCGCATCAACGGACCGTCTCTCGTCGGCGTGACACCCGGTCATCCGGTGCTGTATAAGATTCCTACTACAGGAACGCGTCCCGTCACGTATGGCGCCGCGAACTTGCCCAAGGGCCTCACTCTCGACGCGGCCACCGGGATCATCCGCGGTACCATCGGCGCGCGCGGACGCTATCCCGTGACGTTCACCGCGAAGAATGCCGCAGGCTCGACGTCAAAGCCGTTCACGTTCGTGGCCGAGGGTCAACTCGCGCTCACGCCCGCGATGGGGTGGAACAGTTGGAATGCGTTCGGGCGCGCCGTGAGCGATTCGCTCGCTCGTGCCGCCGCGGACGCCATGGTGTCCAAAGGCCTCGCCGACCACGGCTGGACCTACGTCAACCTCGACGATGGTTGGGAGCGCAGCGCCCGCGACTCGGATCCGCTGTATGAGGGACCGGTCCGCGCCCCCGACGGCGCCATGCTGACGAACAAGAAATTCCCCGACATGAAGGGGCTCGGCGACTACATCCACGCCAAGGGTCTCAAGTTCGGCATCTACTCAGGCCCCGGGCCCACGACCTGCCAGCGCCTCGAGGCCAGTTGGCAGCACGAGCTGCAGGACTTTCAAACATTCGCATCGTGGGGCGTCGACTACTTGAAGTACGACTGGTGCGGCTACTCGAGCGTCCTCGCGCCGGGCGAAACCAACCAACAGCTGCCGGTGCTCAAGCGTCCGTATCAGGTTGCGCGCGCGGCGCTCAACCAAGTGCCGCGCGACATCCTCTACTCGATCTGCCAATATGGTTGGGGCAACGTCTGGGAATGGGGCGCCGAGAAAGGCGTCGAAGGCAATTCGTGGCGGACGACCGGCGACATCACCGACACGTGGGAGAGCATGGCGGGAATCGGATTCCGTCAGGTGGGCAACTCCAAGTATGCGTCGTCCGGGCACTGGAATGACCCCGACATGCTCGTCATCGGCAAAGTGGGTTGGGGGCCGCGTCTTCGCGATTCGAGACTCACGGCGAACGAGCAATACGTGCACATCACGTTGTGGACGCTGCTCGCGTCGCCGCTGCTGTTGGGCAACGATCTGACGCAAATGGATGACTTCGAGCTCAACCTCGTCACCAACGACGAGGTGCTCGCCGTTCACCAGGATGCACTGGGCAAGGCGGCCGATCGCATTTCACGAAACGACGAGCTCGAAGCCTGGGCGCGTCCGCTCGCCGACGGTTCCCTCGCCGTGGGATTGTTCAACCGCGACGAGATGGACATGACCGTTACCGTGCGGTGGAGCGAGCTTGGGATCAAGGGCAAGCACGCCGTTCGCGATCTGTGGCGGCAAAAGGAGCTCGGCGTGGTCGACGGCGAGTTTTCCAGCGTTGTCCCGCGTCACGGCACGGTCTTCGTGAAGGTGACACCGCGATAGCCGATCGGGCGCGGGCCACCGCCCCGGTCAGTGCACGCGGTGAAAAGTCTGTGTGGTTTCCACCGGCTCGTCGACCGGGAAGCTGATGTAGTGCAGCACGAGTGCTTCGCCCGAAAGCTCGAGATACATTCCGTCCGCCAGTGCGTGTGCGATCACGGGATCGACCGGCACCACCTGAACGGGCGAGTTCGGTCCGTTGGCGCTGTCCCAGGAAATCCAACGGTCCGGGTGCGTGAACAGGCTGTCGTTACGGACGAGATACGTGCCTTCGAATCGGGTGTATCTCGACACCTCTCCCTTCGCCTGAGCAGCCAGCGACGCAAAGTTCTGCGTTTCGGTGGAGTACGAGTTGTCGCGGCGAATGGTGAGCAGCACCTGATACGAGGATCCATTCGCCAGGGTCTCGGCCGGCGCTGCCCACTCTCCAACGAGCGTGGTGTCGTCGGGTGCGGTCGTGTCGGCGCAGGCCGAGAGTCCGCACGCAAGTACGAGTACCGATATACGAAGTCGCACGGGTCCTTTGGTGAGTGGGTTGTATGCCCAACTCACCACCGCGCGTTCGCGTCACCGTCGCTTACGGCCGAGCCCCCGACTTCTTCCTGAGCATTGTCGCAAGCCGGCATTCAAAGTCCGACGGAATCAGAACGTCGATTCGATAGCTGGCGTGCCCTGGTGCCGAGATTGTCAGAGTGTACTCACCGGCTCCAATGGACGGTATGTCGTACGCGCCGCGTTCGTTCGTCTCCGCCGTGTACAGGGCGCTGTTGTTCTTCGTGTTCCCGCGCAGCTCGACCTTGGCGTGAATCGCGCCCTGCGTCACCTCGTTGTATGAGATGTCTTCAAACGCCACGTACCCATGCATGAGTCCGCGGCCGGACTGGATCGCCGGGGGTCCGGCAAAGAGCATCGGAATCGCGAGGGCCAGATATGAGAACTGGAGTTTGCGAGGCAACATTGAAGACACCTCCGAATAGACGTAGCCTGAATTGCTGTGTCGCGAGCCAGCTACTGCCGGCTCCCGCCGTGCCCCCGCCGTGCTACTGGGTTTCATGTCCGCCGCGCGGCGATTGAAAAACGAAGCGGTCAAAGCCGGAGTAGGTCTTGGCCGCCCACAAGTCGAGAACCTGAACCCATTCGCCGGCGGTCGCCGTGTCTTCGCCTGGTCTCGCGTCGTCCATGCGCTTTCGGCTGATAGTCAGCACGACATCGTCCTTGAGCCAATGTCGTCCTTCGTCCCCTTCGCTACGGCCGCCGTGAAGCTTGGGTCCTCGTCGGTCCGATAGACCTCGTGGCCGACCAGCCAGCCGTCGCTCGCGAGTCGCGCTCGTAGCGCTGCGTCCGCTAAATCGATAGCCGTGGACGCCCTCTTATCGGGCGAGATGCCGACGTTGACGGCCTCGATCCGTTTGGGATCGCTGCTGTACGTGGTGATGAAGTAGTAGCGCGCACCGGGAAACGTGAGCGTCGTGCCGGGGATCTTGAAGTCAAAGACGCCGTCTCTTCCTCCGGCAATTGCGGAGTGCGCATATCGAAGGTCGAGCTTGATTGTGGACTGTGCGACCATGTCGTTCAGCGCCATGTTCGGCTTCGCTGCCAGGACGCCGAGGTTGGGGGGTTTGAACATTCCGCGCAACGCGCGTTGCGGTCCGTCGCCAAACATCCCGCCGACCGCCGCAGCGGGGATCGCGATGAGCAGACCGGCCCCCATCGCACCCCACAGCAACCAGATGATGGTATTCTGACGACGAATGGCAACGGCAACGATCGCGACATCCTGAGTGCCGACCTGTATCTGGCCGGCAAGAACCAGTTTTACGATGACAGGGATCGTCGATAGACCAAACGCCGCGAATAACGCGAAGTAGCAGACGACGGCGACGGTACGACCGGCGCCGGCCGGCGCTCGCATGCCCGCGGCCTGCAGCACATTGCCAAGCATGGCGATGCCGATGAGCGCAGCGAAGAGCGCGCCGCAGATGAGAACGTGCGTGCGAAGGGTGAACACCTGCGACGCCCCCGCGCCGCCTATTTCAGCTTGGCGTTTACCTGCGCGTGCATCTTGACGACCTCCGTCGACGCGTCGGTGACCCACTTGGCGGCGCCGTCCGGCCATGCGCTCACGCGATCGTCCTTCTTTACCCGGTCAAGCAGAAAGCCGAGATTCTTGTCGGCGTAGTTCAATCCATCCTTCGCGGCGGCCCAATCCTTTTTGTCGATCGCTACCTTCGCGTAGTTGTAGTTGACGTATGCTTCCCGGTAGTTCATCTCGTTCCAGAGAGACCCGGGCTTGAAGCTGTCGCTCCGGTTGGCGTTGGGACTGATTTTCCCCTTGATCCCCTCCGCGTGCTCCTTCCAGGTCTTGAAGTCCTGATCGTTGGGATACTTCTTGACCAATTCATCCAGAAGCTGCGTTTGCGAAATCACGGACATCAGAATCGCGCCTTCGGGTTGACGCTCCTTGATGGCTTCATCGAGACGCATGGAATCCCACTTCGCGCGCCAGTAGTCGCGATCCAGCAAGTCGCCGCCTTTGACCGACGCGGCGTCCGACGCGTACAACTGGGCAACGGCCGGCGTGCTGCGCACGGACAGCAGCGCGACAATCGCCGGTATCGTCAATGCCAGATTTCGAATCGTTCGGATCGAACGCTGCATGGTCTGTTCTCCGTCGTCGCCAATGGTGTGGGCCGGATAGACTGAATCGCGCCTAAACGGTACGGCGTCCACACCCTGGCCGAAAGGCGAAGGGACTCGGGCTCAGCCGTTTGCCCTACGCTCGCGGGAAGCTCAGCCCGAACGACGTTGAGCGAACAACCACTTTGCCAGTTCTGGTTCGGTGAACGCCCACTCCCACACGCTGTGGCCTACGCCTGCGTATTCCGTAGCTAGCGGACGTGCACCTGCCCTTCGCAACGCCGCGATGCGATCGCGCGACACGGCGACCGGAACGGTCTGGTCGGCAGTCCCGTGAAAATTCCAAATGGGGGTGCGTGCAGACTCGAGTGCGCTCTCGAGCGTGGGACTGCCGCAACACGTCACGGCCGCCGCAAACAACTGCGGCCGCTGCGCGGTCAGGTGCCACGCTCCGCCGCCGCCCATCGATTGGCCCATCACATAGATACGCCGCTCGTCGATGGCGAACTCTCGCCGCAATGCGTCGACAATTTCCAGCGCCAGTCGTGCGCCGTCGCCCAATCCTGGGACGACTCTCGCGACCGAGTCGCCCGGACTCGGAGGGCCGTAGCGCATCCATCCACGGTCTGTCTGCGGAGCGACGACGTAGCACGGAAACTTCGTCTGGTTCTTCGGAAGCGCCCACACACGCGTGCCGAAAATATTGCCCAACCCCATCTGCTTCACGTTGTCGTCGCCCAGTCCTCCGCTGCCGTGCAGAAACAGAACAAGCGGCAGTTTTCCCGGCGCCTTCGGTCGGAACAGGCGATACGGCATCACCCAATCGCTCTTGTGGGTTCGTGGCTCGAAGCTCGCCTGGACGCCCTCCGATTCCTTTTTGAACGCATCGATCAGCGCGACGCGCTCCGGCGATAGTGGCGTTCCCGGCGTGAGTGGAGGAGTGGCGTCGCCCTGCCCTGGCTCGGCGAGCGCGCGGCGCTCGGTCGACGACCACAATGTTCCGGCGGACAAAGAGCCAAGCAGCGCGATCGCCTCTCGTCGTGTCATCATTGTGTAATCACGTGCACGTCCGTCCTGAGAGCGACGAGTGGATCAACCCGGGCGTTGCGACGCGGCGCCGATACTCCATCGGCGCAACGCCAAACTCGAGCCGGAATGATCGGTTGAAGTTCGAGACGTCCTCGAACCCCACGCCAAACGCAATATCGATGACCTTCGAGTCCTCAGTCGCCAGACGCATGGCCGCGACACGAAGGCGTGCCCGCAAAATGAATTGATGGGGTGTCACACCGGTGATCCGCCGGAACGTTCGTAAATAGTGAAACAGACTGTGTCCCGCATCGCGAGCGAGTTGCTCGAGAGTCCAGGGCTCGACGGCGGAGCGCTCGATGGATCGTACGCTCTCCGTCACACGAGCCACGGCAGCCGACGACGGCGCGGACGGACTCTTCGTTTCCGTCGCCGACAATCGGATGGCGCGAGCGGCAATCTGAATTGCAATCGCGTCCCACACCGACGTTGCCGGCGGTGCCGATGTTGCCAGCGCGACCGACGCGCGAGCCACGTGAGGTGACAGCGCGCGAATCGGCGGGACGCGGGACGCACGAAAGGTCCGCTCGCCACGTTTCACACCGGCGTCCGCCGCCAACCGCTCGAACACGTCCGGCGCGTAGTGGAACGCGATGCATCGGTCCCCGGCGGCATGGTCGTGGCTGCATTCGAACGAGTCGCCGGCGTTTCCAAGCAGGAGAGAGCCCGGCGTCATGACCTCGCGACCGAATCTCGATCGATACTGAAAACTTCCCGCGGCCACGATCGCGATCGAGACGGTCCCGTGCCCTTCCTCGAATGAACGATCCGCGGGACCGGATGTGCAGATCACGTCATCCACGGACCATCCATCGCCCCGCGCCAGACGCGTGGAGGCAACATGACCCACCGAGCCGCTCGACTGCCGGTGCGACAAAGCGGCGTCGAGACCGGAGGCAATTTTTCCCAAGACGGGATCGTTCAAATGCCGTAGCATGCTCGATGAGTGCGGTCGGTGTCGCGCCCACACGGGCAGGCGCGGTCGCGCAGGTGGTCACCCGAAGACTAACAAGGAGCCTCAATGAGTACCGCAATCGCCACAAAAACCGTTGTCACGGCGTTCGATCCGCGCGTCACTATCCGCCTCCTCGAAGAAAGCTACGGACCAGGCGCCTGGCACGGGCCCGACCTCAAGGCCGCTGTGGCAGGTGTCTCGCCGCAAGCCGCGTTCTGGCGCCCCGGGCCCGCCCGCCACAACATCGCCGAGGTCGCCGTGCACCACGCCTGGTGCGTTCGCTCCGTGACCGCCCAACTGTCGGGGGTGGCACCCGAGCCGTTTGTCCTTGACGGCGAGGATTGGTTCGCGCTGTCGGACGACACTCGGCTCGGCTGGGCTGAGATCACCGCATTGTTAAAGGACTCGCAACACGGGCTCGCCGGCCTTCTCGCCGACATCAGCGCGGGTCGCGTGCAGTCTCCTCTTTCCAACGCCGAGCAATTCGACTTGGTGCTCGGGATTGCTTGCCACGCGGTCTATCACGCCGGACAGGTGCAGCTCATCAAAGCACTCGGCGCAGCGTGAATCAGAATCGCCCGCGAGATCGAACGGGAGCGAACACCGCGATTTAATCGTTCTTGTCGGGCGTGCTAGGCTTGCCGATGTTCGAGAGCGTATCGAACACTTCGGACGGAACCTGCTGCACCACCGCTGCACCGACCATCTGACCGAGCGAGGCCATGCTCAAGACCGGGATGGCGGCGATGCACGCGATGCTCGGACCCCATCCGTGCTGCGTCGGATACAGGGCTGTGGACCAGGCGCGCGCGTAGAGTTCGCCAATCGTCTGGCCGGCCCTGTCGAGACTGTCGACCGCTTCCTCTTTCTTCACGTCACCCTCGTTCGTTTGTCCATCCACAACGTACGGTCGCGGCTACCCGCCCGGCAAGCAAGGAATTCCCGGCGGGGTTTGGCATGGGCCATCCGCCGCCCACGCCACGGTGCCGCCTATCGCGTGGCGTCCGACGCGAAGGATTCGATCGCGCAGCGCGCAGTTCGATACGGCACGCGAAAGCCTCTTGCGCCAACCATCGACGCACCAGCGCGAGCACCCGATCAACCCGCGCGATATAATCAGCTCTGAATAAAAGATCTTTGTGAGAAACGATGGTGCGGGACCGCGGCGGCGATTCGACCACGCTCAACGCCTCATGACTTTGCCATTAGAAATGTTGCACAGGCCCTTCCGCTCCACGGGCAGCGCTCGGCGCGGAGATTGCCTTATGTGAGTGCTTCAAGGACGGAGTGAATGCACGCCATCCTTCCGCATCAGCACGCCTCGTTGTCCGTCAGAACACGAGACGGTGCCGCTCGGATTCGCCGCGTCCCCTGGCTCGACCTCGCGATTCCATTCTTCGTGATGGTCTTGGTCGTCATGAGCTGGGCGTCACTGTTGCTGGAGAACACCGCGGCGGCGTACGTGGGCGCCGAGAGTCAGTGGTCCAAAGGACAAAAGAGCGCGGTGATCACGCTTTACGAAGCGGCAGCGCACGGTCGGATACTCGATCCGGCGGCGTTCGAACAAGCGTTGGTGGCGCCAACCGCAGACCGCCGAGGCCGACTCGCGCTCGAGAAGCCCAATCCCGACTACGCGTTCGCCGCGCGTGCGTTCGTGGAAGGAGGAGTCAATCCCGCCGACGCGCCGGCGATGGTACATCTCTTTTCCATCTTCAGACGGTTGCCAATCGTCCAGGTCGCCATCCAGCATTGGGAGCACGGTGACAACGGCATCGATTCGTTGCGCGCGCTCGCGCGCGAGCTTGTCGCCGCCCACGAACAGGCCGGAGCGTCAGCCCTCCTTTTCGATCGAGTGCGGGCAACCGACCGATGGCTGACGACCGAGGAATTGGGCTTTTCCGGTGCGCTCGGCGAGGCCACCAGGGAGCTCGCGGTCGCTCTGGGCTTCTGCACGTTGATCCTTGGCGTAGGACTGGCGACGTGCGCCCTCGTGTTGATTCGCCGGTCGGCGCAACAATCGGCGATCGCTGCTCAAGCAGACCGGCGCCGAATCGAGGAGTCGCGTGCACTGGTCGAAGATGCGCCGGATGCCATCGCGCGCCTTGACCTAGCCGGGCGACATGTGTTTGCGAATACGATGCTCGCGCAGACAATCGGCCTGGCGCCGACGGAGTTGGCGGGGCTGACGCACGCACAAATCGGAGCACTGATCGGGGCGGCGCCCGACTTTGCCGATCAGTGGCAAACGGCGATCGCCGGCGTCTTGGCGACGCATGTCCCCGCGGCATTCGGGGTCACGATGCCGTCGCCGGCGGGCGACCGGGAATTCTCCGTGCGCCTGGCGCCGCAGCTCGACGCGTCGGGCGCGGTGGAATCGTTCATTGCCGTCGCGCGCGACGTCACGGAGATCCGCGCGTCAGCGCGGGCGCTGCGCGAACGCGACGAACAACTCCAACACGCCCAGAAAATCGAAGCGGTGGGCCAGTTGGCGGCCGGCATCGCGCACGACTTTAACAATATCCTCACGGCGATCATCGGAAATCTGGAGTTGGCCCTCTCGGAAATTCCCGAGCACAACGCCGCGCGCCTCGATGTGGAGGCGGCCATCACCTCGGCGCTGCGCGCGACCTCGCTCACGCGCCAACTGCTCACCTTCGGACGACGGCAATTCGTGGAGACCGCTCGCGTGGATCTCAATGCCATGGTTGCGGACACGCTGGACATGCTCGCGCGACTCGTCGGGACGCGAATTCGCATCGAGCCGCGCTACTGCGTCGACGACATTCACGTGAACGCCGACGTGACGCAGCTTCAACAGGTGCTGATGAACCTCGTGGTCAACGCGCGCGATGCGATGCCCGACGGCGGCACCATCGTCATCGAAACCGCCACGAAAATGGCCGACGAGGGACCACACGCCCTGCTCACCGTCAGCGATACGGGAAGCGGCATGAGCGCGGAAACACGCGCGCGCGTGTTCGAACCCTTCTTCACCACAAAGCCGCGCGGCCAGGGCACCGGCCTCGGTCTGTCGATCGTTCACGGTATCGTCGCGGCGTTGGGCGGCTCAGTCGAAGTGAAGAATGCGCCAGCGCGAGGGACCGAGGTCTGCGTTTGGTTTCCCCTGTTGGAGCCACAGGCGTTTGATGCGGCAGACCTCGAGGCGGGTACGCCCGACACCGCGGCGGACGTACAACGTCTCACAATTCTCCTCGTAGAAGACGAGGCGCCGGTCCGAAACACTGTGCGGCGGATCCTCGAGCGTGCCGGCCATGTCGTCATCGAAGCGCAGCACGCCGAAGACGCGCTCGTCCACTGGCGCCGTGACAAGGAGCGTTGCGACATCGTCGTGACCGACTTGATGATGCCGGGCATGGACGGATGGGAGTTGCTGCGACTGCTGCGCGCGGATCGGCCACTGCTGCCCGCCGTGGTCATGTCGGGCTACACCGGCGCAACGGATCCGACCGAGCCAATGAATGACCACGCGATCACGCTGACCCTTTCCAAGCCGTTCGGGCCGATGGAGCTCACGGCGTGCGTTCAGCGAGCGGTCGCTCCGGTGGTCGCGGCCGCCTGACCGCGTCTCGGGCCGGGCGAAGGGCACGCGACAGAAAGCACACGCCTCGCGCATTACACGGGATAGCCGACTCGTTACGGTTCGGCCACGCGCCCCCGCCCGGCATTCCGCTCGCCTACCACGAACACAACAAACGACATGACCGAACCGCGATATGAGAGTTTCCGACGCAATCGCGCTCTCCGATTTGCTCCGGCAATGGGCCGAGCCCTCCTCGTTGGCTTGGGTCTCGCCCTGCACGCATGCGGAGGCGACACGGTCAGTCCAGACCCGGCGACGGTGTCGGGCACGGTGCTCCTGCAGGACGCATGGGGGAACTTCCCCGACGACTTTTCCGGCATCGACGTCGCCGTGGATGGGTTTGCGACGCACGCGACGACCGACAAGAGCGGCGCCTGGCACATCGACGGCGCGCCCGCCGGTCAACGCGCCCTCACGTTCACGAAAGCGCCGTATGCCACCATGCGCATTCCCAACCAAACCGTGAAGAGCCCGTCGACAACCGTCGACATTGTTACGATGGGCCAGGCGCCATTTCAGCAGGCGGTCATCGATAGTATCCACGTCGTTACGGTCGCAGGACGGGAGACCTTTCTCGTGGACGGACACCTGTCAGCGCCTCCTCCAGCAAATGCCAAGTTCGGCGCGGTATACGCCGTTTTCGGCGGGAGCAGCGCGGTGTCGTCCGACCCCGCAACCTATCTCTTGTATGGAAACGGATTGGACTTCACCGGAAAGTTGTCGACGTTCTCAATCTCCTTGCCGGGGGCCAACGTCCGGTCGATCTTCGGCCTGGCCGGGCAGGCATACGTCACGGTGTTCGCGACGTCTCCCGCGTGCGGTTGCTATACCGATCCCAAAACGCAGCGAACCGTCTATACCACCGCCGGACCGCGCGGTAACGTAGTCCTCATGACGATCAAGTGACATCGACGATGGCCGTCGCGTGATGCACCTTGTTTCCAGTTTCCTCATTGCCGTCGCCATCGCCGGCGCGGCGGCGCAACAACCTGCGTTTGGCGGAACCATCAACGGCTCGGTCATCGACGCCACCACGGCCACGCCGCTCGCCGGCGCGTTAGTCACCCTTGCGCCCGCCAACGGCTTTGGTGTCTTGCTCGACACACCGGGCACGTCGTCGCTGACGCTCGCGCGCACCGTGACGACATCGGCGGCGGGGAAATATCGGTTCACGGATTTACCAATCGGCGCATTTCGGCTCCGCATCCAGCGGATGGGATACGAACCGGCGACGATCGACGTCCGTCTCGGCGACGCGGGAACGCCCGCGCTCTCCATCGGGCTCGTCGTGCTTCCCGTCCGTCTGCGCCCGGTCGAGGTTCGTGCCCACGACTCGCACTCGTCGCTCAACGACGGAACGAACACGCTCGGTGAGGATCCTCGACTCGCCGCCGTGCGCACGCGGCAAGCGGCATTTCTCTCGACCGACGCCCGCGAGCTCACCCTGCAAGACGTCGCCGAATCGGCAACACTCGGCGGGAGCGATGTGTTGCGCTCCCTGCAACGCTTGCCCGGCGTAGCGCCGTTCGACGACTGGTCCGCCAAGCTGTGGGTGCGGGGCAATCGCTGGGATCACAATCGCCTGTACTTCGATGGTGTTCCGTTGTTCGATCCGCTCGGAGTGCTCGGCCGAACGTCGGGCGTGAGCACCGCCGCCATCGGCGGTGCGTTTCTACATCCCGGGGTCCGGCCTGTGTCCCTGGGCGGCGAGGGAGCAACGCAGATCGACGTCCAGTCGCGACCGGCCTCCGGCAACGGCGCATGGCGCGGGTCGGCGGAGCTATCGCAGTTCGGCGCCGGCGCCTCCGTCGAGCGGGCTCGCTCGGACAACTCGGCGGGCTTTCTCGTGACGGCACAACAGTCGCTTGGGCATTGGCTGCCGCGCGACGGCGCGTTTTCGGAGGCGTTGAGCGAACGCTCATATCGTGATGCGCAGGCCACCGTCCGCGGCGACCTCGATCTCGGCGGCGGGCGACGACTCGCGACAAGTGGGTTGGTCACGCGCGACGCGCGCATTGGTGTCAGTCAGTTCGGAAGCGACGCGACAAATCAGGAATGGGCAAATGCGCTTGGACGCGTAACGTTCACGACGCCACTTGGGCCATTCGCGATGGCGAACACGCTCGGCGCCTCGAGCTTCGAGTCGAGCTCGAACCGATGGATCACCGTGCCGGCCGCCGGCGCCACCCCGACACTCTCCCCGGTAACATCCAACGTCGACTACCTGACGTTCGGCGGACGGGTCGCAGCGCGTTTGCCGACGGACAATGTCACCACGTTCGGATACGACGTCATCGCACAGCGGACGTCCATTCAAGGCACACACAAGAGTCCCGGGGAGGATGACCTTGCGCTCGCAGTCGCGGCGCGGGCCGATGCGCTCACCTACGGAAGTCTGTGGGCGGAACGCCGGTCGGCGCTCGGCGACCGCATCACGATCGAGAGCGGGCTGCGGCTCGACGCTGGCGGCTCGCATGGCCTCGACGCCGTGCGCCCAGCGGGTTCCATGCAAGCCCTTCTCGCGCTGTCACCCAACACGCGGGTTTCGGGAGGCGTGAGTCGCGTCCACCAGTATGTCCAAGGGATCGACGCTCCCGCGTTGGGTCAGGGTCAAACGCTGCCGACGTCGTGGCTCGTGAGCGGCGGTGACGTGCCGGTGATGTCCATCGACAACGTGATGGCCGGCGTCGAGCAGTGGGTCTCGACCGGAGTGCTTGTCGCCGCGAACGTCTACGCGCGCCGCACGACTGGAGCGATCGCCGATGATCCGACGCCGGGTTCGCTGTTTCAACGACCCTTGTTCGTGAATGCGTCGGAAGTGGCGCGCGGCGCCGAAGTGAGCGCGCGAAAGTTGACGGGGCCCGCGACGGCAATCGTCGCGTATAGCTACGGCAACGGAACCATGCATGCGAGCGGGCTTTCCTTTCCCAGCCCCGCGACGCGGACCCACGCGTTCGACGCGGTGATGTCGATCCACCTGGGCAGCGTCAATCTCGGGAGCGCGTACATGCTCACGTCCGGTGCACCGTTCACACGGATGGTGGACAGTCCCGCGCCCGGCTCCTCGGGCGCCGTGCTGCCGACGGTTCGCGAGGCGCCGAATGCGCAGCGGTTGCCGGCGTACTCGAGCCTCGACGTCTCGATCGACTACACGCGGGTCATTCGGAACGTGCGGCTCATTGCCTTCGCCGGCGCTCAAAATATGCTTGGCCGATCGAATGCGACGTGGTATGAGGTCTCGGGCTACTGCGAGAACGGCTCGCGGCCACCCGTGGCAAGCGCACAGTGCCGCGACCACGATGTGTTCGACGCACCGGTCAAGCTCGTACCGACGATCGGGCTTCGGCTCGTGGTGCGCTGACGCCACTGTGCTCGATCACGCGTGAATCGCCTTTCGGAGTTATTCGAGCATCATCATGAAGCGCTCTATCGATACCTCGTTCGCCTCTCGGGAGACGCCGACGTCGCGGCCGACGCTGCCCAGGAAGCGTTCGTGCGTTTGCTCGAGCGCCCATCCATGGGCACAGTCGAGCGCGCGTGGCTCTTCAGGGTCGGCACGAATTACGTGTTCGAGCTTCGCCGGACGTCGGCCCGTCGCACCCGCCTGCTCTGGGGTCGCGGCGAGCGAACGATGGCCGATGCGCCGCGCGACCCGCACGCACACGTCGAAGCCGACGAACGGAAGCGTGTCGTGATAGCCGCCTTGAGCCGGTTGAGCGACAAGGAGCGCATAGCGATTCTCATGCGTGAAGAAGGATTCTCTCATCGAGAGATCGCCGAGGCGGTGGGGACAACGACGGGTTCGGTCGGCACGCTGTTGGCGCGAACGCTGGAACGCCTCGCGCGCGAGACGACCGTCGACCGAGAGGCACTATGACGACGCCCGCGCCGGACCCCTTGGCGAACGCGCACGTGAGCGTCGGTGTGATCCTCGCGCTCACCGACAGCAAAGCCGGTGAACGCAGCGCGGAGCTCGACGCCGCGCAAGACCATGTTGATCATTGCGACGTCTGTTGGGCGCGGCGCGTCGATGTCGAGTCGCATTCGGATCGAGTGCGCGACGCGCTCTCGGCGATTCCGATTCCCTCCGTGTCGGAAAATACGTTCCGTCGCCACCTTGCCGCGGGAGCGCGCCGCACCACTCCGTTGCGGCGGCGGCCGGCGTGGCAAGCCGCCGCAGCGGTCGTGATTCTTTCCGCGGCCGCTGCGGCCAGCCCCGCGCGCCATTGGATCCAGAGCCGCATCGAGCAGTCGCGTTCGGAAACGAGTCACTCGCCCATACGCGTTCTCACGCCGAGCCCGCAGACGACGAACCAATCTGCGACGTCAATATCGTTTGCTCCCGCAGGTGCCGTCTTTATCGTACGCTTCGATTCGGTGCCAAGCGCCGGAGTGTTGTACGCCGAGGGCACGACGCAGTCGGAGATAACGGCACGGGTCGTCGCCGGCGGGGGCGCAGAGAGCGACGCGCTTGTCGTGTTGCCCGGCGAGCTTCGCGTTCGCAACACCGCGTTGTCGACTGCGAACTACAGCGTGTGGTTGCCGCCGGTCGTGAAGCGACTTCGGGTGATTATTGCGGGCCGCAAATCATTCGACGGCCCGCCGCCTGCCGTCGTTCACCTCCGTCCGTCGCGATAGCCGAAACCCAGCTATTCGCAAACTCAGCGTTGAGTCGCCTCGAGAGCGCGCCGCCACAGCGTACTGGATGACGAGGGTGGCCGTCTGGATGCGATGGCACAGTGCGCCATCCGGCCGGATCGTCTCTCGTTGTCCCGAGGGACGTCTGTCGAGACACGGCCATTCCACTCGCCCGAACAGCCGGATCGACTGACACTTGACAAACACGAGTCTTTGCTCGCATATCTTGGAATTGGAAAGATCGTCCTGGTTCCGTGAGCACGTGACACGATGCGCAGAACGACACCTCGCATGAGCAGCGAACGAGCATTCGAACCCCGACGCCAGGATCGCGGCAAGCAGAGGATGGAGAGCCTGCTGCGCGCCGCCGAAAGCGTCTTCGCCGAAGTCGGGTACGCCCGCGCGACGACAAACCTCATCGCCTCCCGCGCCTCGGTCTCACCGGGATCGCTGTATCAGTTCTACCCAAACAAGGAGGCGTTCGCCGAGGCCTTGGCGGCGCAATACGCCGAAGAATTGGAGGGACTGCATGCGAGCGTGTTCCACGGCACGATCGCGACGGTTCCACTGGCCGAGTTGGTCGATGCGACGGTCGATCCGTTCCTCGATTTCCATCGTCGCGCTCCGGCGTTCGAGGCGCTGTTCCTGGGCGCCGCCGCGTCGCCGGAGTTGGCCGGTCGCATCCAGGTTTTGCACGAGACGGTGGCGGCGCGGCTCATCGCGCTATTCGAACTGAGAAGGCCGGATGCGAAGCGCGAAGACTTGAGATGGGCGGCTGACGTGGCCGTCGGCATTTTTCGCGGGCTCCTGCCGCTGATCACGCCGCTGAAGGGCACCAAGCGAAGCCGCGCGATCCGCGAAATGAAAGGGGTGTTTCTCCGCTATCTCGAGCCCGTGTTCGCGACACGAACGGAGTGATTGGCAGCCATGACGATCGAGATCGGACACGTTGAAGCAATCGTCCGCTGTCTGGCTGGCGTTACGTCGCCCGCTCATTGATCCATACCACCGACACGACCGGCAATTGCGGCCGAGCCGCTGGAGCCGCGCCCGGAGCCGGCGGCGTCGCGGCAACGGCTTGCGGCGGCGGAGCCGGCTCCCGATTCATCCGCGCGTAGTTCGGTATCGCGATCATGGGACTTCCGTCGGTGAATGCTCCTTTGATCACCACTACACCGCCGAGCAAATCGGCGCGCCATTCAGTCGTGAGCGGGGCGTCGGGAGACAGCACCTTCGTCACGCTGCCCACGTCCACATTCTCAATGCTGTACATGAGCGGACCATACCGAAGGGCGACCTTGCCGCGGTCGGCCTCGATGGCGTCGACCGCGCGCACGCGCTGGATCTTCATCGGCAGCTCGAGCTCGATCCGGTCGTCCGATTTCCAGGTGCGATTGATGACGGCGTACCCGCGCTCGATCGTGGGCGTCACCACCGATCCATTGACGCGAATCGACGTGATGCCGTTCGCCGCCGGCGTGCTCGTATAGAGATCGCTCACGCCGCGGTTCGGCACGCGGACGTACATGCTGAATCGCTTCGCGGTCGACGGCTTGACCGTGATTGCAACTCTCCCGTCCCACGGATAATTCGTCTTCTGCACGAGCTGGACATTCGTTCCGGCGACGTCGTTCACCATCACGGTACTGCCGGCGAACAGATTGACTCTGATGCCGTCGGCGCCCCGCGCATACATCCAGGTCGGCATTGACAACAGCGTTCTCGGAATGTTGCCGACGCAGCAGGGCACGCTGTGCCACGCCACGCGCGCGGTGCGCACGTCGAGCGGGTTGGGATAGTAGAACGTCTTGCCGTCGAGCGCGAGCCCGCCGAGGAGAGCGTTGTAGAGCGTTTCCTCGTAAAGGTCGGCGTACGTCGCGTCGTGATAGGTGAGCCCGAGCTTCCACTGGAAGAAGATCTCGCCGCAGCCGGAGCACGATTCGCAGTAGGCGTTGTTCCGCAGCGAGTAGTTCCCGCCAAAGCCTTCCGAGGTCTCGCCGCTCCCGACGCCGCCGGTCACGTAATACTTCTTATGGACGATGTTGTCCCACAACGACCGCACGGCGCTCCGGTAGTCGGGATCGCGCGTCTCCATCGCGACGTCGGCCATGCCGGAGTAGCTGTACGCGGCGCGCACCGCGTGACCCACGGCCTCATACTGCTCGATCACCGGCAGGTGGCTCTGATCGTACTCGGACCGTTCGCGGTCGTTGCGCGCCGCGGTATAGCGATTGTCGAGCAGAAACTTTCCGAGCTCGATGTACTTCTGCCCGCGCTGCTTGCCCTCGGTAGCGTTCACGAAACGTCCGAGACGCACCATCGCCTGCTCCATCTCCTGATGGCCGTCGTACCACGCCTTCTTGGGTGCGGGGCCAAGGTTGTTGCACCAGCAGTCGGCGAGCTTGCGCGCGGCGTTGTAGAGACGGGCATCCTTGTGCTCCGTCATCGTGTAGTGCGCGATCGCCGACTCGATGAAATAGCCGCCGGTGTAGCCTTCGTGGTCGGCTCGGCGCTCCCAATGGTTGAACGGTCCCGGGTTTTGATCGCCGCCGCGATTGCTCACGCGCGGCAGTGTGAACGCCGTCTGCATGTAGCCGTCCGGCTCCTGCGCGGCGAGGATGATCGGAATCCACTCGTCGAGCGTCGCGTGCATGCGCTGGTGCGCGGCAAGGGTGTCGGCGTCCCCCTTGGGGTCGACCATCAGCGCGACGGACATCGCTTCCACCGCGTTGTGCACGTACGCATTCGAGAACACATATCCCTTGTGCGGTCCGGACGGCTCACCGCGCAACTTCTTGCCGGCTTCGATGAAGTTGTCGATGCCGCCGGTCTGCACGTCGGGGTTCGAGAGTTGGTCGAGGCAGTGTGGGATCCAGCTCACCATCAGCACCTTGGCGCGATCGTTCCACAGCGGACTGTCGAACGAATAGCGGCCAGCGGCGATGGGCTCGAGCGGCGTCGCGGGCGGCGGCAATTCGACTTTCACCGACAGCGTGGACGACGCGGTGGCCTGGCCGTCATCGGCGGTCAGGGCGAGCACGTACGCGCCGGGCGTGCTGAACGTCGCGGTGGTCATGAGCGCCGCGGGATCGGCGAACGCGACCTGCCCCGGGCCGGAGCGCTTGCTCCAACGTACCTTCGGCGGCGGGCCCTCTGGAACAACCGGCGTGGAGTCGGACGCAGGGCGACGCGGACCGCGCTGCGGTGGCTCGCCGTGGCCCGCCCAGCCTCGCAGATACGTCTTGCCGGGGAGCACCACGATGCGATCCACGCCGGCGATCCCATTCACCGCCGGCCCCGCTGCCGACTCGCCCGCGGCAGGCGCGCTGAAGATCTTTGCCTGGAGCATCGGCACGACGGCCATGGCTGCCGCGCTCATGCTCACGGCACCGAGCATGTCGCGGCGGCTGATGTTGGTCGTGGACTCGAAATCCGTCATGACGTTACCTCGACGACTTGTTGAGAGACTGATCATTCGACGGTCCGGCAAACGCGCCGTCGTGTTCGGTGCCCATGTATCCCGCCCAGGTTCGACTCGCCGGCCCAGGAGCGGAGAGATCCAGCCGCATCAACTGCCACGACAACTCGGGTCGTTCGTCCGGGCCGCCCGGCTTCCCCGCGGTCCAGGCGAGCGCGATCAGTTCCAGGCTGCCCTTGCCGCGTACATCCGCCAGTGCCGGGGTGCTCCATAGATTCGAGGCAAAGTCGTGCGCGATGAGCCGCCGCGTCGGCAGATGCAGCAGATAGATTTTGGCGCCCTGCCCCGCCGGATATCGGATCGAGAAGAAGATCGGCTCGTCCACGCCGTCGCCGGTCAGGTCCACGGCGAGCGGCGCGCCGCCAGGGTAGTTTGGATCACGAAACTCATACAGGACCCTTCCATCACCGGCGTCGTACAGCCGATGAACCGTGCCGACGTACTTTGGAAACGCGCCGATGCCGCGTGAGACGAACAGACCCAGGCCGTTCGCGGCGAGCCGCACCACCGCAGCCGAGTGGTATGTCTCCTCCGTCGGGTCGGTGTGCTCCCACAGCGGCTGGCCGGTTGCGCCATCGATCACGACAAGCCGGCCGTCGAACGTGCTGACGACGATGTCCGGCTCTCCATCGTGGTTGACGTCGACGACCGCGGCCGGAGCAATCACGCCCTTGGTGCCGAGCGGCACGAGCCGCTCCACTTTCGTCGCGAAGGTTCCGTCCACCAGCGCTGCGACCGGCACGCGATATTCGGCGCCGCCCTTCGTTTCGCCCCCCGTGCCGAATACCAGCCACTCGCTCCGGTCGCGACGGCGATAGACGACCGGCGACGCGTAGGTCTCGGCACCGTCCGGCACGGGTTCGAACTTCAGCACCTTCCCGTTCGCGCCGGAGATGAGCATCACGTAACCCGGGTCGCGCGTAGCGGTCGCGTCACGCGTGTCGTTGCCGCCGTAGGTGTCGACGAAATCGGGAACGCCGTCGCCGTTCACGTCGCCGACGATCGCCGGCGTGAGGAAATAATAGGGAAAGGGCGTGTGGACGACGTCGTCGCCAAGGAGGCGCCATAGCACGCGGCCGGTGGGGCCGTCGTACGCGGTCAGCACACCCTCGCGCCCCCCCATCACGACGTCGGGATGACGATCGCCATTGAGGTCCGCGAAGCGCGGCGTGGTGAATGCGTCGCGCGGGTTTGGGACCCTCCAAAGCACGCGGTTGGTTGCGCCGGAGACGGCGACCACCTCGCCGGAGACCGCGGGCTCGCCGGTGAATTGCAGACGCCGTCCTTTTGGACGCACGCGGTCGACGCCCGTCCCGAATACGATGTCCGGCACGCCGTCGCCGTCGAGATCGGCAAGACTCGGTGAGGATTCTGTCATGAGGTCGCCGGTCACGGCTGGGAAGAGCGCGGCGAAGGTCGGCGACGGTGGACGGTCTCCTTTGCGACAAGCGCTCGACACGCTAAGCAGCGCGACGAACAGCGCGGCGGTACGCGATCGCGCGTGAACATGTTCCAGGCTCAGGTCTGCCCTGCCTCGTTCGGACTCTTTCGCTTGGTGGTGATGACGATGACGCCGCCCGCGCCACGTCCGCCATAGATCGACGTCGACGCGACGTCCTTGAGCACATCGACGCGTTTGATGTCATCGGGCGTGAGGCCGGCGAGCGCGTTCGCCGTGTTGCCGGCTTGAATCATCATCCCGTCAACGACCACGAGCGGCTCCTGGTCGGCGAGCATCGAGCCCGTGCTGCGGATGCGGAAGGTGACCCCGTTTCCCTGGGGAATCACCTCCAGTCCCGGCACGCGGCCGCGCAGCAGCTCCTCGATGCTGCGCGGGCGACCCGTGATCTGGTCCTGCGACAACATCGACACCGCGCCGGTGACTTTTGCTTGAGGCTGCGCGCCGTATCCGATCTGCGCACTGTCCAGCGTCGCGGGTCGCGGCGGCAACGATCGACGCGAGCACGCGGCCAGGCCGATCGCAGTGAGCGCCGCGACTCCGGCAAGGGGCAACACCAGACGCAGGGTCATCGACATTCGATCCTCCTCCGTGCCGGAGCCGCGTGGCTCATGTCATGTCCCGGTGAACCGACCGTCTCAGTATCCCGTGTTCTGTTTCAGATTCGCGTTCGTTTGAATCGCGGTGATCGGAATCGCAAACACGGTTCGGAACGTTCCATTCGGCGCGTGGTTAAACCACTTTTTGCTCGTGAACACGCCGAAGCGAATGAGATCCGTGCGACGATGGCCTTCAATGGCAAACTCCCAGCCCAACTCATCCAGGAACCGGCCAAATTGGATATCTGATCCTCCATTCACGACGGGAGTGCCGCCCGCCGCCGTCTTGACGACGCCGTCGGTATCCTCCCAACCGTAGTTATACACACTGCCTTTCGCGAGATCGGCTCCCGTGACGGTCGCCTTGGCCGCCGCCGCCCCCTTGAATGCACGCTGCCGCACTTGCGTGACAAGCGCCGCGGCCGCGTCGCCCTGCCCCGTGCGCAGCAAGGCCTCGGCGCGCATCATGAGCACTTCTGAGTAGCGAAGCACCGGATAGTCCACGTCGGAGGAGCCTGTCTCGCCGGAGTAGATCTCGTACTTCTTGACGGGATACCCGTTGTAGAAGTCGGTCTTCATCATCGACGGTACGGCTTCGACGAAGTCGTAGCCGCGCCCCTGCGCATCGCGTTGCGTCCCCATGAGCCACGTATCGGTCAGACGGCCATCGTCGCGGTCGTAGGTGTCGATGAACTGCGGGTTGGACGCGCTTCCCCCCCACGGCTGCGCCTGCATGTTGAAGACGAAGCGAAGGTCAGGCTTCAAGGTCTTCATGTGAAAGTTGCTCTGATTCGCGTTGATGGCGTCGTAGGGCACCGCGAACAGAATCTCGGCCGACTGGTCATTCGTGCGCGCAAACGGCGTGCTGTAGGTGGCGTCGAGCTTGTACTTGCCCGCACCGACGATGTCTTGTGTGAGCGTCAACACTTTGTCCAACTGCGGCGTGCCCGTGTAGACACTCGCGTTCAGATAGACTCGCGCCAGCAGCCCCTTGGCGGCGAGTTGGTTGATGCGACCATAGATCGGCGTACCGGTCTGCGTCGAAAGCAAAGGCGTGACGTCAATGAATTCCTTGACCACGAAATCGTACAGTTCCTGGCGCGTTGACTGTTTGGGAACGTCGACGGACGTGAAGTCCGTCACGATGGGAACGTTGCCGAAGTTGTCGAGCAGGAGCGAGTAGTAGTAGGCCCGCACCGCGCGCAACTCCGCGGTCACGCTCGTCTTCGTGCCCGTGTCCACCGGAATCACGCCGGAGCTGATCTGGTAGATCACGCGATTCGCGGCGTTGATGCCACTGTAGCACAGACTCCAGAGCTGGTTGGGTTCGCCCTGGCTCGGGTCCCATCGATGCTCGTGGAGACGGATGTAGACGCCGCCGTCGTACCAGCCGTTCGGACGCACCGGCGTGATGAATTCGTCGGCCGTCTCCTCTTGAAAGTCGAGCATGCCGTACCATCCCATCCACACGCTGCGCAGCGGCGTGTACGCGGGCGCGATGAGCGCGGCGAGATCGGTGGCGGTCGGCTTGAAGTTCGCCTGCGTGACCTCGGTGAACGGCGTTTCCGATAGATCCGTGCAGCTGGCGTTGCCGAGCAGCACCGCGCCAGAGACGACCGCGACCGCGAGCTTCGATATGAATTGTCGCATTGGGGCCTCAGAACGAGATGGTCATGCCAAACGTGAACGTGCGCGTGGTCGGATACTGGTCCCGCTGATCGATGCCCGGCGACAGGCCGTCAGTCGGCACTTCGGGATCCATACCCTTGTAGCCGGTGAGCGTGAGCAGATTGCGACCCGAGACATAGAGGCGCGCATTGGTGACGCTGCCCGACAGGTGGCTGAGCAACGCCGGGCCAAGCGAGTAGCCAAGGGTAACGTTGTCCAGCTTCCAGTAGTCGCCGTTCTCGATGTAGTAGCTCACGTACGCGAGATCGTAGTTCACCGGCCGCTTGCCGTACACCGGGTCGAGCGCCGAGCGCAGCATGTTGTACTGCGTGACTTTCGGATTCTCGTAAAACATCCGTTGAAAGTTCAAGATCTGGAATTGGAACGCGCCGCGCATGTTCACGTCGAGATCGACGTTCCGAAAGCGGAAGCTGTTGTTCCAGGCGGCGAACTGCTTTGGGATGCCGTTGCCAAGCACCTGGCGGTCGTCGGGCGTCGCCTTCGCGATCGGGATGCGGGTGTTGTTCTTGTCGAGCACGATCCACTGGCCGGCCGTGTCGATGTCCACCGACTTCCAGCCGAAGAAGTTGCCGATGGGCTGTCCGACGCAGACGCGGTGCGTCGACGCCTGGATCGGCTCGCCCGTGCCGCCGGCAAAGAAGCAGTCCGTCTGCGGCTGGAACGTGTCATTGGACAGCGTGACGAGCTGGTTCGTATTGCGGGACCAGTTGGCGCTGGTGGTCCACCGCAGGTCTCGCCCGCGGAAGACGTCGTATGCGACCTGCGCTTCGATTCCGTTGTTCCGCATCGTACCGACATTGGCCAGAATGCTGCTGAACAGGTACGGCGGCACGGGGACTGAATAGTTATACAGCATGTTGCGCGTCTCACGGCGATAGACGTCTACCGAGCCGTTCAGCCGCGACTCGAACATCGAGTAGTCGACGCCGGTGTTCACCTCGCGCTTCTCCTCCCACCGCAGATCGGGGTTCGGATTGCGTGCCGGCGCGAGCCCCTGCACCCACTGGCCGTTGTACAGGAACTTCTGCCCGTATGAATAGCTGGTGAGCGAGAGGTATGACGACGTCGGCGCGATCCCGGTGACGCCGTAGCCAGTGCGCAGCTTCAAGTCATTGATCCATGGCAGCCGGCGAACAAACCCTTCTTCGCTCAACCGCCACGCTGCCGACAGCGCGGGAAACAGACCCCACTTGTGGTCGGCGCCGAACCGCGAGTTGCCCTCGTACCGCGTGCTGCCCATGACGAGAAACCGGTTCTGCCAATCGTAATTTACCCGGTCAAAGAATCCGATCAGCTTGTAACCGGTCTTGTTGCTGCTCAGGCTCGCCTTGCCGTCGGTCAACGCAGTCCCGCTTTGGAGCGCGTCGTAGCCGAAGAGATCCGTCGGGAATTGGAAGTTGCTGGCGTTGAACGACTCGTTGATAAAATCCTGATAGCTGTATCCCGCAAGCGCCGTAAAATCGTGCCGCCCGAACGCCTTGGCGAATGTGCCGGTCCCCTCGAGAATGCGGTCGACATTCGACCCGGTGTTGCGCGCGGCGGTGCCGTTCTGACCGTTCAGCGTGGTGTTCACGTGCTTGAACGTGGTCGCGTTGCCGCTGAGGAACGATCCGCGCGACGTGCCGCCCGTAAGCGAAAAGTGAAGCGATTCGATCGGCCGGACCGTGGCCGATCCGTAAACGCGCGTGTCGCGGCCTTCGTACGCGCCGTTCTGTTCGTCCAGAAGCCCGACCGGATTGTTGTACATGTACGTGCCGCGCTCCTGCCACGAGCCGTCGTCCGCGCTCACGCGGTCGGTTGGATTGCGGATCAGCGCCTGCCGCCACGCCCAGCCGTAGTCTGGCCCGGTGAAGTAGTCCTGCGTGCGGCTGAGGAAACTCATATTCGCATCGAGCTTGCCGTTGAACATCGAGTGCCGGATATCGCCGCGCGCCGTAACCTCCTGGTTGTCGGAGCGAAGGAAGATGCCCTGCGCCTTGTCGTACGTCACCGAACCGGTGTAGTTGGTCCCGACGTCGCCACCGCCGATCGAGAGGTTGTGTCGCTGGCTCGCGGGACTGCGGAGAATGGCGGCCTCCCAATCAGTGTTGAAGCCGAGGTCTTCGAAGCCCATGCCGTTGCTCTTCAGACGGCGGTAGTCGGCTGCCGTGAGGAAGTCGGGGCGGTTGTAAATCTGCTGCTGGCCGACAAACCCATCGTAGCGGAGCGTCGGCTTGTTCCCTTGGTGCCTCTTCGTCGTGATGAGCAGCACGCCATTGGAGGCGCGCGAGCCATAGACCGCGGCGGCCGAGCCGTCCTTCAAGACGCTGATCGACGCGATGTCGGGCGCGGGCACTGTCTCGAGACTTCCGGGGATTCCGTCAATGAGAACGAGCGGCGACGTCGCGCCCTGGATGGTCGTCACACCGCGCAGACTGATCTGCGATCCGGCTCGCGGGTCGCCGCTCGGCGTGGTGACCCCAAGGCCGGGAATCTTACCGGCAATGAGCGACGCTGCGTCGCGAGCCGGACCCTGCACGAACTCGTCGGACGTCACGCTGGCAACCGCACTCGTGATCTCGCTGCGTCGCTGTTCGCCGTACCCGACGACGACCACCTGATCGAGTTTGGCCGCGACGACCGGCAGGCGGATGTCGGCCGTCGCGGTCCCGCCGGCCGCGACGGTCACCTCGACTTGTAACGGCCCGTAGCCCAAGGAGGTCGCACGAACTGTATATCGACCCGGGGGCACGTTGCTGATGGCGTAGCGGCCGACCGAATCCGCCGTCGCGCGGAGTTGCGTGGCCAGCACCGAGATCTGCGCGCGCGGCACGGGATGGCCGGCGTCCGACGTCACGACGCCGGTGATTCGGCCGTTCGCCTGCGCCCGAGCGACGATCGGGACGGCGAGAGCGAAGAGAAACGCACAGTCGATAAATCTCGTTCGCATGTCGGAGACTCCTCCGTGAGGGACGGTTTCGGTGATGCGGTCGGTTGTCGCGGCACGCGGAACAGTCGACTCGCGGCAAACACTGCAAACACGGGCGACCTCCACTCAGCGTCGGCGCTGATGGTCGTAGCGGTCGCAGGTCTGGGTCGGATCGCCAGAGATTGGAACCGCTTACATTCTCAACCGCGCCCAACATTCGACGGGCGGTCGGAAGTGTCAAGGGGCTAATTGCAAGCCGTTTGCAAGACCGAGGGCCAAGCACATCGCCGCTCTTGCCCTCGAGTCCAATGTCGAGCTCGCTGAAAAACGCAAGCGCTTGCAAGACATCCGACAGCGAAGGCCGGGGCCGAGCGTGGAATGATCGAGGCTACCGCGACGACGACGTGCGACGCCGCGGACGCGCCGCGGGACGGGCGGTCGATTCGCGCACGATGAGCTGCGTCTCGACAACGATCTCCTTCCGAAGGCGCGTGCCATCGCCGCCCACCGGCGGCACGAGCGCGTCGCAAATCAATCGACCGATCATCTCGCGAGGGACATCGGCTGTCGTCAGCGGAGGCGTGGCGAATTCCGCCAGCGAGATGTTGTCAAACCCCGTGACCGACACGTCGCCCGGCACGGCGATCCCGCGCATGTGGAGCTCGCGAAGCGCACCGACCGCCATCAGATCGTTCACGCACGCCACGGCCGTCGGGCGAAAGCCGGAATCGAGCACCTGCCCCATCGCCTGCTGGCCGCCGGCCATACCGTCAACGTTCGCGACGGTCATCAGCTTCACCTGCGGCGCGTACTCTTCGGCGATCGACAAAAACGCCTGGCGCCGTTCGTGCAACGGGCCCAGGCGCGTGTGATGCCCAATGAACGCCATCCGGCGGTGGCCGAGCGCGCAGAGATACTCAACGATGCGATGCATCCCGCCACGATAGTTCGCGCGAATGTTCATCACGCCCTTCAACCGATGCGCGCCGCCATCGTACAACACCACCGGGAGCTCGGCCGCGATTCGCGCGACGACCGGCGGCACCGTCTCCGACACCACCAGTGCGAGGCCCGCCACACGTCGCCCAAGAATCGTGTTGATGCTCGACGCCAACCGGTCCGGCTCATAGTCGGTGTTCGCGACGATGAGATCGAAGCCGCGTTGGCGCGCGCTCGCCTCGATGCTGCGAAAGATGTCGAGGAAGAACGGGTTGGCGATGTTGGAGACGACGACGCCCAACGACCGGAGCTGTCCACCGGCGAGCGAACGCGCGTTCAAGTCCGGCGTGTAGTCCAGCTCCTCGATGGCACGCAGCACGCGGGCCCGTGTCGCGGCCCGCACGCCGCTGACGCCGTTCAGCACACGAGACACGGTCGCGGTCGAGACGCGCGCCCGATTCGCGACGTCCTCGAGCGTCATGTCGCGCGGTCTCGCAGAGGCTCGATGACGGCCGAGAAGTCCTCGGTGCCGTGCCCCGACGCGATCGCGCGATCGAACGCGCCGAGTGCGGCGGCGGCGGTCGACAGGCGCACGCCGTTCCGATCGCCCTCCTTGATAGAATACTCGAGGTCCTTCCGCATGAGCGCGAGATGAAAATGCGGCGTGAAGTCTCGCGCCATCATTCTGGGTGTGAGTCCTTTGACGAGGGGGCTTCCCGGCGCGCCGTTGGTCAGCACCTGCGCCGCCGTCTCCGCATTCAACCCGGCCCGCTCGATCACCGCAATCGCCTCGGCGAGCGCCGCCGCTTGGACGCCGCAGAGAAAGTTGTTGAGCACCTTGAGCAGCGCGCCGCTGCCCGTCGGGCCGACGTAAACGATGGCCTTGCTCATCGCCGCGAGCACCGGACGCACCGTCTCCAGCGTCGCTTCGGCGCCGCCAACCAGAAACGTCAACTCTCCACTTGCCGCATGCGTTCGACTTCCGGTCACTGGCGCGTCGAGAAGGTCGCACTCTTTGGCTGTTGCGGCCGCCGCGAGCTCGGCGACCCATGTCGTCGTCACCGTGCTGCACTCGATGAGCACCGTGCCTGACGGCGCGCCGGCGAGCGCCCCCTGATCGCCGAGCCAGGCGCTGCGCGAGGCGGTGTCGTCCGCCAGCATGCTGATGATGACGTCGGCCTCCGCCGCCGCCTCTCGCGGGGAGTTGGCGACGCGCGCGCCGTTGGCCGCGAGCGGTGCTGCTTTTTCGGCGGTGCGATTGTAGACGGCGAGTGGAAAGCCGGCGCCGAGCAGACGGCGCGCCATTCCCGTGCCCATCAACCCAAGTCCGAGGAGCGCGACGCGCGGTCGCGATTCTGTGGGCGTCATGCGAGTGCCCGAACGGCGATCGGCGCAACGGGTGATCTGTCGACGAGCAGCGAATTCCGGAGCGGGCGGCCGAATCCGTCGAACCGAATGGACATGACGTCACCGTCGGCAAGAGCGAAGCCGTCGCCGAAGCTCAGGCTGCACGCGCCGTAGTAGTGCACATGCACGTCGCCCGGCCGCCGATGGCTATCGAACTTGAAGTGATGATGCTCCATGTTGCGCAGGCTATGACACATCTCTGATGCGCCGGTGGTGATGTCTTTGGACCAAACCGCCGCGCCGGCGCGCTCGATGGCCGCAGTGCCGGCGACGAACGCGAAGCCGGGGTCGACCACCAGCTCGGGCCCGATCGAACAGGTCCGAATTTTGGAGCTGGCAAGATTGAGATAGTTCAGCTTCTCGAACTTGTGATCGGAGAATTCGTTGCCGGTGCACATCCCAATGCGCCAGGGCGATCCGTCGGGGCCGACGACGTACACGCCGGCGATCTCACCCTCTTCCCCGCCATCACCCGCGTACGGCGGCACGACGAGCGGCTCACCGTGAGCGCGAAGAAGCCCGCCGTCGCCCTTGTAGAACCACTCGGGAGCGACGCCGACTTGTCCATCCGCCGGACGCCCGCCGTCGACGCCCAACCGAAACATCTTCATGCTGTCGGTCGGCTCGGCCTCCTTGAGCATGTGCATCGACTGGCGGTTCGCCGCGCTGCCCAAGTGTGTGAGCCCAGTGCCCGACACGAGCAAGCGCGCCGGCTCGGCGGGATGATCGATTGGCGGAAGGAGTCGCCACTCTGATCGCCCATCGTAGATTGCGTCGTAGTCGACGACGACGTCAGTGATGCCTTCGTTGATCAGTGCGGTAATCGATCGCGACGACGCGATGGCCGCCAGCGCGAGCGCGTAGACCGAGTCATATGTCGAGAGAAAGCTTATGGTCGGCTCGGTGACCAACCCGACGCGCCGCACGCTGCCCCGCCCCAACTGCACAAGTCGCGTCACCGTCGTCACTCCGTCACCGAGAACTCGCTGAGCGCCGCTTCGTTCACCGTCAATCCAAGGCCGGGGGCATTCTCGTCCAGATCAATGAAGCCATCGGTCGGCTTCGGCTCGCCGTCGAAGATGTACCAGAACAGCTCGTTGCCGACTTCGACGTCCACTGGCGGGAAGAACTCCGCCATGGGTGAGTTCATGCTCGCCATCACGACGTGATAGTTGTGCATCTGTCCCGCGTGCGGAATCACCGGAATCGAATGGGCTTCGGCGAGCGCAGCAATCTTGCGCGCCTGCGTCAGTCCGCCCACGCGATTGGTGTCGAATTGGATGTAGTCCACGGCGCGCGCCTCGATCAGATCGCGAAAACCGTAGAGCGTGAACTCGTGCTCGCCGCCGGCGATCGGAATGCTGGTTCGCCGCCGCAACTCGGCGTAGCCGTGAATATCGTCGGGGATCACCGGTTCCTCGAGCCAGCGAAGATTGAACGGCTCGAGCAACGGTAGCATGCGCTTGGCATAGTCGAGCGTCCATCCCATGTACGCGTCGGCCATGATGTCGATGCCGCTGCCCACCGTCTCGCGCACCGTGCGCACGAGATCGACGTTCTTCTGCATGCCCGCCGCGCCGTCCGTCGGCCCCCAACCGAACCGCATCTTCAACGCCTTGTAGCCTTCGTTGACGTACTTCGTGGACTCGGCCGCGAGCTCGTCGAGCGGCGTGCTGTAGAGACGACTCGCGTATACCGGAATCCGCGGCTTCGTGCGTCCGCCGAGCAGGCGGTAGACTGGCTGTTTCGCCGCTTTGCCCAATAGATCCCAAAGGGCGATGTCGACGGCGCTGATCGCGACCATGCCAATGCCTTTGCGGCCGAACGCCATGGTCTTGCGATACATGTGCTGCCAAAGAAACTCGATGTCCCACGGGTCGGTACCAATGAGCAGCGGCGCGAGGTAGCGGTCGATCACCTGCTTCGTGATCTGTGGCGACAGTGCGGCGTTGCCAATGCCGACGAGGCCGTCGTCGGTGAACACTTCGCAGATCAGCCAGCCGTGAAAAGTGAACGTCCCCATCGTCTCCGGAGACAGCGACGGCGCAATCAGGTCCATGGGATTCGTGCAGAAGTGCGGCGGCAGCGGCGTCGTCTTGCCCGTCCACTGCACAACGCGCGTGCGGATCTTCGTGATCTTCATGTCGAGTGATGGCGTGCGATGTTGAGCATCTGAATTCTCGGAATGCCCAGGCAAATGACGACGAAGGCGATGACGTGGAGCGAGCCGGAGATGGCGAGCGCCGGTGTGTAACTGTAGCCGTGGTCGCGAAGATAGCCCACGACCTGCCCGAGCAGCACTCCACCCATCGCACCGCCAAGGCCCACGAACCCAGCGAGCGTCCCCACCGCTCGGCGCTCAATCAGGTCCGTGGGCAGAATCATGACGATGGTGGACCACGATTGCTGCCCGAAGAACGCGACGCTGAAGATGACAATGACCCAGCCCACCGAGCGCATCTGCGGGACGAGCATGACCCAGGGCATGAGCGCGGCGCTGGCGCCGAGCGCGACTTTGCGCGACCAGTTCACCGACCAGCCGCGGCGCAGCAACCAACTCGACAGCGCGCCGCCGCACAGACATCCTACGCCCGACGCAGCGTAGGGAATCCAGCCGATCGCGCCCGCCGTCTTGATGTCGAGGTGAAAGGTGTCGAAGAGGAATTTCGGGAGCCAGAACAGATAGAAGTACCAGGCGGCGTCGCTGAGAAACTTGGCGATGATCACGGCCCACGCCTCGCGAAAGCGAAGCAGCGTGGCGAGTGGAACCAGCGGTTCGGCGTCGCGGGTCGAGCTCGCCGCGTCGGGCGAACGGTATGAGAGCCACCAGGCGGCGGTCCAGACGAGGCCCATCGCGCCAGTGATGAAGAAGACCCAGCGCCACGCCGCGAGATCGAACCAGTGCGCGCGCGTGAGAACGAGCGCGATGAGCGGCGGCGCGATCACGGCGCCGACCGCCGTCCCGGCGTTGATGATGCCCATCGCCGTCGAGCGTTCGTGAGCCGGAAACCACTCGGTCACCGCGCGCGTGGCGGCCGGAAAGCCGCCGCCCTCACCGATTCCCAAGAGCAACCGGCTCGCGGCGAGCATTAGCACACTGAACGGAAGGCCGACCATCGCCGCGATTCCGTATTCGCCGGCGAAGCCGTGACTCGCGCACGCCAACGACCAGAACAGCATGATCACGAGGAGACCGCGGCGCGTACCAAGGAAATCGACGAGACGTCCGCCGCCGAGATACATCAGGCCGTACGTGACGAGAAACGCCGAATCGAGGAACGCCTTCACCTGATTCGAGATCGGAATGTCGCGCTGAATCGCGGTGATCGCCCAGGGTAGCGTTTGGCGATCGAGGTAGCTGATGGCGATTGCGGCGCTCACGGCAAGCGCAACACCCCATCGCGCGCTATTGGCCCTCGTGCTCACGCGGACGTCGTCGAGCGAGAGCGTGCGCTCAGTCACGGGAGCCGTCGTTTGCGGTGAATCGATAGACGGTGGTCGAATGAAAGGTCTGGCCAGGCCGCAGCACGATGGACGGAAACTCCGGATGATTGACCGCGTCGGGAAAATGTTGCGGCTCGAGCGCGACGCCGGCGTGTTGGTTGTATCGTACGCCCCCGACGCCCGGGAACGTGCCATCGAATCGATTGCCGGTGAAGAACTGCATTCCCGGTTCGGTCGTCAAAATCTCGAGCACCCGACCCGACGTGGGCTCGGCGAGGCGCGCAGCGAGCGATAGTCCGCCGCCGTGCACATCAAGTGCGAGGTTGTGATCATAGCCGTTGGATGCGGCGCGCATCTCCTCGATGTGGTCGCCAATGCGCTGCGGCCGCGTAAAGTCGAGGGGCGTGCCGGCAACGGGAGCGATCTCACCCGTGGGCACGAGCGACGCATTCCCCGGCGTGTACCGGCTCGCGTTGATCGTCAGCACGTGATCGAGAACGGTGCCCGCGCCGGCCAGATTAAAGAATGAGTGATTTGTGAAGTTGACTGGTGTGGCCCTGTCAGTCGTCGCCGCATAGTCGATACGTAGCTCGTTGGCGTCCGTGAGCGTGTAGGCGACGCTGACGTGCAGCGTCCCGGGATATCCCTCCTCGCCGTCGGGGCTCGTGTGGGCGAAGGTGATGCTCCCCGCTGTCGCGCCAGGACGAGCCACCCACACTCGCTTGTCGAATCCTCTCACGCCGCCGTGTAAATGGTTGGGCGCGCGATTCGTCGCCAGCGAATACGTCGTCCCGTCGAGGGTGAATCGGCCATTGGCAATCCGATTCGCGACCCGGCCGAGCGTTGCGCCGAGATAGAACGGGGCGGCGAGATAGTCGTCGAGTCGTTCGTAGCCGAGGACGACGTCGGCTCGCTTGCCAGTGCGGTCGGGCACCCAGAGCTCGGTGAGCGTCGCGCCGTAGTCCGTCGCCTTCGCGATCATGCCGCGGGCGTTCCGGAGCGTATAGATGTGTGCGTCGACGCCGTCGCGCGTCCGCCCGAAGACGCGCGATTCGATGTGGTCGCGGATCGGCGCGGTCGCGCCGGACGAGAGTGTCGGCGTCGACCGGCAGGCGGCGAATGCCGAACAAGCCACCACGGCAAGGGCCGTGCGGCGAAATCTTCTCTGCCTGTGTGTCTGCCTCACGCGCGCGTCGCGACCGTCATGGCCGCAGAGTATGCAGTGCGTGAGGACGCTGCTCAAGATCGGGCCGCGTCGCGCACCGCGCGCCCGAACGCTTTCAGATTCTCCACTTTCATCTCTTCGTACTCGCGCGACGCCACGACGCCGCTCGCGCCGGCCTCGAACGACTTGCGCGTCGCCTGATACACCGCCTCGGGTTCATCGCGCGGACTGCCCGGCACGTCGAAGCCGACCCCGGCATAGATCTTCGTCTTGCCGTTGGCGCTGGCCACGGAATGCCGGACTTCTCGGAACACGTAGTCGGGCGAAAAGCCTTTTTTCGAAAGCTCGTCGAGCGTGGGCTCCGACTTCTTGTCGTAGCCGAAGAGGTCGTAATACAGCTCGAGCGACGTCTCGAGCGACACCTCGCCGAGAAACGTCTGCTTGAAGCGCGGAAGATACCAGTCGCGGATCCGCGGTCCGAGCACGGAGTGATACACGATCGGCTTGATGAAGTCGGAGTGTGGCGCCATCTCCTCGTAGCTCATCTCGGCGCGATACACCATGTCCCAGCTCGACGGCTGGTGGTCGACGTGCCAACCGACTTCGGCGGCTGGCCTGATTGCTTTGACGCGCGCGTACATCGCCGCTCCGATCTCCTCGCGCGACAGGCGGTATTGATACTCCCATGAGAGAATTTCCGGATACCGCATGATGACGCGCAGGTAGCTCGCAAAGACGCCGTCGGCGTGCCTGGTGTCGCCCTTTCCCTGCGCGAGCTCCCACAACGCGCGAAAGCCTTGCCGCGCGCGCGCGGGATCGATCCCGTTTTTCTTGCCGCGGGCATTGCAGAACTCGCAAAAGCATGTCGGCGGCCGGCCGTCCCACGGGCTGACCACGTTCATCAGCGGCCCCTGTCGCTCGGCGCCCCACTGGATGCCGTCGAGGTCGTAGCTGTGAAAGAGATCATCCATCGTATCCGCCCAGAACCCGATGTACTCCGGATGATTCCAGCAGGCGGTGGTAGTTGGGCGATCGTCGATGTCGCGCGTAACGACCTTCGCGAAGTTGGCGATGGTGCGTCCACCAGCCTCGAGCACGCGCGCATAGACCTTCATGCCGCGCTTGCGGGCCGGCTCCGCCAACTCGGCGAACAGGTCGCGACGAGCGTGCTCGAAGCTCGCATCCACGACTTGATGACGCAGCGTCGTGTTTTTGTAGTACTGGTCGTGCGTCTTCACCCAGACAAGCGGAAATTTCCGGTTCGTGTTGTCGGTGAGTGGGACGCCGTGATCGGCGCGGCTGCGCAGTGGTTTGACGAATGCGCCGTTGTAGCCATGGCTGTAGGGCATGACGACGTCGACCGCGGCCGTCGCCTGGATCAGATCGAGCGTGTGCTCGATGCCTTCGTCGAGGATGGTGTGCGGCCCCATCTGAATTCCGACGAAGCGGGCGGCCGGGGCGACCGAAGCACTCTCCGCTGAGGCGCCGGTCGAGGCGGACGGGACGCGCAAACCCGCTTGGCTGAGCGCAAGCATTCCGGCCAGATCGAGAATGAAGTCGCGTCGCGCGAGCGACGACGGGTCAGATGGCTGTTCAGTCATGATATGCTTGGCGACTGGCCCGAGGAGGGGGCGTGACGTCTCCCGCTACACACGGCCAAAAGATAGGCTGGGAATCCGGATCGGGAGAGGATGCATGCGAGAGAGTCCGAGTGTCGGCGAGCAGAGGTTTGGCATTCTCGTTCCCGGGTTCGTCGCCGCGGCCCTGCACCGGAGCCTGGATGGCACGACGGTCACCATGAACGCCCAATGGCGAACGCCGGAAGACTGCATCAGACGCCGCATAGTTCGCCGCTCATCCTCGCCGCGAGTCGATCATGTCCGACGTCAATCCGCCTGCAGTTGCCGGGTACGAATTCGTGCGGCGAGGAGCCATCTGGTCAGAGGCGCCGGCCGGGTTCGGCTCGAACTTCGGCGACACCGCGGTCCTGACGTACTGACAATTGTGAGGCGCACGACCACACGGCGAGGAGCGCAGTGCCCCTCCCCCCCTAGTTTCGGCCACGGCTAGTCTACAGCATGGCCTCTGACGACGTCCCGCAGATAGACAACGAATTCGCAACGGCGATCGCCGACCGCGACTACCAACGCGCGACAGCGGTGCTGAATCGCGGTGCGGCTATCAACCGCGTGATACGAAGGACGGAAACGTTCGACCGCGACGTCGTCGAAGAAACGACCTCCTATCTGATCGACGCGAGTGCTGTCGGAGACGTCGATGGAATGACGTTTTTGCTCGAGCATGGAGCCGATGTGAACACGGCCAGCGACTTCTCCGGACAGACAGCCCTGCTTGCGGCGGCCCGATTCGGACACGTCGCCGCGGTCGATCTGCTATTGGCTCACGGAGCCGATGTCGCCGCAGTCGATCGCTACAACGCGCGGCAGACCGCGCTCGGGTACGCCACGGAGAGCGTCAATCCGGCGATCGTCCGCAGCGTGCTCGCCGCGGGCGCGCGCGGCACCTTCCGCCGCGTCGGATTCAGCGTCGATGGCGCCGCGAGAGCGCGCGACGTCGTTCGCCTGCTCGTTGAGCACAAGGCCGACATCAACGAGGTAGACGATTGGGGGCGCACGCCGCTCATGTGGGCAGCGCAACACGCCGAGCCGGAGACGGTGCGGTTCATGATCGAGCTTGGCGCGGATGTGAATCGCGTATCCGAAGCGAACATGAACGGCGTCCGGAGCAACGAGACCGCGCTTGGCCTCGCGCGGAAGCGGAAGCGCGATGACGTCGTCGCGCTGCTCCTGCGGCATGGGGCCCGCGACGTCGCATCCGGCCGTGGTCGTTGGGCATCTCTATTCGCATGGCTCTGGAACCTGCTCACCCGATGACCGCCAACGATCGCCCGCAGTTCATAGGACGAACGTCAGGGCCGCGGCGGAAGCACGATGAGTGTGTTCTGATTGGCCGGCAGTGTGATCAGAATGTCCTCACCGGCGTGCAGTGCGATTGGGCCCGAGTCGGGCGCGATCGAACGCGCCAGCGGGCGAGCAATCAAATGAAAGACGCCCGACCCGGACAGGAAGATCGGTGGGACCACCAGCGTGTCCGTGCGACCCGGCATCACCGTCCCGATCCGCTGCTGTTGCGTGCCTGACACCGCGTAAACAGCGGCTTCTTCGAGCGACTCATTATTGAAGAGCACCCGCGCGGCCAGAATCCCCGCCGCCTGCCCATTGTGGAAGCCGCCGCATCCGACGGGAAGTATCAGACCCAGGCCGACCGCGACAACTCGCCGCGTGCTGCTGATGATTGAGATCATTTTATCAGTCCATTGGTTCCTACAGTCAACGCATGCGCGGTGCCACCAGGTGCCACCAAGTGCCATCTCTCGAGCATAGGCGCTGCTGCGTCCCCTAGCAACGGCCCGGGCTGAAAGCGCCGCCGACCCAGCGCATGACCTAGATATGGGGCGTCGGGCCCGGAATCTCGAGACTTCGAATTGCGAGTTGTCGCATTGATTCGAATTTGTCGACTCGCACGCCGTCGAGAATGTAGATGGGGCGGCCCGCGAATGGCTCCGCGGGTGCGCGATCCTCACAGCTCGTCCAGAGCGTGTCGGCCTGCAGGCGTCCGTCACCCGTGTCGATCAGGCGCGCGAAACGCGCCCAGCCGGAGTCGGCCGCGGCAACCTCCGCGGCGTCCAGCCGAGTTGCCAGGCCCTTCACGTATTTCGCGTTGGTGTCCACGATGATGATCACCGCGTTCACAGACGTGTCGGAGTAGACATTCAGGTGACGCTCCGCAAGCAACACACGGATGGCGGACATGCTCGGCAGAGGTGCCGATGACTGCGCGGCGACGCTTCCCAGCGGCAGCAACGCGGCGACCAGCACGAACAACGTCGATTTTGCTCGGATCATTGTCATTCGTCTCCGGGCTACTCGCATCGCAGTGCCTCCAAGGGATTGACGCGCGACGCGCGCCACGCGGGGACGCACGCCGCGATGACTGCCGCGGCCGCGAGGGTCGCGCACGCGGCGACGACCACGGTCACATCACTGGCGCTCACTCCGTAGAGTTGTGCGGCAACGAGCCTCGAAAGACCTCGGCTGAGCCCGAGGCCGACGATCGTTCCGCCGACCACCATGCCGAGCATTCCGCGAAGCACGAGTGTCATGATGTGCGAGCGGGTCGCGCCGAGCGCCATTCGCACACCGATCTCGCGCGTCCGCTGCTGTGTGTCAAAGACGACGAGACCGTACAAGCCGATCGCGGCGAGCAGAAGCGCCGTCCCGCCGGCCATCGCCGACAGCAAGGCCACGACCCGTTCGCTCGACATCGATCGACGCTCCTGGTCAATGAGCGTTCTTATATTGTCGACGGGGAGCGATCGGTCGAGGTCATGCACCGCGGTCTCGATCACCGTTGCGAACGCCGCCGGATCCCCCGTCGTCCGCACGTACACCGTCCGATCGAGCCCAGGGGCCGTCTCGCTGTCCTGCGCGAACGTTGTGTACACGATCGCCGGCATCCGTTCGCGCATCGTGCGGTATTTCGAGTCGCGCACCACGCCTACGATCGTCGCGCGCGAGGCCCCGATGATGCGGACCGAGCGTCCGATCGGGTCCTCGTCGCCGAAGTAGTCGCGGGCGGCGGTCTCGCTCAGCACGAGGGCCCAGGGGGCGACTTTTGAATCGTGTTCGTTGAATCCCCGCCCGCGAAGCAGGCGGGTCCCAGTCGCGCCGAAGAAGTTGCCGCCAACCGTATGGGTCAGAAGCCCCATCGGGTCCGCCGGTCGCGGCCTCCCCGGAACGATCATGGTCGTCATGTTGTAGTTGTCCGGGCCGCCCAACAGCGGGACGGACGATATGCCGACGGCACGCACGCCGGGCGTCGCGGCCAACCTCGCCTGGAGCGCATCAAAGAACGCGAGTGCGCTGCCCGGCGTGTACCGGTTCAGCGTCGGATTCACCGACGCCATGATCACGTGGTCCGCATCGAGTCCCGCAGGTACGGCGCCGAGCCGCTCGACGCTCACCGCGAACAACCCAGCGCCGATCACGAGCACGAGCGATATCGCCACCTGCCCCGCGACGAGCACGCCGCGGGCGCCGAAACGCCAGCCGCCCGCGCGCCGACGTTGCAGATCCTCTCTCATCACGAGCGCCAGATCAAGGCGTGTCGCCCGAATCGCGGGAGCAACGCCGAACAAGGCTCCCGTAACCGTCGATAAGAGAATTGCGATGGCCAACATTCGCGCGTCTGGCGTAACGACAATCTCCGTCGGAATACTCGACGGCGGCAAAAATCGCACGAGCGCGCGCGACGCCGCGATCGCGATCACCATTCCGATGACGCCCCCCGCCAGCGCGAGGAGCATGCTTTCGGTGAACAGCTGCCGAATGACTCGTGTGCGCGATGCGCCGAGCGCGAGCCGGACGCCGATTTCCCGCGCGCGGGCCATCGAGCGAATCAAAAGCAGCGTCGCGACATTGGCGCAGGCGATGAGGAGCACGAGCGCCGTGATCCCCATCAATATCTCGAGCGGCGCGCGAACGTTGCCGCGCAGCGGCGACAGCCCTCGATTCGCCGGCCGCAGCCGTATTTCGCGCGGCGTCTTCTTGCCGATGCGCTCTCCCGATGCGTCCTGAAACCGCCGCAGCGTGAGCGACGCGCCGGCCGCGGCGCGTGCCGTGGATTGCCCCGGCGCTCGCCGTCCGAGGACATCGAGCCACATCCAATTGTCATCGACCAGCGAGCGACGCGAGGCGAACAGCACCGGATGCATGGCGAGCGGGACCCACGCGTCGGGCGTCACGCCGACCTCGACGCCGGAAAATTCCGGCGGCGCGACGCCAATGACCCTGAGTGGATAGTCATCGATGAGAATCGTGCGTCCGATTGCCGACTCACTCGCGCCGAGTCGTGTGCGCCAGTATCGATCGCTCACCACCGCGACCGGATGACTCATGATCGTTCGATCGTCGTCGTCGGACAGGAGACGTCCCGCGCCTGGTCGCACACCCAACACGGCGAAGTAGTTGCCGGATACGAGCTCGAGCACTCGTCGCTCGGGCGCCCCCGCCACGGCGAACGTCGAGGCCTGTCGCGTTCGCGCGAACACGCCGGCGAATGCCTCGTTCTTCTCTCGGAGCGCCCGAAACAGCGGGTAGCTCATGGCCTCCGTAAAGTCGTAGTAGATGAACTGCTCCAATTCGTCGGGAGCGTGCACCGGAAGCTGGCGCCACAAAATGCGGTCGGCGACGCCCAGGATCGCGGCATTGGCGCCGATGCCGACGGCCACCACCCCGATCACGACGGCCGACAGCGTGGGTCGCTTGAGAAGCGATCGAGCGGCGTACGTGAGGTCGCGCCACACCGCCTCGGGCCATCCTCCGCCACGAACGCCATATGAGACTTCTTTGATGTTCGCCGCGGACCCGAAGGCCAGTGCCGCCGCGCGGCGCGCGTCGTCGGGAGACCTGCCTTGCCGAACATACTCCTGCGCCCGCATCTCGACGTGGAAGCGGAGCTCCTCGTCGATCTCTTCGCGAACACGCTGCGGCGAGACAAGCGCGCGGAGACGAGCGGCCAAGACGCGCCGCCACTGCACCACGAAGCCAATCACGTCGCCTCCAGAATTTTGGACACGGCCAGGGTCAGATGCGCCCAATTCGACTGTTCGATCCCGAGTTGCGTGCGACCGGCACGCGTCAACCGGTAGAAGCGCGCGCGGCGATTGTTGTCGGAGGTGCCCCATTCGCTGTCGATCCAGCCCTTCTGCTCGATGCGATACAGAGCCGGATACAGCGTTCCCTCTTCGACGCGCAGCATCTCCTCCGCCAGCTGCTGGATGCGAACGCCGATGCCATAGCCGTGCATCGCGCCCAACGTCAGGGCTTTGAGCACGAGCATGTCGAGCGTTCCCTGCGGCAAATCGGGTTTCTGCTTCGCCATGGCCCTCTCCTATTGGCTTCTAGGGAGCAGAGAATACTGCGACTCTCCTAGAAGGTCAAGGGGGCCCTTCGCGACGGATGGCGCGGCGCAGGATGTCAGGTAATTGACAAACGCGCAACCGTGACGACGCGAATCGAAACCCGCGCCTACAGCTCTACGCGGGTGCCGAGTTCGACCACCCGATTGGCCGGGATACGGAAGTACAGACTGGCGCTTCGTTCATTTCGCTTCAGGAGCCGGAACAGCTTGACGCGCCACCGAATCATTCGTCGGTCGTCCTCGGCTGATAGTGGCATCACCGTCACACGACCGAGATAGTACGTGGTGCGACCGAGGTCGCGCTTCAGGATCGCATCGCCGGTCGCCGCGCACAAATCCGCCGCGCGCAGCATGACGTCCGGCACGTCGGGTTGTTCCATGAAACCATAGTGCGCTTCGACGCCATGGAACCCGAGCGCGAACGCCTTGACCCGCACGCGCTCGGACACCGGCACGCGAGGAACTTCCTCGGTCACGACCGTGAGCAGAACGACAGTTTCGTGAAGCACCTGGTTGTGCTTCAGGTGATGAAGGAGGACGAGCGGCACGGCGTCGCCCTCTTCGGAGAGGAATACGCCAATGCCGCGGACGCGGTGCGGCGGATTGATGCCGAGGCTGGCCAAGAAGTCGCCGATCGGCAGGCCGCGCTCGCGCGTTGCGTTCGAGAGCAGCTGACGGCCGGCCAGCCACGTCGACATGACGACGAATACCACGGCGCCGATGACGAGCGGAAGCCATCCTCCGTCTGCGAACTTGAAGGCGTTCGCCACGACAAATGACGCGTCAGCAACGAGAAAGGCGCCCGCTACGACGATGACCTGCCACCAGCGCCATTGCCAGCGTACACGCGCCACGGCGGCGAAAAGCACCGTCGTGATTGTCATTGTCGCCGAAACGGCCAGACCGAATGCCGCGGCGAGACGATCCGAGGAGCGAAATACGAGAACGATCGCGATGGTTGCGAGCAGCAGGATCCAATTGAGGCCGGGAAGGTAGATCTGCCCGATCGACGATCTCGACGTGTGTACGACTTCTACCCGCGGGCTATAGCCCAGCTGCGCGGCCTGTCGCGTGAGCGAGAATACGGCCGCGATCAGTGCTTGCGACGCGATGATCGTCGCCGCGGTCGCGAGCACGACCATGGGATACAGCGCCCACGAAGGAACGGTACCGTAGAATGGACGGTCTGCCGCATCCGGATGTTGCAGCAGGAGCGCGGCCTGTCCGAGATAGCTCACGACGAGCGCCGGCATCGCAAGACCGTACCAAGCGATTCGAATTGGGCGAGGTCCAAAGTGTCCCATGTCCGCGTAGAGCGCTTCGCCGCCAGTCAAACACAGAACCACGGCGCCGAGCGCGAGGAACCCGTGCGTCCCGTTCCGCCCAAAAAATCGAACGCCGTACAGCGGGTTGAGCGCCGCCAAGGCCGCGGGATATTGCGCGAGTGAGCGCACGCCAAGAACGGCAATGACGACGAACCACAGCGCGAGCACCGGCCCAAAGGCGCGCCCGACGCGCCCTGAACCGTACGCCTGCACGGCAAACAGTCCCACGAGAATGGCAATCGTGATCGGTACGACCAACCGATCGAATCCTGGCGCCGCAATGCGTAACCCCTCGACCGCGCTCAACACGGAAATAGCCGGCGTGATCACGCCGTCACCATACAGCATTGCCGTTCCGAGCAGCGCGAGACCGACGAACCACGACGCTCGGCGGATCGAGGCCTTGTGATCGCCAAGAAGGACGGCAAGCAACGCGAGAATGCCGCCCTCGCCGCGATTGCCGGCTCGCATCAACACGGCGACGTATTTCACGCTGACCATGAGCAGCAGAGCCCACAGAAAGAGCGAGACAACACCGAGGACGTTGTCAGGCGTCGCCGCAACGCCGCGCGTTCCATGAAACGCTTCCTGCAACGCGTACAGCGGGCTTGTCCCGAGATCTCCAAACACGATGCCCAGCGCGGACAGCGTGAGCACTGGGAGCCCCGGGTGGCGGTAGTTGGGATCGGCGGGGATGTCCACCTCATCTGCCGGAATCGACACGACGCGTTGTCCTCTCCCAAGTCAGATGGTAGCGCGCCAGGCTCGATGACCAGAACGCTACCGAGCCCCCACAAAGATCGCACAACAAACCGGCCGGTCCTTATAAAGAGTTCATAAAGGAACCGAAAGGAACCGAATGTCGAATGCCTTTGGCAGCCTGATCCTACATTGTTCAACCCGGCCCCTCCCTATAGATAATTCATAAAGAGAATCGACCGGACTCGTCGGCCGCTCGAACCGGCGACGTCCGGGTTGACCGCCGCATGCCTCCGGCGATGAACGCAGCGAAACGATTGCGATCCCGTGGTGCGGATCGCGCAGACTGCGGTACCTCGCTTCCCATCGGAGCTCCGCATGACGCATGACCTCGACGACATCATCTTCACCGTGAGCCAGCACCACCAGCGCGCGACGTACAGCGCCGTCGCCGCCCTTCTCGGACAAACACCGCGGCTCCTGATGCGCGGCAAGCCGCGCGCGCCTGACAATTCCTGGATCGTCTCGAAAACCACCGGGCGGCCCACCGGGTATTCAGATGCGGATGCACACCCGCAGCTCAACGCCAATGAGACGGTGCTGACCACGCGCGAGGAGCTCGCGGACTGGCTGGCGAAACGCGGGTAGCACGAATGAACATGGCCTGCCAAAACCGGCAGGCCATGTTCGAACGGTGGTAGTAGTTCAGATCCGGGGCGTCAGTTCGAGGGCTTCGGTGCTCAAAGAAAAAAGACCGGGCTCGAATACGCGAGAATCTTTCCGTCCGAACCAGTCACACGAACGAAGAGGTAGTGCATGGACGCCTCGGCCGGCATCGTGGTATCGGCGATGTTGCCGGCGTGCGCGACCACACGACCTCCGGTGGTGACGAAGTCCATCTGCGCGCCGGGGATCGGCTTTCCCGACGCATCGTCGATTTCGGCCGAGATGGCAAGGCTGGCCCCGGGGGCAAACCGTTCGCCCATCTGTCGATTGTTGACGACGAACTTGAGTCGTTCACTTGCGTCACGAATCGCGTAGAAGCGACGAGCGAGATAGGCCTCGTGGATCGCGTCCGCGGTGTTCGCCGTCGCGAGCACCACGGTCTTCGGATGCCGCGGCGCGGCCCACGTGGTGTCATGCGTGTCCTCTGCCCCGATCGCCCCCACGTGCCAACCGTTGTCGAGCGCCTGAACATAGAATCCCGGCGCCGGTCCGGCAGAGCCGTAGTCCGTGTCGATGTAGCCGAACACTTCAATGCCCACCACTCGAGAGTCCGCCGCCGCGACGTACTTGAATTGATTCCAGTTGCACCCCGGATCTGTGAGGCCGAGGAAGCACTTGAGGCCGGGGTGATTGAACGTGACAAACGACTTCGAGTCTGCCTCGCCGCCGCGCGCTGTCGGCAGGACGGTCAACCACGCGTAAAACGTGTCGAGGTCGTTGTCGTCGAAGTCGACGGCGCTGGAAATGTTCTGCGAGTAGTAGACACCGAAATGACCGAAGCGGTCGTTGGTCCACTCAAAGCCGCGTGACGCCGTAAATGTCTGCGCGGTGGCCGCGGCTACTTGTTGTTGCGTTGCCACCCATCGCGTCGCGAGCGTCGCCCGAACTGTGGTATCGATGGTCAGACACTGCGGAAGATTCGCGGCGACGCAAAACTGCGACTCCAATCCAGCGGCCCGCGGGTGAAACGTGTGTTCCGACGTCAGCATGTAGGCCAGGCCGTTCGCCGACGCTCGCGCCAGTTCGGTTGCTGGCGTGGTGCCGGCGACTCCGTCGGAGTAGCCGGTATGTTCGTGGAGTGCGCCGACGAGCGGAAGGTAGATCGGGGTCGACGGCGCGGTGGGCGAGGCGGAATCGCGCGCGCACGCAACAACGATCGAACACGCGAGGGCAGACACAACACACATCACGGGCGCAACGCGTCGTGCGCCAAAAGAAAATCCAGAACGCATCACGGCTGACCTCTCTCCTCGAGCCAATGGCAGAGCAGGATTGCTCGGCCTCCGCTCAAGGTGAGACCGCTCTGTCACGAAACAGCGACCGAGCGAAAGCAACTACGTCAGCATCACACGACGGGCGCGGTTGTACGGTTCAGCTCGACGTCCGGCAGGTTCACCGTTGATGCGGCGTCGCTGTACTCCTCGCGATAGAAGCGGAGCAACTCGAACAGATACGCAATCGCGAGCGGCCCGAGGAGGATGCCCAGCAGGCCAAAATATTTGACGCCGGCGAACGCGCCGACGAGCGTGATCATGGGATGAATGTTGGACACGCGCCGATACACCAGTGGTCGAATCACATTGTCGACGTTGCTCGCAATGCCGGCGCCGATGACCAGCATGACCGTTGCGAAGCCATACTCCCCCCGGGCGAATAGGACCACCGTGGCCGGCAACCAGACAATTCCACTGCCGAGCACGGGAAGGACGGAAGCAAACCCGGTGACGGTTCCCCAGAAAAAGGGATTGGACAGCTTCGTGATCCAAAAGGCGGTCCCGACCAAACTGCCCTGAATGATCGAAATGAGCACCGTCCCAAGGAGCGTCGCCTCAGTCACGCTGAAGAAGCGATCCTTCAACGCCTCGGCGGTCTGAGCGGAGAACGGAATATAGCCGCGCATGACGCTCCACATCTCGCCGCCGGTGCGCAACATGTAGTACAGTCCGAAGAACGCGATTAAGAGATTGAGAATCACCGACGTCGCGCCCCCGACAAACGCGATCGCGCGAACAGAGAGCGACGAGATGATCGTGCCGCTCGCCTTCGTCAACTCCGAGCCGACGTTAAAGTCGCCGATGCGCAGGGCGCCGGCGCGCGCCAGCAGCGAGCCGTTCTGAAGGCTTTCGAGGGCATCCGGCGCCTGGCCAATCGCCATGGAGATCAACCACGTGAGTGGCAGGGCAATGATCACCAGCGCGACGACGAGGGTGATCGACGCCGCGAAACCGGGCCGTATCACACGAATGAGCCGTCGATACACTCGGACGAACATGACGTATAGCACCGCCGCGCCGAAGAGGCCGCTCACGAACGGCGACAGCGCTACGGCGACGCCGATGGCCAACACCAGAATGAGGATGACCGCACGGTCACGCGCAGCTTTGAAAAGAGCCATGCGCGATAATAGCGCCCAACGAGGCGTCTCGCGATTGGGCTCCGCTCGGCGCCACCGGTGCGTCCCACAACGATGCCGGGCGCATTGGATACGATCAGCGTTGGACAGGGCGGCGCCCCCAACGTACCTTGAGCGCGCCCGCACCGGATAATGGATACAATGCTCCTGCCGCACCAATCAGTCGCCAGATCGCTCGTCGCTCTGGCTCTGTCGCTCACGCCGACTGCCCTGCACGCTCAGCGCGGCGGTGCCACGATGTCACCCGCCGACTCCACCGTGCCGTCCAACCTGCGCTTGCTGCTCGCGCCGGCACGAAGCGAAATGCGGCTCGTCATCCAGCGCTACGCAAACGACCACAGCTTGCTCGGCGGCAATTACGCCACGTGGGTGCCGCCACAAGGCGGCGGCCGGCGCGGCGGCGGGCCAGACTCCGCGGCTGTGGGTGGCCGAGCCGGCCCCACGGACTCCACTGCGGGGGGCGGTCGAGGCGGAGCCGGGCGCGGAGGACGCGGCGGCGCGCCCGTGGACTCCGCAGGGGCTGCAATTCCTATTTCGACGGACCGTATCGCTCGACTCGAGCGGTTTGACCAGTCGTGGCAGGCAGCGCTCGGCCGCATCGATGCCACAAAGCTGTCGCCCAGCGCGCGGACCGATCTCGATTCGCTCAAGAAGGCGATCGGAGTCGATCTCACCAAGCTTGACGCCGACGCCGCGACGCTCGCGCGTCTCTCGCCCCTCCTGCCGTTCGCCCCGGACTTGGTCGGACTCGTCGAGGCTCGCATTCGCATCGAAGACATGGATGCCGAGCGGACGGCGGGCGTGGTCGATCGCGCGACACGCGACATTGCCGGGATTCGCGCTCGCATCAATGTCGGCATTGGCGGCAGCGATAGCGGAGTGGCGGCGCTGCGCGTGAGTCGCGACCAGGCGACCAACACCGCGATCGCCGTCGAGACACTGCGCGCGAACCTTTCGTCCTGGTTCATCTTCTACAACGGATACGATCCGCTCTTCACCTGGTGGATGAACCTCCCGTACAAGCATCTCGACGACGGCCTTCGCGACTATGCCGTGTTCCTTCGTGACAAGGTTGCGTCCTCGAATCAGCTGTCGCAGGCCCCTGCCCCGCCGATTGTTCCGGCGCGAGTCGACGCCGCGCCCGCGCCCAAGTTCAACGACGTTCCCAGCCTCGACGAGCTCATCGCGCTTCCGCAGGACGAGATGTCGCCAATCGTCGCGCGGTTCATTGCCAGCGGCGGGAAAGGCGGCAGTGGTGCCGGCGGAGGCGGTCGCGGCAACGGCCCCGCCGCAACCGGCGCCCCCACGCGCGACGCCAAGTTCTTTCGCGACTGGCTCGCTGCCCTCAAGACCCTCGACTTCGATCGGCTCTCGCGCAACGCGCAGGTCGACTATCTCTATCTCAAGAAGGTCTCGGAGCTGCAGCTGGATCGCGTCGGCAAACCCCTACCGGCCAACGCGCCGCGCAAGGCTGACAACAGCGGAATTCCCGGACCGGCGCGCGGCCGCGACGGGCTCATTCGAGATCTCCAAGACGAGCTCATTCCCTACTCGCCGGAACAGTTACTCGCGCTGGCCGAGCGCGAGTTTGCCTGGTGTGAGGCGGAGATGCGTCGCGCGTCGCGCGAGATGGGCTTGGGCGACGATTGGAAGGCCGCGCTCGAGAAGACCAAGACGATCCATCCGCCGCCGGGCGGACAACCAGCGGTGATTCGAGATCTCATACGCCAGGCGATCGACTACCTCAGAGCGAACGATCTCGTCACCGTGCCGGCGGTCGATGCCGAGTCGCAGCGGATGATCATGATGACGCCGGAGCGCCAGATCGTGAACCCGTTCTTCACGGGTGGGAATCAGATCAGCGTGTCGTATCCGACGAATACGATGGAATACGACGCGCGAGAACAGAGCATGCGTGGGAACAACGTGCCTCAATCGCACGCCACGGCCTTTCACGAGATGATGCCGGGACACAATCTCGTTGGGTACATGGCTCCGCGCATGGCCGGGTACCGCGCCAACCTCGGCGCGACCGGACCGTTTTTCGGCGAAGGCTGGGCCGTCTATTGGGAGCTGATCCTCTACGACAAGGGTTTCGATCCGTCGCCCGAGGATCGCGTCGGCGCCCTCTTCTGGCGCATGCACCGCTGCGCGAGAATCATCTTCTCGCTCAAGTTCCACATGGGTCAATGGTCGCCGCAGGAAGCGGTCGACTTCCTCGTCGAGCGCGGCGGGCATGAACGCGCCACGGCGCGCGCCGAAGTATTGCGGTCATTCCAGGGCGGCTATGGGCCGCTATATCAGGCGGCGTATCTCCTTGGTGCGATGCAGTTGCGCGGTATGCGGCATGAGATCGTGGACACGAAGCAGATGACCGAGCGCGACTTCCACGACGCGATTCTCCGCCAAGGTTCGATGCCGATCACGCTGCTCCGGCTTGGTCTGACAAAACAGAAGTTGACGCGCGACATGTCGATCGACTGGAAGTTCGACGGCGATCTTCCAACCACCGTTCCGTGACGCACCACCCGGCAGATGACGTCATCCGCCGGGTCGAGCTCCTTTGAGGCAAACGCAGACGATTCAGCGCGGCCGCGACGCCTCGAGCACCTGGCGCTCGACCCAGCGGACGAGATTCTCGTCGGGGAGCAGCGGCGCGCCGGAGTACGCGATCGGCAGCCCGGCCAAGTCCGCCGGCAGCGTTCGTTGCGAGATGCTACCCGCTGAGCTCGAGACCAGCAGCGGGACCACGACGACTCGTGCCGCGCCCCGCTTCACCAGTTCGATCCGATGCTCGCACTGCGAGCGGAGTAACGCTGTCCACGTGTCGCGCCAACCGTCGACCCCGTGTGACCGGCAACGCCGGTTGTGTCATCACC
>JBDUEJ010000006.1:0-153487 GCA_040002475.1 bacterium | reverse complement strand
AGACGCCTGCGCCGCAGTTGACCGGCCTGCCGGCATTGATCGGGCTCGCGCTTGGATCGCCGGAGTTTCAGCGTCGGTAGTGGTTTGGCGGCGGTTCACCACGGAATGCGCGGAGTCCGCGGAATGACTCCGTGAAGCGCGAACGGGGGTCGTGCCACGAGCCCGGACGACACTTTTTTGAGACTGCCGCCCGGGACGCGGTTACGGGAGTAACCCGAGGTCGTGGTCGATCAACTTTCTTCGCGAACGACCTCGGAATGCTCCGGTGTTGCGCCTCCAGAGCGGCAGTCCCAAAAAAAAATGTTCGTCCGGGCTCGTTGCGACAGCCAGCCGTCACGCCGTGCGGGACCAAATCCGCGATTCCGCCTATTCCGCGGATTCCGCGGCCACCCGCCCCGAATCCTTCCAATCAACGATCCATACTCCGCCACAGAGAAGGCATGTGTGCAAGTCCGACCGCCGCCAACGTCTCCTGAGCAACCTGTACGGAGCGTCCCATGCGGTCAGCCGTTCGTTCAAGCATCTATTCTCTCGCCATAACTCTCTGTGCGCTGCCGCTTCACGCCCAGGGATGGATCATTCCTCGCCCGTGCGGGGCCGAAATCATCCCGGCCGACATCCGGCCCGGTATTCCACTACGTGATTGCGCGGCGAGCATCGCGCGAACGAGAAGCGATGTGCACGTGGAGCTCGCCGATCGCGTGCTGCGCTACGAGGTCGAAGAGCGATTCGTGAATCGCGGGCGCGTTGTCGGTGAAGCGGACTATCTCTTTCCACTTCCGGCCAACGCCGCGTTTCAAGATCTCAAACTCTCGATCAACGGCGAGCTCGTCTCCGGCGAAACGATGAATGCCGGCGACGCCCGGCGCATCTACGAGCAGATCGTTCGCACGCAGCGCGATCCGGCACTCGTCGAATGGATGGGCCACGGACTTCTGCGCGCTCGCATCTTTCCGCTCAATCCCGGCGAAGAGAAGCGCATTGTCGTTCGTTTTCAGAACGTTGCGCCGCGCGAAGGCGACGCGCTGCGCATCGACTACTTCCGCGCCGCGGCGCAGAGCCAAGCAACGGTGCGCGATGGAGGATCCACGTCGTTCACGCTCGGCTATCGCGACGCGCCCGAGCTCGGAACGCCGTATTCGCCCACCCATTCGCTCGATCTCACCGATCGCGACGGACGTCATCAAGTGATCGTGCGCGGCGACGCGCGCGACGTCACGTTGCTCGTGCCGATTCGGCGCGGCAACGCCGCGGCGATCAGCGTCTTGCCATACGCGCCGGGAAATGAAGACGGCTTCGCGCTCGTCACCGTGACGCCGCCACCCGCGCCTCGGAACGAGACGACGCCGCGCGACATCACGCTTGTGCTCGACGTTTCCGGATCCATGCAGGGACGGAAGATGGAGCAGGCGCGCGCCGCCGGTCACCAATTGCTCGGCACGTTGCGCACCGACGATCGCTTTCGCTTGATCGACTTCTCGAGCGACGTGCGCACGTTCCGCGACGAGTTCGTTCCGGCGTCGAGCACGAATCTGCGCGAGGCGGGCCGCTACCTCGACGCACTGGAGGCACAAGGCGGAACGAACATCGAGGGGGCGCTCCGCGAAGCCGTGCGTCCGCCGACCGCCAACGGACGATTGCCGCTCGTGTTGTTCATCACCGACGGTGAACCAACCGTTGGCGAGCAACGTCCGGATCGCCTCGCGGCGGTCGCCGGCGACGCAACCGGTCGACCGGGCGCGCAGCGGCGGATCTTCACCTTCGGCCTGGGGTCGGATGTAAATGTGAGCCTTCTCGAACAGCTCGCACTCGGCGGCCGCGGTACGGCGCAGTTCGTTCGTCCCGACGAGTCGGTCGAGCGAATGGTGGGTATTGCCGCGAATCGTCTCGTCGATCCAGTCTTGACCGACGTTCGCGTTCACATCGACGGGGGCGACGTCAGGTTCGCCAAGCTGCTTCCAGCGCAACCCGCGGACATCTTTGCCGACGCCGACCTCGTCGTGTTGGCGCGCTATACCGGCCACGGTTCATCGCGCATCACCGTCGACGGTAATCGCCGCGGCGTACCCGTTCACTTCACCTCGAGCGTGGATTTTCCCGACCGCGATCGACAGAACGCGTTCGTCGCCCGCTTGTGGGCCGCGCAACGCGTCGGTTTCTTGAGCGCCGAAAAGCGCAGGAACGGAGGTGGAACGGAAATCGACGACGAAATCCGAACGCTCGGCGAACGGTACGGCATTCCCACGGAGTTCACGTCGTATCTGGTCACCGAACCGCAATTCGTGGCGAATCGTCGCCAAGCGATGATCGGTCCCATGCCGGCAGCGGCCGGTGGACAGCCGCAACTGACGGGAGTCGTCGCGACTGCCGCCGACTCGCGCACAGCACGCTTCGAGTCGGCAAAAACCGCCTCAGCGCAACGCTCGGCCAATTCGGTCGCTATGCTCGATTCGATGTTCGCTGCCGCGAGCCCGGCACCCACGAGCCGGGTGGGAAGCACACACGACGCAAGCGCTTCGACGCGAACGTTGAATGGACGTACCTTCATTCTGCGCGACAGCGTGTGGACGGATGCGCGCTACAGCGCAAGCATGCCAACCACGAAGATCAAGCCGTTCTCCAAAGCGTACTTCGACATCGTCGATCAAGTGCCGGAGCTTCGCGCCGCGTTCGCACTTGGGGGTCGAGTGACGGTGGTCGGACGGGATCGCGCGATTGCGCTGACCAACGACGGAGTATCCGACATGACGCCTGCCGCGCTCGCGGCATTCGTGAAGGCCTGGTGAGGATCAATCGTTGAACGACGTCGACCGCCTGTTTCGCGAATTCAACCAGCCGCTCGTGCGCTATCTGACACGGCGGCTGGGGGATCGCGACTGGGCGGAAGAGGTGGCGCAGGAAACGTTTCTTCGAGCCATGAAACAGGAAACGATCGTGAGCGAACGCTCTTGGCTGTTTGCCGTGGCGACGAACCTCGTCCGTGATGAAGCACGAAAAGACATCCGGCGCCGTCATCGCCTCGAGTTGTTGCGCGAGCAAACGCGGGCGGAGCAAGTCGTCGAGCCGGAACCGCTCACGATCGAGCGCGCGGAAGAAGCGGCGGTCGCCCGCCGAGCGCTGAACATGCTGACTGAACGCGACCGCGAGGCGCTACTCATGCGAGAAGAGGGCTTGAACTACACAGAGATCGCGGCCGCGCTGGAGTTGACCATCGGCTCCGTGGGGACGACGTTGGCGCGAGCGCGCCGCCGGTTGGTCGAGGCATACGAATCACTGCAGCAGCCCGGCCGTATCGCAGGAGGAGTTGAAGGGGGAGGCGGAGCACATGCAGCATCTTGAAGTAGGGACCATTCACGCCTGGCTCGACGGAGAGTTGTCGTCCGCAGAGCGAGCTCAAGCAGAACAACACGTCGCCGAGTGCGCCGAGTGTGCGGCGGCGGTGGCCGAGGCGCGCGGGCTGATCGCTGGCGCGGCGCGCATCGTGTCGGCGCTCGACGTGGTCCGCGGCGGGGTGTTGCCGCAGCAGCCGAGCAGGCCGGCGGCTGCAGGTTCGATTTGGCGGACGCTTCGGCTCACTCCAACGCGTGCGGCGCTTGCGGCTTCGCTTCTGATCGCCGCTGGTGCTTTGCTTTCTGTCAGGCAGAATCACTCAAATGACTTAGCATCATCACGTCTTATTAGCGACACTAATACGACAATACAAGCAGTGTCACCAAGCGCGCCGGAGGCGGCGCCGCCCGCTGCTCAACGATTGGCACAACCGGCGTCGGTGGGAGGGGTGCGCAAGTCGCCAGGACCCGCCGCATCGCCGAAAGTCGCCGCCCCGACCACTGCGATGCGCGACTCTGCCCGCGCGAAAACCGAGCTGGCCGCCGCTGGTGGCTCGGCTGGCGCGGTTGCCGTCGATTCGCGAGTCGAACCCCAGCGAACAGCTATCGACTCCGTGGCGGCGAAAGCGCGCGCGTCCGCAGCGAATGCCGGCGCGAGCGCCGACGCTCGACGTCAGTTCCAGCGGTCGGTCCAATTGAACGAGGTCGTCACCACCGGCAGCATCGAACCCGCGCCGGGCGGGTCCGACATCGTCGGTTGCTATCAAATCAAGGCTGAGCCAAACACCGTCGCTCTGTTGCTCCCGGGTCGGTTCGCGCTCGAGCGTTCCAGCGGCGCTGCCGCCCCCAATGTCGTTCGCGCGGTCACGCCTGAATGGCGAAAGGACAGCGTTGTGCGCGGGAGCAATTGGATTCAGCTCGCCGACAACAAGGCCGAAATCCAATCGATCGACGGGAGGAAACGACAGGTGGTCAGTCTGAGCTTGACCAGCCTCGTCGCTGGTCAAGCGACAATGCCGGGTATCTCGCAACCGGTCGCCGTTCTGCGCGCGCCCTGCCGTCCCTGAGAATTCGGCACGGGATGTGACTCTTGCGGCCTCATGCAACGATCACGTGCACGGGCCGTCAAGTCTCCGTCAACGCGAGCGGCTCTGATTCGAATCGGCGCCCTGGCCCTCGTGCTCGCCGTCGCCTCGTTGATCGGATACAACCTCGGTTGGTTCGACTACCGCCACACGTTCGAGCACGTCACGCGACTTCGTGAGGGTCACAGCCTGGTTGGGTTCATCGTGGTGTTTGTGCTGACCTTCGCGGTCGGCACGTCGCTTGGTGTGCCGGGCCTTCCATTCACCATCGCTGCGGGAGCGTTGTTCGGCACGGTGCTCGGCAGCGCGCTGAGTTGGTGCGGAGCGTTGATCGGTGCGGCCGCTGGGTATTGGATCGCGCGCACAGTCGGCCACCGCGTCGTCACTCAGTGGCTCAAGCGTTTTCGTCGTGCTGATGCGGCGGTCGCCGAAGCGCGCGACTTCAGCGGCATGCTTCGCTTGAGGCTGATCCCTGTTTTTCCGCTCGGCATCGTGAACTTCATCGGCGGACTCGCCCGTGCCCCATTCGGATCGTATCTCGCGGCATCCGCCATCGGCGTTTTGCCGGCCACGGTGATCTACGCGTACTTCGCCGACAGCTTGCTCGAGGGCGTCGGCAACGGCCGCCATGACGCCCTCAAGAGTCTGGTGGTCGCCACCGGCCTGCTGGTCGTCATATCGCTCGCACCGAAGTGGATCAATCGCCATCGCGTCGACGATCATGCGGCGGCCGACTGAGCCTACCGCAGATCGATTCTCCCCAGTCGTTTCACGCCGCTCTCGGCGAGCCACAGACGCCGGCGTGCGGAATCAACCGTGATGTTTCGAACGACTGAGCCGCGTGTCGGAATTGAAACGACGTCCATCATGCGCTCGGCCGTTGGATCGAACATCACCATGTTGCCCTGCCGAGCCTCGTTGAACCAGATCATGCCGTTCGGCGCGACGCCGATTGCGTACGGATTCGAGTTGTCGTTTGGCGTCTTCCACTCGCGCGCGGCTTTCGTCTTTGGATCGTAGAGGCCGAGACAACCACGAGCGTAGTCGGAGTACCAGATGCGTCCGTCCGAAGTGATGGCGAGGCGGCGCGGTCGCGTTTCGGGATTTGGTAGATCGATCTCCGTGAGCTTCGCGGTCGCTGGATCGAGGTGCCCGAGTTTGTTGGTTCCGAACAGCGCTATCCACAGGGAACCGTCGGGCGCTCGCTGGAGGCCGTACGGGAGCGCGCCAGGCGTGGCAACGTCGTACAGTGTGACTGCGCCCGTCGCTGGGTTTAGAGAACCGTATTTGTTCGCTTGCTGTGCCGTGAACCAGATGGTGCCGTTGAGGAAGAGTGGAGTATGAGGATCGCGCGCGCCGGTGGGAAATTCCTTGATCGCGCCGGTCTTGGGGTCGAGGCGGGCAATCAAACCTTTGGCATTCCCCGTGTACCACACGCCGCCGTCGGGCGCGATGATGATTCCGTGCGGACCCGACTCGGCGGTCGGCGTCGGGTACTCTTTCACGGAGCCCGTTTCCGGATCGAGCCGGCCGATGTAACTGCTTTGCTGGTCGGCGAACCAGACGATTCCGTCTGGGCCGACCGCGGGATCGTGCGCGAACGCGCCCGGATGCGGAAGGACATACTCACGAACGCTGAAGGCGATGGTGTGCGGCAACGCGATCATCGACGCGCCGATCGCCGTCACGAGATAGAGATGCCGAGCGTTCATGAATCCGGGTTGCATGAATTCCTCCGAGGTCGGAAAGTGGACCGCGCTCTACTATATCAGCCCGGAGTTTGCCGGCAACAGGCCGTGCGAGCACCGCCAATGACCAAACCCGAAACGACCGCGACAACCCGAAAATCAGATCGGCGCGCGAGCACGCGGCCGTTCCAGTGTCTCGTGATCGCCGACGTCGCACCAGAGCTCGATGGCGGTCGTTATCCAGTGAAGCGGACTGCCGGCGACTCCGTGATGGTCGGCGCGGCGCGCTACGGCTGGCGCGGCAGTCGTAACTACGTCCGGCTCGATCCCGCGCAGCAGGCAGAGCACGTCTTCCTCATGGAGCGCTAGCGCCGGCAGTCGTCGTCAGAGGCCGCGCGCCATGACGAGGTCGTGCTGCACATCGGTGCCCAAGACAAACGGCTGCGATCCAACCGCTCGAAACCCGACCTTCTCATAGAATGCGATGGCGCGTGGATTTTTTTCCCAGACAGCGAGCCAGAGGACGTCGCACTTCCAGAGTTTCGATTGCGCGATGCACGCATCCATGAGAGCCTGTCCCACGCCGCGGCCGTGCCACACGCGATCGGCGTACAGACGCTCGACCTCCGCGGGTCGTGCGGCCACGACACCCACCGATGAGCTTTCTCGACGGAGCATAGAGTACCCAATGATCGACCGTTCGCCATCCTCGGCCAGCCACGTCGCGCAGGCATCGTCCATGAGCTCGGCGGCAAGCGCGTCGGTCGAGAACGCGTGCGCCAGATACATGCGCATGTCCGCGGCTGTGTTCGCGGCGCCGAACGTCTGCTCGAACAAGCGCGCGCCGACGTCGGCGAGCGCATGAGCGTCGGTGGGCGTCGCGAGCCTGAGGTTGAATTCTGACTTGTTGCCCGGCATCTCGTCTCCCGCTTGTGGCAGCGGTCAAAAAATAGGTTGTTCGGGAATTCCCGGGAACGCGGTGCCCGGCCTGAGCTGCTTTGGCACGGACTGGTACGGTCGACGCACGGACTCGAGCTGGGACCATGCGATGCGTCCTGAGCGATTCCCAAGATGAACCAAAAATTAGCGCGAGCTCAAATCCGGCTTGAACCTCACGCGACGTTAGGGCTTAGCGTGGAAGGATGCAGACGATGAGCGCAATGCGACGACCGGCGGCGGTGGGTTCTGTGCGTTCGCCGGGCATGAAAGTCGGCGAGCTTGCTCGGCGGACCGGCGTGTCCGTTCGAGCCCTCCATTACTACGATGAGATCGGCCTGTTACAGCCGTCGCAGGTCACCCAATCGCGCCATCGGGTGTACGGGACACCGGAGCTGATTCGGTTGCAGCAGATCAAATCGCTCCGTCAGCTCGGGTTCAGCCTCGAAGAGATCCGCAGCTGTCTGGACACACCATCTTTTTCGCCGGCTCGGGTGTTGGACCTGCACGTGCGCCGCCTCCGGGAGCAGATCGGCGAGCAAGAGCGGCTCGCCGCGCTGCTCGAGACGCTGAGCGCCGGCTTCCGCGCCGGAGCCACCGCATCCGCCGACGACTTCGTCCGCGCCATCGAGGGTATCACCATGATCGATCGATCGTTTACACCAGCAGAGCTGCGCGAAATCAAGGAGCGCGGTGCCCGTCTGGGGCCCGACCACATTTCCGCGGTCGAAGCGGAGTGGCCAAACCTCATCGCTCAAGTTCGGTCGGAGATGCTGCAGGGCAGCGATCCAGCCGGCGAACGCGTCCGTCCACTCGCCACGCGATGGCGTGCGCTCGTGCGCGAATTCACCGGGGACAACCCCAACATCGAGAAAAAAGTGCGCGCGTCGTTTGTCAACGAGCCAAAATTGATGGAGCGCAATGGACTCGACCCCGAAATCTTCGCATATATCAACACGGCGATTCGTGCACTGGGGCCCGTTCCGCCAACCTGATATGTGAGTGATCTCTAAATGCAAGTTTGGCCCGGCCATCCCTATCCACTCGGCGCAACCTGGGACGGCCAAGGGGTCAACTTCGCACTCTTTTCGGAGCGGGCCGCCGGCGTCGAGCTCTGCCTGTTCGATCGTGAAACCGACGGCATCGAGTCGCGCAAAATCACGCTCACCGAGCGCACCGATCACGTCTGGCACTGCTATCTGCCCGACGTTCGTCCGGGTCAGCTGTACGGCTATCGGGTCTACGGCGCGTACGATCCCGCCAACGGCGACCGTTTCAACCCCGCCAAGCTGCTCATCGATCCGTACGCCAAGGCGGTCTCGAGCGCGGTCGTTTGGAGTCCAATGCTCCTCGGCTACGACGCCAATAGTCCCGACGCCGACCTGATACGAGACGAGGTCAACAACGCCGGCGGCGTTCCCAAGTCCGTCGTGATCGACCCGGCGTTCACCTGGGCGGATGACCACCCGCTTCGCATTCCCTGGCACCGCACGATCCTCTACGAATGCCATGTGAAGGGCATGACCAAGCTCAATCCCGATGTGCCCGAAGACCTCCGCGGCACCTATCTCGGGTTGTCCAGCGACAGCATGATCGAGTACCTGCTGGCACTTGGCATCACGGCAGTGGAACTGCTTCCGGTGCATCAAGCCGTGGTCGATCAGCGTCTCGCCGAACGTGGGCTCACGAACTATTGGGGCTACAACTCGATCGGCTTCTTTGCGCCCGACGTGCGATACGCCACCAAGGGATCGGGCAATCAGGTCTACGAATTCAAGAGTATGGTCAAGACGCTGCACTCGGCGGGGATCGAAGTGATCCTCGACGTCGTCTACAACCATACCGGCGAGGGTCACCACCTCGGACCAACGCTGTCGCTCCGCGGCATCGACAACCAGGCGTACTACCGCCTCGATCCCAATAAGCGTTTTTATACAGACTTCACCGGAACCGGCAACACCCTGAACATGCAGCACCCGCGCACGATCCAGCTCATCATGGATTCGCTGCGCTATTGGGTGAACGACATGCATGTCGACGGATTCCGCTTCGATCTCGCTCCGGTCCTCGCGCGCGAGCTGCAGAACATGGACAAGCTCGCCGCGTTCTTCGACATCATCCATCAGGATCCAACGCTGGCGAACGTGAAGTTGATCGCCGAGCCGTGGGACGTGGGGCCGGGCGGGTATCAGGCGGGCAACTTTCCACTTCGTTGGGCCGAATGGAACGGACAATACCGTGACGCGGTCCGTCGATTCTGGCGCGGCGAACGAGGTCAGATCCCCGAGCTGGCGTCGCGGCTCGCCGGCTCGAGCGACATCTATCAGCCGAGTGGACGCACGGCCTACGCGAGCGTGAATTTCGTGACGGCGCACGACGGCTACACGCTGTTCGATTTGGTGAGCTACGAGCAAAAGCGCAACGACGCCAACGGCGAGCAGAATCGCGACGGCCACGACGATAACATCAGCCGTAACTGGGGCGTCGAGGGCGAGACAAACGATCCGAGCGTGCTGGACACGAGATTTCGCCTGATGCGCGACTTCATCGCGACGCTGGCCTTCTCGCAGGGCGTCCCGATGTTGTCGCATGGCGACGAGATCGCTCGCTCGCAGCGCGGGAACAACAACGCCTACGCGCAGGACAACGAGCTCACGTGGGTGCATTGGGACCTGGACGACCGGCGACGCGCGCTTTTGGCGTTTACGCGGCGATGTCTCAGCTTGCGCCACATGCACGCCGTCCTCCGCCGCCGCCATTTTTTCCGCGGCGAGCCTACATTCCAGGGGGGGCCGAAGGATCTCTCATGGCTTCGCCCTGACGGCCATGAGATGACCGACGGCGACTGGCACGATAGCGACCGACACGCGCTAGGAATGCTCGTCTATGGCGACGCCACCGATGAGACTGACGATCGCGGACGTCCGATCACTGGAGAAACACTGTTGCTGGTTTTCAATGGCGGCGATGTCGAGGTGACGTTCACGCTGCCGGCAATCGCTGGCGACGGAGTTTGGGCACAAGTGATCGACACGTCGGACAATGCACTGCATGTCGTCACGACGGGCATGGCGACGGCCACGCCGTATTCGCTCGTCCTCCTGCGACACGGGAACGATCGGCGCGCGGACGTGGTAGACCCGGCAATTCGGAGCGCGAGCATCACGCACCGCGACCTGCATGGCTGACGAGTCGGCGCCGAAACCCCCGCCGAAAAAGCGCGCCTCGACAAAGACGAAACCGGACGCGTCCGACGCGGTCGACGCGGTCGCGTCGCCGCGCTCGTTAGAGAGTCCGCGCTTGCCGCCCCCGGTCAACCGCGCGGATCTCGACCGTCTCCTCAACGGCGACCATTCGGCACCGCACGCGATTCTTGGCGCACACCCGGCCACCGTGGCCGCCGAGTCGGGCGTCATCATCCGCGCGCTCGTTCCGAATGCCACGTCGGTGCAGTGTCGCTTCGACGATGGTCGTGTCGTTTTGCTCGAGCGTGAGGCCGTGGGTCTGTCCGATTTATTCGGGGCGTTCGTCGCCGGAGCGTCGCTTCCGCTTCGGTACGACTTTCACATCGCTTTCGTTGACGGCCACGCATGGGATCGCGGCGACCCCTACCGGTTCCTTCCCACGCTCGGCGACGTCGACTTGCATCTGTTCAACGAAGGCACGCATCGCAAGCTCTGGACGAAGCTTGGCGCGCACGTGCGGACCATGGATGGCGTCACCGGCGTGAGCTTCGCCGTGTGGGCACCAAATGCGCGCCGCGTGAGCGTCGTCGGCGACTTCTGTTCGTGGGACGGCCGCATCTTCCCCATGCGCGTCATGGGCAGTTCCGGTGTTTGGGAGATTTTCATTCCCGATCTCCCGCCCGAGACGCTCTACAAGTTCGAGCTTCTGACCCGCGAAGGCATGATTCGCGTGAAGACCGATCCCTTTGCCGCGAAGATGGAGCAGTTTCCCGGCACGGCGGCGATCGTTCAATCAGAAGATCAGTATTCGTGGAACGATGAGGCATGGATTGCCGCTCGCCGCGACCTCGATCCGGTGCGTGCGCCCATGTCGATCTACGAGGTTCATCTCGGGTCGTGGGCGCGCGTGCCGGAAGAAGGCAACCGAATGCTCACGTATCGCGAGATTGCGCCGCGGCTCGCCGACCATGTGACGTCGCTCGGCTTCACGCACATCGAGCTGATGCCGATCATGGAGCATCCGTTCTATGGATCGTGGGGCTATCAGGTGAGCGGGTACTATGCGCCCACGTCGCGCTACGGAACGCCGGACGACTTTCGCTTCTTCGTCGACACGCTCCACCAGCGCGGCATCAGCGTTCTCCTGGACTGGGTTCCGGCGCACTTTCCCAAAGACGACTACGCTCTTCGCCGCTTTGACGGCACGCCCCTGTTCGAGCACGAGGATCCGCGCCTCGCCGAGCATCCCGACTGGGGAACCCTGATCTTCAACTATGGCCGCGCCGAGGTGAGGAATTTTCTCGTGGCCAACGCGCTGTACTGGATCGACGAGTTTCATATCGACGGACTGCGTGTGGACGCCGTCGCATCGATGCTCTACCTCGACTACAGTCGCAAAGCCGGCCAATGGATGCGCAACCAGTACGGCGGCCGCGAGAATCTCGACGCGATCGTCTTCCTCAAACAATTCAACCAATCGATTCGCGACGAGCATCCGGGTGCGATCACCATCGCCGAGGAATCCACGGCGTGGCCTGGCGTGACGACGCCGGTGAGCGACGGCGGACTCGGTTTCACGTTCAAGTGGAACATGGGGTGGATGCATGACACGCTCAGCTACTTCGCGCTCGACCCCATTCACCGCCGGTTCCATCACGATCAGCTGACGTTCGCGATGTTGTACGAGTACAGCGAGCGATTCATCATGCCGTTGTCGCACGACGAGGTCGTGCACCTCAAAGGTTCGTTGTTGAACAAGATGCCCGGCGATGAGTGGCAGAAGCTGGCCAACCTGCGGCTGCTCCTCGCCTACATGTTCACCCGACCGGGCAAGAAGCTGCTGTTCATGGGAACGGAGCTCGCCCCCTGGCGCGAATGGAATCACGATACGAGTCTCGACTGGCATTTGCGCGACGTGCCGAATCGCGCGGCGCTCGCGAAGTACGTGAACGTCCTCGCAACCATGTACAAGGCCAAGCCGGCATTTTGGCGCGACGACGCCAGTTGGGAGGGCTTCGGCTGGATCGATGTCGCCGACCGGAACAACTCCGTGCTGTCGTACGTCCGTCGCGCCGGCGACGCGCACGCGGTGGTCGCGCTCAACCTGACGCCGCTTCCGCGTGAGCATTATCGAATCGGTGTCCCGTCCGAGGGGTGGTATGAGCGCTTGTTGTCGAGCGACGATCACCAATGGGGCGGCAGCGGCGCGAGCGACGTTGCCGGTGTGATGAGCGAGGCCATTCCGTACCACGGCTATACACACTCCATCGCGACCACGCTCCCGCCGCTCGGCGCTCTCATCTTCGCGCCGCTGAACGCATGACCGGCGAGCTCGGCGATGGATCGTCCGCGCTCATCGAGCTCGCGGAACGGGTCGGTATCACCCCGGGATATCACTCGACCACCGGCGAGTGGTGCCCGACCAGCGACGACACCCGGCGCGCCCTTCTCGCCGCATTGGGCACCGATGCATCCACCGACGCGGCGGCCGGCGCTTCGCTCGCCGCATGTCGCGCCGCTTCCGACGCCGAACTGATCGCTCCCGTTCGCGTCGTTCCGCAGGGCGACCCGCAGCTCGAGCGACTCGAGGTGCGCTTGCCGTCACCTCCCGTTGGACCTGGCTCGTGGCGCCTCGAGGTCGAGGTTGAAGGCGGCGCGCGCGCACTGAGTGACGGCTCGTGGACGGGGGAAACGTCGCTCGCGCTTTCGCTGCCGGCGGCGTTGCCCCTCGGCTACCACCGCATTCGGTTGACACTCACCGCCGACGCGCGGGCGTGGGTCCATGAACAAACGCTCATCGTCACTCCGAGGCGCTGTGTAAGCCCGGACGATCTGCTCGGCGAGCACGGCACGTTTGGTCTCATCGCCAATCTCTACACGTTGCGAAGCCGGACCAACTGGGGCGTCGGTGATCTCAGCGATCTTGGAACACTCGCGGAGTGGGGAGGCAGCGTCGGCGCCGACTTTGTCGGGGTCAATCCGCTCCATGCGGTCGTGAATCGCGGCACGGACATCAGCCCGTATAGCCCCGTCAGCCGAGTGTTCCGGAATCCCATCTATCTCGACGTGATGCGGATTCCCGAGCTCCAGGACGCACCGGAAGTGCGCGCGCGACTCGAGTCGTCGGAGCTGGCGGTGGAGATCGCCGCGCTCCGCGCGTCGCGCGCTGTTCGATACGAGCAGGTCATGGGCGTGAAGCGTCTCGCGTTCGACGCGCTGCACCGGGTGTTCCTCGACCGCGTGCGCGGTTCCCACAACGAACGCGATCGCGCGTACGACGCCTATCTCGCGGCGGAAGAGCCGGAGCTCACCCGGTTCGCCACGTGGATGGCCATCGCCGAGGAGTCGGGGCGCGGCTTCGATTGGCGAACGTGGCCGGCGGAATTTCGCGACTCCAAGAGCGCGACCGTCGCGAGATTCGCCGTGGAGCGCGCGAGACGCGTCGACCTGCACCGCTGGTTGCAATTCGAGACCGATCGGCAGCTGGGCGACGCCGCGCGCCGCGCTCGCGCGGCGGGAATGCGCATTGGTCTGTATCAGGATCTGGCGATTGGAACGTCTCCGGCCGGCGCCGACGCATGGTCGTTCCCGGACTTGTTCGTTCACGGCGTTTCTGTTGGCGCGCCGCCCGATCCATACGCCGCGGAGGGCCAGAATTGGGGCCTGCCCCCGATCGATCCGCGAGCGCTGCGACGGACCGCGTATCGCTATTTCATCGAGCTCGTCCGCAGCGGCTTTCACCATGGCGGCGCGCTGCGCATCGATCACGTCATGGGGCTGTTCAGACTCTTTTGGATTCCCGACGGCATGTCGGGACGCGATGGCGCGTACGTGCGATATCCGGCGGACGATCTGCTTGGCATTGTCGCGCTTGAGAGTGTCCGGAACAACGCCATCGTCGTGGGTGAGGATCTCGGAACAGTTCCCGACTACGTTCCTCCGGCGCTTGAACATTGGGGGATCCTGTCGTCGAAGGTCCTGTACTTCGAGCGTGACGATCAGGGCGGGTTCAAGCCGGCGCACAGCTATCCCGCGAGATCGCTGGCAACCGCGAACACTCATGACCTGCCGCCGCTTGCCGGGTTCTGGATTGGTCGCGACATCGAGATTCGCCGCGCGGTGGGAATGATTCCGAGCGACGAAGAGGCCGCTCGCGTTCGATCCGAGCGCGACCATGAGCGCAACGCGCTTTTGCGCCTGCTCGAGCACGAAACGCTCATTCCCGCCGACGAAGTGCCGTCGTCCGTGTCAAAGCTTTGCGGTGCGATCCATGGTCTTCTGTGCCGCACGCCGGCAAAACTTGTCGGTCTCTCGGTCGACGACCTCGCCGGTGAGGTGGAGCCGGTGAACGTACCGGGTGTGGGACCGGACAAATTCCCAAGCTGGACTCGAAAAATGCGTGTGACGATCGAGACGATCTCGATGAGCGACGATGTTCGAACCGCGCTCCGGTGCGATGGCCGCGTGCGCACGAACCGTGTGACCGCGCCCGCGCATGCGATTCTGGCCGAGGCGAAGGATCTGTCGATCGGTCAATGACTTAGCGCACACTTGTATAGCGACCAGGGGTCTCCGCCGCCAAGCTTCCCGTCACCCCATTCGCCCGCTAGGTTGTCGCCACGCACCCCTGTTGAGCCGATACTTGGGCTCTCCGGCGCGAATTCCCCAAGGATGTCCGCTCAATGTTTCCTGTCCCCGCCAATACGACCGTCGCGTACTTCTCGATGGAAATCGCCCTCGACAAGGCGGTTCCCACGTACAGTGGTGGGCTCGGCGTGCTGGCCGGGGATACGCTGCGTTCGGCCGCCGACCTCGGCGTCCCCATCGTCGGCATCACGCTGCTCCACCGGAAGGGCTACTTCGAGCAGCACATCGACGAGAACGGGAATCAATCGGAGGCGCCGGTTTCGTGGCAGCCGGAAGATCGACTCGAACCGGTAGACGCCAGGACATCGGTCACCATCGAGGGCCGGACGGTGCACATCCGCGCCTGGAAGTATCCGGTGCGCGGGGTGAATGGACACGAAGTCCCGGTCTACCTGCTCGATACGCAACTTCCCGAAAACGAAGAGTGGGATCGCTCGCTGACCGACTACTTGTACGGCGGTGACAGCCACTATCGACTGTGCCAGGAAATCGTACTCGGCATGGGCGGAGCGGCGATGCTTCGCGCGCTGGGCGTGTCCGCGTCGCTGTATCATCTCAATGAGGGGCATTCAGCGTTCCTCACGATGTGTCTTCTCGAGTGGCAGCTCGACGGCCGCAAGGCGTTTGAAGTCGACGAGTCCGATCTCGAAGCCGTGCGCCGGCGCTGTGTGTTCACCACGCACACGCCCGTTCCAGCCGGCCACGACAAGTTTCCGCTCGACATGGTGCGCAACGTCCTTGGCGACGACCTCGTCGCGCTCCTCGAGGCGACCGACTGCGTAGACCACGGCGCCGTGAACCTGACGTATCTCGCGCTTCGGCTGGCGCGGTTCGTCAACGGTGTGGCGATGAAGCACCGCGAAGTGTCGCAGGGAATGTTTCCGAACTTTCCGATCGACGCGATCACGAACGGTGTGCATGCCGGCACCTGGACCTCGCCGGCCTTTCAGACGCTGCTCGACGCGCGCATTCCCGAGTGGCGGACCGACAATCTGTATCTTCGTTACGCGGTCGGAATTCCGCTGCCCGAGATCCGCGCCGCCCACGCGGCAGCGAAGCAGGCGATGATCGCCGAGATCACGGCGCGCACCGGAACGGCCCTCGACCCAAAAGTGTTCACGATCGGCTTTGCCCGCCGCGCCACTCCATACAAGCGCGGCGATCTCGTATTCACGAATCCCACGCGCCTCGCGGAAATCGCTGCCGCGATCGGACCCATCCAGATCCTGTTCGGCGGCAAGGCCCACCCCAACGATGGCGGCGGCAAGGATCTCATCCGCCGCATTCATCAGGCGTCGGTCGCGCTCGCGGGCCAGGTCACCGTGGTGTACGTGGAGAACTACGAGATGGAGATCGCCGCGAAGATGACCGCCGGCGTCGACCTCTGGCTCAACAATCCCATGAAGCCGCTCGAGGCGAGCGGCACGAGTGGCATGAAGGCCGCGCTCAACGGAGTGCCCAGCCTGAGCGTGCTCGACGGCTGGTGGATCGAAGGCCACGTCGAGGGCGTCACCGGATGGTCGATCGGCGGGTCCGAGCCCGAGGGCGATCAATCGAAGGACGCGAATGAGATTTATCTCAAGCTCGAGCGCGTCATTCTGCCGCTCTACTACGGCCTGCCGTTCGCCTACGCCGAGGTGATGCGCTCGGCCATCGCGCTCAATGGGTCGTTTTTCAATACGCAGCGAATGGTCGAACAGTATGTTCGCAACGCGTATTTCCCCGACGACATGCCGTCGCTGTCCGAGGTGAGTCACCACGGCGCGGTGTAGCGCGGCGTAGCGCGGCGTCGTCGCCGGCAGCGGAGAACTACTGAACGTTGAGCGGCTCTCCCGCGTCTCCCAACTCATCCTCGAGCTCGGCCGTCTTCCGCACGGCTCGAATAGCCGTTCCGCCGGCGACGATCGCACCAAGCACGATGTAGATGTAGAACGTGTAAAAGCGCCACCACAGCAATGCTGCCGCAAAGAGCGACGGTCCGATCACCGTTGCCAACGCCGCGCGAAACGCCAACTCCACCGCGCCGCCACCACCCGGTGCGGGAACGACCGCGGCCCCGTACAACAACCCAAGTGGCCACAGCGCGAGCGGAGCGAGTGGCGCAACCGCTCCTGCTCCAAGCACCAACGCCGGAAGCACGCAGAGCCTCATCGCGACATGGATGACCGACATGAGGTAGGCGGCCGCCGCCCAGCCGTTGTCGATGTGCTTCACGCTGTCTACCGTCGAGCGCACCTGCGCGAACCAACGCTGAATCACATCCCAGCGCTTTCCGCCCAGCCCGAGCCGTCGAGCCCACACTGGCGCGGCGTCGCCAATGTGGCGGCGCGACAGTATGATCGCAGCGGCCGCGATTCCGATCACGAAACCGGCATAGCCGCCCACCACACCGACCAATGCGCCGAGCACGACCCCGGCATGGCGGAAGACGATCGCTACGATAATGACGACCGTCGCCAACGACAGCGCCTCGAGAAACAGCTCAGCGAAGAGCACGACGAGCGCGCTCGATGTGGGAATGCCCGCTTCCGCCAGCACCAGAAATCGCGCCGGCTCCGCGCCCGAACGCGCCGGCGTGATGGACGCGCCAAAGTCTCCCGCAAGCGTGGTCCGCAACGCGGTGGCGAAACGAAGCTCGATTTGCGCGGCCCGAGCACTCCACGTGATTTTCAACGATCGCGTAAGAATCTCGATCACCACGGCAGCGATCGCCAGCAGGTGGGCGCGCGGCGGCAGGGTAATGGCGCTACCGGCGCGCCACCAACGCCATACGAAGAATGCCGAAATGCCGATGACGCCGAGGAACGAGACGGCTGTGAACGCCCAGCGCTTCCAAGTCATGCGGGCGAACCGTCGGCGTTCGGCATCGTGCGAATCTCCGTCGCGGGAGTGATTCAGTCAACCGCGTACGAGCAAAGCTCCCGCCGCGAAGCGACGAAGGATCCCTTTCGTCACGGAAAGAGATCCTTCGCATTGCTCAGACCACTCACCTCAACCCGGCAAGAGCTCAGGATATTCGTCTTGAGTGGTCAGCCCCGATCCTCAGACCTATCATCCTATCATCCTGAGACCTGTCAAGTCAGCGCCGGCGCGACCTGACCGCGATTCCCTCCTCGTCCGCCGCCGCGCCGCCGCTTGCCGAGCCTTTCGGCTTCACGATGTCGCTGATTTGATGGCGCACGTCGTCCAAATGACGCTTGGTCGCGACATCGGTGGCGCGCTTCTGTGCCCCGGCAATTTCGGCGTCGAGCTGCTTGAGCTCTCCGCGCAGCATCGATTTGATCTCGCCGGTGTTGGACGCCGGGGCGGCACCGCCGCGTCCGCCGCCCCCACCGCCGCCACGACCACCAGCGGCCGCGGCTGCTGCCGGCGGATTGATCTTGTTGCCCACGTCGGTGAGATACGCGCGCTGCAACCCGCGACGATAGACGTCGATCTTGAGTGGCCCACTCGCGTAGATCTCCGTGAACACGCCGTGTCGAAGATCCGACAGCAGCTCGGCGAATGTGTAGGCGTCGCTCGGATTTTTCGCCGTCGCTTCGGTCTCGATCAACCGCGTCAACTTCGCGTCGTTGAGCAAACTCGAAATGAGCGACGATTGCGCGTTCACAATGCGCGTGACTTCGCCGTTCGGTTCCAACTTGCGGAGAATGTCCGTGTCCACCAGCCACGTGGGCGTCTGGAATCCGTTGTCCGAGATGAACTTCACCGCCTGCTGCTGCCGCGCCTTCGGCACCGGCGTGAAGCGCACGCCCGATTGGTCGCCGTACTTCTCCTGCGAGTTCATGCCGCCCACCAGATTCGCGACGTGATTGAGCTCCGTGCGCCACTGGCCCACTTCGCGATTGTACAACTCGCCCATCACGTCGAAGTCGTCGAGCGGCTTCACCGTCGCGCCTTCGATCCACTGCATGTTCCGCTTGAGATTCTTGATGCCCAGTTCCGTGGCGCGCACCGGATCGGCGTCGCCAACGGCTTCCGTTTCATCGCCCGGATCGGAACCGAACGCGCCCGACGTCGAGAAGCGAAGCCACGGCTTGGTGTCCTGCTCGCGCGCCCACTTATCGAGCGTTACTTCCTTTGCCTCGGCCGCTGCGATCAACTCGGCACCGGTGTGGGCGCTGCCCTGCTGCGCCACTTGCATCGGCGCCGGGATCGGAGCGTAGCCCCAATGCGTGGCCCACAAGTCATACGGACCGATCTTGGGAATCAGCAGCTCAGGCGCAATGTGATCTTCCGGCTGTACGACGTAATTGAAGCGTGAGTAATCCATCAACGTCGACACGTGCCCCATGCGCTTCAGGAAGTCCGCATTCCGGAGGCTGTCGATCGGATACTGCGAGCTCGCCTTCATGTTGTGCTGGAATCCGATGGTGTGTCCCACTTCGTGGGCGAGCACGTACTCGAGCAGGCGGCCCATCAACGAATCGGGGAAGGGGAACGTGCGCGCGCGCGGATCGTTCGCCGCCGCCTGCGTGAAATACCAGGTGCGTGCCAGGTTCGTCACGTTGTGATAGAACTGGATGTGCGCGTTCAGAATCTCGCCGGAACGCGGATCATGAATGTTCGGACCCGATGCGTTCTCGGTTGTCGACGGCAGCCAGCGCACCACGGAGTAGCGCGCGTCTTCCGGCGACCAATCAGGGTCGTTCGTCGGCGCGTCCTTGGCGACGATCGCATTCTTAAACCCTGCCGCCTCGAACGCGGGCTGCCAATCTTCGATCGCCTTCTTGAGATACGGACGCCACTTCATCGGCGTGTTCGCGTCGAGATAGTAGACGATCTGTTTCACTGGCTCCGAGATCGCCGCGCTCGGATCCTTCTTTTCCAGGCGATAGCGCGTGATGAAGCAGCGCGCGTTGCTCGCCATGCGCTGCTCGTCGCCCGCGTAGTCCGTGACCGTGAGACTGAAGAAGCCGACGCGGTTGTCGCACAAACGCGGCTCCATCGGAACTTCCGGCAACTTGTGGAAGCTGTACGAAGCAACGATCGTCGCCGTGGGCGATGTAAAGCCCGCGCCACCACGTCCGCCGCCACCGCGCCCTGGCGCCGGAGCGGCGCCACGTCCGCCCGCGCCCTGCTGCAGCGTCATCGTCGATGAGACGTTGACGTTGTCCGGGAACGACGCCACGTGCTCGATCCATGACCGCGTCGCGTCGATCGTATAACCGGCGGCAACGCGCTGTGCCGGCGACAATTCAGTCGGCGGCTGCGTGAAGAGACGCGATACATCGATCACCGGCGCGCTGTCCGGGCCGTAGGCTTCGACGTTGAAGATCGCGATGATCGGATGGACGTTCGACGCCGCGACCGCGCCCGCCACCGGCGACGTGGTATCGCTCGCCATGATCTCGTTCGAGATGCCACGCAGCAACACGCGGTTGTCGCGCCGCTCGAAGTGCACCATGCGGTTGCCCGCGGGCGCGCCATCGTATCCGGCGCCCACCGTTGTCTGCGCGATCTCCTGAAGGAGAAGGATGTCCTTGTTCAGCTCACGGCGCGGAATCTCGAACAGCAGCCGTTCGCCAATGCGATGCGTCTTGAACATTCCGCTCTTCGTCTGCGCCTGCGCGGTGACGACGCGGTTGTAAGGCAGCGGATTCGCCGCGCCCGCCTGCGCACCCGCTCCGCCGGCACCACCTCGGCCGCCTCGCCCGCCGCCGCCACCTGGCGCCGGATTCTCTGTCGTGTCTGTTGGGGATGGCGCCGGCTGCTGCGGCGCTGTTCGCGTCGGGGCGGGCGCGGGCGCGGGTGCCGGTGTCTGGGTGCTGCTGCAGCCGATCGCAATGATTGCGGCGGCAGCGCTTCCCAGGACGAGTGCGGAACTCGTTCGCATGGAACCTTCTGGTGATAAAGGGGACGATAGCAGGTGCGACCTGCAGGATTTGGATCCTCAACAGGTCGAACGTACCGGCGAGGCAAACCGTTGGTGAGGGGCGATTCCCGACGGCGGCGCCCCTAGGCGCGCCGAGCGTAGACCTCGATCCAAGGCGCCCAACGCGCCTTGAAGTGCGTTCCCGCGGCGAGCAGCTGCTTGACAAGTGTTTGCTCAATGCGCGCCCAAGCACGCGTCCACTCGTCGGCGGTCGGGACGAGCACGTCTCCACGAACCTGCTCTACGACAAATCCGGTCTCGCGAAGCAATCGGGTCAACGCGGCAGGCGTGAACCCCCAGCGGTACGGAAAGGTGAGCAAGTTGTTCTGCGCGAGAAACGCTCGGGCAAACCGGGTTGCGGACGCCCGTCGGCCGCCTTGACCACGCAGCGCGGCGTAAAACCCGCCGTTCGGCACGCGCACGACCAACACGCCGCCCGTCTTCAACAGTCTCCGGGCCGCATGCGCTGCGCCTCGCGGATCGGCAAGCTGGTCGAACGTGTTCAGGATCGCGACCACATCGAACGTGCGATGCGTTGGGAAGTTCGCAATCTCGCCGTCGTGTACGGTGAAACCCATCGACCGCGCGAAGGCGTTCACCTCGGGGTTGATGTCCAGCCCCTCGATCTGCAAATGCTCGTCGCGGGCCGCGGCCAGGAACGCACCAACGTAGCTGCCGATCTCGAGCCCCGAACCGCCGTGGCCGAGTGTGCGGCGAACGCGACGGGCCTGCGCGCGAAGCGCCGGTCGCTGCGCTGCGTGCAGCGCGCGCAATGCTTCGGGCGCCGGTGCCTCCCGCGCGTAGATCTCAGTCAGCTCGCGGGTTCGTTCAGTCGGATTGCGGTAGATCAGTCCGCATTCGTTGCACCTCACCAGCCGCAGCGGTGCGCGTTCTGAGAACGCGACGCGGTCCATCAGGCGTTCGGTCGGCGTCCCGACGCGCAAGCGCTTCTCGTGAAACGCCCAGAGCCACTCCACCTCGTCGCGGAGGTCATCGCGCTCAGCGATGACCTCCGCATCGGTGTGTCCGCAGACCACGCAATGTCCGAATTCGTACGCTGGAGCCGCCATGCGCCGCCACCAACGCACGGCCGATGCCGCGCCTGTCGGCCGAGATGGTCAGTACGAAGTCACTCTGAGACCAGTGACCGGACCCCCGGCGACCTGTCCTCAGGGAATCTTGTAGTACTCAACCTTTCCGTCGTTGAAGAGCGGAATTGCCACGACGCCGCGCTTGGTGTCGACGCCGATGTCAGCCGGGCCGGACAGATTGCTGATGAGCTTAGACATCGCCCCATTCTGAATCACATGCACGGCGCTGTCGGCCCAGCTCGTCACCAAGATTCGACCGTCGGCTAACGCTTCGATACCATCGTACGTGCCCGGACCCGTCACCAACGTGGTCGGCATTTTGTCGCCCGTCTTCCACGTCTGAACGACGGTTCCGCTAAACGGGGCGAGTAGGAAGCGCCCGTTCGCGGCGTCCCATGTGATGCCGTTTGGCGCGTTCAAGGAATCGGCTCTGATCGCCGTCGCCTTGCGACCAGTGACCTTGAAGATCTGATCGGTGCCCGGATGCGTCATAGCGCCCTTGGCGTCGAACAACAGTCCGCTGTCCGTGGCGTAAATCGAACCGTCTCCACCGACGGCGACGTCGTTCAGGAACGACGCTTTCATCGACGACAGATCGATGTCGGCGATCGGCGCGCCCGTTTTGCGGTTGAACGCGCGGAGATGATTGATGTCCGCCACCCACAGCGTGTCGCCGACCAGGGCGAGCCCCTTCGGCGCGTCCAACTTCGCGCCGTTCTTGCCGCCCTCGACCAACATCCTGGTGACGCCGGTGCTGTCCGCCCGCACCACGGCAATGAATCCGTTGCCATCGTGCTGCGACGGATTGCCATTGATGTTCGATACGTAGAACACGTCGAGCTCGGGATCATACCGCACCGACTCCGGCGTCTTCATGCCCGGTGTCTCTCCGAGTTTTGCCGCCACCGGCACACCAACCGGTGCGGATGCCGCGGCGCCGGCCGCCGGCATTTTGCTCGTATCGCCGGCCGCCGATTCCTGCTTGGAGCATGCGGCAGCGGCCACCGCGACCATCACCACGATATTGAACCCACGCATTCGAGAATCTCCGTAAAAGTGCCCAACAATCAGTGCCGTGTGGCCTGCCCGTAGGAACGCGAGCACCCGCAAAAAAAATCCCTCGGACGCCGTTGGAGGAAATCCGATCCGTAACATATTAGGACGACGTCACCAGACTCTACGATGGCATCGAACGAACGAATCTCACAAACTCGAACGCTGTCATCTTGCCTGATGATAACGCCAGGCGTATCTCCGGCACATTCGTCCGCCGTCTCATCTCGGAGCGTCCCCGTGCACCGCGCGACTCGAACTCTCATTCTCGCCCTTGGTCTGCTGCCGATCTCCACTCTCGCCGCCCAGCGCGACTCGGCGGCGTTCGCCGGCTTGCACTGGCGCGAGGTCGGGCCCTACCGCGGCGGTCGCTCGGTTGCTGCGCAAGGCAATCCGTCGCGGCCAGACGAATTCTGGATGGGCACCACTGGGGGCGGGGTTTTCAAATCCATCAACGCCGGTCAGTCGTGGGCACCGGTCACCGATAAATATTTCGGCGGAACCATCGGGGCGATCGCCGTGGCAGCGTCGGCGCCAGACGTGGTCTACGTGGGCGGCGGCGAATATCCCATTCGCGGCAACGTCTCTCATGGCGACGGCGTCTGGAAGACGACCGACGGCGGAAAAACCTGGGCCTTCATGGGACTCGGCGACACGCGACAGATCGCCGACATCGTCGTCAATCCGACCAACGCCGACCTCGTCTACGTCGGCGCACTCGGGCACGTCTGGGCGCCGAACGCGGAGCGCGGCGTGTTTCGTTCCAAGGACGGTGGGAAGTCGTGGGAGAAGATTCTCTTTCGCAATGACTCCACCGGCGTCGTCGATCTCGTCATGGATCCGAACGATCCAAAGGTGTTGTACGCCGGGTTCTGGCAAGCGGGACGCACGCCGTGGCTGCTCTCATCCGGCGGTAACGGCAGCGGAATGTTCAAGACCACCGATGGCGGCGACCACTGGACGGAGATCACGCGCAATCCTGGTTTGCCGAGCGGGATCTGGGGCAACATCGGTATTGCCGTGTCGGGCGCGAATTCGAATCGCGTGTGGGCCAACATCGAGGCGGACTCCGGCGGCGTCTATCGCTCCGATGACGCCGGCAAAACGTGGCAGCTCGTGAACAGCGACCGCAATCTACGCCAACGCGCGTGGTACTACACCAAGATTCACGCCGACCCGAAGGACACAAACGTCGTGTACGACAACAACGTGTCGTTCATGAAGTCCACCGATGGCGGCAAGACCTTTCGCGCCGTGCGCGGCATGTATCACGGCGACTCGCACGACCTGTGGGTCGATCCCAAGAACGCCAATCGTCTCATCGAATCCGACGACGGCGGCGCGTCCGTAAGCGTAGACGGCGGCAAGACCTGGAGCGACGAAGACTTCGCTACCGCACAGTTCTATCACGTCGTCGCGACCACACATTTCCCATATCGCATCTGCGGCGCGCAACAGGACAACTCGACGCTCTGCGGGCCGAGCCGCGGCCAATCAGATATCTCTGATTGGCTCGAAGCCGGCGGCGGCGAATCGGGATGGATTGCGCCGCGCAACGATGACCCCGACGTGGTCTATGCCGGAAGTTACGGCAACCTGCTCACGCGAAAGGATCTCCGCACCGGCATCTCGGTGAACGTGAATCCGTGGCCCGACAATCCCATGGGGCACCCGGCCATGGATCTCAAGTTTCGCTTCCAGTGGACCTTTCCGATCGCCGTCTCCAAACACAATTCCAACGTGGTGTACGCCGGGTCGAACGTCGTGCACAAAACGACGAACGGCGGAAAAAGCTGGGCGGTGATCTCGCCCGACCTCACGTATCACGATCCCGCCACCCTCGGCAACTCCGGCGGGCCGCTCACCAGAGATCAGACGTCGATCGAGTACTACGCCACGATCTTCGTGATCGAAGAGTCACCGCTCTCGCCCAAGACCATCTGGACCGGATCGGACGACGGCAAAGTCTACATCACGCGCGACGGCGGCGTGAAGTGGACGGACGTCACGCCGAAGGACATGGTCAAGTTCACTCGCCTGTCCAGCATCGATGCATCACACTTTGGTGAATGCATTGCGTACCTCGCGGCGAACCGCTTTCAACTCGACGACGACAAACCGTACTTCTGGAAGACCACCGACTGCGGCGCGCACTGGGCGCGGATCGACAACGGCATTGCGTTCAGCGAGTTCGCGCGCGTGTTGCGCGAGGATCCCGGCAAACGCGGTCTTCTCATTGCCGGCACTGAGCGCGGCGCCTGGTATTCGCCCGACGACGGCGCGCACTGGCAGAGCCTCCGGCTCAACTTGCCGATCGTGCCGGTGCACGATCTCGTCTTCACGCAGGGCGACGTCGTGCTCGCGACACATGGCCGCGGCTTCTACATCATGGACGACATCACCACGCTCGAGCAGATGTCGGATGCCGTCGTCGCGAGCAACGCACATCTGTTCAAACCGCGCGATCAGTATCGTATCGCCGGCGGCGGCGGGTTTGGTGGCGGCGGCGGTCGGGGTGGCGGCGCGCCCGCGCAGGTCACGCCGGAAAACGCACCGAATCATCCAACCGGACAGAGTCCGCCGAGTGGTGTGGTGCTGCAGTACTGGCTCAAGTCGGGTGCTGAAGATGTGACGCTCGACCTGCTCGACGCCGCGGGAAAAGTCATTCGCACCTACAGCAGCAAGGCAGATTCCGCCGCGGCCCCGGCCCAACCGCCCAGCGAGGATTTCTTTGCACCTCAACCACCACCGCGCATTGCCAACAAGCGCGGCGTCAACACGTTCCTGTGGAACATGCGCTACCCCGACGCGACGAATTTCCCCGGAATGATTCTCTGGGCGGCCAACGTCACCGGACCGCTCGTTCCGCCGGGCACCTACAAAGTGCGAATGAACGTCGCCGGCGCGCCGGTGGGCACGGAGACGTTCAAGATCCTGCCCGATCCGCGCATCAAGGCAACGCTTGCCGATTGGCAGGAACAGGCGAAAGTCGCGCTCCAGATCCGCGACCGTTTCTCCGAAGCCAACGACGCGGTGAAAGACATTCGCCGATTGAAAACCGAGGTTGCCGATCGACAGGGAAAAATCCCGGCGGCACAGCAGGCCGAGTTCAACACGCTGGCCGCCACGTTCACGACGGCGCTGTCGCAAGTTGAGGATTCGTTGTATCAAACGAAAAATCGCAGCGGGCAGGATCCGCTCAACTATCCCATCCGCCTCAACAACCGGATTGGCGCGCTCATGGGCGTTGTGTCCAGCTCCGACGGACGTCCAACGCAGCAGAGCTATGACGTCTACAAAATCGTTGCCGCGGAGTTGACGAAAGATCTCACCAAGTTGCGCCAGGTCATGGGCGCGAACTTGGGGAGGATCAACGCGATGTTGCGCGCGGCGGGTCTCAAAGAAATCGAGAACACAGGACCAATCACGTAGGCGGCACGCCCATACCCATCGCGTGATACCCCTTGTCCACGTAGACCGTGTTTCCTGTGATCCCGCTCGCCAAGGGTGAGCACAGGAACACCGCGGCCGTGCCGACTTCCGCGGCGGCCAGTTTTTCAGTGAGCGGCGAGTTCGCCGAGACGTACTCCACCATTTTCTCGATGATGCCGATCGCGCTGGCCGCGCGCGACGCCAACGGCCCAGCGGAAATGGTGTTCACGCGCACGCCATACTTGCGCCCCGCTTCGAACGCCAACGTGCGTGTATCGCTTTCAAGGGCCGCCTTGGCCGACGACATCCCGCCGCCGTATCCCGGAATCACGCGTTCGCTCGCGAGATACGTGAGCGACACGAACGAGCCGTTGTCGCGCATGATCGGAGCAAGGCGCTGGACCATCGACACCATCGAATACGCGCTGGCGCTCACGGCACCGACGTAGCCGCCGCGACTCACTTCGAGCAAAGGCTTCTTTACTTCGGATCCATTCGCCAGCGAGTGCACGACGATGTCCAGCGGACGCTCGCCAAAATCCGCCACGAGCCGCTCCGCGAGTCCACCAATCGAACAGTCGCCCACGTCCTTGTAACGTTTGCTCGTCCGAATGTCTTCGGGGACGTCGGCGTACACATCGTAAACTGCGTCGAGCGGGTATATCTTCTCGAACGTGAGCAGTGCGCCCGAGGAGAGACGGCGGGATTCGTCCATCTTTCCGCGCTCGAGCATGTTGAGAAAAATGTTGAGCGCCGGCGGCCAGGTCCCCACGCAGACGCTCGCTCCGGCTTCGGCGAACGCTTTCGCGATGGCAAAGCCGAACCCTCCGTCGTCGGCGACTCCGGCAACGAGCACGCGACGGCCTGTGAGATCGATATTGAGCATGGCAGAATTATAGTGCGAGCCATTATGAGAACCAGCTAACCTGTCTATCGGTCCTTGTTCGCTTGCGCCCCGCGAGCGATCGCCGAGGTTCGTCAATCCACGACGAACGCGCACCGAGGAGTGAAGTTGTCCACTGTTTTGTACGTCGATGACGAAGAACCGATACGCCGCGCGATGCGCTCGTGGCTGGTCCGCCGAGGCCACGTCGTGTTCACCGCCGGAACAAGTGAGGAAGCCCAGGCGGTGCTCGGCGCCAATACCGTTGATGGAGTGTTCGTCGACATCTGGCTTGGCCAAGAGAGCGGATTCGATCTCTTTGAGTGGATCGACATGCATCATCACCGGATTGCGCAGAACACGGTGTTCGTCACCGGCGATGTCGTGCGCGATCCGGAGGTCGACCGGATCATCTCGGTATTCGCGCGGCCCGTTCTCACCAAGCCTTTCGAGCTCACCGAGCTCGAGCGTATGATTCGGAGCTGGAGCACGACCTGAGCGTACTCGACGTTTCGGCACGCATCCTGAATGCGCCTGCGGTGTGACGATCCCAGCTCGCGAACTCACAGTACGCCGCAGCGGTGAAAGCCTTGCCGCCGGATCCGGACCGTCCTTCGCCCGCGGCCTCTGGCGCATCGCCGCGGCCGACGTGTCGAGCGGAAATCACGTGGCTCTGCTTCGCGACGGTCCCGCTACGTTCGACGCGATGATCGACATCATCGATCAAGCGACGACCAGCATCGCGCTCGAGAGTTACATCTTTCGCTCCGATGAAGTTGGGGAGCGTTTTGGCGAGGCGCTCACGCGCGCCGCGGCCCGAGGTGTGAACGTCCGCTTGCTGCTGGATTGGATCGGTGCGCGGGGAACGTCTCGCAGTTTTCTCAACCATCTCCAGCAGTCTGGCGTCGAGATCGCTGTCTTCAACCGGCCCGGGTTTCGGATGTGGTTGGGCCTCGTGCCGCGCGACCACCGCAAGCTCCTCGTCGTGGACGAGAGCGTTGGAATTACCGGCGGCGTCGGCGTGGGTCGCGAATGGACCACCGGTGTGCTCAAGGTGCATCGCCAACGCTGGAGAGACACGGCCGTCAAGATCGAAGGACCGGCGGCCGCCGACATGATTCTGGCGTTCGATCACATGTGGCGACGCGCGACGGGCAGCGAGCGACGCGGCTCTCATCGCCTGCTCAGGCGCCCGTCCCGCGGAGCGCACCTCGATCCGGCGACGCACACACCGTCGCTCGTTGGCATAGTCGAAGGAGAGCCGATGCGCCTGCGAGTCTCGCGCGCGCTGCAAATTCAGGCAATCTCCGCCGAACGGTCGATTTGGATCGCCACGGCATACTTCACGCCCTCTCCGTCTGAGGTCGAGGCGCTCAACGGCGCGGCGCGCGACGGTGTGGATGTTCGAATTCTCGTGCCCAGTAGAAACGACCATCCGTGGGTCTCACTTCTTGCACGTCGCTACTATCGCCGTTTGCTCACCAACGGTGTTCGCATCTGGGAATGGCAGGGCGAGATGATGCATGCGAAGACGAGCGTCATCGACGGACGGTGGCTCCGTGTGGGATCGACGGACTTCAACCCACTCGGCGTGGCAATCAATTATGAGCTCGACGCTGTCATCGAGGACAAACGTCTCGGAGAGGAAGCCGAGCGAATGTTTCAGGCGGACCTCGACGCGTCCCGTGAGATCAGGCTGTAACGGAACGCTGAAAATTGTGCGGATCGTCTGGCTGAGTCTGCTTTTCGTTGCGCCTTTGCTTGGCGCGCAAGCGACCCCACCGACTCGGCATCTCTTCACGTGGAATGACGCCGCCCTGGCAGGCGGGTTCGCCATTGCCACGTTCGCCATCCGCCCGCTGGACCTGAAAGCGGAAGCGGCCATGCAGCGCCCCGATCGTCAGAAAAATCACACGCTCAGAAAGGCCGCGGTTACGCTCCGGGAGATCGCCGTTCCGGGTTCGCTTTTCATTGGAACCGCGATGTACGCCGGCGGTCGACTCAGCCACAACGAGCGGCTGGCCGAGCTGGGGTTGTTCGGAACCGAGGCGCTCCTCGTGGGCGAAGCAACGGGAGTCGTCTTGAAGGACTTCTTCGGTCGCGCCCGACCCTTTACCGACAGCGTGCCCAATCCAGACAACTGGCAGCTGATGCGCGGCTTCCGGACCAACGAGCGGTATCGATCGTTTCCGTCGGGGCACGCCGTTGCCGGATTCGCCGCGGCCGCGGCCGTGACTGCGGAAACGAGCGTGTGGTGGCCGCGAAAGACCTGGATCATCGCTCCGATGATGTACGGCGGAGCAGCACTCGTCGGGTTGTCTCGCATGTACGACAATCGTCACTGGGCGAGCGATATCATCATGGGCGCGGCCATCGGCACCTTCGCAGGAACCAAGATCGTTCGCTATCATCGTACGCACCCCGACAATCGTCTCGATCGATGGCTTCTGAACGCTTCCGTCTCTCCGTCCGACCTCAAGAACGTTTCGCTATCGATCATCCCAATGTTCCGCTGACATCGGCATGAAGCCGGGCATCATCGTGATGTCCGAGCTGCACGGCAGAATCGCCGATCGCTTGCGCGAGATTCAGCTCACCCACGACCCCCGGATGGCCGCGGAGCTTCCTCCGCACATCACGATCACCGGCTCATCCGGTATGGGTCCCATCTCGCCCACGACGAGCGACGCCGAACTGCGCGCGGCGCTCGAATCGGTTGCGTTGGCCACCGCCCCGCTCGTTGTCTACCTCGAGCCGCCAATGCGCTTCATGCAGAGCACGGTGGTCGTGATGGCGATTGATCCAAACGGACCGATCCGCGCGCTGCACGAGCGTATCAAGGCGAGCGGACTATCGTACGAGCAGCCACGCTTCACCTTCACACCGCATTGCACGCTCAGCTTTTATCCTCAGCTGTCGCGCGATGTGCTTCGCGAGCTCCTGCGCTGTCGCATCACAGAGCCCGTTGCCATCGACGCGATCCAAGCGTACCGCGCGATCGACCTGACCCGCACCGCGAAGGTGCTCGACCTTCCGCTCGGCGGCGCCATACCTACCAACAGATGACCACGCAATTAGACCAGGTGACGCCACCCGAAATACTCGCGAAGTTCGAAGCCGACGCCGATGCCGCAGTCGGAAGCGCGTTTCTGACACTGGTGGCTGATTATTTCGCCGAAACTCGAAACCGCGACGCGCGCGTCTCGACGCCGCACGGGCCGGCAACGCTCGCGGCGCGCTTTGAAGAGCCCGCGCCTCGAGCAGGAACTTCGATCGACGCGATCATCGCACGCATCCGCAACGATGTGATTCCGGATTGCAATCATCTCCAGCATCCGCGCTACGCCGGTCATCAGTTCGCTGGACCGCTGCCGGCTGCTGTCTGGATGGAATCGCTCACTGCCGCGCTCAATCAATCGGTGGCGATCTTCGAGATGTCGCCGGTTGGAACGGTGCTCGAGCACCGCGTGGTGGCGTGGATGTGCGAGCTTGCCGGCTTCGGACCTGGCAGCGGCGGCACGCTCACGAGCGGCGGCACCGAAGCGACGTTCACGGCGTTGCTTGCGGCACGCGCGGCGGCCATGCCCGACGCGTGGACGAACGGCGTTGGCGCCGACCCGCCGGTGTTGCTCTGCGGCGAACATGCTCACTACGCCGTCACGCGAGCCGGGGCGCAACTCGGCGTCGGCCTGCGTAACGTGCTTCCAATCCGCTCGCACAATCACAAGATGGATCCAAGCGCGTTGCGTCACGCGCTCGCGGAGATCGAGCGCGCTGGGAAGCGTGTCATCGCGGTCGTTGCCACGGCCGGTTCGACGGCAACTGGCTCGTTCGACGATCTGGAAACGATCGCCGCGATTTGCGAGGCGCATGGCGTTTGGCTGCACGTCGACGCCGCGCACGGGGGATCGGCGTTGGTGTCGCCATCGCATCGCCATCGCGTTGCCGGCATTGAGCGCGCGCGGTCGATTGCGTGGGACCCGCACAAGGGCATGCTCTTACCGGCGCAGGCCGGAATGATCCTCATGCGCGACGAACGCGACCTCGACGCCGCCTTTTCCCAGCGTGCGCCGTACCTCTTTCCGGACGCCCAAGACGACCGCGTCTGGGATCAAGGCAAGCGGAATTTCATGTGCTCGCGGCGCGCCGACGTCTTCAAGCTCTGGGTCGCGTTTCAACGCTACGGCCTGGACGGGTTCGCGCAGCTGTACGACTACTTCTGCGCGCTCACACGCTCGATGTGGCAGCAGATCGCCGAGCGGAGCGACTTCGAGGCGATGCACGAGCCGGAGTCGAATATTCTGTGCTTCAGATACGTCGGTCCGTCCCGCCGTTTCGGCTCGGATCGCCCAAACGACGAAGCGCTCGACCAGCTCAACCGCGAGCTGCGCGAGCGCTACAATCTGTCAGGCAATGGCTGGATCACGGCGACAAACCTTGACACTCGGCGCGTGCTGCGCGTGACGATGATGAATCCACGCGCGACAGCCACCGATGTTCGCGACATCCTCGACGGATTGGCCGAAATCGGACGCACGCTGTAACCGAAAAAAAGCTCGGCGCATCGTCTTCCCGCGCGCATTTCTGTCACGTCGCCGTGCAGCACGAAGCTGTTGGCTAGAAAGCTACCAGCTCAGCGCATTGCTCTTTCTAGGTGGCAGTTGCTCTACTCGGTGGCTACCTCGCCAACCCCCATCTATCCCTAAAGGGCTTTTTTGATTGCCGCGTCGAGATTCTGCTTCCCGCCTAGACCCGTGTACACCACTTTTCCGGCCTTGTTGATCACCACGACGTACGATGTTGCCGGCGCGTCGTACGCGCCCGTCGCGTTGCCCTTTGTATCGAAGTACTGATCGCCGGGAAGTCCGTGTTTCGCCACGAATGCCTTCACACGATCCGGCGACTCGTTCACCGACACGGCAACCTGCACAAACTTCACCTGGCTCCCGTACTTCTTCGACGCACTCAGCCACGCCGGTTCGAGCTCTTTGCAGTTCGGGCACCACGTGGCCCAGAACTCCATGATGACCGCCGATTTGCCCGAGTACTGGGCAAGATCGACTTCGCGTCCGTCGAGCGTATGCACCTTGACCGACGGCGCGGTGCTGCCAATCTCGATCCCGAGATCCTGCGCGCGAAGTGAGACCGGCGTCATGGCCACGCCCGCAACCGTCAGCGCCAAAACTGCGCCGCTAAAACTTGAGACCAGCGATCCGAGAATTTTCATATGATGAGCTGACCCATTTTGACGAGATAATATTCCGCAACGCCGATCATTACGAGCGCGAAGAATCGCTTGATCCACACCATCCACATTCCGGCGCGCGGCAGCCGCGCGATCGCACCCGACGAAAGACCAACGACCACCAGCAGCGTACACATCCCCAGCGAGAAGACGAACAGATACAGGAACCCGAGCCCCGCGCTCTTCGTCGTCGACACCCAGGTGAGCACCGCCGCCATGACCGGCGCCGAGCAGGGCGCGGCGACGAGCCCCGACATGGCTCCCATCGTAAACGCACCCGACGCCCGTCCCGCTGTGCCCGCGGTCGCCGCCCGCTCCAGAATTGCCGTCGGCACCCGCACCGGCAGCACATCGAGCATGGCCAGCGCTGCGATCAACAACAAGTTCGACATCGTGAAGTACAGCCACGGATTGGTACTCACGGATCCAAACAGCGTTCCCGATAGCCCCGCGAACAGCCCCAGGGCCGAGTAAACCAACGCGAGCCCAAACACGTAGGTCAGGGTGAGGAGCGCGGGTCGCCAGCGCGGCGGCCGTGTGGCGCCGGTCGCCCCTTCGCCTACGGATGTTCCGCCCACGATCGCGGCTGTGATGGGAATCATCGGGTATACGCACGGCGTGAGACTCGTGAGTACACCACCGAGGAACACCGCGGGGATCGCCCGCAACGGACTCGACAGGTCGGGAAGAAAATTGGAGATATCCATGCCGGAGCTATTAACGGACAGGCGGAAAGCGACGTCAGCTTGGTTGAGGAAACCTATGCCCGAGACCACGCTCCGGACACTCGTTGCTTTTGCGCGTTCGGCGGTACCAATGCTCACTGCGCTCGCCTTGTTCCCAGCCAGGGCAAACGCACAGGCTGGAATTCGCCCGCAAACGCCCGTAAAACCGCCGAGCGATACCATGCGAATGTCCGATATGGCCGACCACGCGATGAGTGGTCCCATGGACGCGAACATGATGAAGCATATGGAGATGACGCCCTCTCGGGTTCCCACGCATAGCGACAGCGTTCGGGCCACGAAGGTCGCCGCCGAGCTGAAACAGGCCATCGCCAAGTACCAGGACACGGCAGCCGCCGTCGCCGACGGCTACAAAATGTTCCTGCCCGAAGTAAAGACGCAGCGCGTCTATCACTTCACGAACACCAGTCGTGCGCTGCTCGCAGCCTTTCATTTCGACGCCGCCAAACCCACGTCCGTCCTGTATAAGCGCGGCGCGGACGGCAGGCTGCATCTTGTTGGCGCCATGTACACGCTGGGAAAGAACGCGAGCCTGGCCCGCTTGAACGACCGCGTTCCGCTGAGCATTCCCCCCTGGCACAAGCACGTGAACTGGTGTCTGCCAAAAAAGGGCGATGCGTCACGTTGGACCGAACAGAAAAACGGCAATCCCATTTTCGGTCCGGAAAGCCCCGTGGCCACGAAAGCGGAATGCGACGCCGTGAACGGTGACTTTCATCCCACCGTGTTCGGCTGGATGCTGCATGCCAATGTGTTCGAGGGCACCGATCTCGCCGGCATCTTCGCCGACGATCACGCCAGCGCGGACCATCACGGGACTCCGTAGTCTGCCCGATAGCATATAGTTGACAAAGTCAACTAATTGACGGAACTTGGCGCCTGTCCCCTTTTCGGGCAGAATCCATGCGCCAGATCGACCAGCGGGCCGAGGCGGTCCGCGAATTCAATCGGTTCTATACGCGCCGCATCGGCGCACTCGGCGAAGGCCATCTCGGGAGCGCGTTTTCGCTCACCGAAACGCGCGTCCTGTTCGAGCTCGCGCACCGCGAGCAGCCGACGGCGAGCGAGATCGCCGACGCGCTCGACCTCGATCGCGGATACTTGAGTCGGACGCTGCGCGCGTTCAAGAAGCACGGGCTTGTGCAAACTCAGGCGGCCGGCAACGACCGCCGTCATGCACTGCTGCGGCTCACGGACGCGGGGCGCCGAGCGTTTGCGCCGCTCGACACGCGCGCGCGCGATCAGATCGTCGAGATGCTTCAGCCGCTAAGCGCCCACGACCAGCAACGCATCCTCACCGCGATGCGCGACATCCGCCGTTCGCTCGGCGACTCCGGCGCGGCGGTTCCGAACCAGGCTGCCTACACGCTGCGAGCTCATCGTCCTGGCGACATGGGATGGGTGGTCCATCGCCACGGCGCGATCTACTCACTCGAGTATGGATGGGATTCGCGGTTCGAGGCGCTCGTTGCGCGCGTGGTCGCCGACTTTATCGACAACCTCGATCCGTCGCGCGAGCGCTGCTGGATCGCCGAGCGCGAGGGAGAAATCATTGGGTCCATCTTCGTGGTCGCGAAATCAAAGACGGTCGCGAAACTCCGGCTTCTGCTCGTCGAACCAACCGCGCGTGGTCTCGGCCTCGGCACGCGCCTGGTCGACGAAGTCATTCAGTTCGCGCGCGAGGCGGGCTACAAGAAGATCGTGCTCTGGACCCAACGCGAGCTCACGGCCGCACGAAAGATCTACAAGGCCGCGGGGTTCGCGCTCGTCGCCGAGGATGCGCATCAGCAATTCGGCGAGAAGCTCGTGTCTGAGACGTGGGAGATGGTGCTGTAGCGAGTGTCAGGGGGAGGGTTCAAGCGGGCGGAAGTTGGAACCGCCAAGTCCCCGCCAATTAGATTTCGTCCGACCTTCCCCCAAAATCACACGCGAGTAATGGCTCCTCCATCATTTATCTACGTTATGAAGGACCTGCGCAAAGTCGTCCCGCCGTCGCGGGAGATTCTGCGTGGGATCTGGTTGTCGTTCTATTACGGCGCCAAAATCGGCGTGCTCGGCTCGAACGGGGCGGGTAAGTCGTCGCTGTTGCGCATTATGGCCGGCGTCGATCAGGACTTTCAAGGCGAAGCGTGGGCCGCGGAGGGAACGCGGATCGGGTTCTTGCCGCAGGAGCCGCAACTCGATGCGACGCTCGATGTGAGAGGCAACGTCGAGCTCGCGGTGAAGACGCAGCGCGGGCTGTTGCAGGACTTTCAAGACATCTCCATGGCGTTCGCCGAGCCGATGAGCGACACGGCCATGGAGAAGCTGCTGGCCCGCCAGTCCCGCGTGCAGGAGCAGATCGACGCGCACGATCTCTGGAATCTCGACAACAAGATCGAGATCGCCATGGACGCGCTGCGGCTTCCTCCGGGGGACGCGGACGTTTCCACGCTCTCAGGCGGCGAGCGACGTCGCGTCGCGCTCTGTCGCGTGCTGCTCGAGGAGCCGGACATTCTCTTGCTCGACGAACCCACGAACCATTTGGACGCTGAAAGCGTCGCTTGGCTCGAGCGCTACCTGCACGATTTCCCGGGAACCGTGGTTGCTGTCACGCATGACCGGTACTTCCTCGACAACGTCGCCGGTTGGATTCTCGAGCTCGATCGCGGTTACGGAATCCCGTACGAGGGCAACTACACCTCGTGGCTCGACCAAAAGAGAACGCGCCTTTCTATCGAAGAAAAGACGGAGTCGGCACGCCAGCGCACGCTGCAGCGAGAGCTCGACTGGGTTCGGTTGGCCCCGCGCGCGCGACAGGCCAAGAACAAGGCGCGCGTTCAGAAGTACGAGGAGATGGTCGAGCAGGAGACGGCCGAGAAGATCATGCAGCACGAGATCGTGATTCCGCCGCCGCCGCGGTTGGGCAACGACGTCGTCACGGCGCGCGATGTCCGCAAAGCGTTCGGCGACAAGGTGCTGCTCGACGGCTTTTCGTTTTCTTTGCCGCGCGGCGGCATTGTCGGCATCATCGGACCGAACGGAGCGGGCAAGACCACGCTCTTCAAGATGATTGTCGGACAGGAAGAGCCGGACGGTGGCACGCTCAAGCTTGGTGAAACTGTTCAGATCGCTTATTCCGATCAGAGCCGCACTCTGGACGGCGATAAGAGCGCCTGGCAGGAGATCTCCGGCGGGCTGGAGCTTATCATGGTCGGTAAAAAGGAGTTGAACAGCCGGGCGTATCTGTCGAGCTTCAACTTTCGAGGCACGGACCAGCAAAAGAAGGTCGGTCTGCTGTCAGGAGGCGAGCGGAATCGGCTGCACCTCGCCAAGACACTGATGAGCGGCGGCAACTTATTGTTGCTCGACGAGCCGACAAACGATCTGGATGTCGATACTCTCCGGGCGCTCGAGGACGCGCTGATCGATTTCGCCGGCTGTGCGGTCGTGATCTCCCATGATCGGTGGTTCCTCGACCGAATCGCCACGCACATTCTGGCGTTCGAAGGGAATTCCGAAGTGGTGTGGCACGAGGGCAATTATCAGTCGTACGTCGAAGATCTGCACAAGCGAAAGGGCGCCGATGCCGATCAGCCGCATCGCGTAGCGTACAAGAAGCTTGTGCGAAGTTGAACGTTGGTTTGTGGTAGAGCCTGCTGGCTTGACGAAGTTTTAAAGGACATACTCATAAGCCGCGCTCCACCCGGCTCGCCGTTCCGCACCGACACCCACCCTCGTGATATCAGCAGAACAAATCAGTCAGGCGGGACGTGCGCGGGAAGTCGAGCCGGGCTATTCGTTCAGGGGTGCGCTCGTCGAGATCGTGCGAGAACTCTTGGCGACGCGTGAGTTGACCCGGCAGCTCATACTTCGCGATCTGCGGATTCGGTACAAGCAGGCGGTGTTCGGCGTGCTGTGGGCCGTGCTCATGCCGGGTCTCATCGTGCTGTCAGGGCTGGTCATTCGGTTTGCCGTCGTACAGATGACCGGATCCTCGTTCGATCGACGGATGGCGGCTGCGCTCGCGGTGAAGAGTTTGGCCTGGGGGTTTTTCATCGGGGCGATCGGGCTCGCGACGCCGAGCCTGACGGCCAACAGCAATCTGGTCACGAAGGTGCATTTTCCCCGGGAAGTGCTTCCGCTGTCGGCCATCCTCGCCCAGGGGGTGGACTCGGGGATCGGCGCGGTGATTTTTCTCCTCATCACGCCGTTTCTCGGCCTTGGAGTGTCGGCGAATCTCTTATGGCTGCCGGTGCTGCTCGCGCTGCTGCTCTGCTTGACCCTGGCGGCGGGGCTGCTATTCAGTTGCGCGAACGCATTCTTTCGCGATGTGAAGTATCTGGTGCAGATGTTCATCACGTTCGGGATTTTCTATACGCCAATTTTTTACGAGCCGGCGACGCTCGGTCCCGTCGGTGCGAAGTTGATCATGCTCAATCCGGTCACGCCTCTCCTCGAAGGGCTGCGTTTGGCGGTCGTCGAGGGGCACAATTTGCTCGTACCGTTGACGACCCAAGCCGCGAAGGGCGTGATCGTGGTGTGGAGTCCATGGTATCTGGCGTACAGCGCCGCGGTCGCGGTGGTGGGACTCGTCGCGAGCGCGCTCATTTTTCACCGTGCCGAAGCGGTGTATGCCGAGTACGTATGAACGTTCCCGGCGTGCGGTGCATTGGAGTCTCGAAGAAATTTCGTCGTGGTGAGCACCACGATAGTCTTCGGAGCGTAATCGCGTCGTTCGCGCGATCACTTCGGTCACGGCCGCCGGCGGCGACGGTGAGCGATCGCGAGTTCTGGGCGTTGCGCGACGTCACGTTCGAGGTGGGGCCGGGCCAGGCCGTGGGAATCATCGGCGCCAATGGGGCAGGCAAGTCCACGCTGCTCAAAGTGTTGACGCGTGTGCTTCGTCCGACGACCGGCACCATCGACGTCTACGGCCGCCAAGGTGCGCTCATCGAGATCGCAGCCGGATTCCATCCGGATTTGACCGGACGGGAGAATGTGGCGCTGCAGGGATCGATCATGGGAATGCCGGCCGCGGAGATTGCCAGAAAGTTCGATCAGATCGTGGAATTCGCCGGCGTGAGCGATTTCATTGATACGCCGGTGAAGCGGTATTCGAGTGGAATGAACGCCCGCTTGGGGTTCGCGATTGCGGCGCATCTCGACCCCGACGTGCTCATCATCGACGAGGTGCTTTCGGTCGGAGATTTGGCGTTTCAGCAGAAGGCTTTCGGTCGAATCCAGGATCTGGTGAAGTCGGGGATCCCTGTGGTTGTCGTCTCCCACCAGCTCGATCGGGTGTCGCAGCTCTGTACGCACGCCATCCTGCTCGACCACGGATCGGTGATATGCCAGGGGACGCCCGCCGAGTGCATCGCGGAGTATTTGAATCCGCGCAGGCAGGGGTTTACAGCGTCGGCGGCGGAATCGCCGGCAGTGATCGATCGAGTAACCCTTGAAACAGAAGATGAAGTGGTATCTGGCGGATCACTTCGCGTTCGAATCGAGGGAAGTGTTGGTGCCGGCGGGGTTCCATCGCATGTTGACCCGGCGGTCGTATTGGTGATGAACGCAGCAAGCGGAGCGCTCGTGTGCGCGATTGGCTCCTCCGGGTCGAACATCACGATCGCTGAAGGTGCCTTTGCGATCGATGTCGAACTGCAGATGAACGTGCCGCGTGGCTTGTATGTCATCCAAGCTGCCGTCTGGAATCGTCGGACTGAACAAGCGTTGGGCGCCGGGCCGTCACTCGTCGTGCAGGTCGGCGAAGGGATTGTGTTCGCAGGACCGGTCCAACTGAATGGAAGAATGGCGCTCGCAGGCCTCGCTGCGCGGGCCTGACGACTCATCGATAGGAAGCTGATCCGGCGGCGACGACGCAGAGTTTACCTTTCTCCAGCCCCGTCGTCAAAAGAGGCCACAAGCCTATATTTTGGATATACTTACCGAGTAGCAGTCTATGGTTTCAAGTTTGTGATGGCCGCCACTGCGGCGATCCCGACGAAAGGCCGGTACTGAGGCATGAAGACAGGCGAACCCACCCCGCCGAGTCGCCAGGCCGACGTCTCCGACCTGACTTCCCGTTGGTTCACTCGGCTGCGGGCAAGGCCGGAGGCGCGTCTACGACTGGTGTGTTTTTCTTCGGCTGGAGCCGGCGCGTCGGCGTTTGCGCGTTGGCCGGAGCACCTTCCGCCTGACGTCGAGGCGTGGGCGGTGCAATTGCCTGGTCGTGAGACCAGGCGGCTCGAACGGCCGATGACCGATCTCGGAGCGATCGTGGACGAGATCGAGGAGCATATTCAGCCGCTACTCGACCTGCCGTTTGCTTTTTTTGGCCACAGCATGGGCGCGCTAGCCGCCTTCGAAACTGTTAGACGGTTAGGAGAAAACGGCCAGGATGCGGCAATGCTCTTCGTGTCGGGTCGAATCGCGCCGCACCTCTCCCGACAGGCGGAAGATCTCGACGTGCTCTCGGACGAAGACTTCATCGGCCTCATGGATCGGCGGTTCGGCGGAATTCCGTCGCTATTGAAAGAGGATATGGAGTTCCGCGAGCTATACCTGCCGCCGCTTCGTGCCGACGCCGCGGCCGTCTCACGCTACGTGCACGAGGACGGACCACCACTGGCCTGCCCGATCTACGCGCTCGGAGGAGTGGACGATCGGTCCGTGCCGCGAGAAGCACTCGACGCGTGGGACCGGCACACGACCGGCGGATTCAGCGCGCACATGTTTCCGGGGGACCACTTCTATCTGCAGACCGCGCGTGCGGCGCTGCTTGGTCGAATCTCGGCGGGACTCGCACACGTGAACGGAAGCGCCGCAAGCCGAGGCGCCCGCTGATGCAGTCGCGAAGCGTCGTCGCCGAGACGTCGAATTCGGTGGGAGCGGACGTCCGCGCGTTGGAGGCGCGTCTGCTGGAGCACGTCGGCGTGCTCGATTGCGCGGTGCTTCAGCGCGCTGATCGAAACGGCGAAACGGTGACGATCGCGTACGTCGCGGGCCCGGGCTCGCTGACCATTGATGACCTGCGCGCGTGGTCGACGACCGCGGGAACGGCGCTTCAGCCGGACGCCGTCGTCCGTGTTTCCGGGATTCCGCTCTCGCCGGACGGATCGGTCGACGACGCGGTGCTATCGTCGCTCGCGGTGATCGATGGAAACGCGATCGACCGCTACCGCGCGGCGCTGCGTTCGGCGCCCGGCGTCGCCGCTGCCGAAGTGGTGAGTGAATGGCAAGCGCCGAGTGAGGCGACGCTGCGCGTCGAGGAGTTACTGCCCGGGTGGTCTGCGTCGGCGACCGTTGCGCCGGCGGGTCGCGCCGCGAAGCAGTCGACGCGCAGAACGCTCGATCCCAATGCGCCTCCGTCGATCAGCGTGGGCGGACCGATCCTCTGGGACGCCGAGCCGCCAACGCAGATGTCCGACCTGTTGGCGCGCACCGCGGCGCGCTATCCGGAGAATACCGTCACGTGCGTCGAGCACGACGGCGAATTTGTGTTCACGTATCCCGAGCTGAAGAACCGCGCCGAGCGAATCATGGCCGGACTTCGGTCGGCGGGCATTCGCGCGGGCGACATCGTGATCTTCCAGTTCGATCGGAATCCCGATTTTGTCGCGGCGTTTTGGGGATGCGTTCTGGGTGGTTTCGTCCCGGCTCCGATCTCGGTGTCCGTGATGGGCGATCCCGCCAGTCCCGCGGCCACCAAGCTGCGGAATGCATGGCACCTCTTGGGGTGTCCGTTCGTGTTGACGTCCGCGGCGCTCGAACCGTCGTTGACGTCGTTGAAGGAGGCGTTAGGGATTCCTGATCTCAAAACGCTCACGATTGAGACGATGGCGCAGTCGCCCGACGGCGCGCCGTGGCATCAGACGAAGCCTGACGACCTCGCGCTTCTGCTGTTGACTTCCGGGAGCACCGGGCGTCCGAAAGCCGTCACGCAAACCCAGGGCGCGCTGGTCGCGTACGTGACGGGAGTGACCCAGCGACACGGATTCACGGCCGGCGACGTTTCGCTGAACTGGTTTCCGCTGGATCACGTCGGTGGAATCGTGATGTTTCACCTGCGAGATCTGGCAATGGGGTGCAACCAGATCCAGGTGAGAACCGACTACATCCTTCAGGATGTGCTTCGATGGCTCGACCTCATCGAGCGGTTTCGGGTCACGATCACCTGGGCGCCGAACTTCGCGTTCGCGCTGGTGAATGACCGAAGCGACGAACTGGCGTCTCGCCCGCGGAATCTGTCGTCGCTCGGATTCATCCTGAATGCCGGCGAGGCGATCGTCGCGGCGACCACGCGGCGCTTCTTGAAGCGGCTGATTCCGCATGGATTGCCCGAGACGGCGATGCGTCCGTCGTGGGGAATGTCGGAGACCTGTTCGGCTGAAACGTTCTCACCGCCGTTCCGCCTCGAGGCCACCAGCGACGCCGACGAATTCGTCGAGGTCGGCTCGCCGAATCCCGGCTTTGAGATCCGCATCGTCAACGACGAGCACCGCGTGGTGCAGGAAGGAGTCGAGGGGCATCTCGAAGTCCGCGGGCCGTGCGTGACGAAGGGATATCTCAACAACCCCGAGGTGAACGCGACCGCGTTTGCCGACGACGGCTGGTTCCGGACCGGAGATCTCGGGCGTCTCGTGTCCGGTCGTCTCACGATCACGGGACGAGAGAAAGGCGAGATCATCGTGAACGGGGTGAATTATCCCGCGCACGAGGTGGAGTCGGCCGTTGAAGATGTGGCCGGCGTCACGCCGACGTTCACCGCGGCGTTCGCCGTTCGCGAACCGGCGGCCGATACGGACTCGCTGGCCATCGCGTTTCACACGCAGCGCGAGAAGGACGCCGATGTCTCGGATCTGCTGCGTCGCATTCGCCAGACGGTGCTCGAGCGAGTGGGTGTCGTGCCGCGTTTCATGCTGCCCGTCACACAGGACGACATTCCAAAGACCGCCATCGGCAAAATCCAGCGCTCGGCGCTCACGAAGCGATTCGCCGAGGGCGGATTCGAGACGATCGTGAAGCGCAGCGAACATCTGACGCAGCGCGCCGAAACGATTCCGGACTGGTTCTTTCGGCCAGTGTGGCGACAGCGGGCGCTCACGTCGCACAAGCCGGTTGGGCCGGGGTGCACGGTCGTGATCGTCGCCAATCGGTCGGATGTCGTGGGCGCGATCGAGTCGTACGCACAGGGAACGGGCGCGCGCGTGGTGGTCACCCGTGGCGATGATATCGAACAGATGGTCGCGACCGTTGCGGCGCGCGAACGTTTGATCATCATGCTCGGCGACACGCGCGACACGACCGTCGCCGTGGCGGACGCGCCAGACGTGCCGGCGATCGCGTTGGCGGCGGCGGGGAGACTTCTTCGCGTCGTGAAGGCGTTGGCGAGCTCACGGAGTGAGTCGGCGCGCAGCGAACTGGTCGCGTTCGACGATCGCGCGCAGCACGTCGTGACGGGCGATCGAACGGTCGTTGCCAACGCGAGCGTCATTGGAATTCTCAAAACGGTGCCGTCGGAGCACCCCGAGATTTCGGTGCGGCACGTGGATTTGCCCGCCGGCGAGCCGGACGACGTTGCGCGTCTGCTCCTAGACGAGGCCGGTGATCGTCGCGAGGAATCGGAAGTGGCGTACCGAAACGGAGCGCGCTGGGTTCGGCGGCTCGCCAATCGACCGGCGCGCCCCGATTCCCGTGGCTATGCGATCGGGCGAGCGGACGGCTTCTATCTCGTGACCGGCGGTCTTGGCGGTGTGGGCGTAGAAACGTGCCGTCATCTGCTTCGATCGTCGGACGTTCGGCTGCTGCTAATCGGTCGCCGACCGATCGAGGGCTCGACCGATCCGCGCGCCGCGACGTTGGCGTCGCTGCAGGAGCTCGGCACCGTGCAATACGAGGCGGCGGATGTCGCGGATCTCGCAAGCTTGGAGCGCGTCGTTGACGCCGCGTCCACGGAATGGAAGCGACCGCTGGCGGGTGTGATTCATCTTGCCGGCGTGTTCGAGCCACGTCTCCTCGCCGACGAGACGCCCGCGTCACTCGCGGCGTCGCTGCAGGCGAAAGTGCAGGGCGGTTGGAACATCCATCGCCTTCTGCTGGCGCATCCCGCAGCGAGGCTGCTCGTCTTCTCGTCGGTGAATGGACAGATGGGCGGCTACGGCGCCGGCGCGTACGCGATGGCCAACGCGTTCCTCGATGCAATCGTCGAGCATCATGTCGCGGAGCTGGGACGTACCGCGCATTCGCTTGGTTGGAGTCTGTGGGACGCCGTCGGCATCAGCCGCGAGTACGCGCTCAAGGATTCGGCGACACGCCGCGGCTACCGCGCGATCCCGGCGCACCAGGGAATCATCTCCCTCGACGCCTGTGCCGGCAGCGAACCGGGGCACATTCTCATTGGGCTCGACGGTTCGAATCCGCATGTCCGGCGCCAGGTGGACGACGCGCCGGCGTCGGAAGTGCTCGCGGCGCGTTGGGTGCCCAACGGCGCCGGCGATTCGGTGATGCCGGCGCCGCCGGACGATCGCTTTGGCAAGCCTATTCCCAACACGCTTCGCGAGGTGAAGGACCTCGAGCATTCATCGGCCGACCAGACGAGCGCGTCGTTCGGCAATGATCTGGAGCGTGCGATTGCGGCTGTCTGGCGAGAGGTGCTCTCGACCGGAACCATTGGGCCGAACGAGAATTTCTTCGACGCGGGAGGCACGTCGCTGCTCGTGGCGACGGCCAGCCGCAAGCTGCAGCAGGCGTTGGGACGTGACGTGGCGATGACCGACATCTATCGCTTCCCCACGCTGCGTCTGCTCGCCGGATTTTACGGCGGCGACAACATCGCCGATGCGGTCGGCCTCGACGACAGCGAGGAGCGCGGAAAGGCTCGGCGCGCGCAGCGGATGCAGCGAAGGAAGCGCGCGCCATGACCTTCGACCCACGTTTCGACGGCGACGGCGACGGCAGTGACGACAACGGCGGCGATGATGAGACTGACATCGCGGTCATCGGCATGGCCGGGCGATTTCCCGGCGCGCGCGATTTGTCGCAGTTCTGGGCGAACATCGCCGGCGGCGTGGAGTCGATCTCCGTGCTGACGGATGCGCAGTTGGCGGCGGCGGGCGTGCCGGCGTCCATTCGTCAGTCGCCCGATTACGTGCCGGCGGCGTCGCGCCTCGAGGACGCCGACTGTTTCGACGCGGGTTTCTTCGGCTACAGTCCGCGCGAGGCCGCGTTCATGGATCCGCAGAGCCGAGTGTGTCTCGAGCTCGCGTGGCACGCGGTGGAAGATGCGGGTTATTGCTCGCTCGACCACGCGGGATCGATCGGCGTGTTTGCAACCGCGTCCCTCAACACGTACCTGCTGCAGAATCTCGCGGGACGACTCGACGCGCAGGACTTCGTGCTCGGCCTCGGGAACATCCCGATCGTGCTCGGGAACGGGCCGGATTTTGTCGCGACACGTGTTTCTTACAAGCTCAATCTGCGCGGGCCAAGTGTGGCGGTGCAGACGGCGTGTTCGAGCTCGCTGACGGCGATCCACCTTGCGCGTCAGAGTTTGCTCAATGGCGAATGCGATCTCGCGCTGGCGGGCGGCGTGTCGATCTACCTTCCGCAGGATCGCGGCTATCGGTGGCAGGAAGGAATGATCCTGTCGTCGGACGGGCACTGTCGCGCGTTCGACGCGGCTGCCGACGGCATCGTGTTCGGCCGGGGCGGTGGGATGGTGCTGCTCAAGCCACTGGCTCAAGCGCTGCGGGACGGCGATCGCGTACGAGCCGTCATCAAGGGCAGCGCCGCAAATAACGATGGGTCGCGCAAGGTGGGTTTTACGGCGCCGAGTGTGGCCGGGCAATCGCGCGTCATCGCCGAGGCGTTGGCGGATGCCGGACTTCGTGCGGACTCGATCAGCTACATCGAGGCGCACGGGACGGGTACGACGCTGGGTGATCCGATCGAGATTGCCGGACTCACGGAGGCGTATCGCAAGCATACAACACGCGCGGGATTCTGCGCGATTGGCACGGTGAAGACGAACATCGGGCATCTCGACGTGGCCGCCGGCGTGACGGCGTTCATCAAGACGGTGCTGATGCTCGAAAACCGTCAGCTGCCGCCGAGCCTGCACTTTAACACGCCGAATCCGGCGATCGAGTTCGCATCGAGTCCGTTCTATGTGAACACGTCGCTGCGGCCGTGGGAGAGCATTGGCGGTCGGCGGCGTGCCGGCGTGAGCGCATTTGGGATCGGCGGCACCAATGTGCATCTCATCGTCGAGGAAGCGAAGTCGCCTGCGACGCGCGCTGCGACGCGTGCCGCGGGGAACGAGCGGCCGATGCACGTGATGCGCGTGACGGCGCGGACCAACGAGGCGCTGGCGACGCTCGCGACCAGTATGGCCGTCCGCCTGGGCGGCGCCGACGCGCCGGCGATCGGCGATGCGTGCTTCACGGCGAACACGGGACGCGCGCACCACGCGCACCGCGCGGTTGTTCGAGCGACGTCGACCGCCGACCTGCGGAGCGGCCTGGAGGCTCTCGCGAGCGGAGTGGACGATCCGCTCGTGGTGCGCGGACAGTTCGCGGCGGACGATGCGCCGCCGATCGCGTTCCTGTTCACCGGACTCGGTGCGCAACAGGTGGGCATGGGCGAGTCGCTCTATCGGTCGCAGCCGGTGTTCCGCGCGGCGCTCGATCGTTGCGACGCGTTGCTCCGCCCGTATCTGCCGCGGCCGTTGTTGAGCGTTCTCTATCCAAGGGCGGGCGAACCGTCGCCCATTGACGAGACGACGTACGGCCAGCCGGTGATGTTCGCGTTCGAGTACGCGCTGTCGATGCTGTGGCGATCGTGGGGCGTACGACCGGCCGCGGTGTTGGGACACAGTCTGGGCGAGTATGCGGGCGCTTGTCTCTCGGGCCTGCTTCCGTTGGAGGAGGCGCTGCGTCTGGTCTCGACGCGCGCGCGACTGGCGGACACGCTGCCCCCGGGCGGCGGAATGGCGGCGGCGTTCGCCTCCGAACGTCAGGTGCGCGACGCCATCGGCGACGACTCGACGCACGTGTGGATTGCATCGGTGAACGGTCCGGAAAGCATTGTGATGTCGGGTACGACCGAAGCGCTCACTCGCGTTGCTGCCCGTTTGGCGGAGCGTCAGGTCGAAGTGCGAATGCTCAACGTCACGCAGGCGTTTCATTCGGGCATGCTCGAACCGGTGTTGGACGAGTACGAGCGTGCGGTCGCGCGGACGCCGTTTGGCCGCGCGGAGATTCCAATCATCTCCAATGTGACGGGCGGAGTGCTCAGCGACGCGGACGGACGCGATCCGCGTTACTGGCGGCGTCACGCGCGCGACGTCGTGCGGTTCGCTGACGGCGTTCGCACGTTGTATGACCGCGGCATTCGTCATTTTCTCGAGATGGGTCCGCACACGACGGCGACGGCGATGGCGGCGGGCTGCGTCACCGACGAGAGTGCTGTTTTTCTCCCGTCGCTTCGCCGGGGGCGCGACGACTCGGATCAATTGTTCGAGAGTCTATCAGGGTTGTATGTGCGCGGGGTGGACGTGGATTGGGCGGGGTTCGACGCGCCGTTCGTCCGTCGCCGCGTGTCGCTGCCGCTGTATCCGTTCGCCAAGACACGCCATTGGATCGACGCCGCGCCGGCCGCGCCGGCGCCGGCACAAAATGCGTTGCCGGGGCGTCCGATGCTGGCGCGCGCGGTCCAATCGCCGCTGATCAGCGATCCCGTGTACGATCTGCGGATCGACGCGGATACCCAGCCGTTTCTCGACGACCACCGGATTTTCGGCGGCGTCGTGTTTCCGGCGACGGGATACATCGAAGCGGCGCTCGAGGCGGTCGAGGAAACGACCGGGCGCCGGGCGACTGTGATCGAAGACATCGAGATCGCGGAGCCGTTGGCATCCCGCGACGGCGCCGCGCGGTCGGCGCAGCTCGTCCTCAAGTCGGACGATGCTGGTTTTGGCTTTGAAGTTTTCTCACAGGCGCGCAACGAGCCGGGCAACCGTGCGTGGGCACGCCACGGCACGGGGCGCGTTCTCGTGGACGCCGCAACGGCGTCACTGCCGGCGGCTCGTCTGGACATCGATGCGATTCGTGCGCGATGCGTGCGCGTGCGATCGGGTGCCGAGTACTACGCCGAGCTGGCGGCGCAGGGTTTTGGCTACGGCGCGCTGTTCAGCGGGATTCACACCGTTCGGTTCGGCGCCGGCGAGGTGCTGGGCGAGGTCGGTCTCCCATCGCCGCTCCAGTCGGAGGTCGGAACCTACCAGTTCCATCCGGCGCTGCTCGACGCATGTCTGCAAGTGGTGCTCGGGCTCGCGCCGACGGGCCGAACGTTTCTCCCGCTGCGAATCGAGCGCGTGGAGCTGCGCGCGTGGCAGTCGCGTCTCTTCGTGCACGCGGTCGCACGCAACACGCCGCCCGAGGCACGCGCACTCGTGTGCGACGTACGCATCACCGACGAGCGGGGCGAGGTTGTGGCGACCGTGGACGGGGTCGCGTTGCACGAGACCACGCAGCAGCGCTGGACCGCGGGCCATGAGTGGGAACGCTGGCTGTACGAGATCGTTTGGCGGACCGCGCCGCTCTCCGCATCGTCCAGTGTCGCCAATGCGCCGGCGAGCCTTGGCGGCGGCGGTCGTCGCCTACTCATCTTCGACGACGAATCAGGCGTGGGCGGGCGGCTTGCCCAACGGATCGGAGCGAACGGCGGCAACGCGGCGATCATACCGACTCGTGCGGTCGCTCACGATGTGTCGCGCGTCATGGGCGGACTTGCCGAGGGCGTTCAGTTGGACGCGGTGATTCTCTTCGCCGGCGGCGAACGCGGCGAATCGGATGCGAATTCGTACGGCGCGGGGACCGGAACGAAGACGCTGCTGTCGCTCGTGCAGCGAATGCTTGTACATCCGGGATTGTCGTCGGCGCGCTTGTGGGTGGTGACGCGTGGAGCGCAGGGCGTGATTGCCGGCGACGAGGTGCCCGGCGTGTTCGACGCGCCGCTGTGGGGATTGGCAAACGTGATTTCGCTCGAGCATCCCGAGCTGCACTGCTCGTGCGTCGATCTCGACGGAGACCGCGACGTCAGCGCCGATCTGCTCTGGCGCGAGTTGTCGTCGGCGTCGTCGGAATCGCGGGTCGCGTTCCGTGACGGGCAGCGATACGTGGCGCGCTTGACCCGTGCGCCGGCGGCACCGGCGGCGCCGGCCGGACGGCCGTCTCACGTCGTCCGCCGTCTCGAGTCGTCGGACCCCGGCGTTCTCGACGCGCTCCGCTACGTGGATGCCGAGCGCCGAGCGCCGGCTGCGGGCGAGGTGGAAATTCTCGTGCGAGCGGCGGGACTCAACTTCAAGGACGTCCTCGCGGCGCTCGGCAAATATCCCGGCTTTTCCGGCACACTCGGCCACGAGTGCTCCGGTGAGATTGTGTCGGTCGGCGCCGGCGTGACGGATCTTGCCGTCGGGGACGCGGTGGTGACGTTCGTGTCGGGCAGTCTGGCCACGCATGTGATCGCGGACGCGAGACTTGTCGCGCGCCTGCCGGCGACGCTGTCGTTCGAGGAAGGCGCGACGATTGCCGGAGGATTTCTCACTGCGCAGCACGCGCTGCACGATCTCGCGAAAATCGGGGCGGGGGATCGCGTCTTGATTCACGCGGCAACGGGCGGCGTAGGTCTCGCGGCGGTGCAGCTCGCGCAGCGGGCCGGCGCGACGATCTTCGCCACCGCGGGAAGCGACGTCAAACGCGAGCTGCTCCGCACGCTCGGCGTCCAGTATGTGTTCAGCTCGCGTAGCGTTGAATTTGCCGCGGCCATCGACGGGCTCACGAACGGTCAGGGCGTGACGGTGGTGCTCAATTCCTTGACGGGCGACATGCTCGAGCGCAGCGTCGACGTGCTCGCGGACGGCGGCCGGTTCGTGGAGCTCGGGCTGGAGAATGGAATGTCCGCGCAGGCTCGCGCGCGACTCTCGCGGGGTGCCCGCTACTTCAATCCGAATGTCGTCGAGGCATCGGTCGCGGATCCGTCGCGGTTCGGAGGTTTACTCCGCGATGTGCTCGGGGCCGTGGAGCGTCGCGAGCTGTCGCCCTTGCCGTTCCAGTCGTTCGATGCCGACGACGCCGTGTCCGCGTTTCGCCTGATGGCGCGAGCGGGACATGTCGGCAAGGTGGTCGTTCGTCAGAATTCTCTCAATGGCGCCGATCGCCGAACGGCAAGCGGAATTTCGCCGAACGCGACATACCTGATCGTGGGTGGGCTGGGCGGTCTGGGCCTTCTCGTTGCGGATTGGCTCGCGGAGCGGGGCGCGCGTCATCTTGCGTTGATGTCGAGACGTGACCCGGGTGTCGACGAGGCTGCAGCGCTGGCGCGGCTCACCGAGCGCGGCGTGCGCGTTCTCACGATTCGCGGCGACGTGTCGCACGCGAGCGACGTACGCGCGGCGATGGCGCGAATCGCCGAGTCGGGCGCGCCGCTGCGCGGGGTGATCCAGGCGGCGGGAATGCTGGACGACGGCGTTCTGGCGCAGCAAACATGGGAGCGATTTGCGCGAGTGATGGCGCCAAAGGTCGCGGGAAGTTGGAACCTGCACGAGGCGGTGTCGGGCGCGGACCTCGACTTCTTCGTGCTGTTCTCGTCGGTCGCGTCGCTGCTCGGATCAAAGGGACAGGGCAACCACGCGGCGGCCAACGCGTTTCTCGACGCGCTGGCGTTTCATCGCCGCGCGCGCGGACTGCCGGCATTGAGCATCAACTGGGGCGCGTGGTCGGACGTGGGCGCCGCTGCGCGACGCAACATTGGGCGGCGAATCGCCGCCACGGGTTGGGGAGAGATCGCGCCGAGCGAGGGGCTGGCGGTTCTGGAACACGTTCTTGGTTGGCCGCGACCGCAGGTTGGCGTCAACCCGATTGATTGGCCTGTGTATCGCCGGCAGTTCAGCGACGGTCAGGAGCCGATGGTCCTTTCCGAGATGATGTCGGATGCACCGCGCGCCGCGAACGCTGTGCGCGAACCGAGGAGTGTCGTCGTCACGGAGACGGTGGCAGAGCGCGTTCGGGCGGCTGCGCCCGGCGAGCGTCGCGCGATCATCGCGCAGTTCGTCCGCGATCAGGTGGCGAAGGGGTTGGGTCTCCCGGCGACGCAACAGGTGGACGGCGACCTGCCGCTCGCCGCGCTCGGGCTCGATTCGCTGCTCGCCGTGGAGTTGAGGAACGCACTCAATCGCGGGCTCGGCTTGTCGCGGCGGTTGCCGGCCACGCTGCTGTTCGACTTTCCGTCGATCGCGGCGCTCACGGAGCACGTGTTGGTCACGATCGTCGAGCCGGTGGCCGCGCCGGTCGTTGTCGCGCAACCCGCGGCGGTCGCGCAACCGGCGCTGGTCAAAGTGGACGAGCGTGACATCTCGGAAATGACGGACGAAGAAGCCGAAGCACTTTTGCTCGAGGAGTTGCAGTGAGCGAGACCGAACTGTCCCCGATCAAGCGCGCGCTCATTGAGCAGCGCCGCCTCAAGGCGCGCATCGAGGAGCTGGAGCGCGCGCGCTCTGAACCGATCGCGGTGATTGGCGTGGGGTGTCGGTTTCCCGGCGCCAGCGGGCCGGAAGCGTTTTGGGAACTCTTACGTAAAGGCGTGGACGCGATCTCCGACATGCCGTCGGACCGATGGGATGTCGAAGACAAGTACGATCCCGATCCCGAGGCGCCAGGCAAATTCGCGACGCGGTTCGGCGGTTATCTCGAGAACATCGATCAATTCGACGCGCATCTCTTCGGCATCTCGCCGCGGGAAGCCGCGACGATGGATCCGCAGCAGCGTGTGTTGCTCGAGGTCACGTGGGAAGCGTTTCAGCACGCGGGGTTGGCGGCAGATTCGTTGGCCGGATCGGCCACGGGTGTGTTCGTGGGCATCGGTCCGAACGACTACTTCCAGCTATATGTGCTGCGCGGCGAAGCCACCGAGATCGACGCGTATCTCGCCACGGGCAATGCGCACAGTGTGGCGTCGGGACGCATCTCGTATCTCCTCGGACTGCACGGTCCGTCGATCTCGGTCGACACGGCGTGCTCGTCATCGTTGGTCGCGGTGCATCTGGCGTGTGAGAGCATTCGATCAGGCAGCTGCACCACCGCCGTCGCCGGCGGCGTCGGCATCCTCCTCGGCGAGCAGAATTACATCAGCTTGTCGAAGGCGCGCATGATGGCGCTCAACGGACGCTGCAAGACGTTCGACGCCGGCGCGGACGGATTCGTTCGCTCCGAAGGCTGCGGGATGGTCGTGCTCAAGCGTCTGAGCGACGCGCAGCGAGACGGAGACAGAGTGCTCGCGGTGATTCGCGGCAGCGCGGTCAACCAGGATGGCCGCAGCAATGGGATCACTGCGCCCAACGGACCGGCGCAGCAAGCCGTGATTCGTGCGGCGCACGCCAACGCGGGCACGTCGCCGCCCGCCGTGAGCTACGTCGAGGCGCACGGTACGGGCACGGTGCTCGGCGATCCGATCGAAGTCGAATCACTTGCGGCGGTGCTCGGGGCGGGTCGAAGCGACGGACAACCGCTGCTGGTGGGGTCGGTCAAAACGAATATCGGCCACACCGAGGCGGCGGCCGGAGTCGCGGGACTGATCAAGACCGTACTGGCGCTGCACCATCGCGAGATTCCGCCAAGTTTGCACTTTCGCACCCCCAATCCGCTCATCGCGTGGGATGAGTTTCCGTACCTTCGCGTCGCAACGAGTGTCACGCCGTGGGCGGCGCAAGACGGACGGCGAATCGCCGGCGTGAGCGCGTTTGGATTCGGTGGCACCAACGCGCACGTCGTGTTGGAAGAAGCGCCGGCCGCCGAAGGCGAGCGCTCGACGATCGAGCGCCCGCTGCAGGTGCTTGCGCTCAGCGCAAAGACGGACGCGGCGCTCCGCATCACGTCGGCCAATGTGGCGACGCGGTTTGGCGCGAACAGCGACACGCTCGCCGATATTTGCTATTCGGTGAATACGGCGCGCGCCGCGCTTCCGCATCGAGCGCTGGTAGTCGCCCGCGGTGCCGAGGAGATGCGCTCTCGCGTTCAGCACTTTGCCGATCGTCGCACGGATGCCAAGGCGCATTCGGGCGTCACGGTGGAGGGTACGGCTCCGCGCGTGATGTTCGTGTTCTCGAACGACGACTCTGAAGACGTCGGCCTGACGCGATCGCTATACGACACGCAGCCGGCGTTCCACGCGGCGCTGTCGGAGTGCGACGCGCTGCTGGTCGCGACCGGACAGCCCGGCGTGGTGAATCGACTGGGGACGGTCGGCTCGAAGTTGGAGCGGTTTGCGGTGCGGTACTCGCTATCTGAGATGTGGAAGAGCTGGGGCGTGACGCCCGACGCGGTGTTTGGCGACGGCGTGGGCAACTACGTGGCGGCAGTCGTGGCCGGAACGCTCCGTCTCGACGCCGCGCTGCGCTTCGCATCCGGCTACACCTCTGATGCCGACGCGCCCGAGTTGGCGCCGGTACAGGTGCCGTTCTTTTCGAGCGCTGTCGGTCGCCGGGCAACGCGCGACGATTTTCTCGGTATCGCGCGCTGGGCCGAACCAGCGGCGCTGGAGTCCAAGGCCGCCGCGCTCGCCGCGGCGGCGCGCGACGGGTTTGGAACGATCGTCGAAGTCGGGACGACGTCGTGGGATGCGCTGATCGAAACGCTCGGCGATCTTTACGTCCGCGGCGTCGCGATCGACTGGCGGGGATTCGATCGCGGCTACGCGCGGTCGCGTGTGGACGTCCCGCTGTCTCCGTGGATGCGCGAGCGCCATTGGTTCGCCGAGCGGCCGGCGTCAAACCGCGCGTCGGTCGAGTCGCCCGCACCAAGCAAGGTGGTGGCGACACCCGAGCCAGCGGCGGCCGCCGGTGCGGTGCCGGCGCCGACGCTGCGGGATCGATTGTCCGCTCTGACTCACGGTGAGCGGCAAGACATCGTGCAACAGCTGGTGCAGAGTCGCGTGATGCGCGTGTTGCGGTTGCGTCCAGACGCTTCGCCGCCGGGCATGAGTGACCGGTTGATGAGCATCGGTATGGATTCGCTCATGGCCGTCGAGCTACAGAAGCATCTTCACAAGGATCTCGAGGATTCAGTTCGATTGCCGTCGACCCTCATCTTCGACCATCCGACTATCGCATCCATTGGCGATCTCGTCCTGCGGTTGCTCGGGTTCGACAACGTCGTCGTCGCGGACGCCCGAGTCGAGGTCGTGGTTCCGAAGTCGACCGTTGCGGCAGAGGCGATCGCCGATCTCACCGACGATGAGATCGAGGCACTGTTGACGGAGCAGCTCAAGGACTTTCCCGGATGAGCGACGAAACCGCCGCCCCGCTATCGCCTCTCAAGCGAGCGTTCCTTGCCGTGCAGTCGCTGCAAGGAAAGGTCGACGAGCTGCAGGCTGCGCGGACCGAACCGATTGCCGTGATTGGTCTCAGCTGCCGCTTTCCTGGCGCGGAGAACGCGGATCGCTATTGGGATCTGCTGGCCGGCGGCGTGGACGCGGTCACGGAGCGGCCGGCCGATCGTTGGCCGGCGGAGATGCTCGCCGAAGACGATGTCGTTGGAGAACGCGGAAGCCATTGGGGCGGATTCCTGCGGTCGGTCGACACGTTCGATCCGCAGTTCTTCAGTCTCGCGCCGCGTGAAGCGGCGGGGATGGATCCGCAGCAGCGGCTCTTTCTCGAAGTCTGTTGGGAGGCGCTCGAGAACGCCGGAATCGCCGCGGACAAGCTGAATGGTCATCCGACTGGAGTTTTCGCCGGCGCCTGTACGAACGACTATTGGAACTTGCAGTTGCGCGGCGGCGACCTCGGTACGATCGGGACGCACTTCGCGTCGGGAATCGCGCATAGCATCATTACGGGTCGCGTGTCGTATCTCCTCGGGCTCACGGGGCCGAGTGTCACGGTCGACACCGCGTGCTCGTCGTCGCTCACGGCGACGCATCTCGCGTGTCAGGCGCTCCGAAACGGCGACTGTGAGATGGCGCTCGCCGGCGGCGTGAGTGTCATTCTGCTTCCGGACATTGCCGTCTCGTATGCTCGCTCGGGCATGGCGGCCGTCGATGGCCGGTGCAAGGTGTTCGATGCGTCGGCCGACGGGTTCGTGCGTGGCGAGGGGTGCGGTGTCGTCGTGCTCAAGCGGCTGTCGAAGGCGCTGGCCGACGGCGACATCATTCACGCGTTGATTCGCGGCTCGGCGCTGAATCAGGATGGCGCAAGCAGCAGCATGACGGCGCCCAGCGGTCCGGCGCAGGAAGCGGTCATCAAATCCGCGCTGCGATCGGCGGGCGTCAAACCCAGCGACGTCAGCTACGTTGAAGCACACGGCACCGGCACAGTGTTGGGCGATCCGATCGAGTTACAGGCGATTGGCGCGGCGCTCGCACCCGGTCGTGAGTCCGGCAACGATGTCCTGGTCGGCTCGGTCAAATCGAACTTCGGTCATCTCGAGGCCTCGGCGGGTGTCGCTGGTCTCATCAAGATCATTCTGTCCATTCGGCACGGAGCGATCCCGGCGAGTCTGCATTTCAAAACGCCGAATCCGATGATTCCGTGGGATCATTTGCCCGTGCGAGTACCCACGACGTTGACGCCGTGGAACGCGCCACTCGAGTCGCGCGTGGCCGGCATCAGCGGGTTCGGTTTTTCGGGGACGAACGCGCATTTGATCGTGTCGGGGCCGCCGGTCGCATCGACCGAGGAGCCCAGCGCGATCGAGCGTCCGTCACAATTGATCACGTTGTCCGCGCCTACCGAGACCGGTCTATTGGCAATCGCTGATCGGCTCGCCGAGCATATCAGCACGCACCCTGAGCAGTCGATCGCTGACGTCGCGCATACAACGAATGTCGGTCGATCACACTTCCGGCATCGCGCGGCGTTCGTGGTCAATGCAACCGACACCGTCGCCGCGCGCCTTCGCGCGCTCGCCGCGGGCGACGAGGAACTGGGCGTCGCACATGGCCGCGTGCACGGATCCGAGCCTCCGCGCGTGGTGTTTCTGTTCTCCGGGCAGGGCTCGCAGTACGCGGGCATGGGACGTCGGTTGTATGCGACGCAACCCACCTTCCGGCGCGCCGTTGAGGAGTGCGACGAGCTGCTGCGCACGGAGCTTCAGCCTGGCGTGCTCCAGGTGCTCTTCCCGGCCGGCGGAGAGCGTCCGCTGCTCGACGAGACGCGGTACACGCAGCCGGTGCTGTTCTCCCTCGAGTACGCGCTCGCGGTGATGTGGCAGAGCTGGGGCATTCAGCCGACGGCGCTGATGGGACACAGCCTGGGCGAATTTGTCGCGGCCACGCTCGCCGGCGTGCTCCGACTCGAGGATGCGCTGCGGCTCGTGGCCGTGCGCGGACGTCTTGGGCAGACGCTTCCAACGAGCGGATCGATGGCGGCCGTGCTCACCGACGTCACGCGAGTGCGCGACGTGCTGGCGTCGCAGGGGAACGCGGTGACGATCGCGGCGATCAACGCGCCGGAGAACAATGTCATCTCCGGTCCGACCGCGGCGATGGAGGCGGCGCTGGCCGTGTTTACGGCGGATCGCGTCGAGGTCAGACGCCTTCCGATCTCGAACGCATTTCACTCGCCGGCGATCGAGCCGATGCTGGCCGAGTTCGAGGCCGCGGCATCAGCGATCTCATATGGCACGCAACGCGTGCCGGTGTTCTCGAATCTGTTTGGGCGCCGCGCGCGCGTCGGCGAAATGTCGAACGCCCGCTATTGGACGCGCCACCTGCGCGAGCCCGTGCAGTTTGCGGCGGGGTTTGCCGCGGCGGTGAGCGAAGGCTTCTCGACGTTCCTCGAAGTCGGACCGCACACCACGCTCGTGGGGCTCGGACGTCAGTGCTTCCCCGACGACGGCGGGCTGTGGCTGCCGACGTTGCGCCGCGGATACGACGACTGGGAAGTGCTGCTTGGTTCGCTCGCCAAGCTGTACGTCGCCGGCGCACGCGTGGACTGGGCCGGATTTGATCGAGACTATCGCCGCCGCCGCGTCGCGCTGCCAACGTACCCGTTCGAACGACAGCGCTACTGGTTCTCGGCGAGCACCGCGCGGAGCGCTCCTCGGGCGTCGTCGGCCAGCCGCGTCGCCGCGCTCCATCCGCTCCTCGACCGGCGCATCAACTCACCGTTCGTGCCGGATGCGATTTTCGAAACGGAATTATCGCTCGACACGCTTCCGTGGCTCGGGGATCATCGCGTGCTGGGCGCCGCGGTCCTGCCGGCGACCGCGCATCTCGAGGCAACGTGGGCGGCTGCGTCGTTGGTGTTTGGCGACGGCGTGTCGGCGATCGAAGACGTCGACATCCACGACGCGCTCGTCACGCCCGACGGATCGAGTCGGACGATGCAGTTGGCCGTCTCGCCGGCCGAGGGCGACTCGGCGCGTTTTCGAATCATGAGTGCGGAGACGGGCGCCACGGGCGCGGATGCGTGGCACGCGCATGCGTCGGGAACCGTGTCGCTGAAGCCTGAACCGCGCGGTGGAAGTACGGGTGATCTCGCGGCAATCCGGGCGCGCTGCGGCGTGTCAATCTCGCCAGAGCGCTTGTACGACGCGGTGAGTGCGCGCGGCATCGAGCTCGGATCGCGCTTTCGTGGCGTGACCGAACTGTATCAAGGCGAGCACCAGGCGCTCGGACGCGTACAGGCGCCGCCGGACGTCGCCGCGGAGCGCGCGCAGTACCATCTGCATCCAGCGCTGCTCGACGCGGCGCTCCATGTGGTGACCGCGGCGCTCTTCGACGACGCGAGCCTCGCGACGTCGAACGAGACGTACATGCCGATCGCACTCGAGCGCTTTCGAATTCTCGCAAAGACCGACGCCGGCGATCTGTGGAGTCACGTCGTGGCGCGGGCGCGGAAGCCGAATGAATCGCCGGTCGTCGACGTCAACATCTTCGACGCGGGCGGAACGGCGGTCGCCGAAGTCATTGGCCTACAGTTCCGGCGCGTCGAATCCGCGGCCTGGGCGAGCGCGTCGCACGCGCGCGTCGACGACCAGCTCTATCAGGTCGAATGGAAGCCGGCCGCCGCCGAACCAACGATCGCGGCCACCGCTGGTTGGAGCGCACCGGAGCCGCGCGAGGTTGTCGAGTCCATCTCCGACACCATCGAGCAGGTCGCTCAGCGGAACCGGTTGGACGAGTACAATCGGCGCATGCCGGAGCTCGACGCACTGTGCCGCGACTACATCATCGAGGCGCTCACATCGCTCGGCTGGGCTCCGGCGGTTGGCGCGCGCGAGAACGAGACGGCGCTTGGCGACAGGCTCAGGGTTGTGAAGCAACACCGCCGGCTCTTCCATCGCTTGCTCCAGATTCTCGCTGAAGACGGACTGCTCGCGCGCGACGGGGACGAATGGATCGTGCGGAAGCCTCTGGCGGTCGCCGGCGCCGCGGTGGATCGACTGACCGCGCTTCGCTCGAGCTTCGCCGAGGCCTCGGGTGAGCTTGGGCTGCTCGCCACCGCCGGACCCGAGCTCGCCGCGTGTCTCGCCGGTCGAGCGGATCCGCTGTCGCTGCTCTTTCCGGGCGGAAGCTTTGACGCGGCCGACGAGTTGTACCGCCGGTCCCCGCCGGCGCTCGTGGCCAACACGCTCGCCCGCCACGCGGTTCAGCGATTCGTCGCCGAAGCGCCCGCGGGAGCGCCCATTCGAGTTCTTGAAATTGGCGCCGGCACCGGCGGCACCACGGCTGTCGTGCTCCCAGTGCTGCCGGCCGACCGAACGACGTATACCTTCACGGATCTCTCGCCGCTGTTCCTCGCGCGCGCCGAGGAGCGGATGAGCGAGTATCCGTTCGTCGACTACAGCATTCTCGACATCGAGCGCGATCCGTCGACGCAGGATGTGGATCAGCGTGGGTTCGATCTCGTCATTGCCGCGAACGTGCTGCACGCCACGCGAGACCTCGCTGAGACGCTGTCGCATGCGCGGCAGCTCGTGCGTCCGGGCGGCCTGCTCCTCGTGCTCGAGTCGTCGCGGCCGCAACGGTGGATCGATCTCACGTTTGGGTTGACGGACGGGTGGTGGCGCTTCGCCGATCACGCGCTGCGCTCTGACTATCCTCTCATCGATCGCGCCAAATGGACGAGCGCGCTTTCCGCGGCGGGATTCGAAGCTGCGTCGGCAGTTCCCGCGGACGCACGCGGCGACGTATTCGAGCCGAACTTGATCGTGATGGCGCGGACGCCGCAAACGGCCCGCGGTCGATGGATTGTGTTTGCCGACGCCGGAGGCGTGAGCAAATCACTCGCCGCCGAGTTGCGCGGCGCGGGTCGGGACGTCGTGCTCGTTCGCCCGGCCGACTCGTTCAGGCGCGACGGCGAGAACTATGTCATTCCGCCGACGGACGCGGATGCGTACAAGCGGCTGATCGACAGCGTGTCGGGCGACGACGCTCAGGCGGTGGCGGGGATGATTCACCTCTGGTCGCTCGACGTCCTTCCGACCGAAGGTGCTTCTCTCGACGGTCTGCACGCGGCGGAGGACGTCGGATGTCGCAGTGCGCTGCTCCTCGCGCAGGCTGCCGCGACGAGCGACGCGGCGACGTCGAGCCGGCTGGTGCTCGTGACGCGTGGCGCGCAGTCGGCACGCGGCGGCGACGTCTCGGCGCCCGTCCATGCGACTATGTGGGGGTTGGCGTCGACGATCCGCCTCGAGCATCCGGACCTTCGCTGCCTGTCGGTGGATCTCGATCCGAACGGTTCGCCCGCCGCGTCAGATGTAGTCGCGAGAATTCTCTCATCCGACGAACCGCAACTCGCCGTACGCGACGGCGCGTGGTCGGCGGCGCGTCTGGCGCGGCAAAAGCGTCCCGCCGCTCCGCCGGCGGCGTCGACGCGCGCGCCGGACGAGCGTGTGCAACTCGTCAACACGACACCCGGCGTGCTCGACGGACTCTCGTTCGCGCCGTCGGAACGCCGAGCGCTCGGCGAACACGAGATCGAGATTCGCGTTGCGACGTCGGCGCTCAACTTTCGCGACGTTCTCATTGCCATGGCTCTGTATCCCGGGGCGAGCGCGACGGATGCACTCGGCGGCGAGTGTGCGGGCGAGGTCGTTGCGGTTGGCACGGCGGTGACGCGTTTCGCGCCGGGTGATTCGGTCGTTGCGATGGCGGCCGGCGGGCTCGGCTCGCACGCGATCGCGCACGAAGAGCATGTCATGCGTCGGCCGGACGGGCTGACGTTGGACGAGGCAGTCACTATACCGAGTGTGTTCGTCACCGCCTGGCATTCGCTGTACGATCTTGCTGGTCTCACGTCAGGCGAACGGGTATTGATTCACGCCGGCGCGGGAGGCGTTGGGCTCGCGGCGATCCAACTCGCAAAGCGTGTCGGCGCGGAGGTATTTGCGACGGCCGGCTCGCCGGCCAAGCGCGCGTTCCTCGCGTCGATCGGCGTCCATCATGTGATGGATTCTCGCTCGCTCAAGTATGTCGACGAGATCGCCGAGTTGACGGGAGGCAAGGGCGTTGACGTCGTGTTGAATTCACTCGCCGACAAACACATCGACGCCAGCTTCAGCGCGCTGGCGGATGGCGGCCGATTCATCGAGCTGGGCAAACGCGGGATTTGGAGCAAGGAGCGGGTCGCCGAGACGCGGCCGTCGCTTCGGTACTTTGTGGTCGACTTGGCGGCGGTTGGTGTCGACAACCCCGCGGCGGTCGGCGACGTTCTACGACGCGTGCGTGCGGCGCTGGTGGCGGGCGACATTCAGCCGCTGCCGCGGGTGTCGTATGCGGCGGCGGATGTTGGCGCGGCATTCCGGTTCATGGCGCAGGCGAAGCACATCGGCAAAATCGTCGTGCGGCGCGGGCACGTGCCCGACCCGACCGCCGTGCGCCACGACGGCACGTATCTAATCACCGGCGGGCTTGGTGGGATCGGTATGGTCATGGCCGCGTGGCTCCTCAAACGCGGCGCCGGCCACGTGGTGCTCACGGGCCGCGGCGAGCCGGATGAGGAAACGCGAAAGTCGATCGCCGAATGGAACGAGAGTGCGCCGCGAGTATCGATCGTGCGCGGCGACGTGGGTTCCGAAGCCGACGTGCAGCGCGTCTTCACGCACATTGGCGAGCAGCAGTGGCCGCTGCGCGGCATCCTTCACTCGGCTGGTGTACTGCGTGACGGCGTTCTGGTCGGTCAAGACTGGCCGTCGTTCGCCACGACATTCGGCCCCAAGGTGAACGGCGCCTGGAATCTGCATCGGTCGTCGCAGGATGCGCCGCTCGATTTCTTCGTCTTGTTCTCGTCCATCTCGTCGCTGTTCGGATCGCCCGGCCAGGCGAACCACGCCGCGGCGAACGCGTTCATGGATGCGCTCGCGCACTATCGACGCGCGCACGCACTTCCGGCGCTGAGCATCAACTGGGGCGCGTGGGCCGACGTCGGCGCGGCGCTCGAGCGTGGAGTCGCGGCGCGCATCGGCACGCAGGGCATGGGCACGATCTCTCCGCAAACGGGGATCGATGTGCTGGAGCGTCTGCTGGAAGACAACTCGACCCAAAGCGCGGCGATGCCCGTCGATTGGTCGCGCTTCGCTGCGCAGTTCGGCGGCGGGCGACTTCGCGGGTCATTCCTCGCCGAACTTGCGTCATCGTCGACGGCGTCGGCGCCGCAGCGCGCCGCGCCAATCGGCGCTCCCGCATCGCGTGCGCCCCAGCCGTCGATTCGCGAGGCCCCGGTGGGCACCCGATGGGAGATGCTTCTCGAACGAATGCGGACGGTCGCGGCGAGGGTGCTCGGTCTCGACTCCGCGCTATCGCTGCCCGCCGACCGAGCGTTACAGGAGATGGGGCTCGACTCGCTCATGGCCGTCGAGCTGAGAAACCTGATGAAGACGGAGTTCGGTCTCCAGCGTGCCGTGCCCGCCACGATCGTGTTCGATCATCCCACGCTGCACGCGCTGACCGAATATGTCGGAAGCACGATCTTTGGCTGGCCGTCGCGCACGATCGCTCAGCCGGTCGCGGCCGAGCGGGACGAGATCGATCTGCTCGATCAGCTCGAGAGCCTGTCGCCGGCGGAAGTCGATCGGCTATTGTCGCAACGCATGACGCAGGGAGATTAAGAGATTGATCATGAGTAGACAGGTCGTGACCGCAGCGGGTTTCGCCGTGCTGGCCGCCATGTTCTGGGCGGCTACGCTAGGCTCGGCGTCCCTGCTTCCCGCCGGGTTTCCGACGGTGGAGATCGTGGCCGGTCGATATACCGTGCAGTTGGCGCTTCTCATGGTGCTCGTCATGCCGTTCCGGGGAACGAAGCTGGTGCGCACGTCGCGTCCGAGGCTTCATATCCTGCGCGGCGTGACGATGATCGTCATGCCCATCACCTTTGAGCTGGCCGTGAACCGGTTGGGTGCTGGTGACGCGCTCGCCGCCGTGTGGTTTGCCCCGCTCTTCGGTCTCGCGTTCGGATACTTGGCGATGGGCGAATCGCTGCGCCCCGCGAGCGTCGCGATCGCGTCCGCGGCGACAGTCGGAGCGTTCGTCGCCAGCAGCCCCACCGCGTTCGCATCGGTGAGCGGAGCGATTGCTGCGCTCTGCTCGGCGGCCGCGTTCGGGGCGTTCTTCACGCTCACGCGCGCGCTGCGCGGAGAAAGTGCGGCGACCGGCCTGTTTTGGACCGCGGCGTGTGTCGCGATTCCCGCCATCGCGCTGCTTCCGTTGGCGTGGCAACCGCTGACCGCGCGCTCGGCGACCGCGCTCGTCCTCATGGGCGTGCTGTGGTTGCTCGTGCTGCTCACGATTGACGAAGCGCTGCGCCGCGCTCCACTGCATCTGCTCGCGCCGTTCTTTCTCAGCGAGATCCTCTGGACGCGCGTGCTGTTTCGTGCGCCCTGGTCGAGAGGGGCGACGGCGGGGCTCGTGATCTTGGTGGTGTGCGCCGTGTGGGCGTTGGTTCGATCGTCGGATGCGGACAACGGACTTTCTCCGCTGCGGACGAGCGCCGCATTATGAGCGACACCTTCAAGGCGCGCCTCGCGAATCTCTCGCCGCAGCAGCTGCAGCTGCTTGCGCTGGACCTGCGCGCGCGCCTCGACCGCGTGACGGACGAGCGCAAAGAACCAATCGCCGTCGTTGGCATCGGCTGCCGCTATCCTGGCGCCGACAACCCGGATGCGCTTTGGCGGCTGGTCAGCAATGGCGAAGACGTCATTCGTGAAACCCCGGCCGATCGTTGGAAGGTGGACGACTATTTCGATCCGGATCCCGACGCGCGCGGCCGGATGGCGTCGCGCTGGGGCGGATACCTCGATCGCATCGGCGAATTCGACGCCGAGTTTTTCGGCATCTCACCGCGCGAGGCCGGCGCGATGGATCCGCAGCATCGATTGCTGCTCGAAGTCGTGTGGGAAGCGCTCGAGAACGCGGGCATTGCACCAGACAGCTTGCGCGGCAGCCGCACGGGCGTGTTCGTCGGCATCTGCAGCGACGACTATTTCCACGTCAGCGTCGCGCGCGGATACGCGTCGTTCGACGCCTACCTCGCGACCGGCAGCGCGAGTAGCGTCGCATCCGGCAGAGTGTCGTACGTGCTCGGGCTCGAGGGACCGGCGCTGTCGATCGACACCGCCTGCTCGTCGTCGCTGGTCGCGGTCCATCTCGCCGTCCGCAGTCTGAGAAACGGCGAATGCCGCACGGCTCTGGCAAGCGGCGTGAACGCCATGCTCTGGCCGGGCGCCACGATCGCCATGTCGCGTTCGCGGATGATGGCGCCCGACGGTCGCTGCAAGGCGTTCGACGCGCGCGGTGATGGCTTCGTGCGAGGCGAGGGATGCGGTGTGGTCGTGCTCAAGCGGCTCTCCGATGCCGTCGCCGACGGCGATCGCGTGCTGGCGCTGATTCGCGGCACGGCAACCAACCAGGACGGCCGGAGCAACGGGCTCACCGCGCCGAACGGCCGAGCGCAGACGGCGGTCGTCACCGAGGCACTCGCCGATGCCGGCGTGGCTCCGGCGGCGATCAGCTATGTCGAAGCGCACGGCACGGGCACATCGCTTGGCGACCCCATCGAAATTCATGCGCTCGGCGCCGCCCTGTCGCCGGGGCGCGCCGCGGACGATCACGTGCTCGTCGGATCGTTGAAGACGAACATGGGTCATTTGGAGGCAGCGGCCGGCGTCGCCGGGCTCATTAAGACTATTCTCATGCTGCAGGCGCGCCGCATCGCGCCCAGCCTTCACTTCGAGACGCCCAACCCGTTCATCGACTGGGCGCACGTTCCCGTCACCGTCGCGACGTCGCTGTTGCCGTGGGAGCCGCGTGGCGGCCGACGCTTGGCCGGCGTTAGCTCGTTCGGGTTCAGCGGCAGCAACGCGCACATCGTCCTCGAGGAAGCGCCGCCGCAAGCACAACGCCCAACCGGCGATGAGCGATCGGTGCACGTCTTCGCGCTGTCGGGGCGCACCGAGCTCGCGCTGCAGCAGGTGGCCGCATTGTACGACGAGGCGCTCGCCGCCAATCCGGATATCGCGCTTGCCGACGCATGCGCCACTGCGAACGCGGGACGCGCCCACTTCGAGCACCGCGCGGCCATCGTGGCTCGGACGCACGAGGAGCTGCGCACGCGGTTGCGTTCCGTCGCCGACGGCCGGCCGGGCGCCTCCGTATTGTCCGGTCAGCTCATGTCCACCGACGCGCCGCGCATCGCGTTCCGTTATACCGGTGACGGCGCGCAGTACGCGGGCATGGGCGCTTCGTTGTACAAGGCGGAGCCGGTGTTTCGAGCAGCGCTCGAACGGTGCGCCGCGATCCTCGAGCCCGTCCTCCCTGGCGGCCTGTTAGAGATTATTCACGCCGCTGCCTCGAGTGACCGGCGAATTCAGGACGGGCGATACGCGCAGCCTGCCTTGGTGGCTGTGCAGTTCGCGCTCACGGAGCTGTGGCGGTCGTGGGGCATCGTGCCCTCCACGGTGATGGGAGATGGGTTGGGAGAATACGCGGCGGCGTGCGCGGCGGGCGTGATGTCGATTGACGACGCGCTGCTCCTGGTCGCCGAACGCGCGCGCCTCTCATCGACGGACGCCGCGCCGGCGGACTTCGAACGGGCCGCCGGCCGCGTGTCACTCGCTATGCCTCAGGTGACGTTCATCTCCAGCCTCAGCGGCACGGCCGCTGGCTCAGAGATCACGACTGCCGCCTATTGGGGCAGACGCCTGCGTGAGCCGGAACGGCGTGCCGACGAAGTGTCGAAACTCGCCGAGACTGGGGCGCAATTGTTCGTCGAGGTTGGTCCGCGTGCAGCGCTCACGGGAACGGCGCGCCTTGCCGACGGTGACGGAATTTCGTGGCTCGCTTCCATGCGGCGAGACCGCGACGAGCTCGAGCAAATCTCCGAGACGCTCGGCAGCCTCTACGCGGGCGGCGCCAACGTCGATTGGAAGGGATACGGCGCGCATCACGCGTCACGCCGATTGGCGCTGCCAACCTATCCGTTCCAGCGCGAGGCGTACTGGATCGACGTCGGCAATGTCGCGCCGGCCGACGCCGCGGTTGTCACGGGACTTCCGGGTCGGCGGCTGGACGTCGCCAATGGACCGATCGTGTTCGACGCGACCGTCTCCGCCGCCGACACACCGTGGTTGGACGGCCATCGCATCGAAGGCGCGATCGTCGCACCCGCGCCATTCTTTGTCGACATTGCCCGCTCGGCGGCGCGAGTCGCGTTTGAGTTGTCGAATTCAGAGGTGGTCAACTTCCGTGTGTCGGAGGCGCTGGTCGTCGCGGACGCCGCGCCGCGCCGCGTGCAGACACTGGTCGAGCGGACGCCGTCCGGCGAGATCGGCGTGGAGATTCTGAGCCAGGAACCCGACGGCGCGTGGGTGTCGCATGTTCGCTGCGAGCTGCGTCCGTCGACTTCGGCGAATCCGCAGCCGGCGCCGAGTGAGACGTTCGCAAACCAGGGGCGGACCGTGAACGTCGAGAGTCACTACGCTCGCGTGGAATCCCTCGGGGTCTCGCTTGGTGTCGAGTTCCGCCGCCTCAAGACGCTCGTTTCCGGCGACGGCGAGGCGACGGGTTCAGTGAGTGCATTGTCGACGCTGGCCGACGGTCCGGTGCATCCAACCGTCGTCGATGCGTGTCTCCAGGTGATCGGCGCGTGTTTTTCGCAGACGTCCGATGCGTATCTCGTCGTCGGCGCCGATCGCATCACGTTCGCGTCCGAGCGGCCGTCGAGCGATACGCTCCACGTATACGCGCGACTGCGCCCCGATGACTCCGCCGACGCCGCGGTGCGCATCGCGGATTTATGGGCCACGGACGCGACCAACGTCGCGACCGTCGTCTTCGAGGGACTTCGCCTCCGCCGCGCGCGCTCGCTCAGCCGGCGCGCCGCTGAACATCGCCGCCCCGACGAGTGGTTGTACGAAACTCGATGGGACGCGATGGCCGCTCCGGCGCCGCTGGCGCTCGCCGCCGGCGAGCATTGGCTGCTTGTCGGCGGCGTGTCGGAGCTTGCAACTGCGATCGCCGGCGCGGTGAGCCGAGCCGATGGTCGTGTGAGTCGAATTGCGCTGTCCGCAGCGAGCGACTCTGGCGCCCACGCCTCGACGCACGCCACGCTCGAAGCGCGGCTCGCCAGCGAGCTCGATGCACTCGCTTCGCACGGCCCGCCCACGCGTGTGCTGTATTTGGAAGCGGTCGCCGCTCACCTGGGCGGCGGTGCGCGCCCGGATATTCCAGCGCGCGTCGAGCGTGTCTGCCACGGGGCGCTCGCCCTCGCGCGCGAGTTGATCGCGCGCGCGTGGGTCGCACCGCTCTGGTTCGTCGCCGCCGGCGCTACCGGCGTCACGGCGATTACCGGCGCAGGGGACATTGCGGGCGGGGCGTTGTTCGGGTTCGGTCGAACGCTTTCCAATGAGCATCCCGAGTTGTGGGGAGGACTCATCGATCTCGACGCAGCGGACGGTGATCAGGCGAAGGCGGTGATCGACGAGATCGTTGGCCGGCGAGGCGAACCGAATGTAGCGTTTGTCGCGGGCCGGCGCCGAGTCGCGCGGTTGGCCCGAATCGATCGGGCCGCGACCGGATCGAACGCGTTGCAAGAGGTGACGCTGCGCCCGGATGCTTCCTACGTCATCACCGGCGCGTTCGGCGGCATCGGTTTACGACTTCTCGAATGGTTGGGCGATCGCGGTGCGCGACACCTGGCAATATTCGCTCGCCGCGCGCCGACCGAAGCGGCGAGCCGGACGCTGGACGCGCTGAAGGAGGCGGGCGTCGCCGTTCATCTGATTCGCGCCGACATGGCGAACGAGGCAGACATCGTTCGCGGCTTGGCTACGGTGCGCGAGAACATGCCGCCGATCGCCGGCGTGCTGCACGCCGCCGGAATCTATAAGGATTCTGTGATCGAGCGCCTCGACTGGCCGCGCTTCGCCGACGTGCTCGCACCGAAGCTGCTTGCCGCGTGGCATCTGCATGTTCATACGCGGACCGACGTGCTCGACCATTTCGTTCTCTTCGGCTCGGCGGCGTCGTTCCTCGGATCGATCGGAGTCGGGAACTACTCGGCCGCCAACGCCGGGCTCGACGTGCTTGCCTACGCGCGCCTCGCGGAGAATCGTCCGGCGCTCACCGTCGATTGGGGCTCCTGGGCAGGCACCGGCATGTCGGCATCAGTCGGCGTGGAGCGCAGCAGCCAGTGGTCGAACTTTGGCTATTCCAACATGCAGCCGTCCGAAGCGCTCGCCTTGCTCGGCGATCTCATGGAGCGTGGCGCGCCACCGCAGGCGGCTGCCGTGCCGGTGGACTGGCGCGTCTTCCGCACGACGCCGCTTGGACGGAGCCCGTTGTACTCCGCGTTTGGCCCGGCGAGCAATGCGTCCGATGGCGTCGGCACAGGCGCCGCGTCGGCTGGAGTCACCGCCGCGACGCTCGCCGGCCTCGAACCCGCCGAGCGTCTCAGCCATCTGATCGAATTTCTGCGCGTCGAAGTGGGACGGGAGCTTGGAATTCGCGGCGATCGAATTCCTCCGGGCAAATCGCTCAACGCGCTTGGCCTCGATTCGTTGATGGCGGTGCAGTTGCGAAATCGCGTGCAGCAAGCGTTGGGTCTGACGATCGCGGTGAGTCGTTTCATCGAAGGGTCCAGCGTGCAGCAGCTGGCGACCGATCTCATTCAGCGGTTGCAGATCGCGCCTCCGCCCACGGCGGTGCCGGTCGCGGCAAACACGCCGGGCGACGTCAACGTCGACGCGCTGTCCGATCTCGATGTCGAACGCATGCTCGCCGAGCTGCTCGAAGGTGGGAGTCCGCCATGACCGGCCTCCCGAACGATCTGTCGCAACTGACGCCGAACGCTCGGCGAGAATTGCTCGCGCGAATGCTTGCCGAACGCGCCGCGGCCGAAGGCGTGCTCGCGCCGTGTTCGTACGGGCAACGCAGTCTCTGGTTCATGCATCAGTTGGCGCCGGAGAGCGCGGTCTACAACGTCGCCATGGGCTGGCGCTTGCGGTCCGCGGTGGACGTGCCGGCGATGCGTCGCGCGTTTCAGGCCCTGGTCGATCGCCACGAAGTGCTGCGCACGACGTACGAAGGCAAAGCGGGCGAGCCCTGGCAGCGCGTTCACTCGACATTGCCCGTGGGCTTCGAAGCGCGGGATGTCGGCCTGATCGATGAGCACGAGCTGCGGATGGTCATGACGAAGGACGCGGGCCAGCCGTTCGATCTCGAGAACGGTCCCGTGCTCCGTGCGAGATTGTTTTCGCGTCACGCGACCGATCACGCGTTGCTTCTGACCATTCATCACATCGCGTGCGATCTCTGGAGTGTCGAAGCGTTGCTCAAGGATCTGCGCGTGCTCTACGAGCGCGAGTCCAAGGCCGTGGTGGCCATGGGTGTTCCGCCGATCGCCGCGGGACTCTACCGCGATTTCGTTGCGTGGCAACGCGCGATGATCGACGGACCCGAGGGCGAGGCACACTGGAACTATTGGCACGAGAAGCTGAGTGGCACTCTTCCGCGCCTCGAGCTTCCGACCGATCGACCGCGACCCTCAGTGCAGTCCTTCGCCGGATCTGGCGTGGCCTTCGCCGTTCCACCAAACGTCGTCAACGATCTTCGCCAACTCGCGGCGGCGGAAGGTACCACGCTGTTCACCGTATTTCTCGCCGCATTTCAGGCGTTGCTCGTACGATACTCGGGCCAGGACGACATCATCGTCGGCTCGCCGGCCACAGGTCGGAGCCGCAGCGAGTTCGAGAGCACGGCGGGATACTTCGTGAACCCGATCGTTTTCCGCTGCGACGCTTCCGACGATCCAACGTTTCGCGACCTCGTCGCGCGCGCGCGCGCCGACGTCTTGGGATCACTCGACCATCAGGACTATCCGTTTCCACTTCTCGTGGAGAAACTCCACGTCAATCGCGACGTGTCGCGGTCGCCGCTGGCCGACACGTATTTCGTCTGGGACAAAATGCGCGGGCCGGCCGAGGATCATGGCGCCGCGGATCGCAACGGCGAAATCGGCCCCGCCAAAATCGATTGGCAGGATTTGTCGCTCGAGTCATTCACGCTCACGCAAATCGGCACGCCCTCGGACATCGCCGTGCTCGTGTGGGAAATGGGCCAAACGATCTCGGTGAATCTCGGCTACAGCACCGATCTGTTCGACCGAAGCACCATCGAGCGGATGGGGCGGCATTATTTGGTGCTATTGCGCGGAATTCTGGCCGATCCGGAATGCCGGATCTCTAAACTGCCAATGGCCACGCCCGACGAGTCGGAATCGATGCTTCGGGCGATGCCGTCGCCGTCGCTCGCCGCGGACGCACGGTCGGCGCTGTCCCTGCACCAGCGATTCGAGCAACACGCGCGGCAGCGGCCAGACGCGGTCGCCGTCACCTGCGCCGGCGAACATTTGACCTACCGCGAGCTCGACGAGCGCGCCAACGCCCTCGCCGCTCGTTTGCGTCAATACGGCGTTGGGCGAGAATGCGTCGTGGGATTGTATGTCGAGCGCAATCTCGACATGGTCGTCGCGATACTCGGCGTCCTCAAGGCGGGGGGCGCGTACTTGCCAATCGATCGCGCGTATCCGGACGACCGGATCGCGTTCATGCTGGAGGACGCGGGCGTGAGCACCCTCATCACCCAGCGCTCGCTCGACGAGGCGTCGCAAAAGTTTGCCGCGACGCGTGTCTTCGTCGACGATCCGGCGCCCGCCGATCTCGACACGCGGCAGGTCGATGGCGAGTCACGGCTGGACGATCTCGCCTATGTCATCTATACGTCGGGCTCGACGGGGCGACCCAAGGGCGTGATGGTCACGCATCGGAACGTGACTCGATTGTTCGACGCGACGGCGCATTGGTTTCAGTTCCGCGAGGCCGACGTGTGGTCCCTCTTTCACTCCATCGCGTTCGATTTCTCCGTGTGGGAGTTGTGGGGCGCCCTGCTGCACGGCGCCCGAGTCGTCATCGTGCCGTACGCGGTCAGCCGCTCGCCCGAGGAAATGCTCGACTTGCTCGTGGCCGAACGCGTGACGATGCTGAGCCAGACACCTTCGGCGTTCAGGCAGGTGATCGCCGCGGACGGCATTCGTCGCTCGACCAGCGACTTGTCGCTTCGCTTCGTCGTGTTCGGCGGTGAGGCGCTCGACGTTGCCATGCTCCGTCCGTGGATCGAGCGTCACGGCGATGCGCATCCTCGGCTGGTCAACATGTTCGGCATCACCGAGACGACGGTTCACGTCACCTACCGCCCGATCACGGCCGACGATCTCAATCAGCGCGTGCGGAGTCCAATCGGCGTCGCCATTCCCGATCTTCGGCTCCTTGTGCTCGATGCCGCTGGACAACCAGTGCCACCGGGCGTGCCCGGAGAATTGTACGTCGCCGGTGCCGGCGTCGCGCGCGGATATCTCAATCGACCCGAGCTCACAGCGGAGCGCTTTCTCCACGATCCAACTTCGTCCAACTCGGCCGCGCGTCTCTATCGCACGGGCGATCGCGTTCGCCTTGGCGCCGACGGACAACTCGAATATCTCGGGCGGATCGACGCACAGATCAAATTGCGCGGCTTTCGCATCGAGCTCGGCGAAATCGAAGCGGCGCTGGCGCACCATCCCGCGGTCGAGAACTGCGCCGTCGTTCTTCGAGAGGATAGCCCGGGCGATGCGCGACTCGTCGCGTATGTCGTGTTCCGCGCGGGAATAGAGGCCAGCGGAGGTGATATGCAGGCGACCCTGAAAGTCGCGCTACCGGACTACATGGTCCCAACGGCGTTCGTCCGAATGTCGGCGCTTCCGCTCACGAGCAACCATAAGCTGGACGTGAAGGCGCTGCCGGGAGTCGATCAGGCCGAGTCGATCTCGGCCCGACCGCTGGTATCTCCGCGAACGGACGTCGAGCGAGAAATTGCTGCGGAGTGGGCCCGGTTGCTCAAGATCGACCGCGTCAGTGTCGATGATGATTTCTTTGAGCTTGGCGGACACTCGATCCTTGCGACCGCTCTGGCGCGTTGGCTCAGGGAACACTTCAGCGTCGATTTTCCGGTGTATGCCGTGTTCGACGCGCCCACGGTGATTGGCATGGCCGACCGAGTCCAGGCGATCCGCGCCGAGAGCGCAAAGCCGGTCGCATCGGATGACGGCACGCGCGAGGAAATTGAGTTGTGACTAGTGAAACGTCGATGACGTCGCCCGCATCCGTCGAGGAGCTACTCGACCGACTTCGAAACCTCGACGTCCGCGTCTGGCTGGAAGGCGAGCATTTGAGATGCTCGGCACCAACCGGTGTGCTGACGCACGAGCTTCGAGACGAACTGCGCGCCAATCGCGACCAGCTTCGGGAAATTCTCAGCAAGGCGTCGGGGCGGGGGAGCAGCGACGCATCGGCGGACGCGGGCGACGGCAGCTCGCCGCTCTCGCTCGCGCAGGAGCGGCTGTGGTTCTTCCAGGAGCTCGAGCCCGAAAGTACCGCGTACAACGTTGGTCTGCTTCTCGATTTGACCGGACCACTCGACGTCGCCGCGCTCGCCGCGAGCATGACCGCGGTGGTCAAGCGCCAGGCAACGCTTCGCACGACATTCGTTCAGACCGATGGGCGACCGGGCCAGCGCGTGAATCCGCCGTTGTCTTGGCCGCTGCCCGTCACGGATCTGTCGACGCTCGATCCCGCGGCTCGCCAGCTGGAAGCCGAATCCCTTTGGAAGCGGGAGTCCGAAAAACCGTTTCGTTTGGTCAATGAGCTGCCGCTTCGCACGGTGCTGCTGCGTCTCGCGCCCGAGTCGCACCGGCTGATGCTGACACTCCACCACATCGCGGCCGACGGCTATTCAATAGTGCTCATGGTCCGCGAGCTGTTGGCGTACTACGGCGCGCTCCGCACCGAGACCGAGCCGGCGATGGCGCCGCTCGCCACCAGCTACGTGGAGTTTGCGGCGCAGCAGCGGGAATGGATTCGCTCGGCGGCATCCGACAAATCGCTCGAGTACTGGACAAAGCAACTTGGCGGCCAGTTGCCGACGCTCGATCTTCCGACGGACCATCCGCGTCCGGCGGTGCAGACGTTTCGCGGAGCGGTGCAGTTCGCGACGCTTCCGCCCGAGACGGCCAACGATCTTCGCGCGCTGAGCCGCAAGACGGGATGCACGTTGTTCATGACGATGCTCGCCGCGTTCAACGCGCTGCTCTATCGCTACACCGGCGATGTCGACATCACCGTCGGCTCCCCCGTCGCCAACCGCGATCGCGAGGAGACGCGGGACCTCATCGGGATGTTCATCAACACCCTGGTGCTCCGCTCCGACCTCTCCGGCGATCCCACGTTCGACGATCTGCTCGCCCGCGTTCGCCAGACCACTCGGCAGGCATTCGCGCACCAGGAACTTCCCTTCGCGCGTCTCGTGGACGCGCTCCAGCCCGAACGCGACACGAGTCGAACACCACTCTTCCAAGTGATGTTCAACATGTTCACGCTCGAGGCGCCGGAGGAAATGCGCGTCGCGGGTTTGACGGTCAAGCCGCCCCCGCTCGATCGCCTGCTCACGTCGTTCGACGGCGAGTCCAAGTTCGATCTCACGCTCTACGCGCACGAGCAGTCCGAGGGAATGCGGCTCGTCCTCGTCTACAACGCGGACCTGTTCTCCCCCGAACGCATGCGGACGTTCCTCGACCACTACCAGCGCCTCGTTCGCGCCGCAGTCGACGATCCGACGCGACGCATCGGCGAGATTCCGCTCGTATCATCGTCAGCCGCGCGAGATGGAGCGTGCGTCCCACACACGCGCCGGCGCATCGCCTTCGTCGAGCTGCCCGCGCATTTTGTCGAAAGCACCATCCCGGCGCGCTTCGGCGAGGTTGCCACCCGAACCCCGGAGCGCACCGTCGCTACGTTCGGTGGCGAATCGCTGACGTACGCGTCGCTCGCAGCGCAAAGCGATTCGCTGGCCGGTCTAGTTGCCGCGGCCACCGATGGCTCGGCGCGCGTCGCTCTCCTCTATGATCATGGCGCGGCCCTGCTCGCCGCGATCCTGGGTGTGTTGAAAGCCGGTTCCGCGTACGTGCCGCTCGACTCGTCGTTTCCGCCGGAGCGACTCGAATTCATTTTGAATGACGCCGGCGTGTCGGCAATCCTCTGCGAACCCAAGCACGCCGAGCTCGCGGCTCGGCTCACGAGCGGCACGCGGACGGTCATCCGGAGCGACGCGGCGTCAGCAGGGAAGCGAGTGACGCCGACCAGCCCCTCGCCCGACAGCCTGGCGTACATCCTCTACACCTCAGGATCCACCGGTCAGCCCAAAGGCGTCGCGCAGAGTCATCGCAACGCGCTGCATCACGCGCGCACCTATATCAATTCCATCGAATTGACGCCGGACGACCGCCTCACGCTCGTCGCGCCGTACACGTTCGATGCGTCGCTCATGGACATCTTCGGCGCGCTGCTCACCGGCGCCGAGCTTCGTCCGGTCGACATCCGACGCGACGGTGTCGATCCGTTGGCGGCGGCACTGCGCGGCGACGGCATCACCATCTTTCACGCGACGCCCACGGTCTATCGCGCGGCGATGGCAACGCTTCACGCCGGCGAGTCCGATACGGTTCGCTGCGTTATTCTTGGCGGCGAGGAAGTCCATCCGCGCGATGTCGAGCTGTTTCGCGACCGCTTCGCGGCGGGAAGCGTCTTCGTCAACGGGCTCGGTCCGACCGAATCCACCACCGCGCTTCAGTATTTCTACTGCGCCGGCGATCTGCCGTCGGGAACCATCGTGCCCGTCGGCTATCCGGTGCCGGACACCGATGTGCTTCTCGTGGACGATACTGGACACCCAACGTCCGTGCTCGGCGAGATCGCGATCAAGAGTCGGTTCGTGGCGCTCGGGTACTGGAACCAGCCAGAGCTCACGCAACAGGTATTCTCGCACGTGCAAGGCGCGGCCGACACGCGAATGTATCGCACCGGCGACCTCGGACGGCGGCGGCCTGACGGCGCGATCGAGTTCTTCGGTCGAAAGGATCAGCAGGTCAAGATCCGCGGCGTGCGAATCGAGCTTGGCGAAATCGAAGCGTGTCTCGAGGCCCACCCGAGCGTCGTCTCGTGCGCGGTGACCGCCGAGCAAATCGAGAGTGGCGAGCGAATGCTTGCGGCGTTCGTCGTGATCGATCCGGCGTCCGGCGTCAGCGTGTCCGACCTCAAGGAACATCTCGCGCGGTCGCTGCCGGCCAACATGATTCCGGCCGCGCTCGTGCTGCGCGAGTCGCTGCCGCTCACGCCGACCGGAAAGATCGATCGTCGCGCCCTGCCGTCGGCGCGCAATCTTGGATTTGAGAATCGCAAGGAATTCGTCGCGCCGCGCAATCCAATCGAGCAGATGCTCGCCGACGTCTGGAGCGAAGTCCTCGACGTCGACTCGATCGGCGTTCACGACGACTTCTTTGCCTTGGGCGGGCATTCGTTGAATGCGACCCAAGTCATCTCACGACTCCGCGCGGTGACCGGAGCGGATCTGTCGCTGCGGAGCCTGTTTTCGGCGCCGACGATCGATGGCTTTGCCAAGAGCATTCAACAATTCTCGTCGCCGGAACCCTCGCCGGACGCGATGCTGCGCGCCGGGCACCGCTCGGCTGACGAGCCGCTGTCGTATTCGCAAGAACGCATGTGGTTCCTCCAGCAACTGATGCCGGACGGCACCGCCTACAACATGATCACGGCGATTGATTTCACGGGCGCACTCGACGCCGGCGCATTCATGGCGAGTCTCGACGACATCGTCGCCCGACACGAGATCCTGCGCACGACGTTCCATTCGCCGGAGGGTGATCCGCGGCAGCGCGTGCATGAGGCGCACACGATCGCGCTGATCGAACGTGACTTTGGCGATCGCCCTCTTGACGATGCGCTCGTCGCCGCTCGCCGCCTGACGGCCGAATTTGCCGCGAAGCCGTTCGATCTCGAGAACGGCCCGCTCTGGTGGGTGTTGCTGATGCGGATTGCCGACGATCGACACGTCGTCACGTTCGGTTTTCATCACATTGTCGGAGATCTCTGGTCGTTCGGCGTCCTTGGGCACGAGTTGGCCAGGTTCTACAACGCGCGCGTCCGCGGCGAGCCCGTGCATGTCGCGCCGCTCGATCTCCAGTACAGCGACTTCGCGGTCTGGCAGCGCGACTGGCTCGAGGGTCGTCGGCTCGAGGAACAACTCGCGTACTGGAAGCCGCATTTGGCCAACCTCGCGCCGCTCGAGCTTCCCACCGATCGCGTGCGTCCGGCGGTGCAGACCGCCGCCGGCGACCGGCGCGTTGTGGAACTGCCGGCGGCGGTCGCGCAGCGTGTGCGCGCGCTCAGCCTTCGCGAAGGCGTCACGCCGTTCATGACGCTGTTCGCCGCCTTCAACGTCGTGCTGCACCGCTATTCCGGTCAGCACGACATCGCCGTCGGTGTGCCCATCGCCAATCGCACACAGGTCGGCGTCGAACGCTTGATCGGCACGTTCGTGAACACGCTGGTGCATCGGAACGATCTGTCAGGCGATCCGTCGTTCCGTGAATTGTTGCGTCGTGTGCGGGTGGTCGCGCTCGACGCCTTCACGCATCAGGATCTGCCGTTCGAGCGTCTCGTGCGCGCGTTGGCGCCGGATCGCGACGCCAGTCGCTCGCCGGTGTTTCAAGTCATGTTCAACATGGCCAATGCGCCAATGCGCGCGTCGGAGATGGCGTTGGACGGCATCACCACCGAGCCCTTTTCGTTCGATCGGTCGGCTGCGCAGTTCGACCTGTCAATGAGCCTCATGCTCGCCGAACAGTCGTTCGTCGTCGTCTCGTTCACTCCGGATCTCTTCGACGGACCGACCATCGATCGCTTCCTCGAGCACTACCTGAACGTGCTCGAGTCGGTGACGCGCAATGCCGAGCAGCACATCGGCCGCCTGTCGATGCTCTCACCAACCGAGCGTCGCGCGTTGACGGAAACGCGCAACGCCACGTCGGCGCCATTTCCGAATGATCCGGTGACGGCGATCATTGCCGCCCAGGCGCAGCGGACGCCGAACGCCATCGCCGTGGAATACGACGGTGTCGCGACGAGCTATCGAGCGCTGGACGCTCGCGCCAACCAACTCGCACACTACCTCCGGCGTCGCGGCGTTCAAGCTGGTGCGCTCGTCGGAGTCAGTCTGTCGCGTTCGGCCGAGATGGTCGTCGCGCTGCTCGGCGTGCTCAAGACGGGTGCGGCGTACGTTCCGATCGACCCGGCCTATCCCGCGCACCGCGTGCAATTCATGCTCGAGGACAGCGGCGCGACGGCAATCGTCACCGAATCGAAGCTCGCCGCGCGACTACCGTCGTCTACCGCGTCGATCATCGCCATCGACGGCGACAAGAGCGCGATCGATCAGGAATCCTCGGCGGCGATCGAGCCGGCGCCGTCGCCTGATTCGCGCGCGTATGTCATCTATACCTCCGGGTCCACCGGCAATCCGAAAGGCGTCGCGATCAGCCATGCGTCGCTCGTGAATTTCCTTTCGTCGATGGGTCGCACGCCCGGGTTGGCGGCCGACGACGTGTTGCTCGCCGTGACGACCATCTCCTTCGACATCGCGGGGCTCGAGTTGTATCTGCCGCTGGTGTGTGGGGCGACCGTCGTGCTCGCATCGCGCGAGGTTGCGGCCGACGGCCGGCGGTTGCGCGAATTGCTCACCCGACGGCAACCGACAGTCATGCAGGCGACGCCTGCCACCTGGCGAAGCCTGATCGACGCGGGATGGGCGGCCGGTGAAACGCCGGAGTTGAGAGTTCTCTGCGGTGGCGAAGCCCTGCCGCGCGAGCTGGCCGAAGAGCTGCTCACGAGGGCGCGCGAAGTGTGGAACCTGTACGGGCCGACCGAGACGACCATTTGGTCCACCGTACACCGCGTCTCGCATGGCACCGGTCCGGTTCCCATTGGTGAGCCGATCGCCAACACGCGCATCTATGTGCTCGACCAGGGAGGACAGCTCGTTCCGATCGGCGTTCCCGGTGAGCTATTCATCGGCGGCGCCGGCGTCGCGATCGAATACCTGAATCGACCGGAGCTCACTGCCTCGCGGTTCGTCGACGATCCGTTTGCGGCAAGCGGTGGTCGCATGTATCGCACCGGTGATCGCGTTCGCTTCGGTGCCGACGGTGCGCTCGAGCATCTCGGACGCTTTGACCAGCAAGTAAAATTGCGCGGCTATCGAATCGAGCTTGGAGAGATCGAGGCGGCGTTGGCTGCCGCCCCCGAGGTGAATCAGTGCGTCGTCGACGTGCGCCACGAACGGTTGGCTGCGTATGTCGTCTTCACGAAGGGCACGGAGCTCACCGCGTCCGAGATTCGAACGCTCCTGCGCGATACGCTGCCGGACTTCATGATTCCGTCACTCGTGGTTCCGCTCGAAGCGCTTCCGCTCACCCCCAACGGAAAGGTGGATCGAAAGGCGCTGCCCGATCCGCTGCGATCGGCCGGTCGCGCGGTGACGAGTTATCACCCGCCGACGACCCCCAACGAGGTGGTCATCGCGACCGTCTGGAAAGACATACTTGGCGTCGAACGCGTGAGCACGACGGACAATTTCTTCGAGCTCGGCGGACATTCGCTGTTGTCGATGCGCGCCGTGCACGAGATCCATCGCCGCACCGGATGGCGTCCCGATCCACGTCTCCTCTTCTTCGAGACCCTGGGGAAGATCGCCTCGGCGAAAACGGAGACGTCCGAGTCGTGAGACCGGGCACGCGTTGATGTTGATTTCATCACAGAGTGCTCGCTCTCCGGCACTGTCATTGCCTATGTCGTTGGCTATGTCGTTGCCTCGTGTCGTCGCCTCCACTCTTGCCTACGTCGTCGCCGAACCGGGAGACGACTCGACGAATGCGCATGTGAACACCAACCGCTCCGTGACGGCCAGCCGTCCGACCAGGTGGACGAGATTCGCGGCGGTCTTCACACCGGTTCTCGCGCCAGACGCCGTTGCCCGCGCGGAGAATTCGTTGCGCGCGAGGTCCAGCTCCAGAGTGACGTCGAGGAAGTCCAACAGCTCGCCAAAGCGAGGCCACATACATTTGTGCACCGCTTCCTTCGCGGAGAAAATGAGCTTCGCTCGTTGGAGCTCGCGTCCGTCCGTCCACGTGTGCATCCATGCAATCTCAGGTGGCGTGCACACGAGTGGAACGATGTCGGCATTGAGTGGCTCCGACTGCTCGGCGTCAAAGCCAAGGGCGTCGAGGCAATCGGTTCGCGCGACAACGGCGCCCACGAATCCTTTGCAGTGGCTGATGCTCCCGACGACGTCGCTCGGCCATACCGGCGACCGGTATCTCGCGACGGGGATGGATTGCGCGGGAACGCCAAGCTCGGCGAGCGCTTTCCGGGCGCACCACCGGCCCAATGCGAACTCCCGCTGCCGCGACGCGACCGCGTCCTGCACTGTCAACGCCTCGTCGGGAAACAACGGAGGTGGCTCGTCGCTTCCGGTCGAAAAAGCGGTGCGTGCGCAGCGCGGGAAGAAATGGGCCGGCGGCCCGTGCATGAGCTCTCGCGGTCTTGGGAAACCAGGGCGATGGGGCAAGGCGCTGCGCGAACGGGGCGGGAACGCTCGTGTGGAGAATAAGGACTTGGCGAACGTCGGACCAGGCAACCGGGGTCGCCGATGAATCCGTTCTTCTTCGGTCGCTCGACGCGTCAGCTCTTTGGCGCGTACGAGCCACCCGGCCCCGCCAATCGAGACCTCGGCGTCGTCCTCTGTCCGCCATTGGGCGACGAGCACGTGTTCGCGCATCCAACGTATCGGTTGCTTGCCAGGCAGCTCGCCGCCGCCGGATGTCACGTGCTTCGGTTCGACTATTATGGTACTGGCGATTCCGCCGGGGATTTCGAAGAGACCAGTCAGATCGATTGGCAGGGCGACATCGACACGGCGATCACGGAGCTGATGGACGTCGGGCAAGTGTCGCGCGTCGCGCTCGTCGGGATGCGACTCGGAGCGACGCTCGCCGCGCAGGTTGCGAACAGCCGCTCCGAAATCGACCAGCTCGTGCTCTGGGATGCCATCGACAACGGAAACGAGTATCTCGTGGAGATTCGCGCCAGTCCCGCAGCGCCCGACGAGACCGTGGACGCCTGCGGGCTTGGCGTGACGCCGCGCGCACGCCAGGATATTGGGTCGATCACGCTCGACACCTTCGGTCCGCCGCTTCCAAGAACACTCATCGTGACGACCACCGCAGCGTCCACGGATCATGAGGCGCTTTGGGCTCGCCTCGTGTCGGCGGGCGTCGAGTGTTCGCCTCTGCACTCGCCGGACACGATGGCGTGGAAGGAGCGCCCGGTGGGAACCGGCGCGATGCCCGTCAACACATTGCGGAAGATCGTCGCGTGGCTGTTGTGAATCAGCCGTTTCGCGAGAAGGTCGTGACGTTCGGCGAGGGCAAGAGCCTCGTCGGCATCCTGACCGTTCCTGCTGAGCGGCGGGCCGGCGCCGCTCACGTTGTGCTGATCAATTCGGGAGTCATCCATCGCGTTGGCGCGCATCGGCTCTACGTCGGATTCGCGCGCGCCTTCGCGACGATTGGTACCCCCACCCTCCGGTTCGACCTGTCCGGCATCGGCGACTCCGAACGGCAATCCGGCGAAGCGACCTTGACGCTTCAAGATTCCGTGACCCGCGACATCTCGGGCGCGCTCGATTTTCTCGCCGCCGAGCATGGAGCGGAGCGCTTTGTGTTGGCGGGCTTGTGCTCGGGAGCGTTCGACTCGTTCGAGCACGCTGTCCGCGACCCGCGAGTTGCCGGCGCCGCGATGCTCGACATGCCGGGTCCATTTCGGAACTGGAGCTACGTGGTCCAGCACCTTGCCGCGCGCGCGCTTCGTCTGGCCAGCTGGCGCACCTTCGCCAAGCAGCTCATGCGCGTGGCCGCGCCGGTGGGCCAGACCGAGCGCGATCGCCGCGAAGCGGTGATGACCGGTGTTCGAATACCGGTTCCTGCCGCACGACTGAACGCGGACCTCCACGCGCTACTCGCTCGAAACGTTGCGCTCGCTTTCATTTTTACCGGCGGCGTGTCCGACTATTACAACCACCGAGCCCAGTTCCGTCTGCGGTTTCCTCGCGCCGCCGTCCACGCCGCGCTGTGTGTGGAGTTTGTCAGTTGGAGCAATCACACCTTCTCCACGCGAAAAGCCCGAGCATACATCACCGCATTCCTCAGAGAATGGCTGGAGCGAAACGGCCTTTGACCGATTGGAACGCCTCTCAAAACAGCGTGTTGCGGTCAGTTTTGGTCTTCAAATGAGACATTCCGGCCAGACTGACGCCAAAAACGGTGTTTTTTTTGAAAAAAGCCAACGGGTGATGGCAGCGACATACGTGCCAGCGGCGCGCCGATTCACCGTCCACGCGTTAGATTCCACGTGCTGGCGAGAGGGCCACGGCCCGCTCCTTTCCCGGTCTTCTGGCGCACCAACTCAATGCCTCAGGACTCTCGAGAGTCGTTTTGGTCCAGCGCTTCTCAGGCAACGAAGGCGCAATGTCCGCGACACCCGTATCGAGGGTCATGAAGACCTTTTCGCACGACGTGGCGATATCCGCGGTATCGTACGATTCATTGTTCGTCGCCGAGCTGTCGGAGCGACTGGCGATGCGGCTCATGACGCCGTTGTTCTGGCGCGTTGAAACAGCCGACGTACGACCAGATCCGGCGATGGATGCGGCGGCCGCCGAAATGATGGATGCGTCGGCACGCGTGGTCGTGGTGCTGCACCAACGCTTGTGGGGCCACGACGCGACCACGGCAGCGGATGCCAGCTCGCTGCGTGAGCGGGTTCGCGCGAAGCGGCATCGTTCCATTCGCGTCGTGCTGCTCGATGACGAACCGGTGCCGAGCTGGTTGAGCTCCGCGCCGTCGTGGACCATTCGCGATGCTGGTTTGGACGGAGTCACGGAAAAGATCGTCGCGGCGATCATCGCGTGTGGCGGTGACGCCCACGCGGCGCGTCCAAAAGTCGTTCCAGCACCTGCCGAGCCGATGCCGGCTTGGAGTCAGCCCCCGCGAACTTTCATGTCGGAGCCGCGCGCGCTCACCGCGCTGCGACGGGAATTCGACACGCTGACCGCGGAGCTCGAGCGCAGAGTGAAGTTCGAAGGCGCCCGCCTAGGAGACAAAAAGTTCGAGGTACACTCCGCGCCCCAGCGCCTTGTCGCGCAGCTCGGCGCTGTCGGATTGAGCATGTCTTGGGTTGCGGATCGCTCGGGCAATCTCGCCGACGGTCGATTGCTGGTCATCGAATGGGAGGGGGCCGTGGCGCACGGACGATCCATGGGCGGCGGGCAGACGGCGTCTCTGACGCGCGAACGCGTGTTTCGACCCGAGGCGAAGAGCCCCGACGACTGGTGTTGGCGCCCCGAAGGCGGCGACGGCTCGGCCTACTCGTCGCGAAATCTCGCCGGACAGTATTTCGCGAGTGCGACCATGGGGCGTGACGCATGACCGACATCGCGCACGCGCCGGAAACGAATTGGCGCAGCGTCGTTGAGCCGTACGTCGGCCCCAATCTTCTGCGCGCGATCTACCAAATCGTCTCGACACTCGGCCTCCTGGTCCTGTCGATGTGGGCCATGGCGGCGGCGCTCGACTGGTTTCTTCCGCTGGGATTGCTCCTCGCGCTCCCGACCGCCGGCTTGCTCGTGCGCACCTTCATTTTGATGCACGACTGCTCGCATGGATCGCTGCTCGCATCGCGCCGGGCAACGGACATCGTCGGCTTTGTAACCGGCGTCCTCACGCTGACGCCATTTGCGCAGTGGCGACGCGACCACGCGTTGCACCATGCGTCGTCCGGCGATCTCGATCGACGCGGACACGGCGACGTTCCGACGTTGACCGTTCGAGAATACCAGGCGAAAACGCCGCGTGAGCAGTTCTGGTATCGCGTCATCCGCCATCCCGCGTCACTGCTCTTCGGCGGCCCGATTCACCTCATGGTCGGCCAACGCTTCAGGCCGCGAAGCACGGCGACCCGCGACCGGCAAAAGGCGAGCGTGTGGAGCACCAACGTTGCGATTGTCGTGGCGCTCGCCCTCGCAACGTGGCTGTTCGGGTGGAAGACGGTGCTGGTCGTGTACGGCCTGTCGTACTACTTCGCCGCGATGGCCGGCGTGTGGCTGTTCTACGTGCAGCATCAATTCGAGGATGCGTATTGGGAAGAGCACGGGGAGTGGGACTACGTGACGGCGTGTCTGCGCGGCAGCTCGCACCTGGAGCTCTCCCCGCTGTTGCGCTGGTTTACGGGCAACATCGGCCTCCATCATGTGCACCACCTCGCGCCGCGAATCCCGAACTATCGCCTCCAACGGGCGCATGACGAGAACACGCTCTTTCAATCGGCACCGGTCATCACGCCGCGGAGCGGAATGGCGGCGCTGCGCCTGGCCCTGTGGGACGAAGACCACCGTCGTCTCGTCCGTTTCGACGAGCTGAGCGCCAGGGCGTAGCGCGTCGTTCAGTACCATCAACACTTGATTGAATAAAGCGCGGTCGGTATCATGCAGCCATGACGACCGGCCAGCTCGACCTCCTGCAAGGAACGCTCGACGTCCTCGTCCTCCGCGCCCTGTCGTGGGGACCCATGCACGGCTATGCCGTCGCCCGCTTCATCCATCAGGGCTCCGACGGCACGTTCACCATCGTCGACGGCGCGCTCTACACGTCGCTCCACCGAATGGAAGAGCGCGGCTGGGTCGAGTCGGAATGGGGAATCTCGGAGAAAGGAAAGCGCGCGAAGTTCTACCGCCTCACCACGGCCGGCCGGCGCGCCGCGCGCGCCGAGACCGCGGGCTGGAATGACTACGTCGCCGCCGTGGCTCGTGTCATGAGCGCCACGCCGGCGCCCGCGTAATCGATCGCGTTTCATTCGCATTTCGTCATGACGTTTCCTGACGCCGTTCCCCGCTGGCGCAGATATATCCGCTTCTGGCGGACCGACGTTCAAGCCGACATCGACGAAGAGCTTCGCTTTCATTTCGAGACGCGCATCGAAGATCTGGTGGCGAGCGGAATGTCCGAGCCCCGCGCCCGCGCCCAGGCCGCGGAGGAGTTTGGCGACGTCGCCGGTGTCCGCCGCGGATTACGCGCGATCGGCGACCGCGTGGTACGCCGCCGTTCGCGAATCGAACGCCTCGACGGACTTTGTCAGGACATCGCCTTCGCGCTGCGATCCATCCGCCGCACGCCCGGCGTTGCGTTCGCGATCCTCAGCACGCTGGCGCTCGGGCTCGGCGTGAATGCCGCGACGTTCACACTTCTCGAAACGATCTTCGTGCGCCCGCCGGCGGGCATTGTCCGGCCAACGGATCTTCGTCGCGTGTATTGGCAAATGCGATCCGGCGACGGCCTCCAATTCTGGCCGGGCTTCTCGTATCCGCAGTACCGCGCCGTCGTCGACGAGGTTGGCGGCCTTGCCGCGGCCGCGATCTACACGCCGCCGCGGCGAACGCGCCTTGGAGCCGGCGAGAGCGCTGATCGGGTGCAGGTGAGTTACGCGAGCGCCTCGTACTTCAGCGTGCTCGGCGTTCGAGCCGAGATCGGCCGTACGTATTCCGACGTCGAGGACGCCGTTGCGGCGCCGGCGAACGTCGCGGTCGTGAGCCGCACCTTCTGGCAGGGCCGGCTCGGCGGCGATTCAGCCGCGGTGGGAAAGCCAATCAAGATTGGCGGAACGACCTACACGGTGATTGGAGTCGCGAAGGGAACGTTCACCGGTGTCGACCTCGACGCCGCCGACGTGTGGTTGCCGCTCGGGTTCGTCGCGAAGGACCGTGCGCGACCGGGCGAGTCGTGGTGGCTCAAGAACCGTGTGAACGGGTTTCACACGTTCGTGCGACCGAACGTGCCTGGGCGCGATCGCGAATTGGAACAACGCCTGACGCTTGCGTTCCGACAACCCGACGCGCGATTTCAACGCGCGGAGTCCACGACGGTGGCGCGCGTCGGATCGATCGTCGAGGCAAATGGCCCGGGCAGATCGGGGCAGGAAGTGCTCATCGCCGTCCGGCTCGGCGGCGTGGCGATCATCGTTCTTCTCATCACATGCGCCAACGTCGTCAACCTGCTGCTCGCGCGTGCCGTACGCCGCCGCCGCGAGATCGCAGTCCGACTCGCGCTCGGCATCTCGCGCGCGCGACTGTTTCGGTTGTTGCTCACCGAGAGTGTCGTGCTCGCCCTCGCCGCGGCGATCGTGTCGCTCGGCGTGGCGTACTGGGGCGGCGGGCTCCTGCGATCGCTCCTCCTCCCCGACGTGCACTGGGCTCGATCGGCGCTCGACTGGAGTGTGGGCTTCGCGGCCGTGGCGATCGCATTCGGCGCCGGGATTGTCGCTGGTCTTATCCCGGCGATCCAGGCAGCTCGCCCGCAGGTTGTGCCGGCGCTCAAGGCGTCGGCCGGCGATGGCGGCGTGCAGCATTCGCGGCTGCGCTCGACCCTCGTCGTTGTGCAGGCGGCGTTGTCCGTCGTGCTTCTCGTAGGAGCGATGTTGTTCGTTCGCAGTCTGGCCAACGTCCGTGCTCTGCATCTCGGCTTCGACGCACAACAGCTCACGATCGCCACCGTTACGTTCGACGATCGCGCTGGGACGACCGAACCCTCGTGGTCGGCGCGGCTCTCCGAGTTGGCGGAACGCGTGGCGAAGGTGCCTGGCGTGGAGAGCGTTGCGCTGACGAGCATGGAACCGATGTCGGGTTTCAGCTGGGTGGGCTACTTCACGGGAACCGACACGCTTGGGTCGCGGAAAGGCTTCTTCCCCACGACCATGGGAGTGTCGCCGAGCTATTTCGCCACGGTGGGTCTTCGCATCACACGCGGGGAAGGGTTTCCGGCGCTGCGCGGAACATCGATGCCGCAGGTTGTCGTTGTGAATGAGGAAATGGCGCGCGTTCTGTGGCCGGCGAGCAATCCGATTGGCCAGTGCATACGATTCGAAAAGCGCGACGGACCGTGTTACACGGTGAGCGGCGTCGTTGAAAACGGTCGGCGCGATGCAGTCATCGAGGAGCCCGCGCCGCAGTACTATTTGCCGGCCGATCGACTGCCGCTGGGAACAGAGGGCTCGCTCACGCCGTGGTACGTTGCAATCAGGTCGTCTCCCTCGCATGCAGCCACCGTTACCACTGACGTTCAACGGCTGATCCGCCAGGTATTTCCCAACGGCGTTCCGTCGATCAGAGCGATGAGCGAGCGCCTCGCGCCGCAGTATCGACCATGGCAGCTCGGAGCCATTCTGTTCACGACGTTTGGAATTCTCGCTCTCGTCGTGTCCGCAATCGGGATCTATAGCACGGTGTCGTACGCGGTCACGCAACGCACCCACGAGTTTGGCGTTCGCATCGCGCTCGGCGCGCGCGTGGGCGACATACTTCGACTCGTTCTGACAGAGGGCATTCGCACCGTCGCCGTTGGCGTTGCGGTCGGTGTGTTGTTGACGCTCGCCGGTGGACGTCTCATTGCGTCGCTGCTCTATGGAATTGCGCCGAGTGATCCAACGACGATGATCGCCGTGGCTGCGACGCTGCTTGCGATCGCCGCGCTCGCTGCCTTCGCGCCGGCATGGCGGGCATCGCGTGTTGACGCGGTGACTGCGCTCCGAGCCGACTGACCGCCGGCGGAGCACCGTCAGGCGACTCCTGACAAGACGAACGGCCCCGTCCGTGTCTATGGACGGGGCCGTCCCCGTTCACAGACATACGACGACGACAACGCTGCGCGTCGTTCGTCCGTAACCCTTATGACTCGATGTACTTGACCCTCTAGTGCGGGTTCGGCACGCAGCCCGCACTAGAGGGTTGTGAGTCTCTGCTGCAGTCGCAAGCAATCGCGCGGTGTGTCATCCGTCGCGTGCACTGGCCGTGAGGACCAAATCATGTCTGATCAATCGAACATCAACGACGAGTCGAACACGCACGACGAGTGCGGGCAGGAGACGTGTTTCCTGCCATCGAGTCGCCGCCGTTTTTTGCGCGAGACTTTTCTCAGCGTCGCCGGCGCGCTCGTCGCCGTGGGGATGGTGAAAAGTACCGCGCTCGCCATGCCTCTCGAGTTCGGTGGGGCGCGAAGCGCGGCGGGCAACACTCGCCGCTACGTGCTTCCCTCCGCCGACGGCGCCGTGATCGATAAGGACAGCGAGGTCATTCTCGTGCGGTGGCAGAACGCGATGTACGCGTTTTCGCTCTCGTGTCCGCACCAGAATACGGCGCTCAAATGGGACGACCGCGATCATGCGTTCCAGTGTCCCAAGCACCACTCGACGTTCGAGCCCGACGGCGCGTATATCGCCGACAGCGGGCGCGCGACGCGGAACATGGATCGCTTTGCGATCACGCGCGACGGCGCCGGGGTGAACGTCGACCTCGACAAGCTCTATCAGGAAGACACCGACGGCCCGCAGTGGGCCGCCGCCGTCGTCAAGATCGTCTAATCTAGAGGACCGGTCCGGTGTCACCGGGAAGCAGAATGCGGCGGATCAACTTGATCGGTACGCCGCCCTGCTTCACGAACTGGTTGTGAAAGTCGCGCAGGGTAAACGCGCTGCCTTTGGCTTTCTTGTAGTCCTCGCGGAGTTTATAAATCTCTAACTTCCCGAGCGTATAGTAGAGATACGTTGGGTTGTAGGCGCCGCGGCGCGCCTCCTCATAGCCGTTCGCCGGCTCCTGAAAGCATTTGTCGACGAACAGCTTCGCGCCCTGCTCCACCGTCATGCCCTGGGTGTGCTCCTTCATGCCCACCACCCACCGGCAATCGCGCAGTAACGCCTCCTCGAGTTGAGCCAGACGGATCTTGGGGTCGCCCGCGCCCAGGCCTTCGTCCACCATCATCTGCTCCGCGTAGTGCGCCCAGCCTTCGGCGTTGCTCGCCGCGGCGATGAGCCGGCGTGTCTTCGTCGGAAACTGCTTCGCGTAGATGAACTGCAGATAGTGCCCGGGAAATACTTCGTGCACGGTGATGAGTTGCATCACGCTCGGATTGAACAAACGCATATGCTCTTCGATGTGCTTTGCGTCCCAATCCTTCTCCGGCGGCGTCACGTAGTAGAACGCTTCCGTCGCCTTCGTCTCGTAGGCGCCCGGTGTGTCCATCGACGCGAATGACCCGTTGCGCGCGTACGGCGGCGTCTCGGTCACGATCGGCAAGACCTCCGACGGGATGTCGACGATCTGATGATCGACGAGGAATTTCCGCATGCCTTCGACGGTGCTCTTTGCCGACGGAATCAAGGCCGCCGCCGCCGGGTGCTCGTTCATGAGCACCGCATATGCTTCGTGCTCGGTCTTGCCCGGCGCAACCTTCGCGGACGTGGCCACGAAATCCTTGTAGTTCTTCTCGAGGTCCGCCTCGCCCAGCGCGAGCAGCCGGTCGAGCGGAATGTCGGTCATTTCATCGTAGCGAAGCTTGTTGGCGAATTCCTGCGCGCCGATGGCGTACGATCCGTGCGACTTGGGAAGCAGATCAGACTGCAGCCACTTCGCGGCGGACTGCATCGCGACCGCAACGGAATCGTTGACCGCCGTGAACGCGCGCAGCGCGGCCGTGTCGGTGCCGGCGGCATCCTTGGCCCACGTGGCCACGTCGCCTTTGAAGAAGCCCACAGAGCCGCCGGCGATCCGCATGGCCAAATCAGTAAACTCTCGCGGTGGATTCGATACGTTGGTGCGCATGGCCGCGAGCACTGGCGGAATTCCGCGAAGCCGCGCCGTGACCGATTTCAACCGCTCCGCAGGCGGCGCAAAGTTGCGCTTCATGAGCAGGTCGACCGCGCCGCCGGCCAGCGCGACATACCCCATTGGGTTCTTCTGCCACGACTTGAGCGTTGCCTCGTCCTGCAGCTCGGAATGAATGGCGCCGTCGAGCATCGCGGCGTCGATCGAATCGTCGAGCGTCAGCTTCGTTGCGCGAAGCGAATCGAGGCGCGCGAGCTGCCCTTGAAGGGTCGCGATGCGCCGCGTCATGGTGGCCGCCGACAGGTCGTCAAGGCGACTGTCGTATTGATGAAACCCGGCGGCCGTGGCGGCGGTCGGGGTGAATGCGTACAGCGAATCGAAGTACATGTCGACGAACGCGCTGAACGGCGTAGCAGCCGCGTGCGCGGTATCCGCGACGGCGCTACCGCTCTCTTTCTGCGAGCAGGCCATGGCGCCCGCTGCCGCGGCGCACAGCGCGAGTCGAAGCAAGCGACGGATTGAGTTGTTCATTGGATCGGACCTGGGCAGAGGGTACGCTGAACACCGCGAACACCGCGGCACACCCACGGCGAAGCGCAGAAGCTAGCGCAGATCGAGTGTCCTGATCAACAACAGTGCAAGCACGATCAACGTCACCAACGACCCTCCCACGGCAACGACGACTCTCGCCCCCACTCGGCGGACGGATCGCAGATCGACGCCGAGGCCGAGCGCGGCCATCGCCGCAATGGTAAGCCACCCGGCGACGATCTTCGATCCGGCGGATACGGAATCGGAGATCATGCCCGTGGAACGAAGCGCCGCGAGCACCACGAACCCAACTACGAACCACGGAACGATCTTCCGCACCGATAGTCGTGCGCCCGTTTCGATGTGCGCGGCATGCGCGCGCAGGGCGAAGAAGATCACGACGGGTCCAAGCATCAACACGCGGGCGAGCTTCACCACGGTCGCGACCTGGCCGCTCAATGCACTCACGGCGAACGCGGCCGCGAGCACCTGTGGCACGGCGTACACCGTGAGCCCGGCGAGCACACCATACTGATAGTGCGAAAGCCCGAACGGCGCGATCAACAACGGCAATCCCAGCACGACGGCCACGCCGAGCACCGCCGTGAGCGCGATCGACGACGCAACGTCCTCGCGGTCGGCTCCAATCACCGGCGCAACCGCGGCGATCGCCGAATTGCCGCAGATCGCATTTCCGCAGGCGACCAGAATCGCGAGCTTCGGCGACAGTCCGGCAGCACGGCCAATGAGCATTCCCAGGATCAGCGTTACGCAGACCAGCAGCACGATTCCAATCGCGAGCTTCGGGCCGGACGCGAAGAGCCGCGGAACGTCCATGGTTGCGCCCAGGAGACAGACGGCAAGCTCGAGCAGATCCTTGGCGACAAAGCTCACCCCGGCGTTCGTTCGGGGGATTTCACCCATGGTCGTGCGCACCGCCATCCCAACGAGGATCGCGAGCACGAGCGGTTCGATGACCGCGCGTCCAATGAGGCGCTCTTCGACGGCGCCGCCGGCGAGAGCAATCGCGCCGACGACCGCGGTTGCGACGATTCCCGGCAGGAGCTGGTAGGGTGGCCGAAGACCGCCGGCGGCGAATGAACTGGCCATGTCGCACGCTAGTTCCAAGCGCTAACATGAGGCCAGTACATTCTTATCATGTTTCGATAACTCAGAGTAATGATGATCAACCTCCATCATCTCCGACTCTTCGCCGCGGTCGTCGACAACCAGGGATTCACCAAAGCCGCTTCGGCGCTGAGACTGAGTCAACCGGCCATCTCCAAATCCCTCAACGAGTTAGAACGACAACTCCACGTCAAGCTGTTGGATCGGAGTGGGCGGTCCGTTCGGATGACCGACGCCGGCCGAACGCTCTACGAACGGGCCAGCGAGCTATTTGGGGTCGAGCGCGTCGCCGAACAGGAGCTTCGCGAACTCCGCGGGCTCAAGCGCGGCTTACTTCGGATTGGTGCTAGCACGACGATCGCGACGTACATGCTGCCGGTGGTGCTCGGGCGGTTCCACATGCGGTATCCTCGAGTGCGCATCCAGACCACGGCGGCGAACACGCGGACCGTTCTCCGGATGTTGCTTGCGTTCAAAGTGGATGTCGCGCTTGTCGAGGGACCGGTTTCGCATCCGCGGGTAGAAGTGCGTTCCTGGCGCGAGGACGAACTCGTCGTCATCGCGGCGCCGGATCATCCGTTGTGCTTTCGCGACGGCGTTGATGTTCAGCACCTCGCGGAGCAGACGTTTCTGGTGCGCGAGCCGGGTTCAGGAACGCGCGAGGTGAGCGAACGCGCACTTGCAGTTCACGGCGTTCGGCTGTCGAGGACGATGCGCGTTGGCGGTACGGAGGCGATCAAACAGGGAGTGGCCGCCGGCCTCGGCCTCGCGATCGTGTCGCGCGCCGCGGCCGCGGATCAGTTGGCGCTAAGAAAAATTGCCATCGTGCCGGTGACGGGTCTGTCGATTCGCCGGTCGTTGACGCAACTGACGCTTCGCGGATCGTCACCAACGCCGGCGGCCCGTGAGCTCGGAGCATTGCTAAACGAAGCGAGTGAAGATCGCGCGGGTGAAGGACATGAAAAAACCACGGAGTGAGTACATTGACTGCCAGACCGAATACCATGCCCATTTTCTATCGCATCGTCGTCGCATTGCCGGCCATCGCCTTCGCGATGGCATGTCATTCCGCAACACCGGCGCCGCCACCGCCGCCGGTTACGCTCAGCGACTCGGCAGCATCGGCGGTGCGCTGGGTGGAGGCGCACGCGGTCCGCGTCCCGGCGAGCGACTCCGTCGCGGGTGCGGCTGAGCAACACGCGCTGATCGCCCTCGCCGGCGACGCGCGCGTCATCGGCTTCAGTGAGCTCACGGAGGGCACGCACGAGTTTCCATACATCGTTCGTCGATCGCTGTTCGCTCTCGCTGACTCGGCGAATGTGCGCGGCCTTGCCATTCAGGCGCCAATGGCCGAGGCGATGGAGCTCGATCGGTATGTGCGGACGGGTGTCGGCGATCCGAAACGACTCGCGCGCACCTTGGGCTCGTGGCGGTGGGAGACAGTCGAGATGCTCGCGCTCGTGAGCGCAATCCGCGAGCGAAATCGAACAGCCGCTCCGGACAAGCAGATCGGTTTCTATGGGTTCGAGCTTCCGACTGCGGCGCACGCGGTGCAGGTCGTCACTGCGTTGCCCGATTCGATCACCGGCCCGGCGCTCGGGGCGTGGCTGCGGCGCGAGTACGGTTGCGTTGCCGCGAACGAGGGCGCGCATTGGGGACTGGAGGGCCGGCTCGCCGACAGCACGTTCTGGCAGCGGTGTGGTCCTGTGACCTCCGCGGGCGTCGATAGCATAGTCGCGCTGCGTCGTCGCGTGGGTGCGGCGTCGCATGCGGCGGAGCTGGCGTACGCCGAACAGATGGCGCGCTTGATTCAGCACCATGTGGCCGTGGGGCTTCGTCGGCTGCCGCGACACGAGGCGGTCGCCGAGCACGTGCTCTATCTCGCCAACTCCCTCGGTCCCGACGCGAAGTTGGTGACATGGGGTGGTGACGTGGAGGAAGGACGTCTCACGCTCGATAAGAACACCGTGCAGAGCGGCATGGCGCTTGGGACAAAACTCGGCGCGAAGTACCGGCCGATTGCGTTCGTGTTTGCCGACGGCAGTGTGCGCGCCCAGCGCCCGTCGTCAGGGCGTACGGCGGGGGGCCCGGGTGGGGGGCTCAGTGGACTTCGCGAGGTTCCAATCAGCCCGTCGGCAAGCGACGAATTCGAGGACGTGTTTCGGCGCGCATCAGGAGACGCATATTGGCTCGACGCGCGTCCCCTCGTGGGCGAGAGCGGCAACGCCTGGCTGCGCGGTCCGCATCAGGCGCGCTTGATCACTGAGATCTATGCGCCGCAAGCTCCGGAACTGTTTCTCACACCGTTAGAGCTTCCAAAATTCTTTGACGTGGTGTTGTTCGTCCGTCACGTCACACCGGCGCGCCAGTAAGCCGTTTGGCAGTCGAGTGCTTGGCAAACCGCCTCATCCGGACGTCCCTTCGAGCTGCGCACGACTGCGCTCGGAGGCGGTGTGTACGGAACTTGCGCTCCTCGGGCTCGCTAATCCCGGATCGCCGGGTATCTGAACTCGAACGGAGGCACTCATGTCGATTCGCATCACCCGTGGTCTGGCACTCGCTGGCGCTTGCGTGGCGCTTTCAGCGTGTTCGAAGGGAGACGCTAAGGCCGATTCTGCTGCTGCAGCCGACTCGATGGCCAAAGCGGCCGCAGCCGCGCCTGCGCCGGCACCGGCGCCCGCGCCTCTGACCGACGCGAACATCGTCGCAATTCTGGATGGCGCGAATGCCGCCGACAGCGCCGCCGGTTCCGTCGCGGCCACGAAAGGGACGAGCGCTGACGTGAAGAGCTTTGGCAAGATGATGATGCGCGATCATCACGGGCTCAGGAAAGCGGGGCAGGACCTCGCGACGAAGCTGAAGCTCACGCCGCAAGCACCAGCGGGGGACACGAGCCAGATGGCGGCGCAGCATTGGCAGGACAACCTCACCGCTACGCCGAAGGGTGCAGCGTGGGACAAGGCCTACGTCGATCATGAAGTCGCGTACCATCAAGCCGTTTTGTCGACCGCGCAGGCGGCGCTCGGTGCGGCGCAGGACTCGTCGCTCAAGGCGCTGATCACGAAGGCTGCTCCGAACATTCAGGGGCACCTGACAAAAGCACAGGATCTCCAGACGAAGCTCGCCGCCGCGAAGCCATAAGGCTCGCGAATCGTTGGCGTGGTGCCGGAAGTGAATCGCGTGCGTGGCAGGCTCGACGCGGGACTCATCGTCGCAACTCTATTGGCTGCGATGACGTGCCTGTCATGCCGCGGGCAGGACAAACCACGTCGCGCGCCCGCCGCGGTCTCCGCGGTTGTCGTGCGCGACACGACGCATCAGCGGCGCGATACTGCCGACTCGCCGGGAGAAATTCTCGACGACTCGGTGGCTCGACCGTCGGGGCGATGGATTACCGACGCGAATGTCTTTGCATTGCTCGGCGTGATGAACGCGAAAACGATCGCTGCCGCCGATGTGGAGCTCACGGGCTGGCATTCGGAGCCTGTACGCGCGTTCGCGGCCATGATGGCACGCGAGCACGCGGAGCTTCAACACTCCGCCGATTCGTTGAGCGAACGTGATAGGATCGCGCCGGTGATGCCGGCCCTCGCGCAATCGATGTCGGCGACCATGGGTGCGCAGTTGGACTCGATGACGCAATTTCGGACGACGTCGCTCGATCGCGCGTTTCTCCGCGAACAGATCGCGAGTCACGAGTTCATGCTCGAGTATGCGCAGCGTTTGACGGCGGTCGCGGAACGTCCGGACGTGCGGCTGCTCGCGTCGTCCGCCGCTGCGAGGTTGTCGATGCATCTCGAGCGCGCGCGGGCGCTTCAGTCGGCAGATTTGAGCGTCGGGCCGGATTCGTTGACACGCCGCCGGGCGCGTCCGCGGCCTTGAGGTGACAGGCACGGGGTTGATCAGCTCGCAAAAACATTTGGAGCAAGTAAGTAACCACTTGCAACCCTGAGCCAGCCCGTTTAGCCTTCGCGGTCCTATGGACATTCGCGACCGCATCATCGACGCCGCCAAAAAGGTTTACGCCCAGCACGGGTTCCGAGGGGCAACGACGCGCCTCATCGCGATCGAGGCCGGCGTCAACGAAGTCACACTCTTTCGCACGTTCGGCTCGAAGGCGGCGCTCTTCGAGGCGTTGATGCAGACGCATGTCGCGAAGTCGCCGATACCAACGCTGCCCAATAGTCCGGTCGATCCTGAGCTCGAGATGACCGAATGGTGCGCAGTGATCCTCGCTCACATGCGAGAAAATCGATCGATGATCAGAACGTCGTTCGGTGAAATCGGAGATCGGCCTGAGGCAGCATTGTCGATGTCCGAGGGACCGAACTGCGCGGGCATGATTCTCACGGACTACCTGCTCCGATTGCAGGCAATCGGAATGGCGTCTGCCGACGGCGACATACCCACCGCGGTTGCCATGTTGATGAGCTCGATCATCGGCGACGCCATCTCGCGCGATGTGATGCCCGGAGTGTTTCCGCAACCTGAATCAGAAGCACCCGCCAAGTACGTACGAACGTTCATGCGGGGTTTGGGAGTGAAGCCCGTCCGTAGTCGCGCGCCGGTGCATTCCGCCGCGGGAGATTGACCGCCGTGTTCTTGACGATCTGTCCTTCAGCCATCACACGACCATGACAACCGTGACAACCGTGACAACCGTTCCGACTCGAGGCGCGCCGCGCGCCGCGGAGCAGCCCCGCGGGCGTAACGCCATTGCATCGCTCGTCGTTTTCACCGTTCTCGCCGTCGGCGCGACTCCAACGAGCCGTGCCGGCGCGCAGCAAACGCCTGCGTCCGCGGGGCGCGCCGGAGCGTCGGTCCGCCTGTCGCTCGACGACGCCCTGCGCATGGCGCAGATGCAGAGCCAAACGATCGAGATGGCCCGCGCCGGGGTGACGCGCGCCAGCGGCCAGCGCGCACAGGCGCACAGCCAATACATGCCGCAGCTCAACGGCACGGCCGGCTATACGAGAACTCTCAAATCACAGTTCTCGGGTTTTGCCGCCGCCGCTCCGGACACGACGCCCACACCAACGACCCAATCGCTGTGCGCACCGTTCGTCGCAGCGAACGCGACCCCCGAGCAGCGGGCCGCCGCGCTGGCTCAGGCAGCCACCTGTCCGGCCGCCGCCGGAGGCTTCGGCTTCGACCTCAACAAGACGAGCTTTGGTGCGGCCAATCAGTGGGCGCTCGGGCTTTCGTTTTCACAAAACGTCTACACCGGCGGGCGCATCACCGCGCAGAACGATGCTGCCGAAGCACAGCTGCGGTCCGCGAACATCGAAGTCTCCGCGCAGCGCGCGCAACTCTCGTTGGACGTGACGTCCGCGTACTACGACGCCGTGCTCGCGGATCAGCTCGTGGCGATCGCCGACTCATCGATTGCCGAGACTGACGCGGTGCTCAGCCAAACAAAGCTCGCGAAGCAAGTGGGGAACGCATCGGAGTACGAACTGCTCCGCGCCCAGGTGACACACGACAACCAATTGCCGGTCGCGATCAACGCGCGGGCCAACCGGCAGGTTGCCTATCTTCGCGTCAAACAATTGCTGAACATGTCGCTCGACGACTCACTCGCCTTGACCACCCGCATCGAGGAGCCGAGCGGACCAATGCTCCCCGCTCTGGCGGCGAACGCGACGCCCGATACGTCGGTGTCGTCACGGGCACCGGTGCGCCAGCTCGACGAGTCGGTTCGCGCATCGGAGGCGCAGATTCGCATCGCGAAGGCCGAGCGTATTCCGTCGTTCGCCATCGTATCGAACTACCAGCGCCTGTATTTCCCCTCGAATGCGTTTCCTAATCTGAGCAACGGCGTGAACAACTGGACGCTTGGCGTGTCGACCAATTTCCCATTGTTGGACGGCGGGCGCATTCACGGTGACCAACTGATCGCGCAGGCGGGTTTGGATCAGGTGCGGGCGCAGCGGACGCAGACGCGGCAGTTTGCCGCCCTCGACACGCGGATTGCGCTGAACGCGCTCCAGCAGGCTCAAGCGTCGTGGGAGGCGAGCCGAGGAACGGCGGACCAGGCACAGCGCGCATACGCGATCGATCAGGTGCGCTTTCGCGAGGGCATTTCTACGCAGACCGACTTGGCGCAGTCGCGCCTGTTGCTCGAGCAGGCATCGGCGAACCGCGCGCAGGCCGCGCGCAATCTCGCGGTCGCACGGGTGCGTCTCGCGCTATTGAAGGATCTTCCGCTGCAGCCCTCGACGGCCGGTGGCGCGCAACAACAAACACAACAGCAGCAGCAAACGCAGCAACAATCGGGGCAACCACAGTCGTCAGGTACTTCATCACAGCCCGCCAGCGGCGGCGTTTCGGGGAGCATCCAGCCATGATACGGGGAGGAAGCGGGAGCAGGACGAGTCGTCACAATCACGGGGTGATCACCGCTGTGGCACTCGCCGTCGCGCTCGTCGCGCTCGCCGGCTGTCAGGGGGCGGAGGCGACGAAGACCAACACGGGAACGCCGGCGATGATCGTTGGTCCGGAGAACATCAGCGTCGTGAAGGCGCAAGAGATTCGTTCGGGTCCGGCGGTTTCCGGCGATCTCACGCCTGAGGAGCAGGCGTCCGTGCGCGCCGAAGTGGGCGGCGCCGTGGTGCAAACGATGGCCGAGCAGGGCGAGCGTGTCGGCAAGGGCGCGGTGTTGGCGCGCATCGATGACGCGACGCTCCGTGAGTCGGAGCTGTCGGCGCGCGCGGCGGTCGCCACGGCGCAGAGCAGCGTGGACCTGAACAAGCGGCAGTTGGCGCGAAACGAAGCGCTGCTCAAAGCGGGCGCAATCGCCGAGCGCGACGTGGATCTCATTCGCAATCAAAATTCGGCGGCCGACGCGCAGCTGGCCAACGCGAATTCGCAGCTGGCGAACGCCGCGAAACAGCTCGACAAAGCGACCGTCAAAGCGCCATTCAGCGGCATCGTGAGCGCGCGAGCGGTGAACGCCGGCGATGTGGTGCAAACCGGGGCGGCGCTCTACACGATCGTAAATCCGGCAACCATGCGTCTCGAAGCGGCGGTGCCGGCGGACCAACTTGCCGCGATCCGCGTGGGCGCGCCGGTGGACTTCACGGTGAACGGCTATCCGAACAAACAGTTCACCGGGCACATCACGCGGGTCAATCCGGTGGCCGATCCATCGACGCGCCAGGTTCGGATCATCGTGACGCTGCCGAACACGAACGGCATATTGGTTGGCGGGCTGTTCGCCGATGGGCATGTCGCCACCGAGGTGCGCACGGCTCCGGTTCTTCCGACGAGTGCGGTCGACGAGCGCGGGTTGCATCCGTTCGTGATGCGCATCAAGAACGGCGTGGTGGCGAAGACGGAGGTCACCCTGGGAATTCGCGACGGCGCGACTGAGACGGTCGAAGTACGAAGCGGCGTGCAACCGGGCGACACTATTCTCCTTGGTGCGGCGCGCGGCATTTCCGAAAAGACGGCGATCAAGGTGAGCGCGCCGTCGGATACGACGAGGAAGCCATGATTATTTCGGATTTTGCGATCAAGCGCCCATTGATCACCATCGTCGCGATGGTGGCGATGGTGATCTTCGGGTTGTTCGCGCTGTTCAAGCTGAAGACGGATGAGTACCCGGACGTCGCGCCGCCATTCCTCACGGTTGGCATTGTGTATCCGGGTGCGTCGCCGGACGTCGTCGAAAGCGAAGTGCTCAAGCCGGTGGAAGAACAGATCGGGTCCATTGCCGGTGTGAAGCGAATCATGGGCAAGGCGTACGACGGCTATTCGATGCTCATGATCGAGTTTCTGTTCGACAAGGATCTCAACGTCGCGTCGCAGGAAGTGCGCGACGCCATCTCGAAGATCCGCACGGACCTTCCGCCGGAAATGAAGGAGCCGATCGTCAGCAAGTTCAACGACACCGACCGGCCGATCATCTCCGTCGCGATCTCGTCGACGGTGTTGTCGCCGCCGGAGCTGACGCGTCTGGCCGATCCTGGAATTACTCGCGAGCTGCGCGCAATTCCCGGCGTGGCCGACGTGTTGATCTTCGGCAAGGTGGAGCGGGAGCTCACGGTGGAGGTCGATCCGCACAAGCTGCAAGCGGCCAACGTGAGCGTTGCGCAGGTGGCGACGGCGCTTCAAAACCAGAATCTCGCGGCGCCCGTGGGTCGAGTGAACGGAGAGCTCGACGAGCGAGCGATTCGTCTCAAGGGCCGCTTGGAGAATCCGGGCGAGTTCGAGAATCTGGTCGTCGCCGACCGCAATGGACAGCTGGTGCGTCTCGGCCAGGTCGCCACGACCAAGGACGGCACCGAAGAGCCGCGCACGCTCGCGCTGTACAACGGGAAGGAAGCGATCGGCATCGACGTCAAGAAGTCGAAAGGCTATAGCACGACGGACGTGGCGACGCGCGTCCGCGACCGTCTGCTCCAGATCGAGAAGACGCTTCCCACGGGCACAAAGGTGGATCTCGTCAAAGATTCTGGCGTGCGCGTCACCGCGGCTGTGAAGAACGTGGAAGAAGCGCTGTTCCTCGGCGCGATCCTCACGGTGCTCGTGGTGTTCGTCTTCTTGAATTCGTGGCGATCGACGGTGATCACGGGTATTGCGCTTCCGGTCTCGGTGTTCGCGAGCTTCATCGCCGTGTGGGTGTTGGGGTTCAAGCTGGAGACCATGTCGCTGCTCGGCCTGTCGCTGGCGATCGGTATTCTGATCGACGACGCGATCGTCGTCCGTGAAAATATCGTGCGGCACATCGAAATGGGGAAAGACCATTTCAAAGCGGCGCACGACGGCACGGACGAGATCGGCCTTGCGGTGGCGGCAACGACGTTCTCGATTCTCGCGGTGTTCGTGCCGATCGGGTTCATGCCCGGCGTGGGCGGCCAGTGGTTCAAGCCGTTCGCATTGACGATCGCGTGTTCGGTGGCCGTGTCGTTGTTCGTGTCCTTCTCGCTCGACCCAATGTTGTCGGCCTACTGGCCGGACCCGCACAAGCCGATGCATGAGCGTTCGTGGATCACACGACTGCTCGATCGCTTCAATACGTGGTTCAACAAGCAGGCGAACAACTATCGCGGCGTGATTGCGTGGGCGCTCGATCACCGGACCGCGATGGTGACGATGGCGACGCTCACCTTCTTCGCCTCATTCTTCCTCCCGACGTACGGATTGACCGGATTGGGGTTGGCGCTCATCGCCATCGTGGTCATCGTGTTCGGAATCGCGAAAGCGGGTCTCAACGTTGCCGCGCGCGCGGTGATCGTGCTGGCCGGCGCCGCGGGTTTCCTGTTTGTCGGCGCGGGCGCGTTCGGCGCGGCGCCAAAAATTTTGCCGCCGGTGCGCACCGTGGGCACCGCGTTCTTCCCCGAAGACGATCGCGCCGAGTTCATCATGGCGTTGGAGACGCCGCCGGGCTCGAACATGGAGTACACGCGGCTCAAGGCCGAAGAAGCCGCGCGGCTCGTTCGCGCGCATCACGAGGTGAGGTACACGTACACGACGCTCGGCAATAGCTCCACCGGCGGAGTGGATGAAGGCAACGTCTTCGTCAAGATGGTTCCGAAACCGGATCGCAAGGTGACGGTCGAGCAGTTCGCGGCGCAGATCCGCGCCGAGACGAAGCAAATGTCCGGCGCAACCGTCTCGGTGTTCACGAGCGACTTCGGCGGCGGCTTCAAGCAGATCCAGCTTCAGTTGCGCGGACAGGATGTTCCCGCGCTGGCGCAGGCGGCCGACATGGTGCGCACCGAGGTGGAGAAAGTCCCTGGTGCAGTCGATATCGGACTGTCAACGAAGGGGCTAAAGCCCGAGCTCGAAATACAACTCAACCGCGGTGTGGCGGGGTCGCTCGGCCTCACGGTGGGACAGGTCGCGCAATCGCTGCGGCCGGCGTTTGCCGGAATCGATGCAGGGTATTGGATCGATCCGAGTGGCAAATCGCGAAAGGTCACGGTGCGTCTCACGCCGGAGTCGCGGCAGCGCGCGTCGGATCTCACACGCTTGCCAATGGTCGTGATTGGACCGAACGGCGTTCCGTCAACGATGCCGCTTGGCCAGGTCGCGACGATTCGTGAGGGGAGCGGCCCGGCGATCATCGATCACTTGAATCGCGAGCCAGTGGTCACGGTCGAGTTGAACACCTCGGGTCGTGCGGCCGGCGACGTGACGAACGAGATCATCGCGCGCCTCGACAAAATGCGTTTGCCGGCCGGTGTTCGATACACGGTTGGCGGCGACGCCGAATCGCAACAAGAGGTGTTCGGGCAGATCTTCTCGGCGCTGGGCGTGGCCGTGCTCTTGATGTATCTGATCCTCGTGGTGCAGTTCGGCTCGTTCGTGGATCCGGTGGCGATTCTGATGTCGCTGCCGCTGTCGTTGATCGGAGTGATGGTCTCACTCGCCATTACGGGGATGACGATCAACATCATGAGTTTGATCGGCGTGATTCTGTTGATGGGCATCGTGGCGAAAAATGCGATTCTACTCATCGATTTCGCGAAGTGGGCGCGTGAGGAAAAGGGTCTACCCTTGCGTGAGGCGCTGATCGAAGCCGGAGCAATTCGACTGCGACCAATTCTCATGACGACGTTCGCGCTCATTGCCGGTATGATTCCCGTTGCGCTCGGCCGGGGCGAGGGTGCGCAGTTCCGCGCGCCGCTCGGAACTGCCGTGATCGGCGGCGTGATCACGTCAACGTTCCTGACGTTGCTCGTGATTCCAACAGGATACGAGATTCTTGATGAGTGGCGTGGGAAGGTCGCGCGCCTGTTCGGAATGACGCCGAAGCAGATGACCGCTGAGCACCCGACGCCGGTGGCGGGAGACTAAGTCACTCGTGGTGCGTCACATCGAACGGCCGTCGCTGATGCGACGGCCGTTCGTCTATTCGAGCCCACGTTCACAGTCTGTGGTCGCCGGACGGGATCAGGCCGGCTGTCCCTGGGTCCATCCCCCGTGGCGAATGAATTCGACCAATCCGCCGGCGGCGAGGATGTCGGCCATCAGGGCCGGGAGCGGCGACGCGGCCAGCGTGGTGCCGCGCGTTCGATTCTCGATCGAGATCGCGGCGCTGTCCGACGACACACTCAGCCGATCGCCTTCGTGAATGTCGGAAGTGTCGCACTCGATTGGCAGGAGGCCGTTGTTGACCGCGTTACGAAAAAACGTTCGCGAGAAACTCTGCGCAACCACGGCGGTGATTCCGGCGGCGAGAATCACGGTCGCGGCGATCTCCATGGCCGAGCCGCAGCCAAAATTGGTGCCGGCAACGAGGATGTCTCCGGGTTGTACAGACGCGGCAAAGGCAGGATCGACCGTCTCGAGGAGATAGCGCTTGAGTATTTGTTCATCGAGCGTGTCGCGCTTTCGCGTGGACGCGATGATGTAATCCGTATTCACGTCGTTGCCGACGATTCGCGCGCGGCCGTCGCAATGGATAGCCATCTCAGCCAATGGCTCTCGGGTCGGTGATGACGCCGGTGACGGCCGCGGCCGCGCACGCCGCGGGCGACGCAAGGTAGATGGACGCCGTCGCGTTCCCCATGCGCGCTTTGAAGTTTCGGTTCGCGGTCGACAAGACGTTCATTCCGCTACCGGGGATCGCGCCGCTCGTGCCGCAGCACGCACCGCAGCCTGGTGTGGTGATGATCGCTCCCAAATCGCTGAATTTGGCCAATGATCCGTCGACAATGAGACGGCGGTGGACCTCGCGCGAGGCCGGCGTGATGACGAGTTGCACGCCGGGCGCGATGCGTCCGCCGCCGCGCTCGATCACGGCGAGCGCCTCGTGAAAATCGACGACGCGTCCCCCAGTGCATGTTCCAAGGAAGACCATGTGAATGGGCGTGCCGAGAAGATCGGCGATCGAGACGACGTCGTTCGGCGAGTGGGGGATCGCGACCAACGGCGAAATTGTATCGAGAGCGATCTCGATCTCGCGCGAATACCGCGCCGCGGGATCTGCCGTGACGCCGCTGCGTCGCTGCATTGTCCGTCTCTCGAGGTAGGCGTCGGTGGCGGCGTCCGCCGCGAAGATCGCCGCCTTGGCTCCGGACTCCACCGCGAGATTCGAGAGTACGAACCGGTCTTCGAGCGTAAAGTCGCCGACTCCGTCGCCGTGAAATTCCAACGCGCGATAGTTCGCGCCTTCGGCGCCAAGCTCGGCGATCATCGCAAGCGCGACGTCCTTGGGCGCGACTCCGGGAGATCGCTTTCCGAGGAGCGTGACCTTGATCGTCTCCGGGACGCGCAGCCAAATCCGTCCCGTTATCATCGCGGCCGCGAGGTCCGACGAACCGACGCCCGTCGCGAACAGGTTGAGCGCCCCACAGGTGACCGTGTGGCTATCGGCGCCAATCACAAGATCACCAGGCAACACGCGTCCCAACTCGGCGACGACCTGATGGCTGATGCCTCGGCCGACTTCGTACAGCGCGGCGTCGTGCTCGTTGGCGAACGCGCGGACTTGTTCGTGAAATGCCGCGGTCTTTGCCGTAGACGGTGGTGCGTAGTGATCGAGCGCGAACACGACGCGTTTCGGATAGAACAACGCGGTGCCGCCCATTCGTTTGAAGTAGTCGATTGCCATGGGCGACGACGCGTCCGTCCCGATTACGAGGTCGACGTCGCACACGACGATATCGCCGGCGCGCGCCTCAACGCCGGACTTCGCAGAGAGAATCTTTTCGCTGATTGTCGCCGGGCGCGTCATGCGAGCTGTCCTTCGCTCCGCGCGATCCACGCAGCCCCGACGAGGTTCCCGATCGTGTTCACCGTGGTGCGGCACATGTCGAGTGGACGATCCACGGCGGCGACCAACGCGATCCCCGCGGCTGCACGCGGCCCGAGTCCGATCGCATTGAGCACGATGAGCGTTGTCACAAGAGAGCTACCCGGGACTCCAGCGCCGGCGAATGCGGCGATGGTGGCCATGAGAACGATCGTGATCATCATACTCGCGCCGATCGGTACACCGTACAACTGCGCAAGGAACACGGCAGCCACCGCCTTGTACACTGCGGCGCCGTTCTTGTTGAGCGACGCACCGGGGGGCAGGACAAAGCTGACAATATCGTTGGGGATTCCGAGCCGCTCCCTGGCCGCTGCCATGCTCACAGGCAGTGTCGCGTTGGATGATGCCGTGCTGAACGCCAAAAGCAATGCGTCGGCGACCGACCGGACAAAGGCCCGCACGCCCATCCGCGCCCCGAGCCGCAAGGCGGGAAGAAGGACGATCGCGACGTGCAACCCGAGCGCGACGATGACGGCGAGCGAAAACGCGAGCAGCTGGTTGAGCATTGTCAGACCAGATCGCGCGACAGTCGCCGCAATCAGGATGGCAACGGCCGCCGGCGCGAGGCGCATGAGCCAGCCGATGACGACCATGGACAGTTCATTGACGCCGGTGAAAAATCGGATGATCGTGTCGCGCCCTTCACTTTGTACGACCGTAGCTGCCGCCGCGAAAATGCAGACCGCGATGATCAGCGGAAGAAGATCACTCCCGCCCTGCGCCGCCGAGGCGAACGGGTTTTGCGGAATCATGGAGATGAGCGTTTGCGAAAGCGGCGGCGAAGCCGCGGCCTGGGCAACGGCCGTTGCGCCAACCGTTTCGTTCGCGACGCGATTCATCAGAAGCTCGCGGTCCGCATCGGGAAGACCGGAGCCGACACGCGTCGTGCGCGCCACCACGAGACCAATGAGCGCCGCGGCGAGCGTGGTGCCGAGAAAATACAGAAGCGTTTTTCCTCCGACTCGCCCCAGCGTGCGAACATTCCCCAGCGATGCGACCCCGACGAAGACGCTGGCGATCACGAGCGGTACGACGACCATGGTGATCAATCGAATGAACGCCGTACCGATCGGTTCCGCACCAATGAGTAGCCGCTGCACCGGCTCGACCCCAGGAACACGTGATACAAACCCTGCTGCGATGCCGAGCGCGAAGCCGAGGAGGATCTTCCGCTCGAGCTTCATCAGCCCGCTGCCAGGTCGTCGAGCGCTTCGCGAATCGCGGTGAGGGTGCGTTCAACGTCAGACATCTGAATATCGCCCATGTGGCCGATGCGAAACCCAACCGCCTCGTACTGTCCCAGCCCGGCCGCCGTCAGGATTCCGCGGTCCTTGATTCTGGAGCGGAACTCCTTGGAGACGATTCCCGGCGGAAGCGAAATGGCGGTCATTGTCGCGGAATACGTGCTGAGCAGTGGGAACTGCAGCGCCAGCCCAAGCTCGGCCGCGCCTTTCCTGGTGCGGCGCGCCATCTGTTCGTGGCGTGCGTAGACGTTGACCAGCCCTTCCTCGTGCATCGCGCGCAGCGCTTCCGCGACTTGAAGCACGATTTGCACGGGCGGGGTTCCGGGCGTTTCCGGACGGTTTTTGGAAATCGAGCGCCTGATGTCCTCGAAGTTCCAGTAGTTGCGGGGAAGCCGCGACGTGGTTGTGGCGTGCCATGCGCGATCGCTCATGGCCACCCACGCGAGTCCCGGCGCCGACATCAAGCATTTCTGCGTTGCGGTGACCGCAACGTCCACGTCCCACTCGTCGAAAGCGAAGGGCATTCCGCCGAGCACGGACACACAGTCCACGAGCACGAGCGCGTCGTTGGCGCGCGCGACGCGCGCAATGTCGGCGACATCGTTGGCGACGCCGGTCGACGAGTCACCGTAGGTGAGGGCCACGGCGCGCACGTGAGGATGTTCGACGAGAAGTGCCTCGAGCTCCGCGACGCTCGCAGCGTGCGACCAACTCGTGGAGAAACGATGCACCACCACGCCATACGACTCGGCGAAGCCTGACCACATTTCTCCGAACTTTCCGTTGCAGCAGACGGCGATCTGGTCGCCGGGCGAGAAGAGATTGCAAATCGTGGCTTCGAGCGCACCGCGGCCGGTGGTGTGCACCGGGAGCGGATTCCCCTTGGTGCCAAAGACCGGGGCGAGCAGGTCGATGGCCGTCGCGAGCTCGTGTGAGAACTCTGGTGTGCGATGATGAATCATGGGCCGCGATCCGGCGCGCAGTACACGTGCCGGAATGCGCGTTGGACCCGGCGTCATCAAAAGGAGTGGCGCGTCGGACTGTTCCGGCACCGTCTCCGTCGCCATCGCCTTCATGATCATCAATCGATGACTCCGCGCTTCCGAAGGGAATCGTCGATCTCGGCGCGATACCAGGTGCCTGCCTGGATCTCGGCGATGCGGGCGCGCTCCCGGGTCATCAACTCGTCGACCAGCCGGAGCACGTCGTCGGCGCTATCGCGAGGCACGACCGCTACTCCGTCGTCGTCGCCAACGACGATGTCGCCCGGCATGACGACGGTGCCGCCGCACGAAATTGGAACGTTGATCTCCCCCGGTCCGTCTTTGTCGCATCCGCCCGGGCACACGGTACGGCTGTAGGACGGCATGCCGAGCCGGGTGATGCCGTCAATGTCCCGCAGTGCGCCGTCGACAATGATGCCGCCGAGCTTCTTGGCGGCTGCCGTATGGCACATGAGCTCGCCGAATACAGCGCTGGTGGTGTTGCCGCAGGTGTCGATGACGAGGATGTCACCCGGTCTGGCGACTTGCAGCGCTTTGTGCACCATGAGGTTGTCGGCCGGCCGGCAGATGACGGTGAGTGCGAGACCGCAGAGCGGCAACCCAGAGCGCGATCGAATGCCCGGGTCCATGAAATGAAATCGGCCCATGGCGTCGGCCAGGTTGGAGCTGGCCATCCCGCGGAAGCAGGCGATGACCGGATCGGGGAGGGGTGGAGGGCCGGACAGGACGCGGAAGCCAATCCTACCTTTCGGTTGAGCCATGTGACGCGGGAAACCTGAGAGAGAGAATGAGTCGGGCGTCGAATGTAAGTTCGCGCCGAACCTTCGCGCTATGATCCACCTATGCCCCAATCGGACCGCGACATTAGCTTCCAGCCACCCTCACCCGTTCTTTCCGACGTGCTCGCCTACCTGAACGGTCAATATCTTCCGCGCTCAGCCGCCACAATCTCGGTCGACGACCGCGGATTCATCTTCGGCGACGGCGTCTATGAAGTTTGGCGTGTCGTCAATGGCCGCCTCTTTGAGCGCGAGCGCCATCTCGCGAGGCTCGCCTACGGCCTCAGAGAGCTGCGAATACCGGCGCCCGATATTGCGCGGCCCGAGATCCTGTACGAAATCGCCGACCGGCTGCTGCGCGAGTCCAATTTGATGGATGGCGAAGCGACGCTCTATCTGGAAATCACACGAGGTGCGGCGCCGCGGTCCCACGCGTTCCCGGCGGCGGGGACCGCGCCAACCGTGTACGCGACGGTCAACCGGTTCCAACCGCCGAACGAGCTTCGCGAGCGCGGTGCGGCGGCAATCACGATGCGCGACGTCCGTTGGCTACGCTGCGACATCAAGACCGTCCAACTCCTACCGAACGTCATGGCCAAGCAGGCGGCGGCGGACCGCGGTGCGATAGACGCGCTGATGATTCGCGACGGCGCGGTCACCGAGACTTCGCATGCGAACGTCCTCGGCGTGATCGACGGTGTGATCCGCACCCACCCCGAGAGCCACCTCATCCTGTCCGGGATCACGCGCGCGGTCGTTCTCAACCTCGCGCGCGAGTTGGGCGTACCTGTCGCGGAGCAAGCGTTCACCGAGCGCGACCTTCCGAAGCTCGAAGAGTTGTTTCTGGTTGGAACCACCACGGACGTCATGCCGATCGTGCGATTGGATGACGGACCCGTGGGGACGGGAAAACCGGGTCCAATCGCGATGAATCTGTCTGCAAAGCTTCGGGCGTATATGGATGCTGCCTGCTCGGTCCGCACGGATTCGCACACAATGCCGACGCCGGCATAACACGACGACGGGGAGCGATCACTATTCTTGCGCTGCTGCAAGCCACGACGTCGCATCCGAACGCGGCGGATCTTCTCCATCGCCTGTGGGCATACATCACCCTCGGGGTGACGGGCATCATCACCGAAGAGGCGACGCCGCTGATCGGGGGGTTGGCGGCGCACGACCGGCGTCTGCGGTTCGCGCTGGTGTGGCTGTGGGTGGCGGGCGGAACATGGCTGGCCGACCTCGGGTTGTACTACGTAGGGCGGTGGCGCGGGCATTGGGCACGGCGGCGATGGCCGCAGCTGCGGAACGTGATGCTGGGGGCGTTCCGGATTGTGCGGCGTCATCCCTGGCGGTCGTCGCTGGCAGTGCGTTGGGCATATGGGCTTCGGCTCACCCTGCCTATCGCATGTGGCGCCGCCCGAATGTCATTGCTGGTTTATCTGATTGGCAGCGCGATCAGTTGCATTACCTGGTCGTTCACCTTTACGCTGCTTGGCTGGGGTTTTGGCCGAACGACGCTGATCATTCTCGGCCACGTTCGGCGTTATGAGAACTATCTTGTGGCCGCGATCATCGTCGGCTTGGCCATTGTGTTCTGGATTATGCGCAAGCGACACGTTGAGGACGAAGTGGTTGTAGTACTGGCGTCGGGGGATACGGGCCCGTTCCCGAAGGTCTCGCGTCCGGACGACGAATGAATATGGAGATTGCGATGAACAGAAACTTGAGAGGCAGTGCGGCGATGGCTCTGGCGATCGTTGGTGGAACGCTCTTTACGGCCCAGCGCGCGTCGGCGTCGCGGCGGTCGGTGGTCATCCCCGCGGCGGTTGTCGATCAGCCGCTGGCGCTGGTGAAAGGCGAGCAGACGGCCGTGTTCGCCGGCGGATGTTTCTGGGGAATCCAATCCGTTTTCCAGCACACCAAGGGTGTCGTGAGCGCCACGTCGGGCTACGCCGGCGGATGGACGGACAAGCCGTCGTACGAAGCCGTGAGCTCCGGGCGAACCGGGCACGCCGAGTCGGTGCGCGTCGTGTTCGATCCATCACAGATCTCCTACGGTCAGTTGCTCAAGGTCTTTTTCTCGGTGGCGCACGATCCGACAGAGCTCAATCGCCAGGGCCCGGATGTCGGCACGCAGTACCGCTCAATGGTGATCGTCACGTCCGACGACCAGAAGAAGACAGCCGAGTCGTACATCGATCAACTCAATAAAGCGCACGTCTATCCCAAGCCGATCGTGACGCAGGTGGCGGCGTTCAAGTCGTTCTTCGCCGCCGAGGCGTATCACCAGGGCTACGCGGAGCAGAACCCGGACAACCCGTACATCAGGATCAACGACGCGCCGAAGGTCGCGAATCTTCGGAAGCAGTTCCCCGAGCTCTACACCGACAAGCTGGCCGCGAACTAGTCCGCGACACGCGCTGAGAACTGGGCGGCCCGCCGATCACGATTGGCGGGCCGCTGCCTCATTCAGGAGCCGCCACGCGAGCGCGACGTGATGCTCCTCTGTGCGAATGTTTCCGATCGCCAGCCGGAGCGTGAACCGACCGTGCAGCTTGGTATGTGATAGAAATACCTGGCCAGTCTCATTCACGGCGTGCATGATCGCCTCGTTCTTCACGTCGCAATCGGCGTCGCTCATCCCGTGGGGAGCATAGCGAAAGCAAACGAGTGAGAAAGGAACGGGCGCCGTCACGCGCCAATCCGAGCTCGCCTCGACCCAGCCGGCGAACGTGCGCGCGAGCGCGCAGTGTTCGCGGAGTCGTTCGGCCAGACCATCCGTGCCAAACGCGCGAATGATCATCCACAACTTGAGCGCGCGAAAGCGACGGCCGAGCTGCACGCCGTAGTCCATGTAGTTCACGACGTCATCCTGCTCGCGCGTGACGAGGTATTCGGGCACGAGAGAGAAGGCGCGCTTGAGGACTTCCGGGCGCTTGATGAAAAACACGGAGCAGTCGAACGGGGTGAACAGCCACTTGTGCGGGTTCACCACGAGCGAGTCGGCCTCCTCCACGCCATCGAGGATGTAGCGATACTCGGGCACGACGGCGAGTGCTCCGCCATACGCGGCGTCGACGTGCAGCCAGACTTGCTCGCGCCGGCAAATCGCCGCGATCGCCGGAACCGGATCGATGCTCGATGTGCTCGTCGTACCGACGGTGGCAACGCAGGCGAGAGGCAGATACCCGGTCGCGCGGTCGTCGGCGATTGCCGCGGCGAGAGCCTCCGGGCGCATGCGGAACGAGTCGTCGTCCTCCACCTTCACGACGTTCTCCAGACCGAAACCGAGTGTGAGCGCGGCCTTGTCCACGGATGAGTGTGCGTGCTGCGATGCGTACACGCGAAGGCGCGGCAGATCGGCGCGCCCGGCCATTCCGCGCTGGCGAATTTCGAGATCGGGCCGCGCCTCGCGTGCGGCGGCGAGAGCGAGCATGGTGGAAATCGACGCAGTGTCAGTGGTCATGCCGAACCAACCGTCTCGCAGCCCGAGCATCTGCCGGAGCCAATCGGTCGCGACCTGCTCCAGCTCCGTGGCGGCGGGCGAGGTCTTCCACAACATCGCCTTCACGTCGAGCGCCGCCGTCAACAGCTCGGCGATGATTCCCGGAATCGACGGGGAACACGCGAAGTACGCGAAGAACGCCGGATGATTCCAGTGCGTGATGCCGGGGATGATCTTCGTTTCAAAATCTCGAATGATCGTCTCGAGCGCTTCACCTGCTCTCGGCGGATTGGCCGGCAAGGATTTTCGAATGTCCCCGGGCCGCACCTGCGAGAGAACCGGGAAACGTTCCGGATGCTCCAAGTACGTGGCGATCCACTCGAGGACAGCCTGTCCCTGCGACAGGAGATCGTCGCGCGATAGATCTCCGCTCATTCTCCGCCGCCCGCTCGCGGAGACCGCGGTCGTTGCACGCGTGTCATCTCCATCGGAAAATCTTGAGCGCGATACCGAAGCACACCACCATCCACGTCATGAGAATCGCCAACTGCGGCAGGAGTCCCGGCAGGCTCACGCCGCGAAGCAGTGAGGCGCGAAGGGCGTCGTTCGTCGCCGTGAGCGGCAAGGCCTTGATGAACGGCTGCACGGCCTGAGGAAAATTCTCGGATGAGAAGAATACGCCCGACAACACCCACATGGGCAGCATGGACAGGTTCATCAGACCCGACACACCCTCGATCGTCTTTGATCGGGACGCGATGAGCAGACCGATGCCGCCGAAAGCGAGCGCACTCACGATGACGATCGTGGTGATCGTGACGAACGATCCGCGCATGGGCACACCGAAAAGCGCGGCCGCCGCGCCGAGGAGCACGCCGGCTTCGAGCGCCAACAGCACCAGACGCGAGATGACGTACGACGCCAAATACTGCGCGCGCGACATGGGCGTGGCGACCAGACGCTTGAGCAGGTTTCTGCGGCGTTGATCAACGATCGAAAACCCGAGCCCCCAAATTCCGCCGCCCATGATCGTCATACCCAGCAAGCCCGGCACGACGAAGTCGATGTAGCGGGACCCGCGTTCATGAATGTGGCGCTCCGCGACCGGAAGGCGGTCGCTGCGCCCGGCGCCGCGTTGCACGGCGTCGTTCACCATGAGACGCGCATTGCGCGCGTCGGGACGCGTGTCGTCGTACTGGTATTGCACGCCGTCAATGCCGTCAGGCGCGACGACCAGCGCTACGCGTCCCGTACGAAGGGCGGCCGCGGCGCTGTCGGGAGCGAGCAACGCGACCGCCAGTCCGGAGTCGCGCTTGAGCGCGTCGGCGAGCGGCGTTGACCGCGGGCCGCCCGTGACGACGGCAACGTGAACGACGTCGGCCGGCTTCGTGCGAAACGCAATGCCCAACCCGATCGCCAGGAGGATGGGAAACCCGAACGACCAAAACAGTGCTTCGGGCTCTCGTGTGTATTCTTTGAAGCGAACCGTGATGAGCTGCCACAGGGAGTTGTCGGAGGTGTCACTCATCGCGAAGCTGTCTCCCAGTGAGTGAGACGAACACATCCTCGAGCGTCGCCGAGTGCGTGGCGAGGCGTGACAACTCCAAACCGCGTTGCGACAGGAGACTGAGAAGGGCCGGTACGGCGCGATGCAGCGCGCCCACCTGCAACTCGTAGCCCCCTGCCAGCGGTCGTGCCGAAAGCACACCATCGAGACCGCGCAGCGTTGGCTCGTCCAGCGAAGCGCTCTCACCCAGCAACGCGAAATCAATGACGTGCTCGGCGCCGAGCGAGCGAATGAGATGCTCCGGCGTTCCGAGCGCGATGACCTTTCCGTGATCGACGATCGCGACGCGATCGCACAGCATCTCGGCCTCGTCCATGTAATGCGTGGTCAGCATGATCGTGCGGCCCAGCGCTTTGAATTCAGTGATCAAGCTCCACAGCTGCCGGCGGGACTGCGGATCGAGGCCCGTCGTGGGCTCGTCGAGAAACAAAAGATCCGGATCGCCGACGATGGCGCAGGCGAGCGCCAGACGCTGCTTCTGACCGCCGGAGAGCTTACCGACGCGCCCGTCACGCTTCTCTTCGAGCTGGACGAGAGCGATGACGTCGTCGACGCTTCGTCCCTTGGCATAAAAACTTCGAAACAAACGAACAGTTTCTGCGACGGTCAGCTTGTCGGCGAGCTGTGTTTCTTGAAGTTGTATGCCAAGTCGTTCACGGAGTTGGCGTTCCTCACGGTCCCAGCGAAGGCCGAGGAGCTCGACGTCGCCCGAATCGGGGGCGAGCAGGCCTTCGCAGATCTCGATGGTCGTCGTCTTGCCGGCGCCGTTTGGCCCCAGCAATCCGAAGCACTCGCCCGGAGCGACGGCCAGATCGAGTCCGTCCACGGCGCGGACGGTCCCGTAGTGCTTGCGCAGGTCGCGAACGAACAGAGCATACTTCGGATTCGAGAGGTCGGACATAAGCGATGAATTCTACAACCTCTTGCTCGATGCCGCGCAGTACCGTAGCGTGGAACGCTCACCGCGCGGGGCTTTCCGTGATTCGAGCGCTGCTCAGAAACCGCATGTTTTTGGCGCTGACCGTGGCGTCGTCGTCCGTGGCGGGCGCGCAGGAGCGGACCGGGAGCGTTGGCGGCGTTGTGCGCGATTCGGCGGGAGCGCCCATCCGTCAGGTCGTGATTGGCGTCGTGGGCTCGACGAACGTGTCACATCACACCGCGAGCAATGACTCCGGGGTCTTCCGCCTGGGTGGCCTCGGCGCAGGTCCCGTTCGCCTGTACGCCCGCCGAATTGGCTTCGCGCCGGAAACGTCGAGCGTGACAATCGCGCTTGAATCCACGGGGCGCGCGAATTTTGTACTGTACGCCAACCCCGTTGAGCTCAGCGCAACTGTCACCCAGGTGGATGCAACGCGCGGAAAGATGGGGCCATTCAACCGACGGAAAGCGCGCGGCGTTGGGTCATTCATCACGCGAGCAGAAATCGAAAAGAGACAAACCGGCACGATCAGCGAACTATTGCGATACCTGCCCGGTGTGGGCGTGACCCAGAAAATGGCCGGCGAGCCGCAGCCCGTTCACATGCAACGGTCGATCAATTCCACGGTCCAAGGGGCGTGCGCCGTGCAACTCTACGTGGACGGGCATCCCTACCCGAACGGAAGCGTCGACGATTTCTCGCCGATCGCCATGGAGGGGATCGAGGTCTACCGCAGCGCGTCAGAAATCCCGGCTGATTTCCGGACTCGGGACGCGACATGCGGAGTAATCGCGCTGTGGACACGCGACCCAGAGGCGGCACGACGGAGGCCGTAGGGTTTGGGGCGCGTCGCCCCATCGAAACCTTGGAAGCGAGCGCGCCGTATCGTGTTCAGTCGCCGCCCCCCGAGGTTCTGCCATGCTGTTCGTCGTTGGCGCCCTTCTCGCGCTGAATTTCCAAACCCCCGCGGCGCAGTCGGTCAAGCGCGTACCGGTCGTACGCGACAGCGTCGGTGACTCGGTCACGGCGAAGGGCCGCAGACGGAAAGGGATTCGCAAAGCGGTTACCACCGAAGACCAGGCGACCGCCTTCAAAGACGCCACGGCGAAAACAACCCTGCTTCGCGCGCGCGTCGCGCGGCTATCCATGGATTCGGCGCTCCTCGCCTACGACGCGATGTCGTACCAGCGCATCTCGGCCGGGCTTGGCTTCTCCAAAATTGGCCGAGATCGGTTGCTCTTTCGGCATGAGAGCGCGGCGCGGGTTCGTTGGCAGCAAGGCGTTGGCGTTTGGATGGATGCGAAAGGACAGCGAACCGCGGTGCCCATGATCGGCCCGGACGCGGCGAAGGATGACATGCGCCACGAAATGGACGATCCGGACCTGAACGCCTCCGTGCCGTATTTCCCCGGGTACGAGCCGCTCTGGATTGGAGGCGATGTGGCGCGCGCTCAAGTCGACGAAACGGAGCTCGTGAATCCCATCGCCGATGGCGCCGAAGCGTACTACACGTACGCAACCGGCGACTCGGTCAGCTTCAAGCTTCCGAACGGCAACGTCGTGCAAATCCGCGAGGTCAAGTTCCGGCCCCGCGAACCCAAATGGAATCTCGTTGTCGGTTCGCTCTGGTTCGACACGAAGTCAGGTCAGATGGTCCGAGCGGCGTACCGGCTCTCGATCCCAATGGACATCTGGGCGGTCGCCAAGGAAGAAGATCCCAAATCGATGGACGACGTCCCGATATGGGTCAAGCCGATGATCACGCCGATGAAGGCCGAGGTCACGGCGATTGCCGTCGAATATGGACTCTATGAAGGCAGATTCTGGCTGCCGCGACTGCGGCTCGCGGAGGGCAATGCGCAGGTCAGCTTCATGCACGTGCCGTTCAAGATGGAAGAGAGCTACAAGTACGCGAGCGTGAACGCGAAGGACAGTCTGCCGCCGATCAAGGTTGCGGTGAGCACGCGCAACCGCATGCCCGATTCTCTCACGGAAGACCAACGCCTGGAATGGCGCGATTCGGTGCGCAAGGCAGCGCGCGAGCGCGTGCGTGCCGTAAACGATTCCATTCGCCGTGGCCTGCGGAAGCGCGACATTCGCCGCGCGCAGTGCGATACGTCCGAGTTTCGCGTCGTGACGTCGCTGCGCTATGAGGGACAGCTGCCGATTGCGGTACGCATTCCCTGCGACGAATCAAAGCTCGAGAACTCGACGGACCTTCCGCCGTCCATCTACGATCCCGGCGAGGAGCTCTTCGGCACGAAGGAGCTGGACGCTCTGAAGGCAGAGGCGCTCTCGTTGAGTGCGCAGGCGCCGCTGCAATTCCGCATGTCGATGCTGCCGCCGCCGTCGCTCGCCTACGGTCCATCGATGATGCGCTACAACCGAATAGAAGGATTTTCGCTCGGGGCGTCGATCGATCAGGAGCTGGGTGGCGGGTACAGCGCCGGCGCCGTCGGCCGCATTGGGTTCGCCGATCGTGAGCCAAACGTCGATCTCGCCATCACGCGAACCAATCTGATCCAGTCGCTAACGCTCACGGGCTACAACCATCTCGTGTCGGCGAGCGATTGGGGACATCCGCTCAGCTTTGGCAGTTCATTCTCCGCGCTGATGTTCGGACGCGATGAAGGGTTCTACTATCGCGCGAGCGGGGCACAACTTTCGGGCGCGCGCGAGTCGTCGTTCGGAGGCGGCACGCGACTCGAATGGCGCGGATTCGTGGAGCAGCAGCGGACCGCGGCGGTAAAAACAACGTTTGCCGTGAACGGCTCCGATTTCCCCGCCAATCTCATTGCGCATCGGGCCGTGTACACCGGTGTCGCCGGCCGACTCAACCACGAATACGGTCTCGATCCGCGCGGGTGGCGAGTCTCGACGGACCTTCGCGCCGAGGCGGCGTCGGGCGATTCGGTCTACGGACGCGCGGCGCTCGATCTCACTGCGTCGCACGGCATTGGTCCGCTCGCGGCGGCGCTGACTGTCGCCGGCGGAAGCTCGGTCGGCGGACTTCCTCCGCAACGTCGGTGGTATCTCGGCGGATCTCAGACGGTGCGCGGTCAAACGCCCGACACCGCGCAGAGCGGCAACGCCTTTTGGCTGAGCCGCATCGAGCTCGGATCGGTCAACGCGGGAGTTCGGCCCACGGTATTCGGCGACCTCGGCTGGGCGGGAGATCGATCGAAGATGGGGGACATCGTCCGTCCCATGTCGGGAGTTGGCGCGGGCGTGTCGTTCCTCGACGGGCTATTTCGCTTCGACGTCGCGCGTGGACTGTATCCCAAGAAGCAGTACCGAGTGGATCTGTATCTGGAGTCGAAGTTCTAGGTCTGCCAACTTGTTGGAGAATTCGAATCCTTCCTGACAACCGGGGGTAGCAGACGGCCATGCTAGCCCTCCTTCTCGTCGGCTTCGCCTTTCAGCAGACGACGATCTCCATCCAGATCGATTCGAAGAAAGGCGCCGTCGTGCAGGTGGTGGCGCGCGAGGGTCGCGACACCTCGGTCAACAACCACAAACCGATTGTCGCGACATCCGATGAATTGGCGAACGCGTTTGCCGATGTCAGCGCACGGCTGTTGCTCGCCAAGGCGCGCGACGCACGAAGCGGGCAGGATTCGTCGATTCGCTCCTATGACGCGTCGACGCTGCAGCGCCTCACGCTCAGAATGGCGTTCACGAAGTATGGCCGCGATCGGATTCTCTTTCGGCATGAATCGGCGGCGCATGTTCGCTGGGCGCGCGGCAACGGCGCGCAGATCGACATCACCGGCAAGCGCACCGTCATTCCACTCCTTGGCGGCGCGAGCGAAGTAGACATCGAGAGCATTCTCTCGCCGGTGCCGTATTATCCTGGGCGCGACGCGCTGTGGATCGGATTGACTCGAGCGAGCCCCAACACCACCGACGACGACATCGTACATCCGCTCGCCACCTCAGCAGAAGCGTACTACACGTACCGCACGGGCGACTCCCTAAGCCTCCGGCTCCCGGACGGCTCCAGCGTCCAAATCCGCGAGCTCCAAGTCCATCCGCGACGAGCCAACTGGCATGCGGTCGTTGGCTCACTCTGGTTCGACACGCGTACCGGTCAACTTGTGCGCGCGGCGTATCGTCTGTCTCAGCCAATCGATTTGCTCAACGGCGAAGATGATGACAAAGCGGGATTCATCACACGGGCGATGCTGCGACCGGCAGAAGCTACCATTACCGGCGTGGCCGTAGAGTACGGGTTGTATCAAGGGAGCTTCTGGCTTCCGCGGTCGCAGGTGGGCGAAGGCACGGTGCAATTCGGGCTCATGCGAATGCCCATGCGCCTGGAAGAGCATTTTACCTACGCGGGCGTGAACGGCGCCGACTCGCTGGCGCCGATTCGCGTGCACAACGTGCCGAATCCGCCGACGCCGCAAGCGCGCGCGCGCGACGACAGCGTCCAAGCGGCCGCACGCGTCGCCGAATGCGCGGCGACTGGACAACACTCCATGCCGGCGTCCCGCTACGGCGGGGCATTGCCCGTGCTCGTTCACATTCCGTGCGACACCGCGGCGCTCGCGCGGTCGGCGGCGCTTCCGAAGTCGATCTTCGATTCCGGCGAGGACGTGTTTGGAGACAGTGAGCGCGACGCACTGCTTGCGAGGGCGACGGCGATGATGCCCGACGTTCCATTCGCTTTGCGTCCGCCGAATCTCGCATGGGGATTCGACATGTTGCGCTACAACCGCGTCGAAGGGCTGTCGAGCGCGCTCGAGCTGTCGCAGGATCTCGGATCGGGCTACGAGCTAAAACTTGCGCCGCGCTTCGGGACGGCCGATCGAATCCTGAACGCCGACCTCTCCGCCACCCGGTCCAACGGAGGAGGAACGACATCGCTGACGGCGTATCGGCGGCTCGTTGCCGCGAACGATTGGGGACATCCGCTCGACTTCGGCAGCGGGTTGTCGGCGCTGCTGTTCGGTCGCGACGAAGGATTTTACTATCGCACGGCGGGCGCCGAGCTGACGGGTGACCATCTGCACAATCGGGCGTGGCAGTGGCGGATATTCTCCGAGCAACAACGCGACGCCGTTGCGCGAACGAACGTATCGGTGCCGCAGGTGTTCGGATCGGCCGGGTTCGCGCCCGCTCAGAACATCACGGCGGCGCGCATTCGTGAGACCGGGGCGAGTTTGAGAAATGTCTCATCGTTCGGGCTCGACCCCAACGGCTTTCGCATGCTGACGGATCTGCGGCTGGAAGGCGCAGGCGGCGATCGAGACTATGGCCGCGCCGCGCTCGACGTCACGCTGTCGCATCCACTCGGCCGCGCGCTCAGTAGAGACTTCTCGGGCGCGGTGACGGTGAGCGGCGGCTCATCGACCGGTGAGATTCCTATTCAACGCCAATGGTTTCTCGGCGGTACGAGCACGGTGCGCGGACAACCGGCCGCCGCGATGTTCGGCGATGGCTACTGGCTCACGCGCACCGAAGTGGGGTACGGCTCGCCGGGCATGCGACGCATTGCCTTCTTCGATCTCGGGTGGGCGGGCGATCGAACAAAGTGGAGCGAGGTTGGCCGGCCTGCGAGCGGCGTTGGACTTGGCTTCTCGTTTCTCGACGGTTTGATTCGCGCCGACCTCGCGCGCGGGATCTATCCGGCCCGCAACTGGCGAAGTGCCTTGTATCTGGAGTCGAAGTTCTAGACCTCGAGAACGACGGTACCTGCCTGCTCGCGGCCCAATCCGAAGGGACGATCGGAACGCCGAGTGCGTTCCCAAGGATCTCTTCCTGGGTGAGCGCGCGTCCGCGCTGCGCTGTGTGAAACGCCGTCTCATCATCTACACCGCGCTCGATGTGGCTTCGGCTCAGCCGCGGAATGCTCAGGGCGCGTCGAATGGCGCGAATGGACATCAGGGGGCTCCGCGGTTCCCGACCGCAGCGCCACGGCAATTATCATGTCGCTCCCTTGGTCCGACAAGGGGAAGGATTCGCCAGCGGGCCGTCGACCCTTGTTCGGCTCCGGTTTCGTCTGGTTGATGCAAAGACTATTGACGGCATTCGCCCCCCCATTACCTTCTTCATCATGACGCGCCCCCAGACCATGTGTTGTTGTTGTTGTTGTATGTGTCTCATGTGCCAACCGGCAACTGAGGCTCTGGGCGTTCGCATCTAGCGGCTAATTAGCTACGTGACTCGCGCTCCGACCCTCTCCGGGATCGGGGCGCTGTTGTTTGAGACACAGGGCGCGCCGATCGGGAGTGATGAAGAGCTTGAGTCGACTTCGTCGACCCTCACTCGGATTCCCATGCAGCCCATCGCCGTTTACCACGAGCATCCCGATTGGTTCAAGCCGCTCTTCGCCGAGCTGGAGCGGCGGGGCCTGCCATACGTGCGGCTCGACGCATCAGCCCACGTCTTCGATCCTTCCGAAGACGACGCGCCCTACTCCCTGGTCGTGAACCGCGCCAGTCCGTCGGCATATCTGCGCGGGCATCGCCAGTCCACGTTCCACACGCTCCACTGGCTACGCCACCTCGAGCGCGTCGGCATTCCGGTCGTCAACGGCTCCACGGTGTACTCATTCGAGCTTTCCAAAGCATCCCAGCTCGATCTGCTCGAAGAGCTCGGGCTGCCGTACCCACGGTCACGCGCCATCAACAACCCGTCGCTCGCCGTCCAGGCGGCGAACGGCCTCCGCTACCCCGTGCTCGTCAAGGCGAACATCGGCGGAAGCGGCGCGGGCATCATTCGCTATGACTCCGAGTCCGCCCTCGCCGGCGCCCAGAGCCGCGGTGAGATCGACCTCGGGATCGACGGGGTTTCGCTCGTTCAGGAATCCGCCCCGCTGCGCGACGGACACATTGTCCGAGTCGAGACGCTCGGCGGCAAGTTCCTGTACGCGATCAAAGTGTTTCCTGCCGTTGGATCATTTGATCTGTGCCCGGCCGACGCCTGCCAGACCGTGAGCGGCGTCGAGCTCGTGGGGGGTGCGTGCGCCGTCGATGCGCCGAAGACCGGCCTTCGCGTGGAAGGCTATCAGCCGCCCGCCGAGATCATTGCGCAGGTCGAAACGATCTCGCAGCGCGCCGGACTCGATATCGGCGGCATCGAGTATCTCATCGACGATCGCGACGGCAAGCACTACTTCTACGACGTCAACGCGCTGTCGAACTTCGTTGCGGACCCGGAGAACGTGGTCGGCTTCAACCCGTGGATCACGTTCGTGGATTATCTCGAGCGCCGCGCCGCGCGCCGCGAGCCGGACGCGAGCACCACGAATCGCACCGACGCCACGAGCCTCGCTGCGGTCGCCTCACACGTGTCACTGCCATGAAATACGGATACTGGCTTCCGGTGTTCGGCGGTTGGCTGCGCAACGTCGAAGACGAGGGCATGGCGGCGTCCTGGGACTACGTCAAACGCCTCGCGCAACGCAGCGAAGCACTCGGCTATGATATAACTCTAATAGCTGAGCTGCTGCTCAACGACATCAAGGGGATCAACGCGCCGTCGCTCGACGCGTGGTCCACGGCCGCGGCGCTCGCCGCGGTCACGGAACGGCTCGAGCTCATGGTCGCCGTGCGTCCGTCGTTCCATCCGCCGGCCATCTTGGCGAAGCAGGCCGCCAACATCGATCGCATCTCGAATGGACGGCTGGCGCTCAACGTCGTGTCCGCGTGGTGGAAGGACGAAGCGAAGCGATTCGGCGCGGCATTCGACGAGCACGACGATCGCTACGGTCGCACGACCGAATGGCTCGACGTCGTCGACGGCGCGTGGCGAGAACCATCATTCAGCTACAAGGGACGGTTCTACGAGCATGAGAACATCGTGCTCGAGCCCAAACCGGTTCGGACCGCCGCGCGTCGGCGCCCGACCATCTACGCCGGCGGCGAGTCGGAAACCGCGAAGACGATGATTGCCCGTCAATGCGACGCGTACGTCATGCACGGCGACCCGCCGGATCGGATTGCTCCAAAGATCGCCGACATGCGGAACCGCCGCGAACAAGCGTCCGAAGCGCTGGGGGTCGAGCTGCCGCCGCTCACGTTTGGTGTCGCCGCGTTCGCGATCATTCGCGAGTCGGAGCACGAAGTGAAGACAGAGATCGAGCGCATCACGAACGTGTCCGCCGGTTCACCGGGCTATGCGAACTATCGCGATTGGATTGGGAACACCAAGCTCGAGCAGCAAGTGAGTCTGCAGGATTACTCGGTCTCGAATCGCGGTTTGCGCGCGGGCCTGGTCGGCACGGCGGATCAAGTCGCCGAGCGTGTTGGTGAGTTCGCTGCCGCTGGTGTGGACCTGTTGCTGCTTCAGTGCAGTCCGCAGCTCGAAGAAATGGAGCGGTTTGCCGACGGAGTCATGACGTCGAGAGTCTGACTCTGGTCGGTCCTCGAGGACGCGCACCGACAGGGTGCGCTCGTCCTCGTCGGACGGTTCGAGCGACGGATCATTCGTAGTTTTGCGCGGCCTTGTATGCGAAGTACATCCCTACGCCGGTTCCGACCATGCTGACCATGAACGCCGTCATGAGGCCGACGAGCGCACCGAGGTACCAACCGATGTAGCCGCCAATGGTGGCGCCGATAAACGCGAACGCTTTTCTCATACCCTTTCGACGACAGGGGAGCCAAGCGGTAACCCGCTGCCAAGTAGCTACTTGTGGGTCATGCCGATCCGTGACCGGAGCACCGTGTTTGGGATCGCCGGCGAACGCACGAGCGTTGCCTGCAACTGAAGCGGAAGGCGATTCGTAGTCAGAGGATGCCCAATCCCATTCTGACAACGTCCATCTCCGTCGGCTTTGAGACACTTCGCGCCAACCCGCTCCGCACCGTTCTCTCAACACTCGGCATCGTCATTGGCGTGGCGGCGCTCGTCGCCGTGCTGTCCGTCGGCGACGGGATGGAACGATTGGCCCGCGACCAAATCGGGCGCACTACGGATCTGCAGCGAATTGGCGTAACGCCTCGGGTTGTACGAATAGTTGACGGAGCACCCTTTCCCGTGGCGAATCCGGTCAAGTTCACCATCGCGGACGCGGCGTCGTTGCGAGAATTCGCAGGGGATTCGGCGCAGGTGAACATGCTCGTGAGCGGGTCAGCTCTCGTCACGACAGCCGCCGATACCACGCCGCACGCGTCGCAAGTCACCGGTGTGCTGGCGCGCATACCTCAGATGGCGGACTCCCTGCTTCTCGCCGGCCGCATCTTTTCCGATGCTGAGGCGGCGAGCGGAGCGCCGCTCGCCGTGATCTCGTACCGCCAGGCGACCGATTTCGCGCACGGACGACAACCGCGCGACGTGGTCGGGGACACACTGCTCTTTCAGGGACAACCGCGGCGAATCGTTGGCGTGCTCAAGGCGGAGGAAAATGACCGGGCGCGCCGCGCCGTAATGCCGGTGAGCGCCGCGACGAGCGCCGTGATCGTTGGTCAGTTCGACCGCCCCGCGCAACTGCTCGCCACCGCGGCAACCGTCGAGGGCGTCGCCGCCACGCGGTCGCGCATTGAACGCTGGGCGGCGCGCCAGTACGGTGCGACGTGGAAAGATCGTGTGGCCGTAGTTTCCGACGAGGCGCGTTTAGAACAAGCGAAGCAGGCGTTCCTTCTTTTCAAGCTCTTCATGGGCGCGCTGATGAGCATTTCGCTCATCGTCGGCGGCATTGGAATCATGAACGTGTTACTCAGTTCTGTGATCGAGCGCACACGCGAGATCGGGATCCGCAAAGCCACGGGTGCAGCGCAACGACACATTCTGTGGCAGTTTCTCTGCGAGTCCGTGGCGATCACGGGAGTGGGCAGCATGATCGGGCTCGTCGTGGGCGTCGGCGCGGCGTTCGCGGTCACGGCGATCATGCGGCACGTGGCAAACGCACCGGTGCGGGCGTGGCTATCGCCAAGCACCGTGCTGGTCGCGATCGGCGCATCGGTGCTCGTCGGGCTGACGTTCGGCTTGTACCCGGCGCTGCGAGCGGCGCGACTATCGCCGATCGATGCGATTCATCACGAATGACGCCGGTGGCACACTGGCGCCGCAACTTGAAAGCTCGGCTGTCCAGCGTCTGTGGAGAGCGTGGGGAAGATGCCAAGCGGCGCCGACGGCCCGAAATGCTCGGGCGCCGTCGTCGCTTTGCACTCGAGCGGGAGACCTACTTTCTTATGACGCTGACTTTTCCAGTCTTGCCCTTCGAGGGACGGATCACGATGTCGATGTCGCGTCCAAGTCTGGCCAGCATGCGCAGCAGACGCTCAGTGGAAAATCCACGCAGCTTGCCCGTCACGACGAGCGAGATCTGCGATGGAGCATCGCGCATGATGTACGCAGCTTCGGTCTGCGTCAGATTCTGATCGTCGAGGATGCTCGCAATTTCCTTGGCGAGAACGTTCTTCGGGATCACCGAGTCGGCGGCAGCCCGTTTTTTCGGGCCCTTTGAGGTAGCTCGTGCCACGGTCCGTGTGGGAAAGGTGAATGAGGATGCTAACGACATTAGAGCGCTTTAATCTTATGTTACGGAGCGAAACGCGAAAGGGTTGAGTTTCATTTCTCCGCGAGGAGAACAGCCTTTTGGTCGCTGATTGTGTCCAATTAGTAAGTATGTCCGAGAACACCTGACACGAATTTCTCCCAAAGCGGTAGTATCAGCGCACTGGGAAGCCGAACAAACGGCTATGCGACTTTCTTTATACTGTATTCGATGACTGATTTCGCCGAACACCTCCAGGATGCGTTGGGGGCCAACTACCAGCTCGATCACGAGCTGGCCGGTGGCGGGATGAGCCGCGTCTTCGTGGCGATCGATCGCGTGCTCGGTCGCAAGGTCGTCGTCAAAGTCCTCCCTCCAGAGCTCGCGGCCGGCGTCAATCGCGACCGGTTCCGGCGCGAAATCCAGGTCGCTGCACAGCTCCAGCATCCGCACATCGTTCCGCTGCTGTCGGCCGGAGAGCAGGGTGACCTCCTCTGGTACACCATGCCCTTCATCGAGGGCGAATCGCTCCGGGCCGCGCTCGAACGGAAAAAACCATTCGGCGCGCGCGAAGTGACGCGCATTCTCCACGATGTCGTCGACGCGCTGGCATTCGCCCACGAGCGCGGGGTCATCCACCGCGACATCAAGCCGGCCAACATTCTGACCCAGGGCGCTCACGCTCTGGTTGCCGACTTTGGCGTCGCCAAGGCTCTCAGCGCCGCGATGCCGATGAGCGGTCTCACATCGGCCGGCATCGCGATCGGCACACCGGCCTACATGGCCCCCGAGCAGCTGGCCGGAGACTCTTCGGCCGACCACCGCATGGATATCTACGCGGTCGGCCTGCTCGCCTACGAGCTCTTACACGGCGTATCACCGTTCACCGGACCATCGCCTCGGGAAACGCTCGCCGCGCAACTGACCCGCGACCCCAAGCCCCTGCACGAAGTCTCCGCGGCCGTTCCGCGCTCGCTGTCCGACCTCATCATGCGGTGTCTCGCCAAGGACCCCGCGGCGCGTCCACAAACCGCCGACGAGGTGCTGCGCGAGCTCGACTCCATGACCATGCCCCTCGGCGTCACGCCGCAAACCGGCGGCGTCAGCTCTCAGCCAAAGAAGAGCCGGTGGACGAGCGTCGCCGCCGTGGCGATCCTGCTCGCCGTTCTGGCCGGCGTGGGGTACGCCGTATCGCGCGAGCGGACCGCGCCGACAATCTCGACAGCGCCGGTCGCGCCCGCCGCTCCGCGCGCCGCCCCTGACACACTCGCAAAACGCGCCGCAACCGCAAGCGTCGTCCCGCCGGCAGCGCCACCGCCGGCCAAGCCAGTGATCAGCCATGCCGATTCGCTCAAGATCGCCGACGCGATTCGCAAACGGATCGACGCGGCGAAGACGCGTGATTCAGCTGCCAAGGCGAAGCTTGCCGAAGACATCCAGCGCAAGATGATGGATTCCATCATCGCGGCGAACTCAGGGGCCGCCGCCGCCGCGCCGTCCGGACCGCGTCGCATCACCATCGTCGAGGCGCCTGACCAACGGCAGTGGCCCCAGGCGTCGCTCATTGGTCGCGCCGTCGCTGACAGCCTGCGCCGAACGCTGCGCGCGCGCCGCCTGCAGTATTCATTGGTCGACCAAGACTCTGTTCGCGGCGCGCTGCTGCAAACGCGAGACGTCGCAGAACTGTCGAAAGCCCTGAGCTCCGACCTGCTGATCTCGATTCGGCTCAGCGCGCTGCCGCGTGACTCCGCGGTGCTGATGCTCCAGTTGTACGACCTTACGGCGACGAATTCCTATCGGGCGCGAACCGCGTCGAGCAAGGTGGTCGCGAAGAACGAGGTGCTGTCGAACCTCGATGCGCTGCTGCTGTCGACGCTCACCTATTTGGACGAGATGTCGCACGCACCGCGCCGCCCGCCGCCTCCGCCTAGCGAACGCTGAGCACCGGAAGCACTCGGCGGCGACCATCGTTGTCCGAGACGTTGATCAGTCCCAACTGCGCGCCGTGGAGCTCCCGGGCGTAGTTGAAGAGCCCGATCGCCAAGCCGTGCTGAGCGCCTTGAATGTTGCTCACCGCGCTGACCGAAGCGCCGTCGAAGCGCCCGCGTTTCTCGATCTTGAAGTAGGCGCCGGTGAGCACGATCGCATGAGCGTCCTGAGCGCCGACGCCGATCGCGCTGATGGCCAAGCCCTTGATCATCGGCGCACCAACGCCAACGCCGCCGATGCTCAAACCGGTGATCGCTCCGCCCGACCCAACACCGATACCGCCAATCGTGATACCGGTGACGTCGCCGCCGGCGCCAACGCCGATTCCGCCGAGTGTGATGCCCCTAATGGACCCGCCGCCTCCCACTCCAATTCCGCCAACGGAGAGTCCGGTGATGCTGCCGCCGCCGCCAATGCCAATACCACCGATGCTAATTCCCGAAAGACTTCCGCCGCCGCCGACTCCAATGCCGCCGATCTGAATTCCGCGAACCGCGCCGCCGCTACCGACCCCGATTCCCCCGACGGTCAAACCAGTCATGCCACCGCCCGCGCCCACACCAATTCCGCCGAGCATGATTCCGCGCAATTCGCCCCCGCCGCCAACTCCAATGCCGCCGAGTCCCAACCCGGTGATGGAGTGTTCCGCTCCGATGCCGAAGACGGCGGCGCCGAGACCGTTGATCGTGCCTGCTCCCGTGACTGGAAGGCCAATGGCGAAGCCATTCACTACTCCCGTGACCGGCTCGTACGGCGACCAAATGGTGATGTTCATGCCGTTCACTTTGCGCAGGCTCCCGTCGCGATAGTTGATGCGGACACCGGTCACGTGCGGCTTATCCCCGATGGCTAACCCCACGTCGTGGACCGTCAGGTCGATGACCTGTGCGGAAACGGTTGCCGCGGAGGTGAACAGCAGCGTGAGCGCGAGACGAGCGGCGCGGGACGATCGCATTTTTCTGGGAAAGAGGGATTGGTGTCATTCAGGGATACGAACGGGCTGCCGTCAGGTTTCGGTCAAGCCTGCCCGTGACGCTTGCTCGTGCAGCGCGCAGTTTGTGATCTTGTGGGGCTGGGTTCCCTTGCCGAGTCATTGATGAGTCGCCTTCGATCCGCCGCATCCGTTGTCTTCTTGAGCGCCGCCACTACTGTCGCGAGCTGCATTCACGTCGGCGCCGCGCCACCGGCAGCTACAACGGCGGCTATCACGCCAAGTGATCTGCATCAGCGGCTCTCCGCGTTTGCCGATGATTCCATGATGGGCCGCGACGCCGGCAGCTACTGGGACGAGAAGGCGACGGACTACGTGGCCGAGCAGTTTCGTGCGCTTGGCCTGCGCGCGGCCGGCGAAAATGGAACGTACTTCCAGACCGTCCCGAATATTCGCGTGCGCGATACCACCGTTCGGCGCGGCCTGGCTCGGAACGTCATCGCCGTCATTCCCGGCAGCGATCCGGCACTGCGCGGAGAATATGTTGCAATCACGGCCCACAACGACCACGTCGGATACTCGCACCGTGTGGTTGACCATGACTCATTGCGCGCGTTCAATTCGGTGGTCCGTCCGCTCGGCGCCGACAGTCCCGCGCGTCCCGCGACGGCTGACGAGGTGCAGCGCATTCGCGGCGTTCTCGACAGCTTGCGGCGCCTCCGCCCGGCACGCCCCGATTCGATCAACAACGGCGCCGACGACGACGGAAGCGGCACCATCGCGTTGATCGAGCTCGCTGAAGCGTTCATGAAAGGCAACGCAAAACCCCGCCGATCCATTCTTCTCGTCTCCCACACCGCGGAGGAGAAAGGTTTGCTCGGGTCAGCGTGGTACACCGATCACTCCACGGTTCCAATGGATTCGATTGTCGCCGAGATCGACGTCGACATGATCGGCCGCGGCGGCGCCACAGACATCAAGGGCGGTGGACCCACCTATCTCGAAGTCGTGGGGCTGCGCCGATTGTCGAAGGAGTTCGGCGATTGGTTCGAAGCCGTGAATGCCAAAGAACCGGTGCCGTTCACGTTCAACTACGAGTACGACGCACCGGGACACCCGGACCAGTACTACTGCCGAGCCGACCACTACAGCTACGCGCGCTATGGAGTACCGAGTGTGTCGCTCTCGCGCGGCGCACACATGGACTACCATCAGGTGACGGACGAGCCGCAGTACATCGACTACCCGGACTACGCGCGGTTGACGCAAATGGTGTTCAACGGCGCCATGTTCGTGGCGAACGCCGACCACGCGCCTCGCCTCGATGCAGCTCGGCCCAACAATCCGCACGTTCCCTGCAAGCAATAGAGAACCAATGCGTCGTCGCGTTGGCCTCGCCACCTACGCACGCGCACCGGAGCTCGCGCCCGATGATCAACTGCTCCTCGCGGCTCTCGAGGCACGCGGCATCGCTGCGGAGCCGGCGGTGTGGTCCAACGACGCAGTGCAGTGGGACACGTTCGATGCGGTCGTGATTCGGTCGTGCTGGGACTACCATCTCAGCTTCGACGCATTCATGGCGTGGCTCGACCGCCTCGAGGCGCTCGCCGTTCCGGTCTACAATCCGCCCGGCCTGGTCCGGTGGAACGCCAACAAACGATACCTGCTCGACCTCGCCCAGCGCGGCGTCCCAACGATTCCGACGACGATCATTCCGCAACACAGTTTCGAACAAATCGATTCTGTCATTGCCGCGAAAGGGTGGTCGCGCTTCGTCATCAAACCGGCGATCTCCGCCAGCGGATACGAAACCTATTCGCTCCGCGCACCGCTCGACGCCGACAGCCGACGTTTGGTCGAGCGCGTCACCACGCTTGGGGACGCGCTCGTTCAGCCGTTCGTCGAAGAGATTTCGACGCACGGAGAATACTCGTTCACGTTCATAGATGGCGAGTACAGCCACACCACGCTCAAGCGTGCGACGATGGGGGAATTCCGCGTCCAGAGCGAACACGGTGGCACCGCTGAGCCGGCCGTCTCAGGCACTGAAGTCGTCAGCCAGGCAGCGCGGGCGCTCGCGGCGCTTTCGGACACTCCGCTCTACGCGCGTGTGGACGGCGTCGTGCTCGACGGTGTGTTTTTGCTCATGGAAATGGAGTTGATCGAGCCGAACCTGTTTCTGGAACATGGTCTTGGTGCCCCGCGCAGGATGGCCGAGGCAATTGCTGCCCACCTCGTGGGGTAGCGCCGGCTCGGTCCACATGTATTCTTGAGCCGACCACCTTCACTGGAAGGCGACCATGGGCGCCGCAGCCGCGATCCTGCTTCGCAAAGAACGAGATATTGTGGACACGTACCGTGGAGCGGGTGCGACGACCGTCAGTTCGGCGCGCCGCGCCGACGAGCTCGACGTCGATCAACGCCTCGCGTTCCATCGGTTGGTGCAGCGAGCAGTACTGCGAGAGGCCGGAGATGGACGCTTCTACCTCGACGAGCCGAGCTGGCAGGCGCTGCGTCGACTGCGCCACCGAATGGCGATCGTCATGTTCGTGATCGTCATCGCGATGGTCGTGAGCGGCGTGGTTGCGTTCCGCGCCGGCGGCAGCGCGGTGCACTGACGCTCGGCGTTTTTCAGTCGGCGCGCATGGCGATCACCGGATCAACGCGCGCAGCGCGACGCGCGGGGACGTAGCTTGCCAGCCACGCAACCGCGAGCAATAGCGCAGCAACACCGGCGTAGGTGATTGGGTCGGCCGCCGTGACGCCGTAGAGAATGTTCGCGATGACACGCGTGAGCCCGTACGCGCCAACGAGCCCAATCGCCACGCCGCCGATCGTCAACACCAATCCTTGCCCGAGCACCAGCCGCACCACTCGATCGTTCGTGGCGCCAAGCGCAATGCGAATGCCGAGCTCGCGGGTGCGTTGACTCACCGTGTACGAGATGACGCCATAGATGCCGAGGCCGGCGAGCAGCAGCGCAAGACCGGCGAACGACGCCAGCAGCAGTGTATAGAAGCGCGGTTGGGCCACTGATCCGGCGACAGCCTGTTCCATCGTTTCGAGATCAAACACCGGCGTGTCCGGATCAACGTCGGCGACCGTGCGCCGGACGGCAGCGGTCAACGTGCTCACGTCCGCATCCGAGCGAACCACGAACGCTACATCGTTTTCCGGAAGCGTGCCCTGAGGGATGTAGACGGCCGGCGACGGATCTTCCTTGAGCGCGCGCTGCTTGACGTCCGCGACAATGCCGACGATCTCACCGCCGGATTTGACCGAGGTTTGGCCGGACGCCGCTGTGTCGTGCGAAATGCCGATCGTGATGTGCTTGCCAATCGGATCCTCATTCGGGAAATACCTCTGTACAAATGCTTGCGAGACGACCACGACCGGCGGCGGACCCCACCGGTCCTCGCTCGCGGCGAACAGTCGGCCGCGCTGAAGCGAGATCGAGAGCGCGTTGAAATAGTCCGGCGTCACGGGGCGGATGTCGGCGATCATTCGCGCACCGGGCGCGGCCGGCGGACGTCCGTCGATGTCGAAGCCGACGCGCATTCCCTCGTCCTGCATAGGCCGCGACAATCCGGCGGCGGCCGCCCGGCTTCCCGGAAGCCGGCGCAATCCGTCGAGCACATTGTTCGTGAACTGATTCTTGTTGCGATCGAACGGATATTTGACGTCGGGAACGGCGACGCTGAACGTCAGCACGTGATCGGTTCGAAAGCCGGGGTCGACCGCAAGGAGCTTGGAGAAGCTGCGGATCAAAAGCCCAGCGCCCACCAGGAGCACGACGGCCAAGGCCATCTCGGCGACGACGAGCGCGCCGCGCGTGCGTTGGCTGGCTCGGCGTCCGCTCGATCCACGCACGCTCTCCTTGAGCATCTGCCCGATCTCGCTTCGCGCAGCGTGAATTGCCGGGGCAAGGCCGAACAGAAATCCGGTCAGCAGCGAAACACCGGCGCCGAACAACAAGACCCGCCCGTCGATGGCGATGCTGTCGAGGCGCGGCAGGCCGCGCGGACCGTACGCGACTACGGCGTCCACCGCCCACGACGCGAGCGCACCTCCGATCAATGCACCGAGGAAGGACAGCAAAATGCTTTCGGTGATGAGCTGGCGGACGATGCGTCCGCGCCCGGCGCCGAGCGCGGTGCGCACGGCGATCTCCGTTTCGCGTCCCGACGCGCGCACGAGCAGCAGGTTCGCCACGTTCGCGCAGGCGATCAACAGGACGAAACCGACTGCGCCGAGCATGGTGACCAGCGCGCTTCTCACGTTGCCCACGAGTTGTTCCTGTAGCGCGACGGCCGTCCCGCCAAAGTTCGTATTTGTTCGCGGATACTCTTTGCGCAGTCGTTCGCCGATTGTCGCGAGCTCGCGTCGCGCGGTTTCGACGCTCACGCCTGGCCGGACTCGCCCGATCGCCGAAAAGAAGTGCGCACCACGGTTTTCCGGATCGAGCATCCACTTCTCGAACACGAACGGCGTCCAGACGTCGCGCGCGCGCGGATATGTCGCGCTGGCCGGTGCGATGCCGACGACCGTGAAGGTGTTGCCGTCGATCGAGATCGGTTGCCCAACGACTCGCGAATCACCGTTGAAATGCGTGCGCCAAAACCGATCCGACAGCACGGCGACTCGCGCCGCTCCGGCGTGATCCTCGTCGGGCAAGAATCCGCGACCAACCTGCATCTTGACGCCGAGGAGATCGAAAAAGCGGGCGCCGACAGTAGCGATCTCCAGACGCACGGGCGTGGTGCCGGCGGCAGTCAAATTTCCATTGCCGGTGTTGATCGCGGCCATTCCAATGAAGCTGCGGCTTTGATCGCGATAGTCGACGAAATCCAGTCCGGACATCGACGTCGGCAATCCGTTCGTTCCCAGTGACGCGACCGCGACCAACTGATCGGGATTCGGAAAGGGAAGCGGTTTGAGCAGGACTCCGTTGACGATGCTGAACACCGCCGTCGTTGCGCCGATGGCGAGTGCGAGCGTGGCAACGGCAACGGTGGTGAAGCCCGGAGAGCGCATCAGCTTTCGGGCGGCGTAGCGAATGTCTTGGAAGAAAATGTCCATTTAGTGATGCCGGTGGAGGACGCCTGTGCGGTTGGTCCATGAGAAACATTCGTGCCGCGTTCCTTTCGTCACATCGTGCGTTGCTGCAATGACTTGCGTCGGCAGCGACGAGCGAGGTCGCGCCAATTCGTCCGCGAATGGGACCGACCGTCCCAAAAACGGACGCCGTCTCGTCATCGCGCGCGCGCGCAGTATCTTCGATGTTGATCGACCGCGGGTAGATCGAGATCGCCGGTCTCCGCTCGCATTCACGCTCACTCCGTCCACTTCCCTCCGTGTCAACGACATCCTCCGCCGATCGTCCCACGCCGCGTCGCGAATTCCTCGGACAGTTCGCCGTGTCCGCCATTGTGCTTGCCGGCACGGCGTGTGTCGCGCCGGCAACGGCGGGGCAGGGAGGCGCCACCGCTCCGACGCCCAACACAGGTACCCCGCCGACGCCGGCTCCCGCGACGCCGGTCCATTGGGACGATTCGTGGTTCTCGCGCCTAACGGCCAAGCACAAGGCCGTGTTCGACTCGCCGCAATTCGAAGACGGGCTCGTGCTGTCCAATGCCGCGGGGTATATCCGCGGAATGCGTGACGCTGTGGCAGCGGGCGAGACCGACGTACAGGCGGTCGTCGTGATGCGTCACGCCGCGATTCCCATGGTGTTGAACGACGCCATGTGGGCCAAGTACGAGATCGGAAAGGACCGCAAGGTTAAAGATTTCTCAACGGACAAATGGGCGACGAGAAACCCGTTCTCCGCGCCAGCGCCGTCGTCGACTGCCGCCGCGCGACCCGCGTCGAGCACGCGTCCGCAGGCAAACCTCACCTGGCTCGCGGCGAACGGGCACGTTCTGCTCGGCTGCGATCTGGCCACGCGCGGCTACGCCGGCCAACTCGCCGAGAAGACGAAGGCGGACTCTCGTGCGATCTACGAAGAGCTCAAGGCGAACCTCGTTCCGGGCGTGATCCTGCAGCCCACGGGCGTGTACGCCGTGCATCGCGCGCAAGAAGCCGGGTGTTCATACATCCGGTCGACCTGATGAGACAGGTGCGTCGATGACAGGTCGACCAGTTCGACTTTGCGCGTCGGTGGCGTGCCTCACTTGGCCGGCCATTGCTTCTGCGCAGGAAGGGCTAACGTTCTGCGTGATACCTCCTGTGGTCGAAAACCTGGTAGCCGTGAGAGTTCGTCCTTGCACGAGGTAAACATGGCGGGCGTCGCGCCGGGAAACCCATGAACGAATCTCGGGAGCTTCTTCGACATTTTCTGGCGGCGCTCGCGTACCGCACTCAGAAGGCGCTGCGCGATGCGCCGGAGACCTTCGCCGAGTTTCGCGCGGGACCAAACGTGCGCACGCCGTCCGAGCTCGTTTGGCATATGACCGGCCTAGTCGGGTATGCTCGCACGATGCTGCGTGGCGGTGACTTCGAGCCGCCCCGTTTGTCGTCGCTTGACGCTGAGGTCGAGCGCTTTCACGATACGCTCGCGGCCTTGCATCACGATTTGGCAGATCCGCGCCTCACGGCACGAATCGACGACACACAGTTTCTTCAGGGGCCGCTCGCCGACGCAATGACGCACGCCGGACAACTGGCGATGCTTCGGCGCATGCACGGCTCGCCGGTGCCGTCGGAGAACTTCATCTTTGCTGCGATCGACTCGTCGAATGTGAGCGCGACACAACCGCATCCCCGCGCGCCCGATGTTGACTGGAGACCAGACGAGCCGCCCCATCCACCCGGTCCGCGCCGCCGCAATCTCGATCGCGGCTAGCCGAGGGCACCTCAGTCCGCCAGCACGTGGGCAAACGACGACGGCAGCTCGGAGACCAACACCGGCCTCGAGAAGTAGTATCCCTGCACAATGTCGATCGACGTGTGCTGTCGCAGGTACATGAGCTCATCGTCGGTCTCAACGCCTTCCGCAACCGCGCTGATGTCGAGCGCGGAGCAGAGCGACTCGATTGCCTTGAGAATTCCCTGACTGCGCGGACGGTCGTGGATGGACGTGATGAAGGCGCGGTCGACCTTGATCTCGTCGGCGGTGATGTCGGTCAACGTGGACAGGGACGAATACCCGGTTCCGAAGTCGTCGATCGACACGCGCAAGCCATGCGCGCGCAAATTGGGGAGCACTTCACGTTGAAAACGCTGGGTCGTTTCGAGCGCATCCTCCGTCAGCTCGAGAATGAAACGCTTTGCCAACCCCTTGCCGGCCAATTGGGCGATGAGCGAACCCATGAACGCGGCGTCGGCCGCTTGTCGCGGTGACACGTTGATGCTCACAGAACAGTCTCCGCCAAAGCGGTCGCTCAGCTCGGGGAGCGACTGTTCCACATCCTGCAACACGAATCGTGTGATGTCGTCGAGCAGACCGAGCTCGCTGGCCAGCTCGATGAACGTGCCAGGCATGTGTGTCGTACCGTCCTCGTCCACCCATCGAACCAGCGCTTCAAATCCCGTGACTTCGCCTGTCGACAGACGAATCTTCGGCTGATACGCCGCGCGGAAACGTTTCTCGCTGATTGCAACGCGCAGCCGCTGCTCCAAGGCCATTCGCGCCGTCATCGCGGTATCCATGGCGCGATCAAAGTACGTGGCGCTTCCCTTGCGATCGCGCTTGGCCCGATACATCGCACTGTCGGCGCCGCGGCGCAGCGTTTCGTAGTTGTCGCCATGGAGGGGGAAGATGCTCGCGCCGACGGATGCCGACGTCAGCACATGATGCCCTTCGATGTCGAATGGCTGCTTCAGCGCGTCCACGACGCGATCGATCAAGAGCGGAAGATCGGTGCGCGCCTCGAGCGGGTTGATGAGCAGGAGAAACTCATCGCCGCTGATGCGCGCGAGGCAGTCGCCGGGGCGCACGCGCTCAGCGATGCGCCGCGACACTTCAATGAGCAGGCGGTCGCCGATCGCGTGACTGTAGTAGTCGTTGACTCGCTTGAAATTGTCGAGATCGATGAACGCGAGCGCGAACATTCCGCCGCGCGCGTTGGCGCGCAACGCCTGATCGACCAGCTCGTGCATCAACTCACGATTCGGCAGACCCGTGAGCTGGTCGTGAAACGCGCGCCGCGACAGCTCGTCCTCGAACCGCTTTCGCTCAGAGATATCCAACGACGTGGACAGGAGCAGGCGCTCGTCGAAGATGCGTACAGGCTTGCTCGTTGTCAGCAAGGTGATCGCCTTGTCGCCCACGGTCACCGACTGCTCCTCGGTGCGCTGGCTCGGACCGTCCAATCGTTCGAGGTATTCGCGCCGATCGCGCTCTATGAGCTCCGGCGTATCGTGAAGCTCGTGTGGCGTTCTTCCGCGGAGCACGGCCGCCGGCAACCCGAGCACGGTCGCCGCGGCGTCGTTGATCACGAGCAGACGTCCCTCGGCGTCCTGGACGGTAAGCCCCACGGGCAAAACGTTCACGACTTCATTCAACAGATCCGCGTTGCGTTTCGCCGCCTGCTCGCTCAGTTGCAACCGCGTGGTCAGCTCGCGCAGTCCGCGACTTTCCGCCTCACTCTGGCTGGCGACGCGCGACGCCAACGCATGCGAGGCGAGCAGCGAACACTTGCGCGCCAGCACGACATGATGGCGGTCGAAGCCGACGAGCCCCGGCGCGCGCAGCAGCACGAGGATGCCGCGGCGTTCGCGCACACGAACCGGCAGATAGAGGGCCGACTGATCACTCGAGAGTCCGAGGCCGGCGGCACCGCGCCACTCCGCCGCCGTCGCGGAAGAAATTGTCGCCACGACCCGGCCGCCCAACACCTTTCGAAACTGCGGACCGACCGGCCAGCGCGTTCCGATCAGGACGGCGGGTTCCGCCATGATGCATTCCAGGTCGTCCTGTTCGGTCTCGGCGAGCATCAACGCTTGCGAGAAGGTGAACGCCTTGCGCAGGGCGTCGAATACCTGCACGAAGGGATCCTCCGACGGATCGATGCTCAGGAGCGACTCGAGCGCGTCGAGCAGTTGCTGAGACTGCGCAGCGCCGATGGCGAGCGCATCGTGCTCACACCTGAGCACGCGCAGCGCCTCGCGCAGATCCTCCGCACTTTCGATCGGTTGTCCGCCGAGGGCCGTCGTCATGGAACGATCAAGAGCCGAATGCGACGGCGGAGATCATCAGGTTGCCGTGCACGTTTCGGTCGAGAAGCTGTCCCTGCTCTCCGAACGTGAAGCACCCCAGGAACGGCGCGTCGCCCAGTCCGCGCGCAACCGCCGCCGCGACCTGCGCGATGTCGTCACCCACCGCCATCTTGCAGCCCGCGCAATAGATGACGAGCGCGCCCGCGATGCTCGGCGACGCCACGGCGAGCGCTCGCTTCGCCTGCTGCACCACGCGGTCAGCGCGCTCGATCAGTCGCGAGCGGTCACCCTTCATCGCATAAACGCGAGTGCCGACGTCCACCGCGCAGAACGTTGTCAGCGCGCCGTTCGTCTGCACGGACTCCGGGTGTACCAGCAGGAAATTCGTAATGCCATCCACGCGTCCCACGTCGACGGCCAGGGGACACATCGTGGTCTCGGCGAGGATCGTTCCCCCGTCCAAGAGTTTGCCCGACAGGCGACCGTCGATCCAGTCATTGTAGACCGCGGACGCCGGCATGTCGTCGATCGTCAGAATCTCTCGGCCCGATGCCGAGGTCACGATTCCGCTCTCGCCAACGGCATGGAACGCAACGCCGGTGACAATGCCACTCGGGCCCGCTGGTTCGTAGCCGCCCTGGAACGCGCAGTCGATCGCGGTTGACGGGAACAACACGGCGATCACCAGACCGTCGCACAGTGGTCCGCTGGGCCCGAGCTGCCGCCATTTTCCGCTGACATCGTTGTCGGCGGACGATCCGCCGACGATTGGGCAGCGGTCACCCACAACTCGGCGCAGCCCTTCGATGACCGCTTCCTCATGTCCCGGCGCCTGATAGACCCAGATCAGCTCCGGCAGTTCGCCGCTGCAACCGCAACTGGACAGCGCCTCCTGCAGGAGCGCTTCAGCCGATTTCGCGGCGTCCGCACCGATCCGACCCGACGCGACGCCATATTCGCCAGCGGGGTCGTCGATCAGCAGTAGCCCGATGGAGTTCTCGTCGCACATTCCGCGGTGCGTCATGAATCCGCCCGACGACGTGCCGCCGATTACCGGTGTTCCGGGAAACCGCTTCGACAAGTAATCGTGGATGGCGATGTCGTCGTGATCAGCGCCGTAAAAGGCAAAAAGCAGATGCGCGGGGGCGGAAGCGCCTCTCAACTCGCTATCGAGGAGGCCGAGCACGGCGGAAGTGTTCGTTCCGCTCGCCGAATGCACCTGTATTTGCGTCACCGTACCGTCCGGACATCGTGAACCAATTGGCGTCACCGTGCGGCGCCAAGGGATCACGCTGCGGAGGGGAGAGCTCCAAAGTCACCGATGGCGACAGTTGGAGGACGCAATAAAGGTGTCGGCTGGCCGAGCGAGTTTCTTGAGTCCTGGGCGGGATCAGAACGCTCGCGTGCACGCTCCGGTGAGACACGCCGGCTCCACCAACAGGTACACGCCGCCGTTGGCGAGCGCCGACGGATCAGCAACTTCGATCCGCTCCTTCGCCACTTCGACGCCGTTCACGATCCGCCCCGGGACATACCGAACGAACGCCAGACTCCTGAGCGTGTCCGTCCGGAGAGTCCCGCCGTCGGCCCGCTCATCGATCGTAAAAATGGCTCGTCCAGACTGCGTCTCGATCGACGAATAAATGGGCCGGCCTTCGACGGTGAATCGCGTCATGGCGAGCGAAACGGGCGCCCGCTTCCCGGTAAATGCGAAATACGCCATCGCACGCGATGCACCGTCGCCATACTCCGTCGGGATCGCGCCGGGCTTGTCGAACGCACGCACGATCTGCGGTTCTGTGCTCGCGGAACATGCCAGGACAACGCCGGCACTCGCGAGCAACAGGGCGTTTGCGCGCCAATTCATCAAGGTTCTCCTTTCCTCACCACGCGTCGGGTCTCAGTTCGCCCAACCGAGAACAGCGGTGAGGCGTCACTTGGATCACTCGTCGCGGAGCGCCACCACTGGATCGACGCGCGTCGCGCGCATCGCGGGAAGCAACGTGGCGAGCAGCGCGATCCCAGCCAGCACGACGGAGACGATCGCAAACGTCGCGGGATCGGTCGCGCCGACGCCGAAGAGCTGGTTTGCCAAAAAGCGCGTCAAGGCAAACGCCGCAACGAGCCCGATCGCTACACCCGCCGCCGCCAACGCCATTCCTTGCCATACGACCAGGCCAAGTACGCGCGATCGCGCCGCGCCGAGCGCCATGCGAATACCCAATTCACGCGTGCGTTGCGCCACGGAATAGCTCATGACGCCATAGATGCCGATCGACGCCAACAGCAACGCGATTCCGGAGAACACGCCAAGGAGAATCATCGACAGCTTGCGCTGTCCCACCGACGACTCGACCAGCGCCTCCATCGTATTGACTGCGGCCAGCGGCAAATTGCGGTCGACGCTGTGGACGGCGTCGCGCACGGCCGGCAACAGTGAAAGCGGCTTGCCGGTCGTTCGCACGACCACGCTCATGAATCCCGTGCCCGACTGGCTGCTCGGGAAGTAGTACTGAATCCGCGGTTCCGCATCGAGGCCTTCGTGCGCCGCGTGTCCAACAACACCGACGATCGTGATCCACGTGGAATCGGTCCTCCCTTGCGCCGAGCCAAACGTGAGGCGCTTTCCAATGGGGTCCGTGTTCGCAAAATACTTCTTCACGAATTGCTCATCGATCACCGCCACTTGCGGAGCGCCCTGGGTGTCTTGCGAGTTGAATGTTCGTCCGCGTTTGAGCGGAATGCGCAGTGCCTCAAAGAACCGAGGCGACACGACGCGAATGTCTCCCCATGGACCATTTTGCCCAGGCGGGACGGTCAATCCTTCGATCGATAAACTCGCCGTTGACCAGCCGCCGCCAAACGGGAGCACCGACGTGATGCCCGCTGCCTTCACGCCGTTGAGCGCGTTGAGTTGTGGCACAAGCTGTTCGGTGAACAGAATCTGCGACGTGTCGCTCGCGTACTTCACCCGTGGCAGCGCCAGGTTGAATACCAGCACGTTCTGCGCGCCAAAGCCAGGGTCCACACCCTGCAGCCGTCCCACGCTCTTGATCAACAAGCCGGCGCCGATCAGCAAGCAAAGCGACAGCGCGACCTCGGCCACGACCAGCCCGCGGCGCACGTTCCGCCCGGCAAAGTCCGCCTGCCCGCTCCGGCTGCCGTCCTTGAGCGTTTCCTGAAGATTGGTGTGCGACGTCTGAAGCGCCGGCGCGAGCCCGAACAGCAGGCCCGTCACGACGGACACGGCCAGTGTAAAAGCCATGACACTCGGGTCGATGCCGATCTCCGACGCCCTGGGCAAATTGGGATTCATCGCCACGAGCGACTTCACACTCCAATGCGCCAACACGAGGCCCAACACGCCGCCCACGACCGCGAGCATGACGCTCTCGGTGAGAAGCTGGCGCACGAGCGATGCGCGATCAGCCCCGAGCGCGGACCGAATTGCGACCTCTTTGATGCGCACCGCGGCGCGAGCGAGCAGCAGGTTCGCGACGTTGGCGCACGCGATGAGCAGCACAAACCCCACGGCGCCAAGCAAGACGAGCAGCACGGGACGAATGCGTCCGGTGGCCAGGTCGTCGAGCGACCGCACCTTGAGCGTCCACTTCGGACCAAACTGGTTGGGGTTCGCCTTCTTCAAGTTCTCGGCGAATGTTGCCATCTCGGAGCGGGACCGCTCGAGCGGCACGTTGGGCTTGAGTCGCGCGGTGAGATTCAGATATTCGTTCGTGTAGCCGCCGGTGAATGCTTGCGGTTTGAGGGCGAGCGGGACGAACAGATCGGCGGTGCGCGCGTTGAAGCTGCGGAAGCCGTCCGGCATGACGCCAACGACGTGATAGCTCTCGCCATTCAGCTCGATCGACTTGCCGACCGCGGACGGGCTGGCGGCGAACAATCGCGTCCACGCACCAAAGCTGAGCACTACGACGTGCTCATGACCTGGTTCGTCGTCGTCGCGCTGAAGCGCGCGGCCGAGGAGCGGCGAGACGCCGAGTACGTGAAACCAATCGCCCGACACGCGCACGCCGGGAACGCGTTCGGGATCACCCGTTCCGGTGAGATTCGCGCCAAATCCGGTTTCGACGGCTACCGATTCAAAGCTCGATGTCTTGTCGCGATAGTCGCGGAAGCCGCGCGCCGAGACGGGCGCCTCCATGTTGTTGAGCGACGGATAGAAGTGGAGGACCGAGACCAGTTGGCTCGGCGCGCGATATGGCAGAGGGCGCAGCAGAACCGTGTTCACGACGCTGAAGATCGCGGTGTTAGCCCCAATGCCCAGGGCGAGCGTGACCACGACGATCAGTGTGAACGTCGGACTCTTTCTCATCCGGCGAAAGCTGTACTGGATGTCCCGAAGGAGCGCGTCCATCTGCACCGCCTATGAAACCAGCTGTGAAGGATCGGTCGAGCGAACCGCGAACCGCAATTAGACAGGATGGGTGGCGAAATAGTTCGGGCCAACCTGTAAGGCTTGTCAACGTCGCACCCGCACTCAGTCCATCGCAAGCGTGGGCACTCCGAGGCGGTCACGGCACCTTGGCGATGAACGATCCCGAGGCGTCGAGCGACGCCGGCGTCGACGAGAGCGGTTGATTGAGCACCAAAACGGCCGGCCACAGCAATGAGTGCGACGAGTGGAAGCTGAACGTGCCCTGAATCTTCGGCGACACGGAGGTGATGGTCACGGCGCCGTCGGTTCGTGCCGGTGGCCAGTTTTCCCATCAAACCAATGCTCACCTGCGGTCCGATCACGATCTGCGCGGGTTCACGTTGCTCGTCGCGAGCGAGATCAGCACGACGTCGATCGACTGCGAACTTGCTCCGCAGACCTCGGTGAATCCGTCCGCGATCCGCGATGTGAACGTGATCCCGTGCATCGAGCCGGCGCGGTCGCCGCTCACCGAGACCGAATACGATGGATCTCCGCTTTGAGCGTCCGATGGAGCCATGGATTCGCTCGAACTGCAGGCGACGACGCTGGCGCCCGTTGCGACGAAAGCTACGAGAGTTGCGAGAGTTGCGAGATGTCGGATTCGCATGCCGGAGATCCTATGACACCGCCGGTCTTGGCGAAAGGACTTCGGGTTCGCGCGTCGGCGGGACGTGGCGACGCGGTATCTCGACAATGCATCACGGCGCCGCTCGACCAAGTCGAACGGCGCCGTGAATGGTCTCTTTACAAATTGCGAATCTTTAGGAGACGCTTATCAGGAGACGCTTATCGATGACGTCCCATCGGTGCGACCGGGACGCGCGTGCCGCCCATGCCGCCAATGCCGCCGCCGAACACCGGGAGATTGTCGCCGCCGATCGAGCGGCCGCCACCGCGGCGCGCCCCGCCCCGAGGATCGCAATGATCGTCGTCGCCCACGACACCGCCACGGATGACCGCGCCAAAGATGCCGCCGAGAATGCCACCGCTACCGCGGTTCGGAATGGCGCTGGTGCCAGGATAGCTCGCGGCCGGCACGGGTGACGGACGAGCAAGTGGCGGCGCGTCGCTGGTCGGCGTTTCCGACGGAGCCGCCGCCGACGCCATCACCTGGACCTGCGGGATGTCCGTCTTGATCTCGGCCACTTCGGTCGGCGTGGTCGACGCCTTGACCGTGGGATGGTTGGTCCGCACAACCTTCGGCCCATTGGGCGCAACCTTCGGCTTCACCGCGAGCTCCTGATGGCTCTTCGGCGAAATCTCGTCCGGACTGATCTGAATGTTCTGCGTGGCCGAGGCCAGCTTCAGGTCCCGCTTCAAATCTTCAGTCATCGCCGTGGACGTCGGCGCTTTCCCCTTCCCGCACGCAGCCACGATCAAGACGGCTGGAACCAAAGACCACTGAATGAGCTTACGCACGGTTCCTCCTGGGGCGTTCAGACCTTTTTCGTCGCACTCGATGGGACGCGCGCGCGACAACCACGTAGTGAGACCGGCATGCCGTGGGCCACATGTTAAAGCCCAATCTGCGCCGTTAAGCTTTTCTTCTCGTCACCTACCGGAGACTTGCCCGTCCGCGATCGAGGACAAGCAACGATGTTTCCATCTCCGGGTATCTGACACCGCCTCTACCTCGGCACCCTGATGCGACTGCCAACCGCGCTACCAACGGCGCTCATTTTCATCACACTCAGCGGCCTCAGCCTGGCCGGTTGCTCGGGGTCGAGCACCGTCACGGAGTCACAGCGCCAGGCAATCGTGGACTCGTTGACCCGTCAGGTCAAGGCGGCGTACGACCTGACCACGCCGAACGTCGAGCAACGCTTACTCAGTCTATACCCCGCGAGTGGTCGAGTTGTGTCGGCCGCCGGCGGACAAATGCTCACGTCGCGCGACACCTTGGCGATGGGAATTCACGCGTTCTGGCAAAACGTTGGCGCCAACATGCGAGAGCCCAAGTGGATCTGGGACCAGATCGTGGTCGACGTCCTGAGCCCGACGGCGGCAGTCATGACCGCCACCTATCACGTGCCGCACCTCACACCGCGAAACCTTCCGCACACGATCGGCGGCGCGTGGACCGCGGTGTTTCAGAAGCGCGGTGATCGCTGGTACGTGGTCCAGGAGCATCTCTCCGACCTGCCGGCGATGCCTGATTCGGCGATGGCGGCGATGCCGATGACTATGCCCATGCCCGCCAAGCCGCCGAAATAGGTCTCTGGTCTGAGGATAGTAGTGATCGTGTGACGTCGCGGCTGGATGTGCGGTTCGGCCAGTAGTTCTTTGCTTAAGGTCGGCCAATGGGCTCGCGTCGCCAGTTTCTTCTGACGGTATTCTTGTCGCTCGCCGCGATCGGCTGCAGCGACCCGTTCTCACCGGGCGGCGAACGCTCGCGGCTCGACACGAACCGACAAAAATGGCAGCTCCAGCGCCAGAGCACGTACAAATTCACGCTGGCCACGGCATGCTTCTGCGCGGGCGGCGGGCCGATCCGCATTGAAGTGAGCGGCGATTCCGTCGTCGCGGCGACGTTGGTGTCAAACGGACAGCACATCGGCACGCAGAACGTCCTGACCGTCGAGAAGCTCTTCGATTTCATCGATCGGGCAATCGCCGACCACGCGGTGGGGCTCGAGATCACCTATCACCCCATCCTCGGCTATCCCACGCTGATCAATTCCGGCGGGCAGGAGTTCATCGCCGACGATGAAGTCACCTACACCATCAGCGATCTCACATTCGCGGTTCCGCTCGATCACTGACGCGCGACGATCGACGATCGCGCCTCAGGGAACAGCGCCGGCCGCGCCCGCCCGCCGCGGATCCGCACCGGCCGTAACCCGTCCGTTCTCAATGCGCAGGGCGGCGCCATAGCCCTCGCGAAGCTCGCCCGGCAGCGACACGATCTGTAGTCGATAGCCCATTTCCTCCAGCCGCTTCATTACCGCCGGCGCGAATCCGTCCTCGATGCGGACGAGCGGGCCAGCCGCCGGCTGGGCACCGCCACCGCCACCGCCACCGCCACCGCCACCGCCACCGCGTCCACCGCCGCCAAAACCGCCGACGCTGAATCGGGGCAGCTCGAGCGCCGCCTGCGGATCCAGGTGCTGATCCGCCATGCCCTCGAATATCTGGTAGACCGCGGGCGTGATCCACTCGTTGCCCGCCGCGCCGAATGCCATGACGGCGTGCTGCGACTTGCCCGAGCCCTGGAGCACGATCGTCGGCGTGATCGTGCTCCCGCCGCGCGAGAAAGGCATTCGAGAACCATAGGCTGAGGGATCCCCGGCAAACGGCGACAGTTTGTCGTTATATAAAAACCCTAAACCCGGCGTGACGTAGAAATTGCCGCCCCACGTTCCCAAGGTCTGCGTGGCGGAGACAACATTGCCGTCCGCATCGGCGACGGCGAACGACGTGGTGCCGGCGGACCGGCACGGAACTCCGGCCGGCCAATCGTAGCCGTGCGCGACGCACTCCGGCGGAATCGCGACGTCCATGCTCGCCGTCTTCTGATTCGCTTTGGCGCAGGTGAGCGTGTCCCCGCGAAGCGCCGACGCATTCAACGCCTTGTTCGGATCGAAGCAGCTCCAACGAATTCTCGCCGTGTCCTTGTTCGTGAACGGCTCCGTGTTCACCGGCCACATGCCAGGATCGGCGATCCGGTTGCGCGTCGATGGAACGAGCTGCCACGCAGTGATCATCGCATGCAGCGTTCCGGCATCGTCCGTGTAGGGCTTCGGATTCGGATACAGCTCGAGCATGCTCATCTTGGCCACAAGCTCGGCGCCGCCGCTCACCGGCGGTGACGGAGAGTAGAACGTGTAGCCCCGATAGCTGCCCGCGATCGGCACACGCTCCGCCGCGTAGTAGCGCGACAGGTCGGACAGCTTCATCGGATTGCCCTTCGCGTGCAGGTCGGCGACAATGCGCTTGGCGATCTCTCCGCGATAGAACGCATCGGCGCCGCCCTTGGCGATCTGCTCCAACGTCCAGACCAGATCCGGATTCTTGAGCGTGTCGCCCACGTGCAGCGGCTGGTCGTCGCGGAAGAACAGCGCGCGACTGCTTTCGTTCTTGAGAAATTGCTCACGTTCCGTGGCGAGCGTTGTCGCCAAGCCCTCGCTCACGGCGTATCCGTCGCGCGCGGCGCGGATGGCCGGCTGAAGCAGATCCGACCACGTGAGCTTCTTTCCGCCGTATTTCTGCCACGCCAAATACATCGCCGCGACCGTGCCAGGAACGTTCACCAACGCCGGCCCACCGTCCGGAACACGCCCCGCTTGCGGCACCGCAGGAGCTCCGGCGCCGGCGTCTTCCGGAACCCGCGACATGAATTCGATCAGCTGCGGCCGGTCCATTCCAACTTGATGAATGAGCATTTGCCCATAACCGCCCGGTCCGCTCGCGTCCGGCTCGACCACGCCGAGCGTAAATGAAACGGCCACCGCCGCATCGACGACGTTACCGCCTTTGGCGAGGATCTCGACGCCGGCCGCGGTCGCAACCGGATGTGCGCTCGACACCGCCGCTCGCCCCGTCGCCGCCTGTCGATATGGCGGATGCTCGCGAAGCAGATCGTGCATCACCGTCCTGAGCTCGTCGTCGGTCGTTGCCGCGAGAGCGCGCGGACGATATTTCGTCTTGAGCGCTTCCCACTGCGCGCGACGTGCCGCGGCGTCGGGCGCCGAGTAGTAGAGCGCCGCCGTTCGATTCCATGTTTGGTCGAAGCCGTCGGCGTTGCGCCGCGCGCGATCTGAAGCGGCGCCAGTCAATGGCTGTTCCGCGAGGCGTTCATCGGGCGCCGACGGCGCATCGACCGTCCACAACCGTCCCGGCACACCGCCCAACACGTTGGCGTCGCGGTCGCCGGTGCGATCCGGATCGCCGTTATACCCGACGGCGGGGATCGCCTCAGTTGCTGGAATGTCGGCGAGCGCCAACGTCTTTCCGTCGGGGTTCCACGCCGATTCAGCGTGACGCACGCTGACGAGATTGGTGTAGCGACCATCGAGCGGCGAGACGAACACCTGCCCGCGCACACCCGTCGCCGTCCACGCAAGGCGATCGCCGCTCGGCGACCACGCCGGACGTTCGATGCGCGGGTCGGTCAACGCGACGCTGTCGCGGTTGGTCTCCAGCATTCGCACATGGAGCTTGTGTGTTCCATCGGCGATCGACACGTAGGCCAAACGCGCGCCGTCGGCGGAAACCGCCGGCCAGCGTTCTACCGCGCGATCCTTGGTCACACGCGATTCCGCGCCGTCGGCCGCACGAACCCAGAGCGCGGCCGCGCCGAGGCGTCCGCGCACGAAGTAGATGCGTCCGTCGCGAGCCACGGCTGGTTCGCCGTCGGCGAGTGGTGACGTCGTGATTCGCTCAGGTTCGCCCGCCGGACCGTTGGGACCAATCGTGACACGCCACAAATCGAAGTTGCCCGCGCGGTCCGACGAGAACACGATCGACGATCCGTCGGGCGCCCACGAGGGTTCGCGATCCCATGCCGGGCCCGACGTGACTCGACTCCATTGCCCGCTCTTCGACACCACCCACAGGTCGCCTTGCACGGTGACGGCGAGCCGCCCATCGTGCGCGTAGGCGGGGTTTCTCGCCGCCACGCCCGGCTCGGCGGCGGGAGGGGCCGCCTGCAGCAGCAAGCCGAAGATCGACGTCAAAGCGAACATCAGTGGAGCTCCACGAGGAAGTTCCGGAAGCTCCACGACGGACGCGAAAGCGTCAATAGGATTGCGTCAAAACAGAACGCACGATCAATCGGCTCGAAGCGCCACGTTCGGATCCACTTTCGACGCTCTCAACGCCGGTATCCAACTGGCCGCGACCGCGACCGCGACCAGCGTGACGATGACGCCGACCAGAACGGGCGGATCTTTGGGCGACACGTTGAAGAGCAAGGGAGCCACCCACCTTCCGGCGACGAGCGCTATGATCGCGCCGAGCGCGACACCCGGCAGAACGATCAACAGTCCCTCGCGCACGATGAGTCCAACCACATCCTGCGCCTGTGCGCCGAGCGCGACGCGAACGCCCATCTCGTGCGTGCGCTGCGTGACGTTGTAGGCGATCACGCTGTACAGGCCGATGGCCGCCAGCACGAGCGCGAGCGCGCCAAAGATGGAGAACATGGCCGCGCCCATCTTCCACGGGCGAATCTGCGACGCGACGATCGTGGACATCGGCGTCACCGCCACGTATGACGTGCCGACCATCAGCGTCTGAAGCGCGCGGCGGACTTCCTCGGCCCGTTCCGCGGCAGGTCCATGCGTGCGAACGAATACGCCGCCGCTTCGCCGCTGGAACTGATCGATTGGCAAGTAGTAGTGCATCTGTGTTTCGCTCATCGATCCGCGGCGCACATCTTCGGCGATGCCGATGACGGTGGTGCAGGGCATGGTGTCGACGTCAACGCGAATGCATTTGCCGATCGCGTCTTGCGTTGGCCAGATTTTTTTTGCCATCGATTCGCCCACGACCATCACCCGCGGCGCGTGTTCGCCGTCCGCCGATGTGAACGCGCGGCCGCGCAGGATTCGTGTGCCCATTGTCTGGAAGAATTCCGGTGTTGCCGATTGCAGCGTGAAGTCGCCAAGCTTGTCCACGGAGTCGATACCCGCGACGAACAGCGAGAATCCCCAGGTGTTCCAGAAGGGAACCGAGAGCGCGCGCGCCGCATGCTCCACACCGGGCAGCGACTTCGCCCGCTCGACCAGACGGTTGCGGAGCGCGACATCCTCGATGGAGTCGCTGGTTACGCCGCGCGCATTCAGCTTGACCCACAACAGCCGGTCCACGTCGTAACCCATGCGAACGTTCTGGACGTTGGAGAGGCTGCGGAGAAACAGGCCCGCACCAACGAGCAGCACGACCGAGAGCGCTGCTTGCGCGACGAGCAAGCCAACCCTGAGGCGCGACCGATGCACCGTACCTTCGCGCGAACCCGCCTTGAGCGCTGAGGCGACGTCGCCGCGTCCTGTTTGAAACACCGGCGCCAGCCCGGTGAGCAAACCGGTGGCCACGGTGAGCGCGGCAGCGAACAACAACAGTCGAGGATCGGCAAACGCCGACGGTCCGGTGTCGGATCGATTGAGCAGCACGCGTCGCATGACGCCGCCTCCCCATTCGGCGATCACCAATCCCGCGACGCCTCCCATCGCCGCGAGCAGCAGGCTCTCGGTGACGAGTTGCATGAGCAGCCGTCCACGACTCACGCCGAGGGCGATTCGCACCGCGATCTCGCGGCGACGTTTGAGCGCGCGGGCCAGAAGCAGGTTCGCGACGTTCGCACACGCGATCAGAAGAACCACGCCGGCGACGCCGACCAGCCACGTGGTGACCTTGGCGTCGCTGCCCTCATTCGGTCCTCGATCCTCCAGCACTGGACCAGCGAATGCGTGCGGCCGCGCGATGTCGAACCGCGTCTGCGTCGGGTTGCCTTCGAGCTGCTTTATATAACTTTGCTGATAGGCGTGGTCGAGATCCGCCGACGCGGCCTCGGCGCTCACGCCCGGCTTACGACGCGCGAACGTATCAAACCACGTCATGTTGTACGTGCTGTACCAGGGATCTTTTGTCCTGACGCCAAGGTCGACACCGCCCTGCGCGCTCAGAGGAACGAACGCGGCGACGGAGCCCGCAGCGAATCCGTTGAAGCCCTCTGGCGCAACGCCGATGACGGTGTACTTCGCCGGCCCAACGTCGAGCGACGCGCCAATCGCGTCCGTGCGCCCGCCGAATTGCGTCTGCCAGAACGCATACGACAGCACGACGACCCGAGTGCCGGCCGGAGGCGCATCCTCTTCCGGCGTGAAGAAGCGGCCGCGCACCGGCTTGACGTCGAACATCTTCCACAGGTCGGCCCCGCTCGCCGCGACCGCCACGGCTCTCGTCCCGTCACCCGCACCGACCGCAACCACGTTGATGTAATAGGGCGTCATCGCGTCGAACGATGTGGTGCCCTCTTTGAGATCGAGATAGCGGCGATATCCCATCGAGCTCTCCGGCTTGGCGTCGCCGCGATACGATTGCACGAGATAAAGGCGCGAAGATCGGTTGGGCGCGATGAGAAAGTTGGGTGGGCGAAAGAGCAGGCGATCCACGATCCCGAACATTGTGGCGTTGGCGCCGATGCCCAGGCCTAACGTGAGAATCACCGCGCCGGCGAACCATGGCTTGAGACGAATGCCGCGCAACGCATAGCGCAGGTCCTGCGCGAACGCGCTCGACCAGTCCGCCCGGCGCTCGCGTTCGACGACCGAGCGGTCGATCGCGGCCAAGCGCTCGCGCGTTTGCTGCGCGTTGCCGAATCGGCGCTGCGCCTCAGCGCGGGCTTGGTCCGGGGTCATGCCGTTTGCCATGAGTTCTCTCATCGTCATGTCGAAGTGGAAGCGCAGCTCGTCGTCCACGGCGCGGTCGACGCCGGCGCCGCCGCGCTGGATGTGCAGGAGCCGCCGAATGCCGGGGATGCGAGGCATAGTGAGTCGGTCGTCCGATGGAGTTGCTGTGGTTACGTGGTTTGGAGCACGGTGAACACGGCGCCGGCATATTCGGTCCAGACCGCGGTTTTGGCGCGAAGCTGTTTTCGTCCGAGCGTGGTGAGCTGGTAGTACTTGGCTTTTCGATTGTTTTCAGACAGACCCCATTCGGATTCGAGCCATCCGCGTTTTTCCATGCGGTGGAGCGCGGTATAGAGCGCGCCCTCCTCGATTTGCAGACGCTGGCTGGTCGTTTGGCGAATCCACGCGGTGACTGCGTAGCCGTGTCGCGGCCCCCAGGTGAGCGTTTTGAGAACGAGCAGGTCGAGGGTGCCTTGAAGGAGATCGAGTTCGATGGTGGCCATGGGTGCTTCCCCTGAAATGTTCATGGGAACAGGGCAAACGGACCCACCGATGTCACGTCGTCCGGCGGCGGCCACCCGCTCCCTCGTCCCTCCCCTGAACGCTTCAGGGGCCACGCATTATCTCCTGAGACAACGCCGGCGTCAAGAAGGTTGGCTCGACGCCGGTGCCTCTACGCCGGGCGGATCGAGAGCACGTGACGGAACACGTCGCGCGGATCCCATTTCGCCTTGATCCGCTGAAGCCGCGAATAATTGTCCTTGTAGTAAAGCGTCGACCACGGAACGCCGGACGTGTTCCACGCCGGGTCGGCCAGGTCGGCGTCGGGATGGTTGATCAGCGCGCCATTGCTCACGTCGCCGGGCACGGGAACGCCGCCGGTCTCGGCGAACACGTCGCGATACAACTGGCGAACCCAGTCGAGACTCCGCGCTTCGTCGCGAGGATCGCCCCATCCGACGACATACGCCGTCGTGAGAATCGACTCACGCTGCGCGGACGCGGTTTCGTTCGGCGCGACCGCGTTGACGCGCCCCCCGTACGTTGCCAGGCTGAACGCGCCGCCGGGGACGTCGACATCGGCGCGCGTGAGATGATGATACGCCGCGGCGATCTGACGGTCCGTGTGACGCTTGCGAAGGAAAGCATCCTTCACCTTCATGCGCGCGTCGTCCATTCCCGCGGTGAACAGCGGAGGAAACGGATCGAGCGCGAACTTGAGCCACGACATTCGCGAGACGTCGCAGACGGTCGGGGTGCGTGCACCATCCGAGATCGCCGCGGTGTGTTCGTCGAGCAGGTGCTGAGCGTCCGCGCCGCCGGTCACCATGGCGCGCAACGTGATTTTTCCGGCTTGGCGCCGAGGCAGAGTGAGAATGCTGAACAGCGCCGTCGTGGGACTGTCGGGTGCGCTGTTCCGCTCGCACCACTCACCATAGTTGCGAACCAACCGCGTGAACGCGGCTTCGTCGATGTCGTCCCAATTCCATTCCGCTGTACATGTCAGCACAGACTCCGGAGCTTTCGGCAGCAGCGTGCTCGGATCACCGCCATTCGCGTTTGGCGACCGCAGCCAATAGCGCGTGACGACGCCGAAGTTGCCGCCGCCGCCCCCGGTGTGCGCCCACCACAATTCTCGATTCGGATCGTTTTGCTCGCGCGTCGCGACGACAGCACGCGCAGTCCCGTCCTCGTCCACCACCACGACTTCCACTGCGTAGAGGTGGTCCGCCGCGAGTCCGTGCTGCCGACAGAGAAAGCCGAACGCTCCGCCGGCGATGTGTCCGCCAATGCCAACGCTCGGACATTCGCCCGCCGGCAGCGTCACGCCCCAACCCAAATTCAACCGCCGGTAGGTCTCGTCGAGCAGAAGTCCGGGCTCGACCGCGAACGCGCCCATCGTTTCATCGAAGTAGAGCGCGTTCATAAGCGATGCATCCAACACGACGCGAACGTCCGGATCACCAACGAATCCCTCGAGACAGTGGCCGCCGCTCCGCACCGCGAGGCGCAGGCCTTCTCGCACCGCGGTTTGTACGGCGTCCACCACCTGCGCGGTCGAACCGACGAGCCGGACATAGTCCGGCGCGCCGGTGAATCGCTTGTTGATTCCGCGCCGAATCAGATCGGCGTATCGCGAATCACTCGGCCCAATGCGATCCGAGCTCGTGCGGATTGCGTCCGTTGCATTGCCTGACTCTGTCGCGGTCATGACATCTCCGGGTTGCTCGCTCTATTGAAAACTGCTTTGGCACGGACTAACACTGAGACTGCACGGACACGACACTGATTGCTCCGAGCGATTCCAGCGCGCCACGAGCCCGGGCTTCTTCCCTGTTCATTCAGGAATTCCGGGAATTGTCGTGCCGGGCCTGAACGGTATTGCCACGGACATGCACCGACAACGTACTGACGAAACACGGAGGCCTGTTGCGGCGCGATGGCCCCGCGCTCAACGAGCCCCAAATTCGCGTTCCTGGAGATTCCTGGCCAATGCGGTTTTCACGACATCCTGTCGGGTACGAGTTGCACTCAATTGCCTGAGCTACCCGACGTCACGGTCTACGCGGAGGCGCTTCGACGCCGCGTTCTTGGCGAACCGGTCGAGGACGTCCGGCTCAATACGCCGTTTCTCCTTCGAACTGTCGAGCCGCCATTGAGCGCCCTGGTCGGCAAGCGCGTCCAAAGCGTGGAGCGTTCGGGCAAGCGCATTGTCGTCGGACTCGACGACGATCTGTTCATCGTGCTGCACCTGATGATCGCCGGCCGGCTGCATTGGAAAAAACACGGAACCAAGATCCTCAAACGGGATCTCGCGGTGTTCGAGTTTCCGACTGGGATCCTCACGCTCACCGAGGCCGGCACGAAGCGGCGTGCGTCGCTCTATCTCGTTCGAGGCGAGGCCGGCCTGGTCGAGTTCGCCCGCGGCGGACTCGAAGTGTTGGACGCAACCGCCGAGCAATTCGCCGAGCGTCTGCGGTCCGAGAATCACACGGTCAAGCGGTCACTCACCGACCCGCGCCTGTTCAGCGGCATCGGGAACGCATACTCCGACGAGATCCTGCATCGGGCGCGAATGTCGCCGGTCAAGCTCACGAGCCGCCTGACGAACGACGAGGTCGGCGCGTTGTTCGACGCGACCCGTCAGATTCTGATCGAATGGACCGACCGGCTTCGCACCGAGACCGGCGACGAGTTTCCAGAGAAGGTCACGGCGTTTCGACCGGAGATGGTCGTTCACGGGAAGTACAAGCAGCCGTGCCTGGTTTGCGGCTCGCCGGTTCAGCGCATTCGCTACGCCGACAACGAAACGAACTACTGCGCGCGCTGCCAAACGGACGGACGTCTCTTGGCCGACCGAGGACTCTCGCGACTATTGAAGCAGGATTGGCCGCGGTCGATCGACGAAGCGTTGTGAGGCAACGTGTCTCCTCCTATGCTGCCGTCAGAATCTCGGCGCGTCCTTCGCGGATCAGGATGGTGTGTTCGTAGTGCGCGGCGAGGCAGCCGTTGCGCGTGCGCAGCGTCCAGCCGTCGCGGTCTTCCACCACGGCAGTGCGCGACTCGCTGATGATTGGCTCGAGCGCGATCACCATTCCTTCGTGCAGCCGACTGTGGTTGGACGGGCTGAAGAAATTGGGGACCGACGGTTGCTCGTGCAGTCCGCGGCCCACGCCATGACCGCACAGGTCACGAATCACAGAATGCCCCCACCGCTCCACTTCCGTTTCGACCTCACCGCCCACTTCGGCGATGCGAGCGCGGGCGACGGCGACCTTCACCGCCTTCTTGAACGCGGTCTGTGCGCACTGCGCCAGGTTGTGCGCATGCGTGGCGACCGGCGCCAAAACGACGGTGACCGCCGAGTCAGCGATGTAACCGTCGAGCTCTGCCGTGACGTCGATTTTGAGCACGTCGCCGGCCTGCAGAACGCGCGCGCCAGGAATGCCGTGCACGATCTCGTCGTTCACGCTGATGCAGTTGAAGCCCGGAAAGTCGTAGGTGAGTTGCGGCGCTGACCGCGCGCCGCGTTTCCTGAGGAATGCGGCACCGACGTCGTCCAGTTGTTCGGTGGTCATGCCCGGTTGTGCGGCGGCGCGCATCTCGAGCAGCGCTTGCCCTACGAGCTTGCCGACCGCGCGCATTCCGGCGAGGTCGCTCTTCGATTCAATCGTCATCGGGGCCTCATACTCCGTCGATCGTTCCCTTACAAACTCATGGTTCCTTCACACACGAGCACCGTCCGTCCGCCGACGCGGGCGGCAGTGATCTCGCCGTTCTTTTTGTCGGCTTCCACTTCGAGAATGCTGGGGCGCCCCATCTCGAACCCCTGCTCGACGACCCACCTGAGCGTCCCTTCGAACCGAGGGTCGCGCGTGGCGAGATAGCCGCCGAGTGCGATTGCGGCGCTTCCGGTCGCGGGATCCTCGGGAACGCCGAGGGTGGGTGCGAACATTCGGGCTCGAACGTCGGAACCCGGCTGCTCGCCCTCCATGGCGAAGACGAAGACCATATTCGTGACGTAGCGTTGTAGCGCCGGCTCGAACAAATCGAGCTTTACGCGCGCGCGCGCGACCGTGGCGCGATCGCGGACCGGGACGAAGAGAAACGGCGTTCCACAGGAAACGGCCTCCGGCGCCATGTCACCGCCGACCAGATCCGATGGTGACAGCGACAGCATCGCGGCGAGCGTTTCGTTCGACGGCGGCCGCGGTCCCGTCTCGGGCAACTTCGCGGCGGAGAGCACGGCGAATTCGGGCGAGCCGTTCACGGCGCGAATCGTGACGGGAACCGGACCCACGCCTTCCTCGAGGACAATACGCGTTTCAGCGCCGGTGAGCTTGATTGCCCCGATCGCCGCCAACACGTGGGCGGTGCCGATGGTCGGGTGTCCGGCGAACTGCAACTCGCCACCAGGCGTGAAGATGCGCACCTTGGCCGTATGCTTCGGATCGGCCGGTGGCAGCACGAAAGTCGTTTCGGAGTAGTTGAACTCTCGTGCGATCTGTGGCATTAGCTCAGGAGCAATTTCCCCGGCATCCGGGAAAACGGCGAGCTGATTGCCCCCGAACTTCTGGTCGGTAAAGACGTCGGCGGTGAGATAGCGGGCTTTCATGTTGGGAAAATGTAGCGAGACAAAGGCATAAGGAACTGTCGGTTGTGGTCGCGTGTCTCAACTCTACCTGCGCACGCGGCGTAGTCTTCATGAACGGCTATCGGCTATTCAGGTATCACACCGATGGCGCCATAGCTGATACCTGATAGCGACTAGCTGCAATGGCCAACTGGCTCGACGGAATTTTTCAATTCCTGTTCAAATACAGGCCGACGGAGTTCGCGAAGGGAAGTTTCGCCTTTGGCGCGCCCCTGTCGCTTGTCGTGCTGTTGCTTATTGCCGTCGCGATCGCGATTCCCGCCGTGCTCAGCTACGCCGGCGTTCGCGGCAAGAGCTCCAAGCGCGATCGGTGGATACTGGGCGGGGTGCGTGTTGCCGCGCTCGTGCTGCTGGTCGCCTGCCTGTTCCGGCCGATGCTGCTGCTCTCCGCGGCGGTGCCGCAGCGCAATTATGTCGGGGTGCTGATCGACGATTCGCGAAGCATGCGCGTGGCCGATCGCGACGGAAAACCGCGCAGCGATTGGGTGGAGCACGCGTTCGGCGGTCCCGACAGCGCGATTCTCAAGTCATTGCGAGCCAAGTTCATCGTTCGGCTGTTCCGGTTCTCGGCCGGCGCGCAGCGCATCGACAGCGCGGCCGACCTCACCTTTTCCGCCAACGCCACGCATGTCGGCGAGGGCATTGAACAGGCTCGGCAAGAGTTGGACGCCGTTCCGCTGTCGGGTTTGGTGGTCCTATCCGACGGCGCCGACAACTCGCGCGCGCCGATTGGCGACGAGCTGCTCTCTCTCCGCGCGAAGTCCGTTCCGATCTTTACCGTCGGGCTTGGCGCCGATCGTTTCGACAAAGACATCGAGATCCGCCGAGTTGAGGCGTCACATTCGGTGCTCAAGGGCGGATCGCTCGTCGCCGACCTGATGATTCGCCAGCGCGGCTACGCAGGCGCGCGAGTGCCGCTCGTCGTCGAGGACGCGGGCCGCATCGTATCGCGTGATTCGATCACGCTGCCGCCCGACGGCGACGTGGCGCCGGTTCGTGTGACGGTCGTCGCGCGCGACGCCGGACCGCGCGCATTGACGTTTCGCATTCCCACGCAGCCGGGCGAACAGGTAGAGCAGAACAACCTGCAGCAGGCGTTGGTCGACGTGCGCGACGGACGCGAGAAGGTGTTGTACGTCGAAGGCGAGCCGCGATCGGAGATGCGGTTCATTCGCGCCGCTGTCGAGGCCGATTCCAACATTCAGCTCGTGGCCCTTCAGCGAACCGCGGAGAACAAGTTTCTGCGCCTCAACGTGGACAGCGCCGACGAATTGCTGTCGGGGTTTCCGAAGAGTCGCGCCGAGCTGTTCAAGTATCGCGCGATCATCATGGGCAGTATCGAGGCGAGCTTCTTCACGCACGATCAGCTCGCGATGCTCTCGGAGTTCGTGAATGTGCGCGGCGGCGGGCTGCTCATGTTGGGTGGACGCCGTGCATTCAGCGAAGGCGGCTATGCGGGCACGCCCTTGGCCGAGGTGATGCCGATCGTCGTCACGGGCGCCGCCGTTCCCGATTCGCTGACGTTCTTTGCCAACCTCAAGGTGGCGCTCACGCCGGCGGGTGCGAGTCACGCGGTCGCACAGATCGCGGAAACGCGAACGGCGTCGATGCAACGGTGGAAGACGTTGCCGGTGGTGACGACGGTGAACCGCGTGCGTGACGTGAAGCCCGGAGCAGTCACGCTGATCACGGGAACAATGGCCCCCGGTGGACGAGCCGGCGATCCGGGAATGCCGCTTCGTTCGTACGAGCAACCGGTCTTGGTGTACCAGCGATACGGTCGCGGGTTGTCGGTCGCGTTCACGGTGCAGGATTCGTGGAGCTGGCAGATGGATCCGGCGTCGCCGGTCGACGATCAGTCATTCTCCCAGCTGTGGCGGCAGATGCTGCGCTGGTTGACGAGCGACGTGCCCAATCGGGTGGTCGTCTCGCTCCCGACCGACCAGATCAATCCAAAGAGTCCGATCTCGATTCGAGCCACGGTGGCCGACAGCATCTTCATTCCGCGCAACGACGCGAAGGTCGTCGCGCATCTGACGAGCGACAGTGGTTTCAAACGCGATCTTCCGCTCGACTGGGCGATCGATCGCGACGGTGAATATCGCGGCACGTTCACACCGGAACAGCCAGGCGTGTACAGCGTTCGCGTCGAAGCCACGGTGCCCGCCGGCGGTGTGATCGGCGATACGAGCTACGTGCGCGTGGCCGATCTCAACACGGAATACTTCGACGCCGAGATGCGCGCGCCGCTGCTCAAGCGCATCGCGA